>JAKBLM010000043.1 GCA_021832085.1 Acidobacteriota bacterium | reverse complement strand
GCTGCCGGTTCACGTAGCGAATCAAAGATTGACTGGAGAAATTTGCTTGGCTCATCCCGCAAGATTACGGAACTCGCGCTCATCTGCAATAGTTTTTTCACAGCTTCAAACCGAGCATGGAGCACCCGCAAAGGCAGATGATCGAGGTCGCGGTGGCGTCGTGCCCCGTAACCTTTAATTTGTTGTGCCGCGCCGATGGGGAGTGGAGGCCGGGCCGGGTGACCGAAACGACCAGCACGACCGGAGCGGGGCGTGAGACGGGGAGGGCCGAACCTGGGGGTTCGGCCCTCCCTTTATTTTGGTGAGACGGCGGCCAGCCAGGCAGGGTTTGGCCGCCGCTGACGCCGGCCGGTTACTTGCTGACCACGTTGTCGCGGCGGAGCGAGCGCGGCACGCGATCGAGACGGGTGATCGTCTCGAGTTCGGGCTTATTGAGGACGAGAGTCCCTTCGATCACCAAGTCGGTCAGCGCGGGACTCTTCACGTGGTCGCCGGAGGGCTGGGTGCTATCGTGCAGCCAGGTGAGCAGGATCGCCGGGTCTTCGATGGCCACGACGAGATCGGGATTCTTCGCGGCCGTGTTCCGAACCTGCAATTTGCCCTGATTGACAACGAAGCTGAAGGTTCCACCGCCGGTCCGGACGTTGACCGTGCGGCGCCAGTTGGCCATGTTGGCGGTGGCTCGCTGGCTGCGGGTAATCATTTCGGCGAGTTTCTGGAAATGCAGGCGGACTTCCTTGAAGACCTTCTGCTGCTCCGGCGAGGGCTTGCCGAATTCCATCTCCGAGAGACGGCCCCACTCGATCTCGCTCTCGAGGAGCGGGCTCTTGGCGAGTTGCTGCGGCGTCAGCTCGTCTTGCGGCACGGCGAAGACGTCGAGCATCTCGCCCTGGCGGGAATCGTAGAAGGCGATCTTGACCGGCGTACCTCTTTTATAGATCCCCGGGCGGATGGTGCCGCGAGTGGTGCGGACGCGAAGGAGCATCGCCGTGTCGGAAAGCTTCCCGTCGGCGGTTTCCAGAAACACACGGCCGGTGCCGAACGGTTCCTGGCCCTTGAAGCGGCTGGGGGCAAATACGGTGATGACGGGAGTGGCGGCCATGACGCCGGTGTCCTTGACGTATTCCGGTTTCATTTCGACGAAATTGCAGGCGGGACAGCGGAGCATGAACGGCGGGATGATCAGGTGCCGGCACTCGGGACAACGATTGCCCAGCACCTTGCCCTCGTCGCGCAGGGCGCGGAAAAAATCGGAGAATTCGCCCTGCGAGTGCTTCATGCCTGTGAACATCGCGTCGTTGCGCTGGAGATAGATTCCTTCCGGCACGTGGACTTCGCTGATTCCCTCCATGGGGAGCATCGTGGCCGGAATCACCGGCCGGGCCTTACCTTTTGCGGAAGCCTCTGCTTTTTTCGTTTGTGCCATGCTCAGGCCCTCCTCTCGAGCACCATCGCCACGCCATACATCGAAAGCGACGCGCCCGTGCCGTGGATAAGGCCATGCTCAAAATTCCTGGCTCTCATTTCTCGCATGGCACTCCAGGTTGACATCATGTTGGAACCGCCGACGAAGTGGCCGCCGAAGACGAGGCCGCCCGAAGGATTCACCAGCAGCTTGCCGCCGGGCAGAATGATGCCCTCCTCGACCAGATCGTTGGCGCGGCCGGGCGGGACGACGCCCATCTCGGCGAGGGTGATCATGAGCTGGGGAATGAAAGCGTCGTGCAACTCGATCACCTGGACGTCGTTGATGCCAATGCCGGCCATCTGCAAAGCCTTTTTGGTGGCGACGTGATCGGAATAGATGCGATGGAGCACCTTGTAGCGGGTGATGTCGTTGCCGACGAAGTAGGGCTCGTTGGCCGCGCCGACGCCGGTGAGCCAGATGGGCTCGCGGCCGTTGCGTTCCTTGATTTTCTCGGCCATTTTCGCGGAGGCAAAGATCAAGGCGCAGGCGCCTTCGGTGTAGACGCAGGTCTCCAGCACGCGAACGGGATAGACGACATAGCGGGAATGGAGCACCTGCTCGGCGGTGACTTTCTCGCCGCGGCGCTGCGCGTAAGGGTTGTTCTGCGCCTGCTCGCAGAGGAGTTCGACGATGCGGGCACGGGCGGTGGGGGCGAGATCGCCCGGGTGCTCGTCCATGTAGGCCTGGATGACTTCGGCATAGCTTTCCGAGGCGTGCGCCCCGAGCGGCCGCTCAAACCAAGGATCCCAGGAATAACCGATGGTCTGCACGACGGCCGGCGTGTTGCTTTCGGCCTGATAATCGTAACAGTCGAGCGCCTTTTCGACGCCCACGACGACCATAAGATCGTACTGGCCGCTGGCGACCATGTTGTAGGCCGCGAGCATGGCATAGGCGCCGGTGGCGCCACCATTGGTGACGCGCATCAGCGGCTTATTCTGAAGACCGATGATTCCCTGGAAACCGCTTTCGGGAATGGCCTGAAATTCGAAGATGTCGTTGTAGATACCGGCGACACCGGCCTCCACTTCCTGGATGTGGATGCCGGCGTCGTGAACCGCTTCACTGACCGCCATTTGTGCCAGTTCCCAGAACGTCTTCTCCACCCATCGGGAACGACACGGGGTCATCCCTGCGCCAACGATGGCTACATCGTTCACAGTGTTGCTCCTGATTTGGTTTTTACTCCGCTGGAGGGCTGAATCGATGCGAGTCCTCCCAGTGCTGGCCGAATAAATCGCAGGCGTCCTGGCAGAGACAGATGTCGCAAGCGCCTGACACACATGCCTCGGTGACCGCCAGTTGGGCCCAAAGCAGCGAGGCTTGCTCGACCGACGGGGAGCGATGGGGGGCCTTGCCCGCACCGACGATGGTTGGATCATCCATGGTGGTGCTCCTCTGGGAAGCGGGTTGGCCCGGATTCCGGAATTCAGTTACCGGCAGTGTAGACCCGAGGGCAAGCGGATGCAACAAGCAATCGGGGGCGGCATAGCCAAGCGGTTTTCGGATCTCGCAGCGGCGCGGGAGAGGCTGATTTTCCGCAGCGGGGCCAAACAAATCACGCCGAGTTACGGGTTGGTTTTGGGAGGCTTACACGGTTTCCGGGAGGCGCGGATCGCGGCCGAGCAGGAAATTGCGCGCGTCCACGATGGCCCGGAATTTCGCCGGATCGCCGCCAACGTCCGGGTGATGGCGGCGCGCCGCTTTCCGGAAGGCGGATTCGATCTCCTCCTCCGAGGAGCCCGGCAACAGACCAAGCACGCGCAACGCGGTCGCGCGCTCATCTTCCTGCGAACGCCTTTCGCTGCGCGGGCCCCGGTGAGACTTCTGCCGGGTATCGTGCACAGCAGCCCGGAGTCCGGCGAGAATTTCGGCGGAAAGGCCGCGGGCCGCGACGTACTTCTCCAGGGTCTCGAGGACTTTTTCCAGCGGAATGTGCCGAAACTCCGCCGAAGCGCGAAGGATCTCGAGCCATCGGCTGCTGCTGAGGTCGAGCGTCTCGCCCAAACACAACGAGTACTCGACAGACTTCCAGCTCCTGCCACCTTCGCCGCCTTGCTCGGCGATGCAGAGATAGAAAACGGCGTGGCCGGCGATGTCTTTGGTCTTGACGTACATGCCATCTTCGGCGACCGGGCGGGCGCCCAAGCCACGTTTGGGCTCACGGCGCCTCTCGATTCCCTCTGATTGCTCGCTGGTCACTCCAGCCCGCTGGCCAACACCAGGCTGGGCTGCTTCGGCATCTCATCGAAGAAGCGGAAGTGGCCGGGCCGGAACCGGAATCGCCATTTGGCCGCTCCAAAACAAACGAGGATACAACCAAGGTTCGCGACGGCAACCGAAATTCTCGTGGCCGTTTCGATCAAGGAATTGCCGGTTGACAGCAGGCGCGAGGAGTGTATGGTGCGCTGATAGCAACAGCAAAGTGGGCTTTCCGATTGCCCGCGTGAGGTGCGGCAAGCCGGCGGAGGGCAGTGACGGACCCCTCAGGGCCGGCGAAAACGACTGATCGGGGGAAACGTCGAAGATGAACGCTGAGCGCGAAGGAAGGCCAACGCGGAAACCGACGCTGGGCGCGTTGCTGCTGGGGTCGATGCCGTTTCTGGCGATCTGCTTTTCGGTGCCGCTGTGGGACCGGATTCATCCGATGATTCTCGGGCTTCCCTTCAACCTTTTCTGGCTAATCCTGTGGATTCCGCTGACGACGGCTTGCATGTGGGGCGCTTACCAGCGGGAGCGACGAGCGGAATCGATTGCGGCGCGCAGCAGAAAGGATGAGGCAAGATGAGCGCCTCGGCCGTTGCGCTGCTCGTGATGGCCGCGGTGGTAGGGTTCGGGGCGGCGATCGGCTTTTTGGCCGGGGCGCGCCGGAAGATGGACCTGGAACAATGGGCGGTTGCCGGGCGCGGCTTCGGCACGGTGCTCGTCTGGCTGCTGATGGCGGGCGAGGGATACACCACCTTCACGCTGCTCGGGGCGAGCGGCTGGGCGTATTCGCGCGGCGGGCCGGCACTCTACATCCTGGCCTATATTTCGCTCGCGTACGTGGCTTCGTTCTTTTTCCTACCACAACTTTGGGAAATCGGCCGCAAGCACAAGTTGCAGACGGAATCGGATTTTTTCGAGAAGCGCTACACGAGCAAGCGGCTGGCAGCGTTCGTTTCGCTGGTGGGCATCGTGTTCCTGGTGCCGTACGTGGACCTGCAACTGACCGGGCTGGGCGACATCGTGCGGGTGGCGAGCTTCGGCGGGATAGATAAGACGGCGGCGATGGTGATTGCCGCAGTGGTGGTGGCGGCGTTCGTCTTTGCGAGCGGGATACGGGCGGTGGCGTGGATGAGCATCCTGAAAGACGCACTGCTGCTGGGCGCGGCGGTCGCGGTAGGGATCGGCGTGCCTTACGCTTATTTCCATGGGATCGGTCCCATGTTCGCCGAATTGGTGCGGACGCATCCGCGGCATCTGGTGATGCCCGGAAGCACGAAAAATCTGGGCCACAGCTGGTTCGTTTCGACGGTGATACTGAACGCACTCGGGGCGTTCATGTGGCCGCATCTGTTTGCGGCGTCGTTTACGGCCAAAAGCAGCGACGTGGTGCGGCGGAATGCGGTGTTCATGCCGCTTTACACGATCACCTTCCCACTGGTCTTTTTTGCCGGCTTCGCCGCGCTGCTGCTGGTTCCCGGGCTGCACAACGGCGACCTTTCACTGCTGACGATGGCGCGGCGGACGTTTCCCGCATGGTTCCTGGGCGTGATCGGCGGCGCGGGGGCACTGACGGCGATGGTGCCAGCGGCAATGCTGATCCTGACGGCAGCGGCGCTCTTCGCCAAGAATTTCTTTCGGCCGCTTTTCGCGCCGGCAATGAGCGAGGACAGCGTGGCGCGGCTGGCGAAACTCATGGTCGCGGTGGTGACCGGCGTGGCGCTCTACTTTTCGATTCATGGCTCGAGGACACTGGTGGGCCTCCTGCTGCTCGGCTACGACGGCGTGACGCAATTCTTTCCGGGCGTGATCCTGGGACTCTATTGGAAGCGCGTCAACCGGGTAGCCGTCTGGAGCGGGCTGGTTGCCGGCGTAGCCGCAGTGGCGTTTCTCGTGCTGAGCGGCCGAGACCCGATTGCCGGGATGAACGCGGGATTCGTTGCGCTCTGCCTGAATTTCGTGATCGTGGGAGTGGTGAGCCTGCTGACGCGCGCCGAGCGCAACGGCTTCGAAAGCGCCGACGAGGCGGACGCCGCTGTAAAAGCAACGGGCGGGGCCGGCGCTTAGCCTTGGCGAGGGGGCGCGTGGTTCGTGCTCGCAGAGAGATCTGCATGATATGCTGGGGCGTTGCTCGGGCGTCAGATTCGCTGCGGCCGGGCAAGAAGAGCGCACGACGCGTCGGGTAGCGGCCCGGACCGGAAGCTCGGCGGAAGGCCGTAGCGCGTGCGCGATCCCCAAGGTACTTGGGCAGCGGGGAAAGGCAGTGCCTTGCAGGCGGGGCAATTGCTGGCGCCCGTTGTCGGAAGGGCGTGTGTCTGAAGGAAGTGGGAAGCCCCAGCGTTTCTGAAAAGCCAGATTCCGCACGAAATTCCGCAAAAGCATCGATCCCCTCGGCCGTCGAAGGGGAGATGACGCCCATGGTGCGCGCGGTCAGACTGTTGATTGCGGCACTGGTGGTGGGCGCTGTGGCGGTCGGCGTCTGGAGGGCCAGCACCGCCCCGCAAGGAGGCATCGCGGCGCTGGTAAGCGGGCTATATCTGAGCGAGACGGTGCTGGCCGGAATCCTGATTCTGCTCGGCAGCCTGGTGGAGGGCTTTGGCTATGGCCTCTCGCTCGGGACACGCTGGCCCTACACGCGGAACATCCTGGTGCTGATGATCCAGGGAGACCCGGAAGCGGCGCACCGAGTGGTGGCGACCTTGGTGGGCCTGATCGCGGTGGTACTGGTCTTCCTGGCGCCGAATTCGGCAACGATTAACGGCCTGGTGCTGGTAGTCATCACCGCTCTGCTCGGCATCGGAACCCTGCATGTGCTCTCGGGCCGGATTCCGTCGTTTGTGCACGGGATCCACGGCCTGCTCGCCTATGGGGTTTTCCTTTGTTACCTGAGCTGCCTTGTCGTCCCCGGCGTGCCCTTTTGGTCTTACCTGGGGATCATGGGCGCCCTCCATCCACTGCTATTGACCGTGTTTCTGGGGGGCATGACAACAGGGCAGCGCGGATTCGGCAAGCCGATCGGACCTTTTTATATGCCGCAGCGGGCGGCACACTGGGCTGTCGCGGCCCATATTCTCTCCGCGCTCTCCGTCGTGGCGACGCTCGGCTGGCTCATGCCGGCCTACCCGGTGGCTTTTTACGTGGCTGTCGGGCAAATCGCCGTGGGCTTCCTGCTATTCCACGCCGTAAACCTGAAGCCGAAGAATCCGGGGATCATCGTGGCGTTACACCAGTGCATGGTGATCGCCATGACGGTGACCATCGTCGCGGCAGTGCGGTAACGTCGCGACGCGAAATCCGGGGTTTAGTCCTTCTTTGCGTTTGCCCGAGCGGGTTGCCGGCCTTCCAATTCGTCGGCCAGCGGACCGGCGTTGTAAACCTCGCGAAGTGCCTCGATGATGGCGGTGGTGTCGACAGCCACCGAGCGATTGACCTTGCCGTCGTACGCGAAATCACCAACGAGGCTCTCGATATTGCCGTCGAAAATCAGGCCGACGATCTTGCCCTGGCGGTCGATGACGGGCGAGCCGGAATTGCCACCTACCACGTCGCAGCTGGTGACGAAATCGAGCGGGGTCGAGAGGTCGATCCGGTTTCTCGCCTGGAGAAAGCGCTGGGGCAAATCGAAAGGCGGCTTGAGGCCAAAGCCGTAAGCGCGATCGTAGAGGCCGTAAAAAGTGGTGAACGGAGGGGCGATCGTGCCGTTCATCGGGTAGCCGACCACAGTTCCGTAGGCGAGGCGCGGAGTGAACGTCGCGTCGGGATAGACGCTCTTCCCATAGACGGCAAAGCGAGCCTGGCCGAGTTTCTGCCCGTAGCTGGCCACCACGCTCACGACGTTTTCGTCGTACCACGCCTGCCCCTGGCGAATGAACGGATCAAGCCGACGAACGAAAACGATCAGAGGATCCGTGGAAGCATCGACCGCAGCCTGGCCGCCGGTGAGTAACGATTTTCTAAACGAAGGGTCACCGAGTTTCGTGCCCGCCAGGGCCTCGTGCGCGGCCACCTGCGGCGTCCGGTTCTGGAGGGCGGCGCGAACGTAAGGATCGTTGGGCCCGAGTTCCGCGAGCGACTGGGCCAGGGCGTGCGCCAGCATCGCTTCTTCCATTTGGAGGTAAACGGGCGCTGGCGAGAGAAGTTGGAATCGCAGGGAAGGAAGCTGGGCATCATGAAAGCCCGGCAGCCGCTCGGCATCGGGCTTCTTCACTTCGGCCACGTATTGAACGATGGTCAAGGCGCGCTGAGCAAGCGGCGCGGCGCCGAGCGAACGGAACGCGAACGGCTTCAAATTGGCGGCGTATTCCTTTTCGGCCTGAGCGATCCGGTCCCACGAATCACCGTATTCCTTCTGCCATTCGGGATTGGCGGCGATACGAGCGCGGAAAGCAGCTTCATGACGCTTCTCCATCGCCATCAACTCCGGATTTTTCAAACCCTCTTCCTGGCCGGTCAGGGACTTGATGGAATTGCTAATGAAGAAAATCATTCCCCCGGCTTCGCGCGCCTGTTCGGCACCTTGCGCGGAATAGCGCACGAGGACACTGCGCAGGCCCTCCAACATGCCGAGGCGGAGCGGAAGAATCCGGTCACGAAGCAGCTCGAGTTCGGCGACCGTGTCCTGACGGTTGGTCCTGCCGGGATTGCCGGAGACAAAGACGAGTTCGCCTCTCTGGGCGCCGCGCCGGCTCCAACGGAAATAGTTGTGGCTGCTGTCAACGGGCTTCCCGTGCTCGTAAACGCGGAAGAGCGCAAAATCGAGGTCGTAGCGCGGATAGGTGAAGTTATCCGGGTCGCCCCCGAAATAGGCGATCTGGTGGCCTGGGTCGAAAACCAAACGAATATCGGAATATTTCTTATAGCGATAGAGCCAATATTCCCCGCCGGCGTAGAGCGTAACCACGTCGGAACGGAGACCGGTGGCCTGAAGGCTTTGGCGCTCGATGCTGGCGATTTCGGCGCGGCGTGCCTGCAGGGCCTCAACGTCGCTCATGCCCGGTTTCACTGCTCCATGAACCTGCGCCGTGACGTTTTCCAAGGAAATGAGCTGATTGATTTCCAGCCCGGGACATTTCAGCTCCTGGGCCTCGGTGCGGGCGTAGAAGCCGTTCTTCACATAGTTGTGCTCGGCGGTCGAAATCTTCTGCAATTCGCTAAGGGCAATGTGGTGGTTTGTCAGGACGAGGCCGTGCGGGCCCACGAACGAGCCGGAGCCGCCATTGTTGAACCGCAAGCTGGAAAGGCGAACATGGTCGAGCCAGGCTTGCGTGGGCACAAAGTTGTAGCGCGCCTTCAATTGCTTGAGCGGGGGATTGTCGAAGGTCCACATGCCCTCGTCGGGCATAGGACGCGCCCGCAACAACGAGAAGCTCACAGATGCCACCACCGCCAGGAGAAACACGATGCCCGACCGCCTGACCAAGGTCTTCATGACAGCCTCCGTGCTGTAATCAGAATCGCTTTGACACACACCCCGGATGGGGTTCGTTTCCCTGCGAACTGCTATCTCCTCCAGGACCGTGGACGATGGGATATTGGCCGCGGCTCAATTGGCGTTAATGATGAATCCTGCCGAGCAGCTTGCGGCTCGACTATTTCTTTTTCAGGAAGCCAATCTACGCGTGCATTCCCACTCTCTGACGGCAATATACGTCTGACCCCTTCGCGATGCAACAGTCCGCTGAGTTCGCAGTTTCCTTCCGGCCCGAGATTGTCCCAAGTTCCTCTTTTCTCGATCAGCCATGGCAACTCTTCCTACTGGCCAGGAACGCCTTGGTCGCGGTAGGGTTACGCAAGCCGTTACAGGCGGAGAAATGAGGAAAGGAACTGCGCTGAGGGTGACAAAAGGCGAGACGGGCTTGAATACTGGCGGAACGGCAGTAGCGGCAACCCGTGTCCGCTGGCACATCCTGCTGCTGGTGATGATCGCCACCGGACTCACCTATCTCGACCGCGTAAATCTGAGCATCGCGGGGCATTCCATTGAGTCGGAAATGCATTTCAGCACGGTCACCATGGGCTGGATCTTCAGCGCTTTTCTGCTGGGTTACGCCTTGATGCAGGTGCCCGGCGGCTGGGCGGCCGACCGGTTTGGGCCGCGGCGCATCCTGACGCTTGCCGTGCTCTGGTGGTCGGCCTTCACCGTCTTGACCGGGCTGGTGCCGAGCCTGCCGCTGGTGCGCTGGATCGGGCTGGTGGCCGCGTTCATGGTAGTGAGGTTCTTCGTGGGCGTGGGTGAAGCAGCTTGTTCGCCGACAAACAATAAAATCGTTGCCAATTGGATGGGCTCGGAAACGCGCGGCCTGGGAACCAGTTTCAGCATTCTCGGCATCGGGCTGGGCGGGGCGATGACGCCGCCGCTGATCGCCTGGATCATGGAGCGTTGGGGCTGGCGCTCCTCGTTTTATTTTTCCGGCCTCATCGGCGTTGCGTTTTCCATCTATTGGTATTTCTACGTCCGGAACCAGCCCGAAGAGCATCCGGGCGTAAACGAAGCCGAAGTCCAGTTGATCGCGGCGCAACGGCTGGAGGGAAATCTCCAAACGCAGGCGCAGCAACCGACGCCATGGCGAAAACTACTGCGGAACCGATCGGTTTGGGGGCTGCTGATCGGCTATTTTTGCCAAGGCTATCCGATCTATTTCTATTACACCTGGCTTTTCATCTACCTGGTGAAGGTGCGCGGGCTGACGATCGAGCAAGGCGGGATCTGGGGCACACTTCCTTACCTGTCGATTGCGCTGCTGGCACCCTTTGGCGGGATCTTCTCCGATTACGCTTCGCGGCGTTGGGGCAAGACGCGCGGGCGACGGAGCGCAGTCTGGCTCGGGATGTTTATCTCGGCGCTTTTCCTCTGGCTCGGCAGCCGCGCCCCGAGCAGCATCAGCGCCATCCTGCTGCTTGCCGTCGCCAGTGGCGCGAACATGTTTGCCGCGACGACGTTTTGGGCCACTTGCATCGATCTCACGCAGCAGTTCACCGGCTCGCTCTCAGGCCTGATGAACATGTTCGGAAACCTGGGAGGCTGGCTCTCGCCGATCGTCACGGCCTACATTGCAACCCGGTTCGGATGGGAGCAGGCGCTCGATCTGGCAGCTGTCATTACGTTCGCCGGAGGCATCTGCTTTGCGCTGGTGAGCGCCAGCCACAGCCTGGACGAACCCGCCGCCGCAAGTTGAGTCGTTTTTAGCTGGGAAAGACGTCGCGACGCGGTCACCGACAGGCAATCAGCCCGCGAGTGGTCTGAATGGCAAAGCCGTCCTCTCCGCCGTTGCCATCTCAACGTTTCGTGCCGGAATCGAAGATCGCAATCGCTTCCATCTCGATCAGCAGGTCTGGCCGACAAAGGATCGCCTGGATACCGGTAGAGGCAGGCAAGGGATTCAATCCTTGCTCCGCGAAGAATTGTGTCCGAATTTCGTTGAAGGCCGCGTAGTCGCGCTCGATATCGCGCAGGTAGCACGTCGTGCGCACGACATCCTTCCAAGTGGCGCCTTCCACCTCAAGCAGGGCCGTGATATTGCGATAAGCCCGCCAGGTCTGCGCCCTGAAGTCGCCGGCATGCAGCGTTAAGCCGTTCTCGTCGACGCTGGCAGTGCCTGAGATGAAGAGGATTACGATTCCCCGGATATCGAGGCGCATGCCGCGCGAAAAAGACGAGGGCTGCGGGTAGCAGTAGGCTTCATTGAGAGCTTGGGGCGCACTGATTGCTTTCTTGGAAACGAGAGCTTCGCCACCTTGCGGGACGCCGGCTTCCCGAGCCACTTCTGACGTGCTCATGAATATTCCTCCTCCTCAAAACCCTGCTTCAAAAACAGCTTCCTGGCTGAAGCGATCATTTACCGAACCCGGACGCGGTAACCGTCCGGATCCTTGCCGCGAACGCCGCGCCACCACACCTGAAACGTGGGAATATTCACCGTGACGATGAAGAGCTTGCGGTAGACGCCGGGGTCCGGGGATTGAAGCGGCCTGACGCCGTGCCAGGAATGCTCCGTCCGCTGGAACAGCAAGCTGCCGTTCTTCCGCAAGTCCAATGATGCAGCAACCTTCAGGTCTTCGAAGCTCGGCGCCGAATGGGCTTTGTAGCGCCCCTCATCATCGAGAATGAGGATGTCGCCTCCCCACTCCCGCGGCCAATCTTCGTCATTGGCGAAAAAGAAAATATGCGTCGCAAGCTTGCGTCGCGCATCGCAGTGCGGCGAGACGGAGCAGCCCTGCCAAGCGTAATACCACTCCATCGTGAGGATGATTTTTTGACTGGGCGACAGCCCCAACATCCGGCGAAGGAAGACGTCGTAGGTCTTTCCGTGAAGCTCGGCGATGAACTCCTTCCAAGGCTGGGCGCAGTCCATCCCTTCCAGATAATGCAAGATACCGCGGTTGTGCGGGGCCTGACCGTACGCCCGCTTCACACCAATCATGCGCTGGAATTCCGACATATCGGGGAGCGTTTCGCGGAGCTTGTTCCAGCCTTCGTTCGTGAGCGTCTCGCGCATGTGCGCCCACGGGTATGGTTTCTGCGTGCGGAAAGATTCCGCTGAAACAGCGTCGAGGCACTTAGAATTGAGATAAGTCATTTTTTGCTACCTCAGCGGCACTGTATTCCTTCCAACCGCCTTCATGCCGAGCGCCCTTTCTCGGGCCTGGAAGCAATGCGAGAGCGAACCGTTCGAGAGGGTTGACTTTTATCAGTATAAGGACTGATTTGGTCGGACTTTTCATTCTGGCTTCTAGGTCGCCTGTGAGCATACGCCCGACTGCGCTTCGGTGCAATGGCCGGTTGAGCTTTCAGTATCTACTGCTAAAGGCGCAGAGTTTTTTACGAAAGAAACACTGGAGAATACCCGAGATGTTTTCCAAGACTGAACTTAGGACTTGTTCGCGGCTGATCGAGTACGTTTGGTGGAAAGTCATACTGGGCTGGGTGCTTCTGCGAGTGCAAACACGTATGCGAGGACTCACACGGTCCGCTTTGCGAACAGAGGAATCGCGCAATCACCCTTGTGCGAGCTAACAGCCCGTGGTAGAACCGCACTGTTAGATCAGAGAGGTTCAGTAATCACACATCCTGGCTGGTGACAGAGTGAAACCATGCGAAAAGTAGTGATTTTAGGTGCCGCAGGCCGCGATTTCCACAATTTCAACACAATCTTCCGCAACAACCCCGAATTTGATGTGGTGGCCATAACGGCTACGCAAATCCCCAATATTGCGAACCGTAGTTACCCGCCGGAACTGGCGGGCGAGCGCTATCCAAACGGTATTCCGATCGTCGAAGAGAGTCAGTTGGAGAAGATCATCACCGAGCAACAAGTGGACGTGGCGGTCTTCTCGTACAGCGACGTATCGCACGTGACGGTGATGCACCTGGCGTCGCGAGCCGTGGCGGCGGGAGCCGACTTCTGGCTGCTGGGCGCGCCGCATACGATGATCAAGGCGAAAGTGCCGGTGGTTTCGGTATGCGCGGTGCGCACAGGTTCCGGCAAGAGCCCCGTGTCGCGCTTCGTGGCAGAGGAACTGCGAAAGGCCGGCCTGAAGCCGGTGGTGGTACGTCACCCCATGCCCTATGGCGACCTGGCCGAGCAGGCGGTGCAGCGCTTCGCGTCGCTGGCCGACCAAGTCAAGTACAAGTGCACGATCGAAGAAGAGGAAGAGTACGAGCCGCACATCGTGAAGGGCACGGTGGTGTACGCCGGCGTGGATTACGAGGCCATCCTGCGACAGGCGGAAAAGGAAGCCGACGTCGTGCTGTGGGATGGCGGCAACAACGACACGCCGTTCTACAAGTCGGACCTGGAAATCGTAGTGGCCGACCCGCACAGGGCAGGGCACGAGATCACCTACTATCCCGGCGAGGTGAATTTGCGGCGGGCACAGGTGATCGTGATCAACAAAGTGGATACGGCAGCGAAGCACGACATCGAAACGGTGCGGCAGAACATCCGCACGGCCAACCCTCAGGCGCAGGTAATCGAGTCGGCGTGCCAGGTGACTGTGGCCGATCCGGAAGCCATCCGCGGCAAGGAAGTGCTGGTGGTGGAAGACGGCCCGACGTTGACGCACGGCGAAATGCCGTATGGGGCGGGGGTGGTAGCAGCGCGGCGGTTCGGTGCGGCCAAGCTGGTGGATCCGCGGCCGTACGCGGTTGGGTCGATCCGGTCGACGTTTGAAAAGTTCCCTCACCTGACCAACCTGTTGCCGGCCATGGGCTACAGCGACATGCAACGGCACGAACTGGAAGAGACGATCTGGCGCGTGCCTTGCGACATGGTGCTGGTCGCCACACCGGTCGATCTGGGCAGGATCATCAAGATGGACAAGCCGGCGGTGCGGGTGAGCTACGACCTGGCCGGATCGGGAGCGAAGGAACTGGCCCAAGTCATCGCCAAGTTCGTAGCCACACACAAGGCCGCGTCGTCGGAGGTGTCGAGATGAAATCGCAGGACTTTCTCTCGATCCGGGACTTTCCACCCGAGGAAATCTCGAGGCTGCTCGACTCGGCACAGAAGATCAAGGCCAAGCCAGCAGACTACGCGCACGCGCTGGAAGGCAAGACGCTGGCGATGATCTTCGAGAAGCCGTCGCTGCGCACTCGGGTGAGCTTCGACGTGGGCATCCAGCAACTGGGCGGACACCCAGTCTACCTCTCGCCGGCGGAGATCAACCTGGGGAAACGCGAGTCGGTCTACGACGTGGCCAAGAATTTGGAACGCATGGTGCAAGGCGTCATGATCCGAACCTTCGCGCACGAGATTGTGGAGCAGATGGCGAAGCACGCTTCCGTGCCGGTGATCAACGGCCTGACCGACTACAGCCACCCTTGCCAGGCGATGGCGGACTACCTGACGATCCTCGAGGTGAAGGGGAAGATCGCAGGGCTAAAGATTGCATACGTGGGCGACGGAAACAACGTCGCCCACTCGCTGATGTTTGCCGGTGCGCAACTGGGCGCGCATGTGTGGGTGGCCACACCGACCAAGTACGAACCCGACCCGAAGGCAACACGCTGGGCGCGTGCCCGGGCAGAGCAAACCGGAGGCCAAATCCATCTGACGGCAAAACCCGAAGAAGCAGCCGAAGGCGCCGACGTCATTTACACCGACGTTTGGGCAAGCATGGGGCAGGAAGCAGAGGCGGAGAAACGGAAGAAGATCTTCCGGCCCTACCAGGTGAAGGCCAAGTTGCTGGCGCTCGCCAAAGAGGACGTCATCTTCATGCACTGCCTGCCGGCACACCGCGGCGATGAGGTGACGGACGAGGTCATCGACGGGCCGCACTCCGTTGTATTCCAGGAGGCGGAGAACCGGGTGCATGCACAGAAGGCGATCATGCTGGAACTGATGAAGGACGTGCCCATCGAATCGCGGTGGAAAACGACGGGCAAGAGACCCGTTGGTCGCTAGCCACCGGTCGCCGCCGAAGAGCTCACTGCGCAGACAAGCAAGGACAAGCGAAAGATACAGGAAGGATCTCGGCAACACGCCGGTCCCAGACCATGCCGAAGACAGCGCTGATTGCAGTCGGGGGAAATTCGCTGATCCGGGCGGGCCAGAAAGGCACCGTCGCGGAACAGATGGCGAACGCGCGACGCACAGCGGCGGCGATGGTGGGACTCATCCGCGACGGGCGGCGCCTGGTCATCACCCACGGCAATGGACCGCAGGTCGGGGCGCAGCTGCTGCGTTCGGAGCGAGCCAGCGATCAGGTCCCGGGACAAACGCTCGACGTCTGCGGGGCGTCGAGCCAGGGCGAGATCGGCTACATGCTGGCGCAGTCGCTGGAGCACGAATTGATCGCCGCCGGGCTGAAGGTGCCGGTGGTCGGGATTGTCACCCAGACGCTGGTCTCGCCGGACGATCCCGCGATGCAGCATCCCACCAAGCCGATCGGCCCTTTCTATTCCCAGGCCGAGGCCGAAGCGAGAAAGCGCGCGTTCGGCTGGCAGATCGTGGAAGATGCGGCACGCGGCTACCGGCGCGTGGTCCCATCTCCCGAGCCACTGGAAATCGTGGAACTCGAGGTCATCCGCGAACTGGTGAACCACGGTGTGCTGGTGATTGCCGTCGGCGGCGGCGGCATCCCGGTGGTGCGCGACGATGGCGGCTACCGGGGTGTGGAAGCGGTAATCGACAAGGATCGTGCCTCGGCGTTGCTGGCCTCGAAGCTGGGCGTGGATCTGTTCGTCATCTCCACCGATACCGATTACGTCTACCTCAACTACAAGCGGCCGGGGCAGCGCCCCATCGAATCGGTAACGGCGGAAGAGATGACGGCGTACTTCAAGGCGGGCCACTTCCCTCCCGGCAACATGGGGCCGAAGGTGGAATCGGCCCTGCGCTTCCTGGCGGCGGGGGGTGCGGAAGTGATCATCACGTCGTACGAGTGCTTGAACGAGGCAGTGGCGGGCAAAGCGGGAACGCACATCCTTGGAGGCACCACGGCCGGGCACCCTGAAGGACGCGCAACCGCAAAGGTGGGAGGCTAGAAATGGCCGGCGGGACGGGAGCGACGGCAGGCATGGGCGGAAGCGCCGGCGGGATGAAATTGAGGCACGTGGTGGAGTCGCAGCAATTCACGCTGCCGGTGCTGATGGAGCTGTTCGATCGGGCACGCGGGATGGAAAAAGTGGTCGCGCGGGGCGGCACGCTTGATTATCACAACCGCATCATGGCGTCGCTCTTCTACCAGCCGTCGACACGCACGCGGTTTTCGTTCGAAGCGGCGATGCACCGGCTCGGCGGTCGCGTGCTTTCGACCGACCATGCCCAGGCATTCTCCTCGGCGATCTCCGGGGAACAAGTCGAGGACTCGATCCGCATCATCGGGCAGTACGCGGACGTGATCGTGATCCGGCACAACGACCGGGACGGGGCACGGCGCGCGGCGGAGGTGTCGCCGGTGCCAGTGATCAACGCCGGGGACGGCAACGGCGGGCAGCATCCAACGCAGGCGCTGCTCGACCTCTACACCATCCACCGCGAGCGGCCGCTCGGCGGCCTGAGCGTGGCCATCATCGGAGAGCTCGATCGCGGGCGAACCGCGCGCTCCCTCGCCTACCTGCTGGCGAAGTTCGAGCGGGTGAAGATCTATTTCGTGGCGCCTCCCGAGATGCAGATGAAGCCAGATATCCTCGAGTACCTCGACCGGCACGACACGCGATACGAGCTGGAGCCGGAACTCGACAAGGTAATCGGAGAGGTGGACGTGGTGTACCAGACGCGCATCCGAGCGGATCGCGCGGCGGATGCGCAACGAATGAAGTACGCGATCAACCCGCGCGTACTGCAGAAAATGAAATCGGACGCCATCATCCTGCACCCGTTGCCGCGCACCGTGGAACTGGACAGGACCGTGGATAGCGATCCGCGGGCGCGGTACTTTGCGCAGGCGGCCAACGGACTGTACGTGCGAATGGCGTTGCTGGCTATGGTGTTCGATCAATAGGCACGCGGGCAAAAGTATTGCCATAGCTGAGGCGCAAATCCGATGGATACGAACAGCCTCGGTTTCTGACGTCGGCTTCCCACATGCACCTCCGCGTGCCGGAAGCGATGGGCGTCAATCAAGGCAAAAATTCCAAAGCAGGGATTTCACTTCGAGGCGATCGAAATGACATTAGCAAAAGAGAAGATGGGCACGACAGATTACGTGGCGCTGGAAAATGACTATGGTGCGCACAACTATCATCCGCTGGACGTGGTGATCGAACGGGCGCAGGGCGTTTGGGTATATGACGTCGAAGGCGAACGCTACATGGACTGCCTGGCGGCATACTCGGCGGTTAACCAGGGACACTGCCACCCCAGGGTCCTGCAGGCGGCACAGGAGCAGATGCAGAAGGTGACGCTCACCTCACGCGCTTTCCGCAACGATCAGCTGCCGTTGCTCTACAAGGAATTGCATGAGCTGACCGGCTTCGACATGGCGCTGCCCATGAACTCGGGCGCCGAGGCGGTGGAAACTGCCGTCAAGACGGCGCGCAAGTGGGCTTACAAGATCAAAGGCGTGCCCGACGACAAGGCCGAGATCATCGTCTGCGCCAACAATTTCCACGGGCGCACGGTGACGGTGATCAGTTTTTCCAGCGACGAGCAGTACCGCGATGGGTTCGGGCCGTTCACCCCGGGCTTCAAGATCATTCCTTTCGGCAACGCCGAAGCACTGCGGGCCGCGATCACGCCGAACACGGCAGCCTTCCTCGTTGAACCCATCCAGGGCGAGGCGGGAATCGTCATCCCGCCACGCGGATTCCTGAAGGAAGCGGAGCGGATCTGCCGCGAGAACAAGGTGCTGCTCATGTGCGACGAGATCCAGTCGGGGCTGGGGCGCACGGGCAAGCTGTTCGCTTATATGCACGAAGGAGTGCGGCCAGACGTGCTGATCGTAGGCAAGGCGCTAGCGGGAGGCTTCTATCCCGTCTCGGCAGTGCTGAGCTCGAAGGAAATCCTCGGCGTCTTCAAACCCGGCGATCATGGCTCAACCTTCGGCGGCAATCCGCTGGGCTGCGCCGTGGCGCGGGTGGCGTTGCGGGTGCTCGTCGAAGAGAAGCTGGTGGAGAATTCGGCGGAGCTGGGACGCTATTTCCTTGAAAAGCTGAAGACATTGCACAGCCCGCAGTTGAAGGAAGTGCGTGGGCAGGGACTGTGGATCGCGATCGAAATGCTGGGCGATGCGAGGCCGTATTGCGAGGCGCTGAAAGAGGAACACATCTTGTGCAAGGAGACACACGAGCACGTGATCCGCATCGCGCCACCGCTGGTGATCACGAAAGAGGAGATCGATTGGGCCTTTGAGAGGATCAAGCGCGTGGTCGAGAAATAATTCCCAATTTCAAACTGTGAGGCCCGGGCGGGTGCCCGGGCCTCTTTGTGGACATTTCGAGCATTTTTTGCACAATCCTCGTCACACACTGAACGGGGACGCTGGATTGTAGATCAAATCGCTTTAACGCGATTTTATTGGTTACCACATGGTCACAATGGGAAGATCCTGCATGGTGACCAAGCCCGGCGCCGCCTCATGTACGCGGGGGACGGCGTTCACTGCAATTGCGATAGTGGCGAGATCGCCGTGCGTACCCTTGATCGTCACATTGAGGTCCGGTTTTCCCGTGATGATAACGGTGTCCTGATCGCACTCCCAATCGAGAGCGGCAACGAAGACCAGCTTCACCAGTTCCCCCTGGTCGCTAAATCCCTGGGCGGTTTGCCTGAGCCCAATCACGCGCCCCGGCGCCACCTCGAAGTGGTCGGTTTTCACGAGCCGATCGGCCACGACCGGTTCCACCTTCGCTTCATAACGGACCAGTTTCTTCCCGAACCTATGGAAAATTGCGCCGACCGATTCCGGAAGGCCCACATGCCCCATGTGGCCCTCTGCCATCTTGGTATTGAACTCATTGACGGTCATGCCCGATCCAATCTTGGCCTGGAAGGGTCCGCGCCGCTTCGAGGCATTCTGTTCGCGCCGGACTTCGATATGATCGACGCGCTGGCAGATGCCCGTCAGGCTGAGTGGAAGGGTGTCCATCAGAAAGCCCGGGTTGACTCCGGTGGCCAAGACCGTCTTGCCGAATTGTTTTGCCGCCTTATCGATCTCTTGCGCGGGGGCGGGGTGGGCAATCCAAGGAAAGGAAAGTTCTTCCGACGTGGAAACGATGTCGAGTCCTGCCTGCAGGATCTCGAGAATCTGGGATTTGAATTGCTCGAAATACGAATTCGTGGTGTGCAGGACCACGTCGACCTGTTTATGAGCCAGGATCTCAGTGAGTTTCCCGACTACCGGCAAGCCCAGACTGCGACCGAGGCCAAGAACCTCTCCCATGTCCTTGCCGACCTTGGCCGGAGCCACGTCCACGCCGCCCACCAACTCGAGTCCGTCCCGTTCAAGTACGTGGCGCGCCATTGCGCAACCGATAGGGCCTAACCCATACTGAATCACACGAATCTTTGGTGCCATCCGGTGTCCCCTTTCTCCCTTGATCGTCTTTGATTATCTATTACGTATGTTGCAGGAACGGCGCCAGATCGAGAAACCCTCGCGGTCTACAAATCCGATCGCGTTCCAGGCCCCGCCGGCGAAGGTCTCGATTCAGGCGCTCTTCACTGCTGAAGAGTTGCTGGTCTCTGTGAGATAGCGTACTCGAAACCTTTATCGAAGGCTGCCGTGTTAAGAGATTCGGTCCCTTTCGGGACCGAGTCGGCGATCGATCTGCGGACGGCTTCCGGGGCAACCAAGCCAGTCACACCGGTCAAGAATCCCACCATGACCATATTGAGGACCACCTTGTGTCCCAATTCCTCGGCAAACCGTGTCGCCGGGATCCCAAAGGCATGGATCGCCTCATGCGGCGGATCGAAGTTGACCAAATCTTCCTCAAAAAGCAGCATGCCGTGCGGTTTGAGGTCGGGTACAAAGCGTGTGTACGCTTCCTCCGACATAGCGACCAGAATGTCCAAATCGGTAAGGTAGGGATAAAGGACGGGCTCGGGAGAAACGATCAAGCTCACGCTGGCGGCGCTGCCGCGGGCTTCCGGGCCGAAGCTCTGTGTCAGGGTGACGTGCATGCTGTCAAAAATGGTTGCGGCTCGGCCGATCACCATCCCAGCCAGGATCACGCCTTGGCCGCCGAAACCGGCAATGCGAATCTCACGTCTTGCAGTCAAGGTTGTCTCCATCCGTTGTAACGATCTTTGAGCACTTCACGGTAGCGCTGATCCATGGTCTGCTGGAGCGTCGGCCGTTCGCTATCGACAAATTTCCCGACAATGATCTCTTCCTGAAAGCCCAGGTCCAGGTCACGGGTGCTGGCACCGTTCTTGATAACGCTGCGCTCCTTGTAATAACGCATCGCATCCAATGAGTCGCCGAGCTTGTTCCGCCTCTGATACAGCGTGGGGCACGGGGCAAGGATTTCGATGAAGGAGAAGCCCTTTTTCCGAAGCGCTTCCGCCATGGAATGCGCAATGTGTTGAACGTGGTAGACCGTCCAGCGGGCCACATAGACGGCGCCGGAGGATTCAGCCAGAAAAGGAAGATTGAACGGCTGCTCGAAGGCGCCATAGGGCGCGGTCGTCGCCGACGCCCCCAGCGGCGTAGTCGGCGCTACCTGCCCTCCCGTCATCCCGTAGATGAAGTTGTTTACGCAGATCACCTTGATATCCACATTCCGGCGGGCGGCATGGATAAAATGGTTGCCACCGATGGCGATCAGGTCGCCATCACCGCTATAAACCACGACGCTCATTTCGGGATTTGCCAGTTTCAGCCCTGTCGCGAAAGGAATGGCGCGACCGTGCGTGGTGTGAAAGGAATCGAATTGGAGATATCCCGCCACCCGGCCTGTGCAGCCGATGCCAGAGACGACAGCCACCTTGTCCAGGGGCAGCTTCGACCGTCCCAACGCCCTGGCAAAACAGTTTACCGTCGTTCCGATTCCGCATCCCGGACACCAGATATGGGGCATGCGGTCGGTCCGGAGCAGCGGCTCGACCGGATTGATGGCCGTTGTCACGCCCATTTCGCCACCTCCCGGATGACATCAAGAATAGCTTCTGGCCGGTGGACCGCCCCTCCCGCGTGTGGAACCAAAACCGTTTTGGCGCAGTCGGCCACCAGGCGCTCTACCTCATTCACGATCTGCCCATAGTTCATTTCGACCACGATGAAGGCCTTTGCCCGATCTGCCAGTTCCCGAATCCGCTTTTCCGGGAAAGGCCACACGACAACGGGACGCAGAAGACCCGCGGGGATATTCTCTTCACGGGCCATTTGCACGGCACGAAGCGCCACTCGAGAGGTAATCCCGTAGGCGACGAGCACGATACCAGCGTCTTCGAGGAGATGCTCCTTCGTGCGCGCAATCTTGCCGGCGTTGTCCCGGATCTTGCCCATCAACCGGTCCATGAGTTCCTGCTGGGCCTGCGCGTTGATTGCGGGATAGCCGCGCACGTCGTGGGTAAGGCCTGTCACATGGAAACGATATCCCTGGCCGAGCCGGGCCATTTCGGGAATGCCAGCCGATCCCGGCTTATAGGGCAGGTACTCAGAAGGAGTCAGCGAAGTGTAGCGGCGAGGAAAGAGATCGATCTTGTCGGCGGAGGGAATAACGACCTTTTCGGTCATGTGCCCAACGCTCTCGTCCATCATGAAAAAGACCGGATTGCGGTACTGCTCCGCCAAATTGAAAGCGTCGATCATCAAGTCAAAACATTCTTGTGGTGAGTTGGGAGAAAGTGCGATCACTTCGTAATCGCCGTGTGAGCCCCAACGCGCCTGCATCATGTCGGCTTGGGCGGGAAGCGTCGGAAGTCCGGTGGAAGGCCCGCCACGCTGAACGTTAACGAAAACCGCGGGAGTCTCGGTCATGGCCGCGAGGCCGACGTGCTCCATCATCAACGAAAACCCGGGGCCTGAAGTCACGGTGAATGACTTCGCACCGCCCCAAGCGGCGCCCAGAATGGCGATTGAGGACGCCAATTCATCTTCCATCTGCAGGAAAGTTGCGCCCACCAGCGGCGCGCGAGCAGCGAAGCGTTCGACGACCTCAGTGGAGGGCGTAATCGGATAGCCGGCCGCGAAATTTGCTCCCGCCGCAATGGCCCCTTCGCAAGCGGCGTGATTCCCATCGATGAAATGCGCGCCGGTCAGTACTGTCTTGGGATTTGCCTTGACCCAGTCCAACCTTCCGCCTCCTCCTCATCCTTATCCGTGGCGTCCGGCCGGCTGCGCTGCGGTTCCTTCAAGAGGCACTCGGATTCCGAATATCGCAAAGTCCGGGCAATAAAGACCACACAAGTCACAACCGGTACAGTCCGTCTCATTCACCAGGGCCGGGGGATGATACCCGTGGCTGTTGTATTTTTCTGAAGAGGCGAGGACCTTAGGAGGGCAGAATTCAATGCAGAACCCACAACCCTTGCACCGATCCGCATTTATGAAAACTTCGCCTCGGAATTTTTTCGTTTTTGCCGTCGTCACAGCTGAATTCATTACGACCCTCACGTTGCATTTGGCTTGCCACGAGGAGCCTTCCTTCTATCCCCTAAGTGCTTTGTTTCTCTGTCACTTCGGTGGAACTGCTCGGGCGCTGGGTCATTTGGCACAATCTGGCAGAAACGATCGCGAGTTTTGCGCCACCCGCACCAGGTATTCGTCGGGCCAGCCCTGAATTTCCAGCAGGATTACCACTCTTCACACCCCAATGCGGTTGCAGTATACACCCGCTGGATCGGTTGCGATCACCATTTCGCCCTCTTCTCCGCTGGAAGAGTCCTACGGCACCCGAGTTTGGCCTACGGGAGATCAGGAGCGGTAGCGCATCCACGCCAGCACAAGATCGCTCCTCAATTGCCGGAAGGTGCCAACTGCGCCCGAGGTGATACCGGCCGGCCACGCCGCCGCAGCTGTTCCAACTGGCCAAGAGTCCGGCCTAAACAACGGCGAGTCTTGCCTCATTGCGCATCGGGCGCTTGCCCCCCGCAGTCTGAACGGGACTGGCCATTGTATCGACAAGGGATCGGAGCTATGCTGCCAGCGGTTCGCGAAGCCAAAATCGACATCCCGGTTCCCATAGGAGAAGGAAAATGGTGCGTAAGCGGTCACCCGTGCGAAGCTGCGTGCTGGGCCTGTTGCTGCTAGGCCTGACGGCGATGGGAGAACCATCCCTTCGGGCGCAGGACACGAATTTTGTCCGTGATCCCAAACAGCCGATCGATCAGGAATACACGAAAAAGATCCGGGAGTACACCACCGAACCGTATTTCAGCTCGCCGCTGGTCGATTACCTGCCGGCATCGAAGACGGTGCCGACGCCGGAGGCCGTGTTGGGCAACGTGGCCGGAGCACCGAAGATTCTGCCCTACGCGGAGCAGGTTTATGCGTACATGCGGATGCTGGCGAAGGCAAGCCCGCGCGTGCGCGTCTACACGATCGGGCACTCGGAGGAAGGGCGCGAAATGATCGCCGTGGCCGTTTCCTCGGCGACGAACCTCGAGCATCTGGAACAAAACCGGGCGCTGCTCTCGAAACTGGCTGATCCGCGCAAGATCGGCCTGAACGACAAAGTGGCCGACCAGATTGCGAGCGAGGCCGTTCCCGTCTACTACATCACCGGGACCATCCATTCACCCGAAACCGGAGCGCCGACGGCGCTGATGGAACTGGCCTACCGGCTGGCAGTTGACAACAGCCCCTACATTCGCGAGATTCGCGACCACGTGATCACGCTGATCACACCCGTGGTCGAAGTCGACGGACGCGACCGGATGGTCGACATCTACCGGTGGCACCTGGCGCACCCGAAAGAAAACGTTCCGCCGCTCATCTACTGGGGCCACTATGTTGCGCACGATAACAACCGCGACGCGATGGCAGCCACGCTGAAGCTGACGCAGAACGTGATGAAGACGTTCATCACCTGGAAGACGCAGGTGCTGCACGACCTGCACGAATCGGTGCCGTATCTCTACGACAACACGGCCGGCGACGGGCCGTTCAACGCCTGGGTGGATCCAATCCTGACGAACGAATGGGAGATCCTCGGCTGGCGCAACGTGCAAGACATGACGAAATTCGGCATGCCGGGCGTCTTCACGCACGGAACGTTCGATACGTGGTCGCCCGGCTACCTGATGTTCATCGGCGCGATGCACAACGGCATCAGCCGGCTCTATGAAACCTTCGGTAATGGCGGGGCCGACACTGTCGAGCGCACGCTCTCGCCCAGCCAATATTCGCGGACGTGGTACCGCCAGGACCCGCCGTTGCCGAAAGTGCTTTGGTCGCAGCGCGACAACAACAATTACGAGGAAACCGGACTGCTCACTTCCCTTCACTTCTTTGCCATCTCGCGGCGCACGTTCCTCCGCAACTTCTACCTGAAAGCGAAACACTCGGTGGAGAAACCGCATCTCGAGGGGCCGGCCGCCTACGTGCTCCCCGGGAACGATCCGCGGCCGGAGCTGCAGGCGGAAATGCTGCACGTTCTCCAGTTGCAGGGCGTGGAGATTTCGCAGGCGACGGCGGCGTTTTCCGTCACGAGACCGGCGGCGAAAGCGCCGGCGCAAGCAAGGGCAAAAGGCGCCGCGAATGCCGTCAGGCGGAAATCCGGTGCGGTCCAAACGCGCACGGTCTCGTTCCCAAGCGGCAGCTACATCATCCGCATGGACCAGCCGTACTCGCGGATCGCCGACGCACTGCTCGATTATCAATACTGGAGCCCGAACGATCCGCAGAAGCACCCCTACGACGACACCGGCTGGACCTTCGGCGAATTGTTCCATGTGCGGGTATTCCGCGTGACGGATTTGAAGGTCCTCGGCGTGCCGATGCGCCGCGTGAGCGATCTACGAATGCCGAGCAGCGTCCACGGTGACGGGCCCGTGTTCCTGATCGACGATACGGCGGAAACGTCGCTGGCCACGCTGCGCTATCGATTGAAAAACGCCTCCGTCGAAGTAGCGGAAAAGCCATTCGCGTCCAACGGCCGGCAGTATCGCCGGGGCTCGTTCATCATTCGCGGAGTCGATCGAGCGTCGCTCGATCGGGCGCTCACAGGCTTGGCGCTCAACGCGTACGGCGTGGGTACAGCTCCAACCATAGCCGCACACACAGTCCCAGTGACGCGCGTGGCCATCATGCACACCTGGCTGAGCACGCAAACCGAAGGCTGGTGGCGCGAAGCGCTCGACGAGATGCACATCCCTTACGCGTACATCAATACGCAGGAGGTGCGGCGCGAAAGTGATTTACGCGCGAAATACGACGTCATTCTGTTCGCGCCGGTCGGCCGGTTTGCCAGCCAGAGCGCCATCATCAACGGCATGCCAACCGAATGGGGCAATCCGCTGCCCTGGGAGAAGACGGCGCTGACGCCGAATCTCGGCCGAATCGATTCCACTCCCGATATGCGTCCCGGACTCGGCTGGGCGGGAGTGGAACATCTGCAGCAATTCGTAAAGCAGGGCGGCACGCTCGTAACGGTGATGGATACGGCGAATCTGGCCGTGGCGCTTGGCTTCACGCCCGGCGTTTCGATTCAGCGCCCGCGGCACATGCGGATCATTGGGAGTGTGGTGCGCAGCCAGGTGGTTGATCCCTCGAGCCCGATCGCCTATGGCTATGGCAAGGACCTCTCGGTCTATTTCGACCAGGGACCGATTTTCGTCCTGAGCAACATGGCCGACCGCGGCGGCTTCTTTGGTTTTGGACGAGGACAGGCCGGGCGGCCGACGGGCCGCGGAACAAAGAACGAGCACGATTACGTGGTTGGCCGGCCGCCGGTGAGCTATCCACCGGTGGAGAAGGTCGAGCCTTGGCAGGCTCCGACGATCACTGCCGAACAGCGGTGGCGTGCCGGGGCGTCGATCATACCGCCGCAGTTTCGGCCACGGGTGATTCTCCGCTACGCCGACGCGCAGCACCTGCTCGTATCGGGGCTGGATGAAGGCGGAAACGAAGTGGCTGAGCACGCGGCGGTTATCGATGTCCCGCTCGGCACGGGACATGTGGTCCTTTTCTCCATCAATCCCATCTATCGAGGCGAGACGCGCGGAAGCTATTCGCTCGTGCTCAATACAATCCTGAATTTCAATCACCTGAACGTCGGGCGAAAGCTGGCGAAAAACTGAACGCCAGCGCACGCGGCCGAAAGGCCATCTTCAGCTAGCGAGCAGGCGGCGAGGAGAGTGAGGCATTTCCCTCGCCCAGTGGCAGTGGCTCAGCGCGCGCAAGGACTGGCCAGGCAGCTGCACCACGTGTGTGTTCACCAGCGTGCAGCCGAACGGCAAACCCAGCCGCCGAAGGAATCGTACGCGTCGCTCAGCGGCTGAGGTACTTGACCACCCACTTGTTGATGGCGCGATAGTACAGCTCCCGATGCACCGGATCCTGCGGCGAATGGTAGGCGCCAGGGATTCCGATGAACTCCACCGGCACGTGCCGGCTGCTCAGCGCGTGGTAAAGCGCAAACGATTCGGTAATCGGCACGGTGATGTCGGCAGTGCCCGAGAGGATCAGCGTCGGCGTGGTGATCTCCCCGGCATAGGTGATCGGCGAACCGGTGCGGTACAGCTCGACGCTCTGCTTATCCCACGGCGTGCCGCCCAGCGAATCGCGCGTCCAGGCCAGGTTTCCGGCGCCGGCGAGTTCGTATTCCTCGGTCCAGTCCACGGCGCCGTCCGCGACCACCGCGCAGCGCCAGAAGTGCTGGTGCGAAATCAGCCAGGCGGTCATGTAGCCGCCGTAGGAGTGTCCTACCGCGGCGATGCGCGAAGTGTCCACGATGCCTTTCTTCTCGATCATCTCGATGCCCGAGATCACGTCGCTGTTCGGGCCGATGCCGGGATCGCGGTAGATCGCGTGTTCGTGCGCATTGCCCAGGCTGTCGCTGCCGCGGTAGTTTGGCTCGAACACCAGGTACCCATCGGCCGCGAACAGGTCGCGCAGCGGGCCGATCTCGCCGGTGTCGAAGCCCTTGCTCGAGGCAGCTTCCGGGCCACCGTGGCTGTAGACGACGAGCGCGTAGCGCTTGCCAGGCTGGTAGCCGATGGGGTAGGTCAGGATGCCGTCATTGAGCGTGCCGTCGGGCGCGTGCCACTGCACTTCGACGCTGCGCGGATAGGCGTAGGCATCGAAGCCGTGGTTGAAGTCGGTCAAGCGCGTCGGGCGGCCGCTCGGCGTGCTCAGGAGGTAGAGTTCCGGCGCGTGCGTGTCGCCGTCGGCGACAACGGCAAGCGCGCCTCGCGACGACACAGCCACTTGAAGGGCATTCAGGTCGCCCAAGTCCAGCGCGTGGCCCTGCCCCTGCAGCGGCTGGACGTAGAGCTTCACGCCGATATGATCGTCGGCGATGGCCACCAGGCCGCGGCCATCGGGCAGCCAGGCGAAGTTCGCGGCCAGATTGCGGTTCAGATCGGCGCTGACGTCGCGCGTCGTGCCGCCCTCCGGCGAGGTGAGGAAGAGATCCATGTTGCTGATCGGGCCCGGCCCGTGCGGATACAGGTAAGCAAGGGCGTCGCCCTTGGGTGCGAAGCGCGGCGTGTATTCGTAGGTGCGTTGCTGAGTGATTAAGTGCTGCGCACCAGTCGCTACATTCACCGCCGCGATGCTGGTCCTGTCCGTGTCGGCGTCGTGGGCATTGGCCTGTTGGGTGTACACGATCCAATGACCGTCCGCTGACCAGGAAGGCGCCGAGACACCGCCGCCAAACGGCGGCGCGGCCTCCAGCACGCTGGTCGTACCATGGGTGAGCTGGCGTGCCTTGCCGCCCTTGAGCGAGAGCAGCCAGACGTGCGAGGGCACGGGCGGCCTGGTGATCTGGTAATCATCGTCGTGGATAGTGAACAGGTCGTGGTGGGTGCGCAAGTCCTTCGCGCTGAACGGCGAATTGTCCGGGGTGACGTAGGCAATGGTCTCTCCGTTTGGGCTCCAGGCAAACTGCTCGACGCCGTTGGGTGCGTCGCTGAGTTCTTCCGGCGTGCCACCCGTGGCCGGTACGGTGTAGATTTGCGGTCTCTGCTTCCCGACCGTCGAGATGAAGGCGATGGTGCGGCCATCGGGCGACCAGCGCGGCATGTGCAGGCCGCGCATCCCGCGCACCAGGACCTCCGATCTACCGCCCGTCGTGTCCATCACACGCAGCGTTGCAACGTAGCGGTCGTGCACGAAGTCCGAACGGATCGTCAGGAAGGCGATCTGTTGTCCGTCGGGCGAGAACCGCGGTGACTCAATCCGCACGAGCGCCCGGAAGTCCTTCAGCTGAATCGGCCCGGCAGCCGCTTGGGCGGCCAGCGGCGCCAGCATCAGCAGAACGGCAGTTAGGAAGACAAAACCAAGACGACGCATCATGGATCCTCCTGCAGAAAAGGCTTCGGGGTTAGGTGCCGACCCCGATTCCCTCACTTTGCGCGAACAAAGTGAATCATGGCCCTCAATCTCCACGCCTTGCTGCTGTCCCCAGACGCATTCAAGGTTCTGTGGCAGGGCACTGCCTCGGCCTGGCTGACCTTGGCGAGCGCAGTATAAACCTACCCGGCACACTCGCAACCCCATCTTTGTAGTCGGACAGTTCGGAAATAAAGGCACACTATTCGGCTCGCCCCACAATCAGGTCGGTCGGCCCAGGCAAGCTGATCCGACGTACTTCGGAAAACCCTGCGGCCTTCATCCACTCGGTATATTCGGACTCACTGTAACTGGCGCCTCCTTCGGTACCGACAAGCATGTTCAGTGAAAACAGAGCTGCTCGTACCGGCCCGGCCTTATCGGGATTCAGGATGAAGTCTTGCACGGCGAGGCGGCCTTTCGGCGCGAGCGCCTGGCGGACGCGGCGGAAGAGGTTCCGGTTCTGCTCCTCGGAAAACATGTGGCAGATTGCGTTCAGCAGAATGAGGTCATAGCCGGAGCCCAAATTGTCGCCGAGCATGTCACCGGCGCGAAGGCTGACCTGTGCTGAAACGCCGGCCTTGCTGACATATTCGGCGGCCAGCGGCACGACTTCCGGGACGTCAAGGATCTCGCACTGCAGATCGGGAGAAGCCTTGGCAAACGCGATGGAGTAGGCGCCGGAGCCGCCCCCGAGATCGAGGATGCGGCGCACACCGGCTGTGCCTAGCGCCTTGACCACAAGCCCGGCGCGATCCTTCGCGTTACGTTGCATCGCGGTAATGAAGTTGCGTGTCCAGTCGGGCGCCTTGCCGCGATCCATCGGCACGCGGCTGCCACGACGCAGCGCTTCGGTCAGCGTGCTCCAGCGATGCCAGATGTCGGCTGTGTGCAACAGCCCATTGCGTTGGTTGTCTTTCGAGCCCTGAACAAAGAAGCGCGCTGACTCGGGCGTGTTCCGGTAATCGTCGCCGCTCTTGCTGAGCAGCCCAAGAGCAACGAGCGCATCGAGCAGCATGCCGACGGCGCGGGCATTCGCGTGGATTCGCATGGCGATCTGCTCCGCGTTGGCTCCGTCGCCCGTGGCGGTGAAGATGTCGAGTTCAAGGGCTGTAAGAAGGCAACGGCTCGGCATGTAGCCACGGATCATCTGATCGAGACCTTCGGGCAGCACTCCGGCTTTTTCGCGCGCAGCCATTGCCGCGCGAACCTTTTGCCTGTGCTCAACCGACATGGCCTTCATCGCAGGGGCGTCGTTCCAGACAAGACGACTGACAGGCTGCCCATCCCTCAGCTGCACATCGACAATTTCGCGCACGTCAGACGGTTGCACATGCCGGTACCACACCCCGGCCGGATAAACGACCATTACGGGGCCTTCGTCACAAAGTCCCATGCAGCCGGAGGTGGTGAGCTGTACGTCGCCGTCCAGGCCGCGCGCCTGTATCTCGCGGTCGAGTTGGTCGAGCACCGCGAGCGATCCGTTGGCCGAGCAGGAGATGACTCCTTCCGGCTTTTGCTGCGTGCAGACGAAGAGATGAACGCGGAACGGTTCCATTGCCTTCTCCTATGTGGAACCGATTTTAGCGCCGGACCGGCCTGCCGCACAGGTTTCCTCCGAAAACTCGGGGCACGCGGTCGGGCGGAAACGCCACGGTGCTCGTTGCTGATTGAGGGTCCCGTGATTAGGTGCGCGCAGACTATACGGCATCGCGCCCAGGAAGCGGCGAGAGGATCTCCACCGGATTGCCTTGCACCTTTTCGCGCCTGCCCGGCGTGCGGGCGGCAATTTCGCCATTTTCACCAAGTTTCCTGCTCCGTGGGCGACGAGTGCGTTCGTCCTGTAATTTTGCCTTCGTTTGCCGGTTTCAGCGCACCGCGAGAGAACAGACCGACCTGTTGAGCAGTGGGAGGTTCGGACTGAATAATCATCCTTTACGGAGATCGCCAATGGCGGCACTGGCTGGCTGAGCCGCTTCCGCCGCAACCGCTCGAATTGGCCTAGCGTCTGGTCGCAGGAGCGATCGAGCACCGCCTCGTAGCGCAGAAGCTTCTTGATGCCCGGCCCTTCGGGAAAACTGGGCGGTCAATTGGCAGAGTGCCTTATAGGCAGAGTTTAAGATTCGCCTTAATCCTCAGGAGGCTCCCGCCGACGGGATGATGCTGCCTTCGCCTTGCGGGCCCCGCCGGTCGCGACATGCCGAGCCTTGCCTGCTCCATTCGCACGCACCCCTTCTTTGTTCTTGCTCTTTCTCACGCGCGCTGGCTTCCTCGCCGAGGCTGGAGATGAAGCGGCATTTGCGGCAGCAGCCATCTCCAGGCCGAAGAGGGCCGAGAGATCTTCGCCGACAAGCGTTTGCGCCGTTGTAGGGGCTTTCCCGGCTAACGCCAGATCCCCGTCGGTCTTGGCGATCAACTCTTTTTCGTCAACCTTGTGCAATCGAAACAGCAGTTCCGGCTGATGGTCGAGGCGAGCGCCGATGCCGTAAAGCACCGCCGCAACATGCTTGCACATCAGAGCCCAGTCCGGACAACTGCACGAGAGCTCGATCTCGCTCGGCGACGGGAATAGGCCGGCCTTTTGCCGGCAGAGGCGCTCCATCACTCCCTGAGAAAACCGTCCCTGAAGCAACTCCACGACCGAGTCGATGGTGCCGGCGCAGTCCGAGCAGATGGATCGCCAGCGCGCCTTCGAAACCGGCTTCACCTTTACCCTCACCTTGTAAATCTCCGAGCCGCTGACCAGGGCCTCGATCTCGCCCCCGCTGATCTGGAGATCCATCACCGAGCCGTTCCGCAGGTAGGTCCGGCCGCGTGGCAGCCGGTTCGCGAAGTCGCTATACCGCTCGAGATTGTCGCACCACGCCCTGCCCCAGAAGGTTCTGGCAATGGTGCGCCCTTCGATAACCACCGGCGAGACCGGTTTCCCCGCCTTCTTGAGCCTCGCGATCATCCGGGCGGCCTTCTGCCGCCGCTCCGCCGCAGACACATAGGGCCGCCATCCCCATCCGTAGTAGCTCATTCATGCCTCCTGTAATGCGGCATGGATGTCGAGCGCGACGAGCCTGAGGAGCTCTTCATCCCCGAGCTCGGTCAGCACCAGCTCGGCACCGCCTTCCAACAGGTCCTTCGAGAGCCGCCGCTTCGATTCGATCAGTTGGTCGATCTTCTCCTCCACGGTTCCCCGACACACGAATTTGTGGACCATCACGTTCTTCTTCTGGCCGATGCGAAAAGCGCGATCGGTGGCCTGGTTTTCCACCGCCGGGTTCCACCACCGATCGAAGTGCACCACGTGAGAAGCGGCGGTGAGATTGAGGCCAAAGCCGCCCGCTTTCAGGGAAAGCACGAAGAATCCCACCGCCTCGTCTTCCTGAAATCGGCGCACCAATTCCTGGCGGTTCCGGACTGGGGTTTCACCATGGAGCACAAGCCCGGGACGCCCGAACACCGATCCCAGGAACGCCGACAGCGGCGCAGTCAGTTCTCGGAACTGGGTGAAGACGAGGGCCTTCTCCTGCTTTGCGGCAATCACTTCGGCGATCTCGCGCAAACGAGCCCACTTCCCGCTGTCTTGTTCGCTCCAGGCCCCGTCGCCCAGCCATTGTGAGGGGTGGTTGCAAATTTGCTTGAACCGCATCAGGAAGGACAGTACGACGCCCTTGCGTTGGATGCCGTCCGCATCTTGGAGTTCGTTGGCCAGTTCCTTTACGGCCTGCTGGTAAAGCGCCGCCTGCTTGCGGCTGAGCTGGCAAAACGCCTTGACCTCGGTCTTGTCGGGCAAGTCGGCAATCACCGTCTTGTCGGTCTTGAGCCGCCGCAAAATATACGGCCGCACGAGCTCGCGGAGCGGAGCGTAAGGGTTATGCTGCCTCGCCGAAAGGCGCTTGACGAAGTTCGTGAACTCCTTTGCCGATCCGAGCAGGCCCGGGTTGATGAAGTCGAAGATGGACCACAGATCGCCCAGTCGGTTTTCGATCGGGGTACCGGTGAGCACGAATCTCGCCTGCGCCTTGAGCTTCTTGGCCAACCGGGTTTGCTTGGCGTCCGGGTTCTTGATGGCTTGGGCTTCGTCGAGCACAACCAAGCGCCAGGCGGTTTCGGTGAGCCAGGGGAGACGCAGGAGCGTTCCATAGCTGGTTATGACCACGTCCAAGCCGTTCAAACGTTCCGGTCCGAGCGCCTTGAGTTCGGACGCCGGCGTCGCTGACGGATGTGCAACCCTCGCTTTCAAGCTTGGCGCAAAGCGGTCCAGCTCGGCGCCCCAGTTGGCCAGAAGCGAGGCAGGGGCTACCAGAAGGCTGGGCGGATTCGGCTGCTTCCGGCCCTTGAGCGCAAGCAGCAGCGCCAGCACTTGAATGGTCTTGCCAAGACCCATGTCATCGGCAAGGCAAGCGCCCAGACCAAGCTCGGAAAGAAAATACAGCCAGCGTACCCCGAGTTGCTGATAGGGTCGAAGCGTGCCGTTCAGCGCCAAGGCGTCTTCCACGCTGGCGAGTCCCTCTGGGCTCCGCAGGCCCTTGAGCGCGTCGCGCAGCCAGGATCCCGCGACCACCTGAGCCCAGTCGGGATCGGCAGCCTCGCTGTCGGCCGCGACGTTGGCGCCAGCTAGCAGCCGCATTGCCTCCCGAAAGCTGAGCCCGTTCCTGGCGGCGGTTTCCTGAATCTTCTCGAAGTGTTCCAGCGTTCGCCCGAGCCGCTCGCGGTCGATTTCGATCCATCGTCCCCGGATCAGCGAGAGGCCATCCGACTTGGCAAGCAACTCCCGAATTTCGGCCGCGGTCAAAGACTCGCCATCGAGCGTGACTTCGATGCGGAAATCGAGCAGCGCATCCACACCCACTGAGGAAGGAGTCTTTTCGCCTACCCTCGCCGTGACTTGGGGGCGCGAAGGACGACTAGACCGCCATCCTGCAGGCATCCGGACCACGATACCGGCGCTCTCGAGTTGCGCCGCATCTTTGAGAAATCGAAAAGCATCGTCCGGACTCCAGCGCAAAGGATGGAAGATTCCACCCGAATCGACCATCGCTTTCAGCCACGGACAAGCCTCGGCCGCCCGCTGAACCGGAAGCAGCAGCGACAGCAGGCGGTCCTTGTCGCCCGCGTATTCGCGAAGCGCCTGGCTGAGCGGAAGATGTTGCGCCTTGGCGTGCGCCGAAAGCCGCGTCGTGTAGGTGGCAAGAAACGCAAAGGGCGCCTGATCGTCTTTGCGGTTTTCGGCAAGATTGAAGTGCACCCGTCCAACCAGATTCCAGGCGGGATTGCGGCTCCTGAGGAATTCCTCGACCGAGCATCCCAACTCCGAGCGCTCAAGACTGAAAGCCCGGTCTACTTCTTGCCAAAGCCCCTGGAGGACTTCCACGGTCAGGTACTCGCCGCCAGTCATCGGCGGCGCGGCCAGAGCGAGCGAAGTCAGTTCGCCGGACGGCGGAGCGGGGATATGGGCTTTCGAGGAACTTGTCGCGGCATCCGAAATTGTCGTGCAAAGGGCCGTGACGTACCGCGCGCCAAACTCTCGCCAGTAGGAAAAAACGCCAGGCAGCGCGGTTTCGACCTCGCCAGCCCCGAGTTGGAGAAGACCATGACCCGTGCCGCGCCGAAATGCCCCGACAAGGCGCGAGGCAACGCCAGGCTCCAGCCCCGGCCCCTCCTCAGCCCGGCCGAGGACGAGCCGGCCGTGCGGCGTGAGAACCAGGGTAGGAAAATTCGAATCCATCAAACGCGTCAGCCTAGGAAAATGAGGAGCAGGTGTCAAGCGGCAGGGTCCCTTTTGCGTCGACCTTCAAAGGTCGGAGTCCTTTTCTGAGGCCGCACACCCCTGGCGCCGAGGTTCGGCACTTCGGCAGCGGCGTGCCTGCTCCCTTTGAGTCCGGGAAATTTCGAACTGTACCGGCGCCAGCACCGCCTGCCCGCGCCGCATCCGCTGCAGCCGATCGAGCTGACCGAGGGGCTCACGATAGTCGCCGGATTCCCGCTAAGCGCTGTTTTTTGTGGGAGATGACCGAGTTCCTTTCGTAATTTTCTTTTCCCGCACGTTTGAACGCCGCCGGCAAGGCATCGCTTCAAATTGTCCTATCCGAGCCGGTCCCCAAAGCTGACGATAAGGAATGCCCGGGAGCTGGGGGTCCGGGACCCTGGCATCTCAAAGGCAGCCACCGACCACTTGGCTCTGCAGTCGGTGAGAGCAGGCATCCCCGGCTGGCCGAGCCGCATCCGCTGCAGCCGCTCGAGCTGGCCGAGCGTCCGATCGAAAGAGCGATCGAGCGCCGCCTCGTAGCGCAGCTGCTTGGCGAGATCCGGCCCTTCCCGAAAGCCCTCACGGAGCGCTTCGTAGTCCTCTCGCGACTCGTTCGGCAGCACAGCCACCGCGGAGAGGAGGCCGTGTTTCCGCGCGTTGTCCCGGCTGCGCTGCTTGCCGGCCAGCGTCCGCGGGCCGCCGCTCCGGCGCGCCAACGCGGTTACCTCGCGGGTTCCATCTGCTTCGGCGTTGCTTACATCTGGGGTCGTGGCCTGCCTTTCGCTTTCTGTCATCCTTGCTCTTCCCTCCAAGACGTTGGTTTTCGCTTAACCTTCACCCCCGGCATTATTCGAGCACGCTTGAGCCCTAGTTCCAAGAAGAAAGTGCACAAGTTGGAATCGTAAATGCTTGAAAAACCTAGCTGTTAGGTTTTGCCGGGGGCTTCTTGGAGATCGTCGTCTACCGAGGTACAGATGAACCGCGCCTCGCTCGGAGCCCAAGGCCCCTCGTCTTTGCCCGCCTAGGAGGAGCCGTCGGCCCTTGGTCGGGAGAGCAGGTGCTGGAGGTATTTCGAACCCTTCTTCCTGTACGCCTCGGACCCAGCCTTCAGAAATGCTTCGCAGACCTGCGCCACACTGCGGCCCTCGGTCGCGATTTCCAGCGCTAAGCACGCTCGGCCAGGGTTCTCTCGACTAATGATTCCTTGGTAGCGGCCTGCTTCAGATCTCCTTCCCTTCCTTCTTCCTATGCTTGGCCCACCGAGCCTGTGCCGCCTTGCGTGCAATCTCTCGGCGCTCCTCAGCCGTCATTTTTTCCGTCCGCGCCTTTCCGCCCAGTTTCCCGAGGTAGACGGCATGCGGGTCTTTTTGCTTCTTCTTTGCCATGGCCACGCACAAACGTAATCCGCGGAAACCGAAAAATCAAACCTCTTGACTATGCTAAGCGCTTAGCATATGCTAACCGCTTAGCATATAGGAGGCATCCATGAAAACGCAATCCCGCATGGTTCGAACAAACCTCCGTCTGGCCCGTGACAGGTGGGGAGAACTGGGGAAACCCCAACTAAAGCAGCTGAAGGACCTGACTGAGAAGCATCATCTCTCCGTATTGTCAGGAGATCTCTTGTTTTTGGATCATGGCTGGTATGTCACTCACACTGGTCTTGTCCACTTGGCGCAACGCCGACGTTGCGCCGGAATCCGAGTCCAGCAAGTAAACAAGTTTTGCGACGTTTCCGCCAACCGCTGGGTCTTCAAGGCGACCGTCTACAAATCGGCGGGGTCGAAGGGCTTCGTCGGCTACGGCGACGCCGATCCCTCGAACGTCTCCTTGCTCGTGAGCGGCGCCGAGATGCGCGTCGCCGAAACCCGCGCTGTCAACCGCGCCCTGCGCAAGGCCTACGGCATCGGCCTCTGCTCGGTCGAGGAACTCGGCACCCTCCGCCGCTCCTCGCCCGATCTCGTCCCCTCCGCGATTGCCCGGCCGCAGCCGGTAGCCGGCACTGGCAACGGCTCGCACAACGGCCAGACACGGCTGCGCGATCGTCTCTGCCTGCTGGTACGCCAGCATCGGCTCGATCCCACCCTGGTGAAGCGCTACGCCGCCGAGTACTGCGGCACCGCCACCCTCCGCGACTCTTCCCGCGAGCAGGTCGAAGCCTTCGTCAATCACCTGGCGGAATGGGCCTCTCAGGACCGCGAGGGGCTTGTCTGCAAGCTGAACAGCCTCGCCCCGGTCGAGGAGGTGACCCCGTGAAACGCCATGTCCCCGGCCTCCACCAAGCCGCCCAGGGCGACGACAACTCCCAACTCGAAGGCCTGTTCCTGGCCCGCGTCGAGCGGGCCTGCTACCGCTGGCATCCGCGCAAGCCGTTCTTCGTGATCCAGTTCGCCGTTCTCGAACCCCAGCACCAAGCTGGCCAGTCCTTCTCCGGCCGGCTCTACAGCACCCCGCGCGCCCTCTGGAAACTCCACTGGTTCCTGCGCGACTTCGGCTACGACAACCGATCTGCTCGGCCGGGACGAAGTCGACGAGCGGAGCCTCGTGGGCTTGCGCGGCATCGTGCGCGTCTCTCACGTCACCGTCAACGGCCGCACGTTCCTCAATCTCGACGGCTTTGCCCCTTCAGAAGAATGGGAAGAGCTGGCAGTGGCTTCGGCCACGGCCAGGGAGAGCGAGGCGATGGGCCATGATCTATAGCTACAGCCAGATCAGCCAATACCTCCGGTGCCCGCGCGGCTACCGGCACCGGTATCTGGGCGGCTGGCGCGAGAAGGACAGCCGCGCCGCCTTGCTCTTCGGCCGCTGCTTCGAGAAGGCGCTCGAAGCCTATTTCCTCCACGAGGACAGCACCGTGGTGCTCTCCCAGGAATGGGGCGTCTACCGGGAAGCGCCGCTCGAATACAGCTCCGGGGCCGACTGGGCCAAGCTGTTCCGCCAGGGCATCGAGCTGCTCGAGCGGCTCGCCCAGGACGACCGGGTTCGCGTCCGCCAGCCCCGGCACAACCTGCAGGTCAAGCTGACCCGCACGCTCGCGACCGGCGACGAGTTCCTCTCCTATATCGACGCCGTTGGCGAACTCGACGGGACACCCTGCCTGATCGACTGGAAGACCACCAGCAGCCGCTACCCCGAGGGCCCCGACGGCCTGTGATTTCGCTACTCTGAATTGGCCCACTTTGATCATCTGATTTGGCCCACCCCGTAACGGATCGCCTACCCTATTCCAAGTTTCGGAATGGGGAGGGCGATGGACAGGAGACGGAAGGTGGAGCTA
>JAKBLM010000079.1 GCA_021832085.1 Acidobacteriota bacterium | reverse complement strand
CAAGCTATCCAGGAGTACGTTCGCCAGTACAACAAGAACCCGCAGCCTTTTCAGTGGGTGGCCAGCGCCGGCCGCATCATTCGAAAGGTCAACAAATATAAAGAAATTTCAGAAACAGGAGACTAGCTTGCGGGCAATCTGCGGCCATGATCGTTCGTCCCTGTGTGCACAGAGCAGCGATTTTGGCGGCAGCCGCGGCCACCCGTGTCCGGCCCGTCTCTACGAGAAGCTCTGGCAGGCGCTTGCGGTGCTCCCGCTCGTTCGCAGCGCGGGGTAATGGGTGTTGCTCGGAGCAACGGTCTCACGGTGGCCATGCGCACGGTTGCCTCTGAAGAGGCCATGACAGCGGATTGGGCACGTATGCCCGCCGACGTACTGGAGTGCATTTCTGCCAGGATCGCCGACGAAACCCCTAGCGTGAGCCGGGCGGTCTACGACGTCAGCTCCAAACCACGCTGGACGATCGGGCGGGAGTGCGACAATCCCCGCAAGCGCAACCCGCGACAGCTTTGGCCCGAAGAAACCGGGTTATCGCTCGGCCATCCGCTCCGCCATGTGGAGCAACAGATGCCGATCGTTCTCGGTCAGGCGCCCCACCAACGGCGCTACGCGCTGGAGGAAACGCTTCTCTTCGGGCGAGCTCCCCCACGCCACCTCGTCCGCGGTCTTTCTCCCGAGCAGATTCGGCAATTCCGGTGCTTCCTCTCCGTCGTAGAAGAGCTGGTAGAGCGGAACCTCCAAGGCGCGGGCCAGCTTCTCCAAGGTTTCGATCGACGGAACCGTATGGCCGTTTTCTACTCGCGAGATATAGCACCGCAGTAGACCGGTGCGCTTCTCAATTTCCCCTTGCGAGAGGTTCTTGCTCTCTCGGAGGGCTCTTAACCGTTCCCCAATAACCATGTCGTGGGCGATTCTTTCACAAATGGTGGAGTGGCACCAAAACAGAAACCCGCAAGTTGCTTCTCCGGAAACTCCTTACGACATGGTAAATATGGGCATTTATCCATTATGTAAGGCTCTTTACTGGCATTTGTGGTTGAGAGGCTGTCGAAGAAGCGGCTCCTTGGAAGGCGAATTCTCGATGTCGGCCGGGGTACCGACCGGCCGCGTCGTCGTGGTTGTGTCGTGGCCTCCCGGTCGGAAATTCGAGCGCCTGCCCGTTGGCGCCCGCGCGGCGGCGCCAGAAGCTCCGAGAGTGACAACACGGCTGGCAATTGCCTGTGGGGCGGTCAGGCGTATGTTGTTGGCCGGGCCGGAGTTTAAAACGGGAATTCCGGTTCGCTACTCGCCGACGGCTTGCCCGGATGTTGGGCAGCCGCGGCGATCCGACGACCTGATATCGCGACGCACTTTGCTCGGCCCAAGTCTTGAGCACGGGACGCTGGCCTTGACTTCAACGGGTGCGGGACCGAGCATGTATTCGGTTAGCGGGTCCGTTTCGCTCGGAGGTCGACTTGAAATGCCCCAGATGTAATGTGGACTTCGTATCCGCGGTTCGGCACAAAATCGCTGTGCAGGCTTGCCCTTCTTGCAAGGGAATGTGGTTCCAGCGGCAGGAGCTCGAAGAGCTCGAGGACGAGGCCTTCGACTTCGGTGAGCATGAGAAGGGCACGCTCGTTCCAAGCTCGACCCCCACGACTTTGAAGTGTCCCCAATGCGCCGCTCCCCTGAGACGCTTCCAGTACCGGTTTTACGATCTGCAGATGGAATTCTGTGAGAATCAGCACGGGTACTGGCTCGAGAACGACGAGGACACGAGGGTTCTCGAGCTGATGCGGCAGGAAGAGAAGGACCTGCAGAGAACGCTGCGCGTGGAGGACCGCTGGGCCGCGACGCTGCGACGCATGCGCTCGGGGTCGCTCCTCGAGCGGCTGCGCGAGCGGCTTCACTAGCCGCCTGCCGCTGCCGCAATCGCTGGCGGAGACTACTCCGAGTCCTTTTTATGCTTGCGTTTCCCGCGCGCGGCCTCGTGCCTGCGGTCGCGGCGGGTGTGCGCCGGCTTGCGTTTGCCGAACCGACTGCTCTTCGCCGGCGAAGGGCCGCTGCGAGACAAACGTACTCTGCTTTAAGACCTCTGCGGCCGGTCGCTGCGGACATGGAGTTCTTAAGAACTCCAATGTCTATCCGGGTGCCACAGACAGGGTCCGGGCACAAAACGGTGGCTTGGCGCTCGGAGACTCGGAGATGTTCAGCATCCCGGCGAGCTGCTTGGCAGTGGCGATGGGATTGTCCTTGCGGAGCCTCTCTGCTGCCTCTTTGGTCCGCTTCTTTGGCCAGCCTGTTCCGTAGACGAGCCGTCTCACGCTCGACGGATCATGGGGGTCGCTGCTGGTCTCGATCGTTACGTATAAGCTGGTTTCGACGGCGCCCGCCTTGGTCCTCATCTGAATGTGCGTGGCCGAAGCACCGATTGAGACCAGTTTCCGGTAATGAAGATGAATTAGGAAATTCGCGGCCAGTGTGACCGTGCCCAGCACGCGCCGCTGCTTTTGATCCCAGGGCGATTGGTGAGCGGCACCAGCGGACACTCGCTACGACAGATCCGGGACCCAACGTGGGAAAAGGACAGCGGAAATGGAGGGCCAGCGGAGGCAACATCAAATTGCCTCCGCCGGCCGGGACGTTGATCTAATCGCGCTCAGTTCGAGTCGGCGTTAAAGCTACACGACCGGTCGGCGAGCTTGGTGGGCACGACATTGAGCTCCTGCAGGTGGTTTTTGGCCAGCAGGGCGTTGAAGCTGGCGAGTTGTTGCGTCTGCATCGCCTTCCAGGCGGCCACGGTACGGTTGTATTGGTGGCAGTCGCTTTCCCAAGTGGCGATCTGCGTGGGGGTGGGCGCCATATCGTAACCGACCTGCATCAGGCCAACCAGGGCGTTGTAGTTGCTGTTCAGTGTGACGAAGGATTGCAGCGCGCCGGGTTTGGGAGGATGACGGCGGAAGAAGGCGAAGAAACCGCCGGCCAGATTCCCGCCACCAATCTTGGTCAGATCGGCTTTGAGCATCTTGGCCTGTGCGGCGACATCGTCGGGCAGGCTGCCCTTCATGAGGGATGCAAGCTGGGCCTGGACGGCATTCACTTCGTTGTGGCCTTCGTAGGCTTGCTGCATGCCGTGATAGGCAAGCATGTTGAGCCGGTTCTGGGCGCGCAGAGCGTCCATAATCGCGGGGCTCTGGCCGACGCGCGGGTCGTTCATCACGGTGACGTGGCGGGTGTAAACGTGGCCGTCCACAGTGAGCTTGAGGGTATAAACACCTGGAATCACCTGCGGTCCGTGTGGACCAGGGGTAACGGTCCCAGCCACCGTGTTCATCTGGCCTTCGAGGTCGTGTGCGAAGGCCGGCGGAGGGTTATACCGCAGGTTCCAGGCGAAGCGGTTCTCGCCGGCCTGGGTGGAGAGAGCTCGCGACTGGGGCGAGGCCAGCCAGTAGCGGGGATAAGCCTGGCCCTCGATGGGCGGCGGCGGTGTGCTGGTATAGGTGCGCACCAGATTGCCGTGGGAGTCGAAGATCTGGAGCTTGATCGGCCCGGTGGGCGTTTGGCTGAGGTAATAATCCACGAGCACGCCATATGGCGGATTGAGCGCATGAGGCACTTCGACAGAGAAGGGCTGATCCCAGTTGCTGTTCTCCCGGGCGCGAATCGCCGTCTCGGGCTTGAAGAAATAAACGGAGGAGGATCTGATGGCCTGGGCGTGGGCGGCGATCTGGCGCAGCGGGGTGATGTCGTCGAGCACCCAGAAACCGCGGCCGTAGGTGCAAATGACCAGGTCGTTCATGTGGTATTGGGTGTGGACAACGATGTCGCGGATCGAGGTGCTGGGCAGGTTCTGGCGTAGCGACTGCCAGTGATCGCCGTTGTCGAAGCTGACGTAAACGGTCGTCTCGGTGCCGGCGAAGAGCAGGCCGGGCTGCTTGGGATCGGCCCGCAGAGTGTTCACCCAGCTTCCGGTGCGCTGCTCGCTTGGCAGGCCGTTGACGATCTTCGTCCAGGTCTTGCCGCCGTCAGTGGTGCGCCAGATGAGCGGCACGTCGCCGTCCTCATTGGCAGGCGGGGGCACGGTTTCGGCGTTGGGTCCGCGCTCGCCGGCGATGCGGCCAGTGACGTAGGCGGTCCCGACTTCATCGCCCGCTTCGATGGTTAAGAGCCTGGCGTGGGGCGCCATGCCGGTGATGTTGCTGACGTTGTTCCACTGTTTGCCGCCATCCATGGTGTTGTAGATCTGGCCGTTGCTGCTCACGGTCCAGAACACGCCCTTCTTGACCTTGGAGATGGAGAAGTCCGTAATGTGGGGTCCGGGGGAGCTGAAGAAGCTGGCCGGCCCCGTTGCCTTCTTGGGCGGCGGCAAGGGCATGCCGCAGGCAACCGAGGGTTTGCCTTTAGGAACGGTGAGGTCGGGGCTGAAGGCCTGCCAAGAGTGGGCACCGTTGTGCGAGACCAGCAGGCACTGGTAGCCGATGTAGAGGGCGCTGGGATCGAAGGCCGTGTCGAACTTCCTCTCGATGATGCGACTACCGGCTTGATACTTCTTGGCATTCACGCCGAAACGAGGCGAGACGTTCTCCCACTGCCCGGTCGTCATGTTGATTTTGCTTAGGCCGCCGCCGCTATCGCCATAGAGGATATTGGGGTGCAGGGGATCGGGCCGGACGACGTCGAATTCGGAGGAGGGCAACGGGCTCCAGTCGGTGATGTCTATTTGGCCCCAGTTGCTGCGGCTGCTGATCATGACCGCATCGGTATCCTGCTGCGGACCCACGATCCAGTAGGGATACTGACTGGTGGTGGCGACTTTGTAGATCTGCGCGATCGGCTCGGTGTACCAGAGACTCCAGGTGCGGCCGCCATCCTGGGTGACGCTGGCGCCCTGATCGGCGCCGACCAGCATGCGATTGCCGTTGTGGGGATCGATCCAGAGCTTGTGGTAATCCTCACCACCGGGAGCGCCCTTGAAAGCGTGGAAGGTGACCCCGCCGTTTGTGGAGCGGTACATCGCGGTGCTGACGGTGTAGAGGATGTTGGGGTTCTGCGGGTCCACGAAAACTCCGCAGCTATAGGAGCCCTGGCCGTTGCTGATGCGGGTGTCCTTGCCGGCCATGTGCTGCCAAGTGAGACCACCGTTATCGGAGCGGAAGAGCCCTGAACCATGTTCGATGTCGTTGCCGACGATGTAGATGCGCTGGCCATGGGTGTGATTGGCAATCGCCACGGCAATGCGGCCGGGGAAGGGCGGAATCTTGAGCTGGTGCCAGGTCAGGCCTCCGTCGGTGGATTTGAAGAGCAGCGGCGGCTTGGTCTTTTGCCCTGGGCGCTGGAAGAAACCGCCGCCCGTGCCCTGCGTGACGGCCAGCACGATGTTGGGGTTGTCGTAATCGATCGTCACTTGGCGGGTGCCGGGGTAGCCGGCGGGCTTGAGGACGTTGGTCCAGGTCTTGCCGCCATTGGTGGTGCGGTAGACCCCGCCGCCGTGGTAGGTGGCGTTGCCGAGGGCGGAGACGAGCACCACATTGGGATTGGTGGGATCGACCCGGATGCTGTCGATTGACACGGTGTCTTCCAGGCCGATGTGCTGCCAGGTTTTGCCGGCATCGGTGGACTTCCACATGCCGTTGCCGAGGCTGTAGGCGCCCTCAATGCGGATGGGGTCGCCGGTGCCGACATAAATGATATTGGGACTTGAGGGAGCGACCTCGATGGCGCCGACGCTATCCACGCTCTTTATCTGGTCGAAGATCGGGAACCAGGTGACGCCGGCGCTGGTGGTCTTCCAAACGCCTCCTTGGGGCGCGCCGAAGTAGAACACACTAGGCTGGCCGATAACGCCGGTGACGGCGGCGATGCGGCCGCCGTGAAAAGGTCCAACGTTGCGCCACTTGAGGCCGGCGTAGAGGTCGGGATTGACCTGCTGCGCCGCCGCGCTCAAGGTTAATGCCAGGATGCTGGCAAGAGCCAGCCCCCAATACACAAGCCGCGAAATTCGTGTCATGATGAAGGTATCCCTCCGTAAAAATGCACACGCGCTAACGGGGAAAGTATACTGCCTGGAATTTCCATTAAGGAATCCAGCCAGGCCGACGGTAGTGTTGTCTTCGTTTTCCGCAGGTCCCATTCTCCAACCGCGGTTTAGCACCGCACGACGATGGAAGAGTGGAGCGCGGCACGGAACGTCCAGAAAGCCCGTACCGATTTTAACTACCAGACTCGAAGCAGGACGACTCCGTGCGCCGGAACGATGGCCGTGTAACTCGGTTCCGAAACCCGGATGTACCTGTGCTTCCACAGGTCGCGTGCCCGCAGTTTCTTTCCGGTAGCGCCGGCTGCGCGCCAATTCACGGTGATGCTTTGCGGATGGTCGGCAAGATTGAACAGGCCCACCGCGTGTGAACCGTCAGCGAGCGGCCGAGTCAAGATAAGTTGGGTCGAATGCGGAGGAGAGATTCTGTTCACCGGCTTTCCGGCCGGGTCCTGGTCGATGGCGATAACTTCGCGGTTGGTAAGGATGGCTTTGGTTGCGGCCGACATGGTGCGCAAGTCGTTGCCGGCAATCAGGGGCGCGGCGAGCATGGACCACAGACTAAACTGCACGCGGTATTCCTCGTTCGTCATGCCGCCGTTGCCGATTTCGAGCATGTCGGGATCGTTCCAGTGTCCGGGACCTGCGTATTTCGCGATGGGGATTTGCGCCAGTCCGTTTCGGATCATGGATTTCCAGTTGTCGCTGATATCCCCGGTTGTGCGCCAGAGGTTCCCGTCGACTTTGGCGCCCCAACTCCAGACGTGGTCCCAGCCGTATTGGCAGAGGCTGAAAACGACGGGCCGGCCGGTTTTCTCCAAGGCTTCGCCCATCTCCTGGTAGACCGCGCGCATCTGATCGACGTTACTGGAATTGTAGATTTCACCGGCGCTGCACCAGTCGTATTTCAGGAAGTTGACTCCCCACTTGGCGAAAGTATCGGCGTCCTGCTGCACGTGGCCGTAGCTGCCCGTATACCCGGCACAGGTTGTGGGGCCGGGTGAGGTATAGATTCCGAATTTCAAGCCCAAGGAATGAATGTAGTCGCCGAGCGCCTTCATGTTCGGAAACTTACCGTTGGCGGTGATTTCGCCCTTGGCGTTGCGCGGGCCTGCCCACGTATCGTCAACATTGACGTAGCTGTAACCGGCGGCTTTCATGCCGCTCGTCACCATCGCCTTGGCCATTTCGCGGACGGTTTTTTCGGTGACTCGCGGCCCGTAATGGTTCCAACTGTTCCAGCCCATGGGCGGCGTCTTTGCCAATCCGTTGTACGGCAGGTCGCGCAAGGGGGGAAGCGGAAGGCGAGGTGGCGGGAGAAGGGCCTTCGCGCTCGTACGTTCAGCGACCAATGTGCTGGAAGGGCGGCCGGGAAACGGTGGCGGAGTCAAATACAGCTTGCCGTCTTTGACGATGCCGTCCCAGGAGGCCTGCCGCGTTCGCGGCGGCCGGCCGAACGTCACCACGAAGTGCAACTTGCCATCCTCCAAGCTCCCATTGCTGATCGGGATGCCGCGACCGGGACCGAACATCATGCGCCCGGTGATTACGTCACCTTTTTGTTTCAAGTCGAAATACAGCTTGCGGGCGAGGCCATAGCGCAGGGGAAACTTGATCACCCACACCCCGGTGATATTCGTTTGCGCGTGGGGAGCGGGCACTCCAGCCGATGGAAACGAAAACGCAAGAAGAACCATGAAGGTGACAACTAGAGTTGTGACCAACGACGAGCCTGCTCGTCGAACATTTTGTGAAGACTTCATAACAAACTTCCGCCCCCTATCGAAATCGGTTTCCTGTTTCACCACTCAACAATCTCGAAATTCTTTTCGCTCCGTTCGGACGTTCCGGCGGCTGGCGGGAGCGCGCGACCGCCCCGGCATGCAAGGTGATATTCCATCACTGTGAACCCCGTAAAACAAGGAGCGAGTCCTCCTGAAGGGAGCAGCCATGTCGATTGCCAATCAGAATGCCCCGAAACCCTGGAAATGGGTGGGAATGGAAGGAGGGATTGCCCGCTGGTATACGCGAACTCGCCGCAACGACATACAGGATTTCCGCCGCCAAGCCCAGGCTGTCGCGGCTCACCTCCACAACGACAGCGATGTGCTGGAAGTAGCGGGGCCAGCTTAGTCCGGGAGCGGGCCCGGGCGGAACAAATCCAAGGCCTCAGGTGCCGGCGGGCGCAGGACCTTGGACCCGTTCTCTTTGAACCTGGGTAATGCACGGGGCGGGCTTCAGTAGGCTGTAGTCGGAAGAAAACCATTTGGGGACCCCCGAAAAATGGGGTAAAAACGAGTTCGCCAAACACGCCTGTTTTGCGAACTCAACCTCACGG
>JAKBLM010000042.1 GCA_021832085.1 Acidobacteriota bacterium | reverse complement strand
GGCAAGGAGATCGACAAAAGGCCAACCTCGACGAACCTCAAGACGCCAGCCAGCGAAAGCGACCAGGGGCACAATCAGATGACAAGCCCCGATGAGGCCCAATTCTGTGCATTATTTGGGTTGCACAAGCACGGCCGTGGAGATTGCCGCGGCCAGCGGCCCCCCGTTGTTCGCCAGCGAGGAGTAATCCGCGTTAATCGTGACGTCCGGATTGCCGTAAAACTGGAGCTGGTTAACCACAATGACCGTGTACAGCGCGCTCGAATTGAAACCGGTGGCGTCGCCGCCGAAGTTCAGCGTCGCGCTCGGGAAATAGAGGGCGCCTTGATAGGAGGAGGTCCCGTTTCCGAGCAATGAGGCAGATGCAGTGTCGGTCGGGGACTGGTAGAAGAGCAATCCTTCGTACGGTCCCGAATTGGGCGCCACAAGATTTACGGTCGCGGTGCCGCTAACATTCACCGAGGCGCTCCCTGTAAGGTAAAACGTTACGCCGTTATTCGCGCTCTTCGGCATTCCGGAGCACGGAGTGCCGCTGTTGCAAACGGTCGCGTAGGAGTTGATCTCAAACTCGATGTTTGCGTTACAGGTTGACGCACCCGTGAGGATGAACAACCCGCCATCCGTTGAACCACCGTCGGAAAAGTTGACGATCTGGCCGCTGTGTATGCAGATGTCGTCGTAGGTGCCAGGCTGGATGGTAAAGACACCGCCGCTCTCGCTAACCTGGGAGCAGCCGGATCCCGTACAGTTTCCGCTAGCGATATCGATTGGTCCGTACGACTGGCCGGGCGTAATGGTGTATTCACCAGCGAGCGGGTCTGTAATGGCGGTTCGGGTCTGCACCGGCGTGGGCGAGATCGTGGCAGCGCTGCTTGGAGGGTTGTACGTGCCGCCATAATCGATCGAAGCCGCTGTCACGCTTAGCTGGGCGCCTCCATTGGCAACGAAGTCTCCGTTATCGTTGATACCGCAGCTTGGGGCGCTCAGGGTTACGCTCCCGCTCGTGCCCAGGCTGGCATCTTTGGCGGCCGTTATCTTCGTTGTCTGCGGTCCCTCGAGGGTGTAGATACAGCCCGCTCCATTGGCGGTCCCACCGGTGACGTTCGTGGCCACGGCGCTCGCGGTGACAGTCTCGCTGTCGATTCCCAAAACCTTCATGAAATACGTGGGCTGGCCCGCAGACACGAAGACTTGAACATAGTCGGCGGGCAAGGCCTTGGGGAAGGAGGGGCTCGTTACGCTATGCGGGCCCGTGAGGGGTCCATTACACACCGTCACCTGGACAGAACCAGCGGCGAGGTTCGTTGGCAGGTCCGTAACGGCGGACGGGCAACTTCCCGTTCCCACGTTATTGGTGAAACCGTTCGCCGCAGAGGCGTTCAGGGCCGCCGGAGTCACTTCGGAAGTGCCAACCCCGTAGTGCGCCAACTGCACGGCACCAGCAATCGCAGCGGCATCGGCCGCCGTTTGCTGCATCCGCTGGTCGTAGCGCAGCACGCCCATATCGATGGCCAGTCCCGCAACCGCAAGCAGGGCCACCATGGCAAACGCTCCAATCACCAGGGCCTGGCCACTCTCGGACTTGCGTATCATTCCATCCTCCCTGTCGGTACCCGGGGGTTGAATTGCTTCAGAGCCCAACGCACGTTCCGCTGCGAAACGAAACCGCTTGCGCCGCCGGCATCCGAGTTCACTCCACTAGCAGTAGGGATGGAAGTTGGACACCCGCCTCACAAGGAACTGCGTTTCCCGTATTCCGCCCTTTCCCCGCTTCACAACACACGCAAACACAATCCGCAGGTTTGAACAAGCAGTTAAACGCCAACTTTCCTTTCCCCGTTTTCTTCCTCTAAACTGTCGTGGCGCTTGAGCAGAATTTTACTAGCACGCGCGCAGGAGTCCAGGAAAAAAGCGGCTTCGGGCAGGAAACAAAAAATCTGGTGTTTGCTTTTGGAGCATTGACAATTTCATCATCCCCCGGCCAGCGATCGGCTCGGCTCTCGGAGCAGCGGCGCTTGGATTTGCAAGCGGGCAAACGACTAACAGGAGCGCCGATCTTGGGAGAAAAATGTGCTAGACACGTGGTAATGGAACGGAAAGGATTGTTATTGCGAGATTAGCTAATAGTCTTCCTGGGACAAACACTCCAAATTCCGGTCCGGCGAGCCTCGTTCCCACCGCTTCTTCGGGCAGTTCCGCACTTCCGACATCGCACGTCCGGGCACGAGCGCGGGGACGACAACAGCGGTCGACCTGGCGGCCGGAAGAAAGCGCGGTTTGCCGTCCGGGACCGTGGACGGGCCGGCAAGTGCAAGTTGGTTCGCCTGCGGCTGGTTCGTTTGAGGTCGCGATTGGCTATTTGCGCTGAAATCCGCGGGTGACGGCCTGCTGTTCTAGCGGTGCGGCGGGTGATGGTCGGAAGATTTCTTTTTCCCGCCGAAGAAACCGAAAAGCCTCTGGAAAAATCCTTTCTTCTTCCGTTGCTTCGCCGGCTGCGATGCCTGTGCCTGCACCACGCGTCGGGCCGGAGCCGCCTGCGGCGGGGCAGGCATGACCGGTGCGGAGACCCTGCCATGCGCCGGATGCTTCGTGTAGGGCGGCGCCGGCTTGGAATTCGCGCCGAACAGGCGACCCATCCAGGAGACGGGCGCCGAAAGGTGGGCCGCCATGGAACCGCCGAACGATGAATACCCGCTCGGCTGGGTGCCCGTGATGAAATAGTCTTCCTCGGGGTCGGGGCATTTTGCCGTGGCCAGCTGATCGGTTGCCGGATCGATCGAAGCTTCGATCACGCCGGAAGGCGGCGTGAACGGCTGGGGGTTGTCGTAGCCCGGGATCTTGAGCGCTTTCTTCATGAAGAGGGCCCAGATCGGCTCCGCGGATTCGGCGCCAGCCAGGCCCAGGTCGCGATAATCGTTGAAGCCGACCCAAACCACGCATTCGAGTTTCGTGGTGAAACCGGCGAACCAGCCATCGCGCGCGGTGCCCGTCTTGGCAGCCGCAGGGGCATCGAATCCCATCTGGCGCACGACGATGCCGGTGCCGTGGTTGACAACACTTTCCATGAGCGACGTGACAAGAAACGCCACGCGTGGATCGAGCACCGGGGTGGTTTTGGGGCGATTTTCCTCGACAACCTTGCCATTTTTCTGGACGACGTAGCGAACAAACATCGGCTCGGCGCGGATGCCGCTGTTGTCAAATGCCGTGTAGCCGGCAGCCAACTGTATCGGGCTCATGTCATAAGAGCCGAGTGCCATGGCCGGCGTCGCTTGAATCTGATTGTCGCGCGTCATCCGGCGGGCAACCCGCAAGATGTTGTCGTAGCCGGCCATGCGGGCAAATTTCACCGTCGCGACATTGAGCGAATAGGTCAAAGCCTGCTTGGCGGTGACAATGCCGCAGAAGCGTTGCTCGTAGTCGTCGGGGGTGTAGGTCTTGCCGTCGAACATGAACGTGGTGGGTTCGTCGATCACCGTCGACACCGGCGTAATCACCGGATTGCGGCCCCGGATCGCGCTCAAGAAAGCCGTAGCGTACACAAACGGCTTGAAGGCCGAGCCTGTCGGCTCCTGCGAGAAAGCGTGGTCGAGCTGGCTCTTGGCGTAATTGCGGCCGCCGACCAGCGCCCGCACCGCCCCCGTCCGGGGATCGATGACCACGAGCGCTACCTGCGGACGCTCCACCTTCTTGCCTTCCTTCCGCCACAGTGCATAGCGCCAGGCCAGCTTCTGATCGACCATCTTCATGCCTTCGGCCACCGCTTGCACCGCGGCCTCTTGGAGCTGGGGATCCAACGTGGTGTAGACACGGTAACTCCGCCGGGTCAACTCGGTGTCGGTGAAATGATTGAGCAACTGCTGGCGCACCGCATCGACGAAATACGGTGCCTCGCTGCTCGATACGGCAGCCGGCAGCACCTTCAATGGCAATTTGTACGCGGCCTGCTCCTGCTCCGGCGTGATGAAGTGGTCCCGGACCATCGAGTCGAGCACGCGGTTCCGCGCGTCGTAGGCACGGTTGGGATGATGATCACTAGAGGAATAGTAGTTTGGAGCGCGAATAATGCCGGCCAGGAAAGCGTCTTGTGCCAGATTCAGGTCGTCGATGCTCTTGCCGAAATAGGACTGGGCGGCTTCGCCGAAGCCGTGGATAGCGAAACTTCCACGGTTGCCCAGATAGACCTGGTTGGCGTAGAGGTCGAAAATCTGCTGCTTGGTAAAATGTTGGCTCAGGACGACCGCCATCAGCGTCTGTTTGATCTTCCGGCGGAAGGTTTTGGCACGAGAGAAGAAGAAGCTGCGCGCCACCTGCATGGTGATCGTGCTGGCCCCCTGCGCCTTGCGCCACTCGCGCAAATCGACAATCGCGGCCGCAATGATGCGCCTGACGCTGAAAGCCGGCTCGTGAAAAAAGCCTTTGTCCTCGGCCGCGAGTACCGCGTGGATCAGCGTGGAAGGCAGTTCGCTGTATGGCACCACCTGCCGCTTAACGCGCGAACTGCCAAACAGGGTGGTGACCAGCGTGGGCTCGATTTCCGCCATGTTCACGCTCTGGCCCGCGTCGAGGGGCACGATCGCCGAGATGGTTCCCCCGGAAAAATCGACCCGAAGGGCGTTTGTCCCCTCGAAATACGAGTCTTTCAAGGGGTGAATCTCCACCGAGGAACCTGAAACCTGATACCAGCCGGGAGAATAATCAGCGGCTTGTTGGGTGTAGCCGGCGCGCTGCAGGTAGGCCACCAGCTGCGGCTCACTCATCGACTGCCCCACTTCGATCTTCGCCGGAGCGCTGAACACTTCCGAAGCCTGATTAAAAACGTGCCCGCTCAGCCGCTCGTCCATCATGTGCTCGTAGGTGAACCAGTAGTGCAGGAAGATCCCCAGCCCCACCAGGAACACCACCAGCACGGCACCGGCGATGCTCAAACCGACGCGGGATTTCCAAAAATCGCGATTCCAGCGAATGCGGATACGCACGCGTCCACCTGCCTTATTTTTATTACGATGCGATTTACCCGGTCGGCGTATGCCTGCCACTGAGCCATTGTACTTCCCCGAAGGCCGTTCCGTCAGAAGGAGTTGTCGCGGGTGTTCGGTGTTGAAAACCGCCACCACAGCCGATGGAATGGCTCACCGAAACGTCCGGGCGAGATACGGCAATCGAATTCCGCCCTGATCCGGATCGAGGGGCTCGCGCTATGGGCCATCGCGCTTATCGGCGCCGCTTTTTTGTAATTTTAATTTCCGGTTGCGAGCAAGCCTGGAACAATTTGAACTCCTGGAAACGGACGGTGTACCTGACGAACATGGCTGCGATGCCCGAAGCAGCCATTACCCTCTTCGACAACTCAAACCGACCGCCAGGGAAATCGGGAGCAATCGATGATCGCGAACGGAGAGAGGCCGGCTCAACACACAGGTCCGAATGAGTCAGGGACAAACTTCCATGCATATCCCCTCCGCGCCGATCAGAAACCGGACCTGGAGACACAACCTCACGCGGCGTCAGCCATGCACGAGGGCTCGACACCTATAGGCACTTTGGGAAATCGCGGGATGTGCAGGAATGCGAAGCCCTCGGAGACAAGGTCACCGCTGGGTCTTGCTTCGCGGCCCGAGCCCGCGGCCCAACGGAGTCGCGCTGTTTTGCGCAACTCGTCAGGCCGCGCTCGAACTCGAAGCAGGTGCCTTCCTGCGAATCTGCGCTACTCCGTTCCGCCGGATTTCGCTGCGGGTAGCGGCGGGGCTACGTAGACTCCGATATCCACGCGACGGCTCTCTTTGCGATCCTGCAACGTTCGTCCACCGTTGACCAGATGCATCTTGCCGAGGCCCACCATGTGGATCCGGTAAATCGGGATGTCGTGCTCGCCCACCAGGTAACGAATCACGCTTTCGGCGCGCTCGCGGCTCAAAACGTCGTTGTAGCTGGTCGGCCCGATCTGGTCAGTGTAGCCGGTAACGGTGATGAAGTAGCGCTGCTCGCCCTGAATGTCGGAAGCCACCTTGTCGAGCTGCGCCTTGGCCGCAGCGGTGAGGTTGTGTCTATTGAAACCAAACAGCACCACTGCGTGATCGGTCAGTTTGTACGCGTCGAGATTCGCGACAGTGTTGTTCAGGTCGTTGAGCTGACCTTGGGTTTGGTTGACTCGATTCAGTGCTTCGTTGGCCGTGCTACTGGCCGATGCGGCGGCTTCCTTGTTCGCCGCAATGTTCGTCTGGTTTGTCTGAACCTGCTGGGAGGTCTGGTCCAGTTTACCGTTTGTCTGCTTGAATTGTGCATCTGTACTCTTCGAAACCTGGTCCACTTTCGCGTTGACCGGCTGCACCTGTGAACGAACGTACCCTTTCGTGGCGCAACCCATCACTGAGATCGTACCGAGAATCAGCATTGGAACAAGATAGGTGCTCCTCGAAGCCATCTGGCGCCTCCTTCGCATTGTCTCTAGTTCTAGAAGGCAACGGCAAGCTCAAGGTTGCCTCAGGGTTTCCGCAAATCCTTGGACAACAGCGCAGCGAGCCGGCACTACGCTCACGCCCCGCCCCCGGAACCGGGGACGCCGGCGTAACCCGCAGCCGGCCGGTTGCCCTTGCCACGGCCTGGCCACGAGCGCATGTCTGTGTAGCAGTGTACCAGCGCCGGAGATTCCCACAAACAAGAAATGCAAGGCGGCCCGGAAGGGGTGGATGGCCCGCCGGCGGGCGCCCTGTGGGCACATTCGTTAATAGGCGCGAGCGAAAACGGCCTGTTCCCGGGCGGGTTTTCCACAAAGGACACAAGCACCGCTCCCGCCCGGCTGCTCGAGTGGAATGCAGCGCATCGTCGCCTTTGTCTCTTCCTTGATGCGGGCCTCGCAATCCCCTTCCCCGCACCACCAGGCCAGCGCGAAGCCGGTCTCGACGACCGCCTTGAATTCTTCGTAATTTGTCACGACGTGGGTATTCGCTTCCCGAAAAGCAAGCGCGCGATCGTACAGCGCTTGCTGGATGCTCGCCAACGTTTCGGCGACGGTTCCGGCGACGCCGTCCATTTTCGCCGTGCTCTTGCCTTCCTTGCCCGGGCGCTCGCGGCGCGCCAGCACCACCGTGTTGGCGGCAACGTCGCGCGGGCCGACCTCGATGCGCAGCGGCACGCCGCGCATCTCCCAGTCGTTGAATTTGAAGCCGGGGCTGACGCCGTCGCGCGGGTCGACGCGGGCGCGGATATCGGCACGCGCCAGTTCGCTCCGCACTCTCTCCGCGGTTTCCAGCGTCAGCTCCTTCTCCGCCTCGGTTTTGAAGATCGGCACGATCACCGCCTGCAGCGGAGCCAGGCGCGGCGGCAGGATCAATCCCTGATCGTCGCCGTGCACCATGATGATGGCGCCGATAAAGCGCGTCGAAAGGCCCCACGAGGTGGTCCAACAATATTGCAGCTGGCCTTCCTTGTCGAGATAGCGGATCTCGAAGGCCTTGGCGAAATTCTGGCCGAGGTTGTGGCTGGTGGCGGCCTGCAGCGCCTTGCCGTCGCCCATCATCGCTTCGATCGAATAGGTCTGGTCGGCGCCGGCGAAGCGCTCGGACTCCGATTTGCGGCCGGGAATCACGGGGATCGCCGCTTCGTTGACGGCAAAATCGGTGTAGACGTCGAGCATCTGCCGCGTCTCCGCGACCGCTTCGACAGAGGTGGCGTGGGCGGTGTGGCCCTCCTGCCAGTAGAACTCGAGCGTGCGCAGGAAGAGCTTGGTGCGCAGCTCCCAGCGCACCACGTTGTTCCACAAATTGATCAGGATCGGCAGATCGCGGTAGGACTGAACCCAGCGCGCATACGCATGACCGATGATTGTTTCGGAAGTCGGCCGCAGCACGAGCGGCTCCTCGAGCTCCTCCCCGCCGCCGACCGTCACCACCGCCAGTTCCGGCGCGAAGCCCTCTACATGCTTGCTTTCCTTTTCGATGAAGCTGCGCGGGATCAGCATCGGGAACGCCGCGTTCACGTGGCCGGTCGCCTTGAACCGGCGGTCCAGCGCCTGCTGGATGTTCTCCCAAATGCCCCAGCCGTAGGGGCGTACGATCATGCAGCCGCGCACGGGCGCGTAATCCGCCAGCTCGGCGCGCAGCACGATCTGGTTGTACCACTCGGCAAAATCCTCCTGCCGCGAAGGCAGTTTTCGTTCGGTCTGTTTCTCAGCCATAGGTCCTGTCTGTGAAGAAATCAGGAAAACAGTCAGCGTAGCCAAGGCCTCCGGCATTGTCAACGCAGAGCCAGGGCAGGCAGAGATTGCTTTTCCCACACCACATTGCCACGGCCGAATCATCGCAACATGAGGGCCGATCCCGGCAATGCGTGACGGTTCGTGCTGCTCATGGCGGCGGGAAAACCGGTCCTCGCATCACACAGGTGGCTCAACACACATGGCAGGTTACCCGCTACCTCGTTTCCGGCCGCTCGGGTGCGAGCAGCGAAGCTGGCCGCCTGCCGTGCCGACGGCGCTGATGTGGGGCAATTGCAACCGGGAATCGCGAGCTCGAGATTGCACGGCTCGGAAAGCACCGATCGTGGCCAACCCGCGGACCGGAGCCCGAATTCCGGGAGGGCTGGCCGACGCGGTTCATTGTCCGACCTAGTCAGGGCAGTTTGGTACGAGAGTCAAGGCTTGTAACCGGGAAGCTTGGAACCGCGCAGCCACCAGTTTCCGCCGTGGTCGTCATATTGCCAGTGGCCGTCGACGATCTTGCTCGCCGTCGATTTCAGCATCTCGGCCAGCGTGCCATCGCCCGGACTGCTGATGTCGGCCTTCCAGGTACCGGAAATCGGCCGATGGGCACCGTCACGCGCCTTCCAGATTCCCTGCCAGCCGTGCCCGGTCTTTTTCGCCGACCAGCGCCCCGCACCCAGAATCTGGCCGTCAGCGGAAAGCATGTTCCAGTAACCTTGAGCTGCATCGGGCTTGCGCGAGGTGACCACTGCGCTCCACGTGCCGCGGAGGATCTGCCCCGGCCCGTCCGTCGCCGTCCAGCGCCCACGCAAAACCTCCGGAGATTTTTTCGCCCAAGCGCAAGAACTAACCAGGAACACGATCGCCAGGAGAAAGGCCCGTGTTGCGGCCGCGGAACCGGCCGCCACGCGAGACCGGCGTCCCCGCGATGGCGCCTCTACCGCCTGTCGCTTCTCATCCATGTTGTGATCCTACCATCCAGGGCTGTGTCCACGGAACTCGGGGCAAAGGCAATGGTGCTGGATGGATCTCCCTGGCCTTCAAATTGAAATGACCTCATGGGTTCGTTGGATTAGAATGACGCCAGACGACGCTAGGGCGGCTGGTGCACCGGTTTTTCCGGCGCGAAGCGGCCTTTCGAGCGCCGGTGCAGCCGAGGAGCCCGCAACCATGACAACGCCCAGTTCTTCCCGCCCCGCTTCCGCAATGAATCGCTCGCTTGCCGAGACCGATCCCGAAGTCGCGCAAGCCATTGCCGACGAGGTGCGTCGCGAAGCGCAGGGGCTCGAGCTGATCGCCTCGGAGAATTTTGTCTCCGAAGCCGTGCTCGAAGCGCTGGGCTCGGTCCTCACGAACAAGTATGCCGAAGGCTATCCGGGCAAGCGCTATTACGGCGGCTGCGAGAACATCGACCGCATCGAGCAGTTGGCGATCGACCGCGCCAAGCAGCTTTTCGCCGCCGACCACGCCAATGTGCAGCCGCATGCCGGGGCCCAGGCGAACACGGCCGTCTACATGACGGCGCTCAAGCCAGGCGACACCGTGCTCGGCATGAACCTGGCCCATGGAGGCCACCTGACCCACGGGCATCCCCTGAATTTTTCCGGCAAGTTCTACAATTTCGTGCCCTACGGCGTTTCGAAGGAAACAGAGACGATCGATTACGATGGGCTGGCGGCGCTCGCCCGCGAGCACAAGCCGAAGATGATTGTCGCCGGCGCCAGCGCCTATCCGCGCACGCTCGATTTTCCGCGTTTCGCCGAGATCGCCGCGTCGGTTGGCGCGATCCTCTTCGTCGACATGGCGCACATCGCCGGTTTGGTGGCGGCCGGAGTTCACCCCAACCCGGTGCCGCACGCCGATTTCGTCTCGACCACCACCCACAAGACGCTGCGCGGCCCGCGCGGCGGCATGATCCTCTGCAAAGCGAAATGGGCGAAGGAGTTGGATCGAGTGGTGTTCCCGGGTAATCAGGGCGGGCCCCTCGAGCACGTGATCGCGGCGAAAGCAGTCTGCCTGAAGGAAGCGCTCGAGCCGGCATTCACCGAATATCAGAAGCAGGTGCTGCGGAACGCGAAAGCGCTGGCGGCCGCGATGGAGCGGCGCGGCTTCCGCATCGTAAGCGGAGGCACCGACACGCACCTGTTCCTGGTGGACGTGGTGCAGCGCAACATCACCGGGCTCGACGCCCAACTTGCGCTCGAACGCGCGGGCATCACCGTCAACCGCAACGCCATCCCCTTCGATCCGAACCCCCCCTACAAGGCCGGCGGCATCCGCATCGGCTCGCCTGCGGTCACGACGCGCGGCATGGGCGAGCCGGAAATGGAACAGATCGCCGGCTGGATCGCCGAGGTGGTCGAGCACCTCGGCGACGAAAAAATCGAAAAGCGCGTGCAGCAACAGGTTCGGGAACTGACTCCCAGATTCCCCCTGTACGCGAAACGCCTCGCGCGGTAGGCACGAACATCTTCAACCCTTGCGCCGGCTCCTGGCGTGGTTTCCGCGCGCTCGGTCTTTCCACAGCGAACTCCTCTTTGCCGGGAGTCCTCTAATCCTCGACGATCGTCAGTTCCCGCGCGGCGCCGTTGCGAATCGTGAAGGCGCGGACTGGCCGCGGCACTTCCAGCCGCGGCGAGACGATGAAATAAACCGCTTCGGGATAGAAGGCCCGCTCGATGTCGGTCGGCGAAGGCGCGTTGTCTGTCGCTGGATGGGAATGATAGATGCCGAGATGATCGAGGCCGAGCTCGCGGATCCGGCGGAACAGGCGAAAGAGCTCTTTCGGTGCAATCTCGTAGGCAGTAGAGCTGGCCAAGGCGTTGCGTGCGGGAAGCGCCACGCTGATGACGCCGCCGCTGCCCGCCAGCAAGCCGCAGCATTCGATTCCCGGCTCGCGCCTGGCCTGCTCGGCCAGATAGCGCAGCACTTCGCCGCTCACGCGAACCGCTCCGTTCATCCCTTTTTCCTGCGTATTCCAGGCTTGCCTGCGGAGCTGCCCTCGCCGGAGGCCAAGGCTCCTTCGCCGCGAGGTCCCTCGCACGCCCCGTTTGCGGCCATGTTCCGCCGCGATGCTACTTTACTCCGCGCTTTTTCTCGAATTCTTGCCGTGCCGGCGCAGTCCCGTTGAGTAAGTAGGTTCGTGGCTTTCGGCACCTGGCAGTTCCGCCGGGCACGCCGGCGCTTTCATCCCCCGATTTCGCCAGGAACGAGAATGTCTGCCGCGACTTTCCCAAAAGACCCGCAACTCGCACAGCGCCTTTGGAAACGTGGCCATGGTGACGCTCCTTCCTCTGCCCGGAAACCGCATCCGGGAAACAGGGACAAGCCGGCCCTCCACGGTGCCAGGCGATCGCTCGCCTCGACGCCCGTACTTTTCTCCAAAACCCCGGTCGTTCGCCACAGCGCGAACTGCTAGACCTTGGTCCGTTCGCGCCGCATGAAAGCCGGGATGTCCAGGTCCTCGGCCGGCATCGCCGGCCCGACCGGCGCCTGCACAATGGTCGGTTCGCTGATCCGCTCCTCGATTTCCGGTTCCGGGCGCATCGACTTGGGCAGGTAAGAGGGCCGTTCCCGCGGCTGCTCCACCTGGCGGAAGCCGGCAGCGATCACGGTGATTTTCACCTGCTCCTTGAGCGATTCATCCATCACCGCGCCGAAAATGATGTTCGCGTTTTCGTGAGCGGCTTTCTGGATGATCGAAGCCGACTCGTGAATTTCGTGCAGGGTGAGCGAGGCCGAGCCGCTGACGTTGATCAGGATGCCCTGGGCCCCCTGAATCGAGTTCTCTTCGAGCAGCGGGCTGTTGATCGCGCGGTTGGCGGCGTCGATGGCGCGGTTCGATCCGGAGGCAACCGCCGTGCCCATCACGCCGTAGCCCTGGCCCTTCATGATCGTCTTGACGTCGGCAAAATCGCGATTGATGATGCCGGGCACCGTGATGATGTCGCTGATGCCCTGCACGGCCTGGCGCAGGATGTCGTCGGCGATGCTGAAAGCCTCGAAAAAGCTGGTGCCGCGCTCGACGCATTCGAGCAGCCGCTCATTCGGAATCACGATCACCGTATCGACCGCGCTGATCAGCTCGGCGAGCGCCTGCTCCGCCTGGGCCATGCGGCGCCGGCCCTCGAAGATGAACGGCTTGGTGACCACGGCCACCGTCAGCGCTCCCAACTCGCTGGCGAGCCCGGCCACGACGGGCGCGGCGCCCGAGCCGGTGCCCCCGCCGAGGCCGGATGTGACGAAAACCATGTCAGCGCCGTCGATGGCGTCGATGATTTTGTCGGTGTCTTCGAGCGCAGCCTTGCGCCCGATCTCGGGATTGGCCCCGGCGCCCAGGCCCTTGGTCAGCTTGCCGCCCAACTGCAGCTTGAGCGGTGCCTGCGAGAGCTGGAGCGCCTGCAGGTCGGTGTTGGCGGCAATGAATTCCACGCCTTCCACCTGTGCACGGATCATGCGGTTGACGGCGTTGCAGCCGCCGCCGCCCACACCGATCACCTTGATATTGGCGCCATCCTTCGGCGCTTCTTCGAACGTCATGCGAATCGCCGCTTCTTTTGCTTTCATCGTTCCTCCGGGCACGTCCATGCGGTTGATGTCCTCCTCGGATTTGTTTCGATACCAGGTCTTATCCCAAAAACAGTCCCTTGAGCCTCGCCGAAAACGTCGGCCGCTCCTCCAGCACCTGCTGGGCACGGCCGCCATAGAGAGCCAGCCCGACAATCGCCGCGAATTCCGGGGCGATGGCTTCCTCGGGCAGGCCGGCGAGCCCCCGCGGCCGGCCGATGCGCGCCGGTAACGAAAAGCGGTTTTCAGCCATCTCCAGCAGGCCTTGCAGACGGGCTCCGCCGCCGACAAAAACCAGACCGGCGGGGATCGCCGAGGCCAGGCCGGCGCGGTCGAGTTCCCGGCGGACCATGGTGAGCAGTTCCTGCGCGCGGGCGTCGAGGATCTCGGCAACCTCGCGGGCCAGCACACTGCGCGGCGGGCGGTCGCCGACGTTGGCAATCTCGATCAGGCGCTCCTGCTCGCCCAGCTCGGCCGAAGACCAGACCTCCTCGCGTTTGATCCGCTCGGCTTCGCCGATCAGGGTGCGGATGCCAACGGCCAGGTCGTTGGTGAAATGGTCTCCACCGATCGGGATCGACGCGCTGTGGCGCACGACCCCTCCCGAGTAAACGATCAGCTCGGTCGTGCCCGCGCCGATATCCACCAGGCAGGTGCCCAACTCGCGTTCGTCCTCGCTGAGCACGCACTCGGCCGCCGCCAGCGCTTCGAGCACCAGATCCGAAACGACCACGCCGGCGCGATTCACCGCGGCCACCATGTTCTGCGCCAGCACTGCCGGCGACGTCACCAGGTGGACGTTGACATCGAGTTGCCGGCCAACCATGCCGATCGGATCGCGAATGCCGTTCTGTGCGTCGAGCCAGAAGCCCTGCGGCAGTACGTGCAGCACGTCGACTCCTTCGGGCAGCCGCACCTGCCGGGCGGTTTCGACGGCGCGGCGCACGTCTTCCCGCGTGACGTCGCGCGGCCGGTTGCCAAGCCCCAGTCCGCCCCGGGAATTGAAGCCGGCGACGTGGCTGCCGCCGACGCCGAGCAGGGCGGATTCGACAGGGAAGCCCGCCTGCCTTTCCGCTTCCTCGACCGCCTGGCGGATCGAGCCGGCCGCCAGGTCGAGATTGGAAACCTGGCCTTTCCGCAGTCCTTTCGTTTCGGCCGTTCCGAGAGCCAGACAACGCACGTCACTCTCGCCAACGGTCTGGGCGATCATGACGGATACCTTTGCGCTGCCGACATCGAGCGCCACAACGTTTCGTTCCTTGTTCACTGCCGTATGCTCCTCTTCCCTTGCTTCCCGGGGGATGCCAACGAATTCTTTTGGCCCCTGGCGCCCTGTGCTGCCGGCGGGTCGGCCGCAGCCGGTGCGGCTGCGGTTACCATCGGGGAACCTGGCGTGACGAGCGCCTCGCCGTCGTAGCGCAGATCGACCGCTTCGACGTTTCCCGCCCGCACCTGCCAGGCATTGAAATTCAGAAGGAACTCCCGAAACCGGTTGGCAAAATCGCCGCTGCCGAATTGCACCACCACCGGCCCCTGCCCGGCCAGCACCGGCAGGCCGTCGAGCGTCACCTTGATATCGTCGGGGCTCGCCAGGTTGGCCTCGATCACATCGGACGGGGCGTAGGATTGGATGGTCCCGATTTGCTTCAGGAACTCGGCAAACAGGGCCACGCGACTCGCCCGTTCCGCGAGAGGAGTCTGTTCGCCAATGCCGGTTACGACCGGTAAATTGAAATTGGCTCCGGGCGGCTTGTCGAGGATCACCCCGTCGGCATCGATCAGCTTCATTCCCTCGCCCGTGCTCAGGAACGCCACCGGTGTCCGCTCGACGATCCGGACGATCAACCGATTGGGCAGCACACGCTCGATCGTCGCCGTCCGCACCCAGGGAATCTTCTCGATCGTCTCCAGGCGCCGCGCGAGCGGCGCCCGCAAGACGCTCTTGCCTATATCGGGCAAGAAGGTGGTGAGCAACTGATCGCGGCTGACGTAGTGCTCACCTTCAATCTCCACTCCGTCGAGGTGCAGCAGCACCGCCGGCGAATAGAAAAACACGTAGACGACCGAGCCGGCGACCGTGCTCACACCGAGCGCGATCAGCAACGCCAGCACGCCGCCGCGCAGGCGCGAGCCGGCCGGGCGCGAGCGGCGCCGCTTCACTCCGGCCGCTTTCTGTTTTCGCAGGTAGCGCGGCGAGACGTCATCGACCGCCGCGCGCTCCAGCGTCTCTTCCGGAACCATCGGTCAGTTCACCCAGAGAACGATTTCTTCTTCGAGTTCGATCTTGATTGCCTTCCAGACTCTCTCGCGCACATCCTCGATCAGCCGCTGCATGTTCATGCAAGTCGCCCGGCCACGGTTGACGAAGAAATTCGCGTGTACGTCGCTGACCATCGCGCCGCCAACGCGGAAGCCTTTCAGCCCCAGTCCGTCGATCAGCCGGCCGGCGGAAGTGCCGGGCGGATTCTTGAAGATGCAGCCGGCGCTCTTCTCGGTGAGCGGCTGGCTGGCGCGCCGCTTGAAATTGCAAACGTGGATGCGGTCGACAATTTCCCGGTAGGGTCGCTCGACCAGCTCGAGCCGGGCACCGAGCAGGATGTCGCAAGTGCTGAAGGAGGAGCGCCGGTAACGAAAACGCAATTGCGATGCCGGCAGCGTGTCGATGCGGCCGTAGACGGCACGGTAGATCACGATCTCGCGGACAACCTTGCCGATTTCGGCGTCGTAGGCGCCCGCATTCATCCGCAGCGCCCCACCCACGGTTCCCGGCACGCCGACCAGCCCTTCGAGCCCGCCCAGGTTCGCCTTCGCGCACGTCGTAATGGTGCGACCGAGTTCTTCGGCAGCGTCCACCCAGACGCTCGTGCCTTCGATCCTCACCGTCGGCTCGATTCGCGCCAGGCGCACGGCCACCCAAGGCAGTTCGCCGTCGGAAACCAGCAGGTTCGTGCCACCGCCGAGCAGGCGGTGGCGGATACCGTTGCTGCGGAGCAGGCGCAGCAGTTCAGGCAGATGGCGCCGCTCGCGCACCAACAGCAAATCGGTCGTGCCGCCGATGCCGAGCGAGGTCCAGGAGGCCAGCCGCACACCGGGGCGGCGTTCCACACGCAGATCAGCGAGTGCTTTGAGAAGCTTCGGATTCGTCACGAGCATGGCTTTCGTCCTTTGTGGCAAGTTTTTCCGCCAGTCGATCGAGCATCTGGCCCACACTGCCGGCGCCGATCGCCAGAATTGCGTCGCCCGGCATGGCTTCGGCTGCCAGCACTTCGGCCGCTTCGGCCGCCGTGGCGCGGAATTCCACATGACGATGGCCGGCGGCAGCCACCGCCTCGGCCAGCAGCTTCCCCTCCACTCCTTCGATTGGGGGCTCGCCGGCCGGATAGATTTCGAGCAGGATCAGGTGGTCGGCCTGGTCAAAAGCACGAGTGAATTCGTGCCAGAGCAGCTTGGTTCGCGAATAGCGGTGCGGCTGGAAGCAGACGAGTAGCCGGCGATAGCCGCAACCGCGGGCTGCGTCCAGCGTGGCGCGAACCTCGGTAGGGTGATGGCCGTAATCGTCGATCAGCGTCACGCCGCCGGGCGTTCCCTTGATCTCGAATCTCCGCGCCACGCCCGCGAAATGCTCCAGGCCCTGCCGGATCAGCTCGACCGGCAGATTCAGGTAGAGCCCCACGGCGACGGCGGCGGCGGCGTTGCGCACGTTGTGCACTCCCGGGGGCGCCGGCAGCCGGAAACGGCCGAGCGGTTCGCCGTGGTAGTGGAGATCGAACTCGCTGCCCAGCCCGCGCAGCTCGATCGCCGAAATCACCAGATCGGCCTGGGGCGAGGTCCCGTAGGTGATTACTGGCCGCTTGATCAGCGGCAGGATCGACCGGACGTTCTCGTCGTCAAGCGACAGGATGCCGGTGCCGTAAAACGGGACGCGATTGACGAATTCGGCGAAGGTTTCCTCGATTGCTTCGAGCGAGCCGTAGTGGTCCAGGTGCTCGCGATCGATGGTGGTCACCACGGTGACCACTGGCGACAGATTCAGCAGCGAGCCGTCACTTTCATCGGCTTCGACGACCATGAACTGTCCCTGCCCCACGCGGGCGTTCGCCCCGGCCTGCTTCACCCGGCCGCCGACAACAAAGGTCGGGTCGAGTTCGGCCGCTGCAAGCACCGCGGCGACCATGGAAGTCGTCGTTGTCTTGCCGTGCGCCCCGGCCACCGCGATGCCGTATTTCAGCCTCATCAGTTCGGCCAGCATCTCGGCCCGGGGTATTACAGGGATTTTCAGCCGCTGCGCCTCGGTCACCTCGCGGTTGTCGGGGCGGATGGCCGAGGAAACCACCACGACGTTCGCGCCCTCAACGTTTTCCGGCCGGTGGCCGATGAAGATCGTCGCACCCAGCCGTTCCAGGCGCTCGGTCACCGGCGTGGATTTCTGGTCGGAGCCGGTGACGCTGAACCCTTGCGTCAGCAACACCTCGGCGATCCCGCTCATGCCCGTGCCGCCAATGCCGACCAGGTGGACGCGCTGGAAATTACGGAAAATCGCGTTCATCGCCGCGCTACCTCCTCGAGCAGATCAACGATGGCCTCGGTGGCGCGCGGACTCCCCAGCGCCCGCGCCCGCCGCGCGATTTCGGCCAATTGGCCGGGCTGGTCGATTAGTTGCAGGATCTCCTGTGCCAGGCGGTCCGGGGTCAATTCGCCTTCGGAGATCAGGCGCCCCGCGCCGGCGCGCGCCATGGCCTGGGCGTTTCGCAATTGATGCGAATCCGTCGCGGCGCCAAAAGGGATGAAGATGGCCGCCCGTCCCGCCGCAGCCACCTCGGCCACGGTAATCGCTCCCGAGCGGCAGACGATCAGGTCCGCCTGCGCGAAGCGGGCCGGCATATCGTCGAGGAATGGCCGCACCTCGGCGGAAAATCCGCGCCGCCGGTAACCCTCTTCCACTTCCAGAAACTGGCGTTCGCCCGTTTGATGAACCACGGCCAGATCGTCCTTGCGTTCCACCAACTGATCGAGCGCGCCAAGGATCGCCCGGTTGATCACCCGCGAACCCTGGCTGCCGCCGGTCACCAGCAGCCGGATCGGCAGGCGGCAGGCGGGCTCCGGCGCCTGGAAAAACTCGGCCCGCACCGGGCAGCCGGTTACTGCCGACTTCCCCGGCCACCGCTCCGCTGTTTCTTCATGCGCCACGGCCACGCGACGCACCAACCGTCCCAGCACGCTGTTGGTGAATCCCGGCTGCACGTTGGGCTCGAAGAGAACCGACGGCACCCGGGAGAGAATCGCGGCCAGCATCATCGGGCCCGAGGCGTAGCCGCCGACGCCGAGCGCGGCCGAAAAGCGGTGGCGGCGCAGCACGCTGGTCGCGTCCCAAAATCCCAGCGGCAGCAGTGCCAGGTTGCCGGCCAGCCGTCGGCCGCCGATGCCCTTCAGGCCGCGCACCCTCAGCATTTCGAGCGGCAGCCCGGCCGCCGGCACCAGCTTTGCCTCAATTCCTCTTGCCGTTCCCACGATCACCACTTCCCTTTCCTTGCCTCGTTTCAGCCATTCCCGCGCGACGGCCATCGCCGGAAAGACGTGACCTCCGGTCCCGCCTCCCGCGATCAGCAGCTTCACTGTGGGCTCGCTTGCTGGCTGATATTCAGTAGCACACCGGTACCCAGCAGCATCACCACGAGACTCGATCCGCCATAGCTCACGAAGGGCAACGGGATTCCCTTGGTCGGCACCAGGCCCAGCACCACGCTGAGATTGATCAGCGCCTGGCCGGCCACCATCGCGGTGATGCCCAGCGCGGCCATTCGGCCAAAGCCGTCGGGTGCGTTCCACACCACACGCAGCGCCCGCCACGTGTAGAAGCCGATCAGCAACAACACCACCAGCCCGCCGATCAGCCCCAGCTCCTCGATGATCACCGCGAAAATGAAATCGGTATGCGCCTCGGGCAGAAAGAACAGCTGCTGCTTCCCCTCCATCAGGCCCACGCCGAAAATCCCTCCCGTGCCAACTGAAATCAGCGACTGCATCAATTGGAAGCTGTGCCCTTCGGGGCTCCGTGAGGGATGGAGGAAGGCCATCAGCCGCTCGTAGCGGTAGTGGGCGCTGATGATCATCAGATAGAGGGTCGGGATGCCCGCCACGATCGCTCCCACGACATAGCGCCAGGAAAGGCCGGCGGCAAAAAACATCACCAACGCGATCAGAAACAGCTCCGCCGAGGTGCCCATATCGGGCTCGAGCAGAACCAGCCCGGCGATCAGCATCACGGGTCCGAAACCGGGCAACAGGCTCCGCAGCGGATCATTCACGCCGCTGCTTTGGGGGTTCGAGCGAAGTTCGAGAAACCACGCAAGATAGATGATCACGGCCAGCTTGGCGAACTCCGCCGGTTGGAAGCCCACCGGGCCCACGCGGATCCAGCGATGTGTGTAATGCGATTTGTCCAGGGCGAAAACAGCAACCAGCAGAATCAATGACGCCGCGATTCCCGCATAAGCCACCACCGGCCGCCGTAGGATCCGGTAATCGATGCGCGCCAGCACCAGCATCGCCGTGAAGCCCAGTGCCAGCCAGACCAGCTGGCGGAACAGGAAGGTGTAAGGACTGCCGTAGAGGATGCGCGAGGTCATCGCCGAGGCGCTGAAAATCATCACCGTACCGATTACGCACAACGCCAGTGTGGCGCGAAACAGCCAGCGATCCGGTTCGACAATTTTCGGCATTCTCGCCCTACCCTCCGGCCGCCAGGCGGCTCTCGATCCGGTGCACGAGATCCTTGAAAACGCGGCCGCGGTGCTCGAAATTTTCGAACTGATCGAAGCTGGCGCAGGCCGGGGCCAGCAGCACGGTATCGCCCGGCCGGGCGCGCTCGAAGGCGACTTCCACCGCTCGCTCGAGCGTGCCCGTGCGCTCGATCGGGACGGCCTTGCCCAGCTGGACGGCAATCTTTTCGCTGGCGGCGCCGATCAGCAATACGAGCCGCGCCCGCTCGGCCAACGCGGGGGCAAGCACGCGGAAATCGGCGCCCTTGTCCTTTCCGCCGAGGATCACCACCAGATTCCCGGGAAAGGCCGCGATGGCTTTGAGCGCGGCGTCGACATTGGTCGCCTTGGAATCGTTGTAGAAGGCAACGCCCGCGATTTCCGCGACCGGCTCGAGCCGATGCTCGACGCCCGGAAAGCTGCGCACTGCCGCGCGGATATCGTCCGGGGCGATGCCGGCCAGAGCCGCGATGCAGGCGGCTGCCAGGACGTTTTCGACATTGTGTTCGCCGCGCAGCGGGATATCGGCGCGGTGCAGTAAGCCAACGGAGTGCCCGGCCGAGCGGAAAACGATCCGGCCGTCCTCGAGGCATGTGCCTGCATCCACGCGATCACAGCGGCTGAACCAGAGGCGGCGCGGCCGGCTTGGGGCGAGCCGGACGGCGGCGGAATCGTCGGCGTTCACGACGGCGGCATCTTCCGGTCGCTGATTTTCGAAGATCCGTGCCTTAGCCCGCGCGTAGGCGTCCATCGAAGGGTGCCGGTCGAGATGGTCCGGTGTGAGATTGAGCAGCGCGGCAACGTCGGGGCGGAAACAGTCGGCGATGGCCTCGAGCTGGAAACTGGAGACTTCGACGACTGAGAGCGTGTCCTCGGTCGACTGCTCAACCAGCGAGATGAGCGGGGTGCCGAGATTGCCGCCGACCAGAACGTGTCGGCCCGCTTCGCGCAGGATGTGGCCAGTGAGTAGAGTTGTGGTGGTCTTGCCGTTCGATCCGGTGATGGCGAGCAGCCGGCCGCGGAGGAAGCGCGCGGCCAGCTCGATTTCGCTCCAGACAGGAACGCCACAAGCGCGGGCAGCGCCCAGTGGCCCGATTTCGAGCGGTACCCCGGGACTGGGAATGATCAGGTCCTGCGCCAGGAAAGTTTCCAGGCGGTGCCCGCCCAACTCCAGCTCGACGCCGGCTGCGCGCAGTTCCCGCACCCCTTCAGCCACCTCGGCCTCGGGCCGCTGCTCGCTCAGCGTGACGCGGGCGCCACGGGCACGGCAAAACAAGGCAGTCGCCCGCCCGGTCCGTTCCAGGCCGACCACGAGCACGCGTTTGTTTGCCAAGTCCACTCGCCCGATCACCTCAGTTTCAGCGTTGTCAAGCTGAACAGAGCGAAAACCAGCGCCACAATCCAGAACCGCACGATGATTTTCGATTCGCTCCAGCCCATCAGTTCGAAATGGTGGTGCAGCGGCGCCATGCGGAATAGTCGCCGCCCGGTCATCTTGTAACTGGCCACCTGCAGGATCACCGAGCCCGCCTCGATCACGAAAATCCCGCCGATCGAGAGCAGCAGAATCTCCTGCATGATCAGCACGGAAACCACCCCGATCGCCCCGCCCAGCGCCAACGAGCCGACGTCGCCCATGAACAGCTCGGCCGGATGCGCGTTGTACCAGAGAAAGCCGAGTGAGGCGCCGACCAGCGCGCCGCAGAAGATCGTCACCTCGCCCGCCGGCGGCAGCTTGTGGATATCGAGATACTCGGCGAAAGTGGCGTGGCTGGTGATGTAGGTGAGCGCGGCCAGTGCTGCGGCGGCAATCACCACGCAGCCGATCGCCAGCCCGTCCAGGCCGTCGGTCAGGTTCACCGCGTTCGACGAGCCGACCACTACCAACGCGACAAACAGCAGGAACGGCAGGTAGGCCAGCAGCAGCAGATGCGGGTGGCCCAGCAGCCCTTTGATCACCAGGTCTGGATGCAGTTTCTTGAAGAACGGAACGATCAACTCGGTGGAATATTCCCAGTTTGTTCTCAGGTAGACGAGCACGATGGCCACGCCCACCGCCGTCAGCGTCTGCAGGATCAGCTTGGTCCGGCCGCGTAGGCCAAGATTGCGCCGCCGCACCACCTTCAGGAAATCGTCGGTGAAACCGATCGCGGCAAAGCAGAGCGTCGAGCCCATCGCCAGCAGCACATAGGGATTCGCCAGATCGGCCCACAACAGCGTGGGGATAATGATCGATGTAACGATCAGCACCCCGCCCATCGTTGGCGTTCCGGCTTTTGTCCGATGGCTCTGGGGCCCCTCTTCGCGAATGTATTGGCCAATCTGCATGGCGCGCAGCCGGCGGATCACCCACGGACCAAGCACCAGCGAAAGGAAAAGCGCTGTCAGGCTGGCGAGCGCGGTCCGGACGGTGATGTAGCGGAAGACGTTCAGCGGGCTCCAGTACGGATGCAGCACGTAATAGAAGAGGTAAAAAAGCATTCAGCGCCTCTTCCTCCGTCCGACTGGCTCCGGCTGCGCCAGTTCGTAACGGGCTGCAAGCTCCTCCAAAATTCGCTCCATGTGCACGCCGCGCGAGCCTTTCAGCACCAGCAAGTCGCCGGAACGCATCCGCTCGGCGAGAAAAAGGGCCGCTTCCCCGGCTTCAGCGAAGAAGCGGGTTCGCTCGGGTGGATGGCCCCCGGCGATTGCGCCGTGAACGATCTCGGCGGCGTTACCCTGCACACCCACGATCCAGTCCACGCGCCCGGCGGCCCACCGGCCCGCTTCACGGTGCAACGAGGCCGAGGTCGGTCCCAGTTCGAGCATCTCTCCGGCCGCCAGGATGCGGCGCTCGAAGCCGCCGACAGCGGCGAGCCAGTCAATCATGGCCGCCAAGGCCGCGGGGTTCGAGTTATAGCAGTCGTCGAGAACGGTGAATTCTTCGCGAAAGGTGAGAACCCGGCCCCGATGGCCTTCCGGCAACAATCTCGGGAAGACGCCCAGCGCCTCGGCCGCGCCAATGCCCCAGAGGCTTGCCGCGGCTAGCGCCGCCAGGGCGTTCATCACATTGTGCGTTCCGACGAGCGGCAGCATTAGCCGTGCATGGCCGCCGCTCCAGAGAAAATCGAAAGCGGTGCCTTCGAGCCCGCGGTTTTCGATCGCATCGGCACGAAAGTCGGCGCCCTCGCCGCGTCCGAAGGTCAACACCTTACCGCGACAAACCTCGGCGAAGCGGGCAACCCGCGGATCGTCCGCGTTCAGCACCGCCGCCGGCTGCTCGCCGGCGAGGTTCTCAATCAGTTCCCGTTTGGCCAGGGCAATCTCGTCGACTGAAGCGAAAAACTCCAGATGCGCCGGTGCCACGTTCGTCACCACGCCAACTTCCGGCTCGGCGATGCGGGCCAGTTCCGTCAGTTCGCCCCGTCGTGACATGCCGAGTTCGACCACCGCCGCCTGGTGCTCCTGATCGAGCCGGCACAACGTGAGTGGCAATCCGTAGGCGTTGTTGAGGTTCCCTTCCGAGCGGAGCACCGGCATCCGCGAGGCCAGCAACGCCGCCAGAATCCCCTTGGTTGTCGTCTTGCCGCTCGAGCCGGTGATGGCCGCCAAACGCCGTTTTCCTTCGGCGCCCCACGCGCGCCGGACGGCCCGAGCCAGGCAACCGAGCGCCGCGCGCGTATCGTCGACCCCCAGCAACCGGCTCTGAAGGTCGGTTCCGAATCGCCCCAGCCGGTCGTGCTCGATCACCGCCGCGGCCGCGCCGCCTGCCAGCGCCGCACGCACGAAATCGTGGCCGTCGTGGCGCGGACCGCGAATGGCGAAGAACAGCTCGCCCGGAGCAACGGTACGGGAATCGATTGAAACGCCCGTTACGCGCGTGGCCGCGCTCATCCCTTCCGGCGTTTTCACCGCCATGGCCCGGGCAATTTCCTCCATCCGCCAGTTCATCTCGTTTTGTCCGTTTCCGGCCGCTCTCCCCCGCTTTTCATGCCGGGGTCTCGTTTCCGGCGCCGGTACCGGGCCGCGGGTAGCCCAGTTCCCGCAACGCTTCGCGCGCAATTTGCCGGTCGCTGAACGGGATTGTCCGGTCGCCGAGGATCTGATAGTCCTCGTGGCCCTTGCCGGCGAGCAGCACAACGTCACCCGGTTTCGCCTCGGCCAGTATTCTCGCAATCGCGCGTCTCCGATCGAGTTCCACGAAATAGGGCACGGCGGCGCGTTCGAGGCCGCGAAGGATGTCGTTGACGATAGACTGCGGGTCTTCGCTGCGCGGATTGTCGTTCGTCAAAACCACAAGATCGGTACCGCGCCCTGCGGCCTCACCCATGAGTGGCCGCTTGGTCCGATCCCGGTCGCCGCCCGCCCCGAAGAGCACCAGAATGCGGCCGGCTGGCTTCAATCCGCGAGCCGTCTCGATCAGCCGGGCCAGCGCGTCATCGGTGTGCGCGTAATCGACCACCACCAAAAACGGTTGCTCGGCTTCGACCCGCTCGAACCGGCCGGGCACGCTTTCCATCTGCTCGATCCCACGCGCGATGGCCGCGCGATCCACGCCGAGCGCAAGGGCTGTGGCCGTCGCCGCAAGAATATTGAAGACGTTCACCACTCCCATCAGCCGCGACCGCAATGCGATCGGTCCGGAGGGCGTGCGGGCGGTGAATTCCAGGCCCCTGGTCGAAAGCCGGTAGTCCGTCGTTCCCACGTCGGCGGCCGCGTCCAGACCGTACGTCAGTGTCCGTGGGCAAAGGCCCACAAGCTGTCGGCCGTGCGGGTCGTCGATATTGACGACGCCCACTCCGGGCGCGCCCGCGCCGGTACCCTCGAACAGGCGCCGCTTCGTGGCGAAATAGTTCTCCATCGTGTGGTGGAAATCGAGGTGGTCACGGGTGAGGTTGGTGAAAACCGCGGCCGCAAAACGGAACCCCCAGACGCGCTCCATGGCGAGCGCGTGAGAGCTGACTTCGAGCACAGCTGCCGTGCCACCCTCCTCTCGCAAATCGGCAAGCAGGCGAGCGAGTTCGAGCGATTCCGGAGTGGTGTGGGAAGCGTGAGCTACCCGTCGCGGAGTCCTGTAGAGGACCGTTCCGAAAAGACCGGTGCAGCGGCCTGCTGCTCTTAGGATAGAGTCAATGAGGAAAGTAGTGGTTGTCTTCCCGTTCGTGCCGGTGACACCGATCAGGTCGAGCGCGCGGGAAGGTTGGCCGTAGAAGTTGCCCGCGGCCAGCGCCAATGCTCGCCTCGCGGAAGTTACCTGCACCCAGGCCAGCGATTCCGCCAGCCCTTCCGGCCGCGGCTGTTCGCTCACCACCACCGACGCCCCGCGGCTCACCGCCTCGGCCACAAAGCGATTGCCGTCGGTCCTCGCGCCAGGCAGCGCAAAAAACACACAACCCGATCTCGCTCGCCGGCTGTCGTATTCCAGCGAGGAAATTGCGTATCCGTTCGGGTCGTGCGAGGCCGGAGTGAGCTGAACCACCTCGAGCCCGTTCAGCAGCTCACCAAGGGTCATGCGTTCCCACACCAGTATAGGGTTGATAGTACTAGTCCCCAAAATCGTTCTTGTTTCAACGCCCATTTCCGTTCCCGACCCGTTTCGGCCCGAGCGCCGGTCGCAGCACAAAGCGCACTCGCACGAGCGCCCCGCGACGCACCAGCGTTCCTGGCTCTGGTCGTTGCTCTACGGCCACACCGTCCCCTTCCGGTCGAGGATCCAGCCCCAGCCTCAGGCACTGGGTGGTGGCTTGGCGCACCGTCTTCCCCATCAGTGAAGGCATCACCAGCATGCCGGGCGGAACAACCTTGGGAACGGCGGGCGGCTTTGACGTGAAGGCGCTCGCCACCACGCTCGCGACTTCCGTCACCGGCTGGCGAGTCGGCTTATCCGTCAGATCGGCACGGTCCACCGGCGGTGGGACGGGCAGATCGCGCGGCACTCCCAGGTAGCTCAGCGCCTGCTGCATCACTTTTCTCCAGACCGGCGCTGCGGCCCACCCGCCTTCGCGCTTGTACACCGGCAGGGTTTGGGGCTCGTGGAGAACAACGAGCGTCACCAGGGCGGGGTTGTTGACCGGCGCGAAGCCGACAAATGAAGCGTCGAATTCGCTCTGCGAGTAGAGGTGCGTCTTCGGATTGATGACCTGCGCCGTTCCGGTCTTCCCGGCCGTTGTGTAGCCGTCGAGCTGTGCAAGCGCGCCCGTGCCGCCCAGGACGACTCCTTCCATCATGTTGCGCATGGTCGCGGCGGTGGCCGCTGTGATCACCCGCTTCGGGGGCGGCTCGGGTGGTCTGATCTCCTTGCCGCCGACAAACAGGCGGCGCACGATCCGCGGCCGGTAGAGCAACCCTCCGTTGGCGATGGCCGAAACCTCGCGCACCAACTGAATCGGCGTGACGCCAACCGATTGCCCCATCGCCATCGATCCAATGGCGGTGGCCGACCACATGCTTGGCGGCCGCAGCAAGCCGGGGCTCTCCCACGGCAGGTCGATTCCGGTTTTCTGCCCGAAGCCGTAGGCGCGCATGTATTGGTAGAACGTTTGTGGACCCATTTTCAGCGCAATCTTGATTGCGCCCACGTCACTCGAGTGCATCAGTACCTGGGCCACCGTCAGCATGCCGAAAGGGTGCCAATCGTGAATCACGCGCCCGGCCAGCACAATGTGACCCATCTGGCAGTTGAACACCTCGTTCGGCGTCACCGTGCCTGAATTGATCGCCGCCGAGATCGTCACCGTCTTGAAGGTCGAGCCAGGCTCGTAGATGTCGCTGATGGCCCGGTCCTGCGTGGCCCCTGGCGTGCTTTGCCCCGGAAGGTTCGGATTGAAGGTGGGCCAGTTGGCCAACGCCAGCACCGCGCCAGTCGACGGCCGCATGACCAAGACCGTCCCGGCGGAGGCGTGCGTTTTCTTGATCCCCTGCTCCAGTGCCTGCTGGGCAATGAACTGGATGTTCTGGTCGATGGTCAGCTCGACCTTCGCGCCGGGCACCGCCCGCCGCTCCGAAATGCGGTAGAAGTGGCCTTTGCCGTCGGTCAGGACGGAAATTTCGCCGGGACGTCCACGAATCAGTTTGTTGAGCGAGTATTCGATACCCGCCTTGCCATTGCCGTCGATGTCGACGAAGCCCAGCACCTGCGCCGCCAGCTGCCGCTTGGGATAGAAGCGCTCGCTTTCCCACTCGAAGTGGATTCCGCGCAGGTTCAGTGCCTTGATTCGCCGGACCACATCCGGTGGCAATTGCCGCTCCACCCAAACAAAGGGCCCCGGACTTTGTAGCCGGGCCTTCAGCTGCGACTCAGGAAAACCGAGGATCGGCGAGAGCAGGTGCGCCGCCAGCCCGGGATGGACGATTTCCGGCGGCACGGCATAGCAGGACTGCACCGGCAGGCTAACGGCCAGCACATGACCGTTGCGATCCGTGATTGGGCCTCGCTCGGCCGCAATGGGAATGACACGGTGCTGCTGGCGCAGCGCCATCTTCCGGTAAATCTGGTGACGAACGATTGTCAGGTAGCCCAGCCGGCAAACGACCACCCCGGCCCACAACCCTCCGGTCAATACGAGCAGCAGGAGGCGTGCGCTCCACCCGGGCGGGTTGGCCCGCTCAAGGTGCTCTGCTCGACTGAAGATCCGTTCGGGCACACCCCTCCTCACCATTCGCTCGAGCTCTTTCCGACAGCGGGCGGCTAGCCCGCATGGTTTCAATGTGTTACGCGATTACTGAAACTTGCAGGATTCACCATCGCACTGGCGTCGGCCGATTCGCCTGTCGCGAGCGCCTCGCTCGGGATGATTTGCCCCGGCTGCGGCACCGTCATCCCCAACTGATTGCGCGCGAGCAGATCGATCCGCGCGGGCGAGCGGAGGGTTGCCAGTTCCACCCGTAGTTCGTGATTCAGTGCCAGATCGCGGCTGTGTGTCTGGCTCAACTGTTGAACCCGATAGCTCAGATCCAGGCACTCGTAACGCTGCCAGGCGTAGCCCAACAGCACCAAAACGACCACCCCGGCCACCGCCAACTGCCTTCCGCAGGATCCCAGAAAACCGCTGGCACGGCGCCGTTGCAGCCGCGAATTATCGATCCGTTTTACTGTGTAGAATTCCACCACTGCCCCTACTCCTGCGGCCTTGCCGCGCCGATCTTTTCCGCTACCCGCATTCGGGCGCTTCTCGCCCGCGGATTCGATTCGATCTCTTCCGCCGACGGCATGATCGGCTTCTTCGTCAGCACTTTCATCTCACCGGCCGCGGCCAGGCGCCGGAACGCCTGTTTCACTTGCCGGTCCTCGAGCGAGTGGTAGCTCAAGATCACCCATCGCCCTCCCGAAGACAACGTGGCCGGGGCTCGCAAAAGAAACTGCCCGAGTTCCTCCATCTCTCGATTCACCGCTATCCGCAGCGCCAGAAACGTTTTTGTCGCGGGATGCAGTTTCTGCCTTCCCTTGGCTTTGCGGGCCCCTGCCACAACCGTCGCCAGGTGTTCGGTGTCGCGGATCGGCCGCTTCCGAACGATTGCCCTGGCAATTCTTCGCGCGTCGTGCTCTTCGCCGAAATGGAAGAGCAGATCGGCCAGCTCACGCTCGCTCCACCGGTTCACGATCTCATCGGCCGTCAGCGGCGAGCTCCGGTCCATGCGCATGTCGAGCGGGGCGGCCTGGCGGAACGAGAATCCGCGGTCGCCGGTGTCCAACTGCAGCGTCGAGACGCCCAGATCGGCCACCAGCCCGTCGATTGGCGGGAGCCTCAGCTCCCGCGCCACCTCGTCGATCCGCGAAAAATTCGCTTCCACCAACGTGACCTGCCGCTCGTAATCTTTCAACCGCTCCCGCGCCTGCTCGAGCGCCTGCGCGTCGCGGTCAATTCCCACCAGACGCCCGGTGGTCAGCCGTCGCGCTATCTCGAGCGCGTGGCCGCCCGTTCCCACCGTCGCGTCCACGTACGTCCCGTCCGGCCGGATGCCCAACCACTTGATCACTTCCCCGGCCAGTACGGGCTTATGCCATACCGTCAAGCTCAAATGCCCAGATCACCCAGATTCTTCTCATCTTCAGCCGTCCACGGCTTCCCGCGGACTTCCTGCTCGACGAACCGCGCATGATTCCAGACTTCCAAATGCGACTGGCTCCCTAAAACGTCGACTTCCCCTTTCAAATCCGCGGCCTCCCGCAGCACTGCCGGAATCAGAATCCTGCCCTGCCCGTCCGTCGTCACCACTTGGCCGTAATAGCTGGTCCGGTTCAGGAACTTCCGCTTCGTCGGGTTGTGTGATGGGAGCTTCGCCAGTTTCTCCTCGATCTCCTGCCATTCCTTCATTGGGTAGACCTTGGCGAGGCTTCCGTCCTCACTGGTGACGTAAAATTCGTCACCCTGCTTCCGCAATTCAGGGAGGAATGCAGCCGGGATCTTCAGCCGTCCCTTGGCGTCTACCGTTGCCGGATGGTTGCCGCGAAGCATCCCGTCTCGCTTTCCCCGTTCTTTGCCCGAGCTGTGGCGGGGAAGGGGGCCCTCGATCCCTTCCCCTCTCCACTAAGCTCCACTTTTACCCACTTTGGTCCCCCATTGTAGAGAGGCTAATTTTCAAGTCAAGAAAATAGTGTCAACTTTTAGAAAAAATCTTTACTGCCCAGGATGAGCCTGTGGAAAACTCGCTGAAACGGGGTTGACCACAATAAATTGCGTCTTCCCAGCCGGGTCGTGACTAGGCATTGCGTGCGAAGTGCGGTTGCGCTCGGCCCGATGCCTTAATTGTTTTCTAACGGTTAACGAAAAAAAAGGAAAGAAAGGCCTCCCGCCCGCTCCGTTCCACACTGCGTTTCGGCAGAGGCCAAACAGTCCCTTTGGTGGTCGAGATTCCGGCACTGCACTCCAGCCTTCGAAAGCTGTCAAAATCTCCGCAGCCACGTCGCTTCCGGCGTTCCCCTCCTGCGATTACCCGCTATGGCGGAAAAGGATCACGTCGCCGTCCTGGACGACGTAGTCGCGTCCTTCCAGGCGCAATTTGCCGGCTTCCCGCGCCGCTGCCCAACTTCCCGTGGCGAGCAGATCCTCCCAATTCACCACCTCCGCCTTGATGAAGCCGCGCTGGATGTCGCTGTGGATCGCTCCAGCCGCTTCGACCGCCGTCATGCCGCGGCGTATCGTCCAGGCGCGGCATTCCGGTTCGCCGGCGGTGAGAAAGGAAAACCAGCCAAGCAGATTGTATGTGGTGCGAATCAGGCGATCGCGTCCGGGTTCGGTAAGCCCATAGGCCTGCATCAATTCGGCAGCTTCGGCTTCGGGCAATTCCGCCAGCTCCGCCTCCACTTTGCCGCAAAGCGGCACCAGTGCCGTTCCTGGCCGGGCGGCTGAAGTGTCGATCCCGTATCGTTTCGCCGCGCCTTCGAGGGCGCCCGCATCGCTGTCGTTCAGGTTCAACGCATAGATCATCGGTCGCTGTGAGAGGAACTGGAAGCTGGTCAGGATTTTCTGCTCCTCGGCGGGAAATTCAATTTCCCGGAGCGCCCTTTCGGCTTCGAGCGTTTCACGACAGCGCGCGAGCAACGCCAGTTCCATTTCGAGTTTCGGATCTTTCTTTTTCTTCAGGTCCCGTTCAACGCGCTCCACGCGGCGGGTCACCTGCTCCAGGTCGTAGAGCACCAAATCGAGATCGAGCGTCTCGATGTCGTGCCGTGGATCGAGCTTCCCGCTGGGCGGCGGATTCGAGGGATCGTCGAACGCTCGCACGACGTGCACCAAGGCGTCGACCTCGCGCAACTGCACCAGAAACGCCGAATCGCGCCCGCTTTCGCCGGCCAGCGCCGCCACATCCAGGTATTCCATCGATGCGTAGGTCACCTTTTTCGGCTTGTACAGCTCGGCCAGCTTCTCCAGTCGTTTGTCCGGGACGTGAGCCACGCCCACGTGCACGGCGCCGTGTTTCGCCCCTTGCGGCGCATGCCCTCGTGTCAGAATCCGAAACAGCGTGGTCTTCCCTGCTCCTGCCAGTCCGATGATTCCCGTTCGCATAAGCCGAAAATGGTAACACGTCCGCGCCAGCCCTTGCCCTTGGCTGTCACCGTAAGCGAAGTTTTGGCGACGAGCGCGGCGCGTGCCGAGGTAGTGCGTCGCGAAGGATGCCAAACGACTCGAAGCAGCTTAGCTTCCGCGTGCCCACAACCGCCATTTGCTCTACACTATGTGGGCCTATGGGCACGGAAATCTCTCTACCGTTCGATCTCCGCGCAGCCGTTCGGACGCTTTCCAAGGCCGATCCGCGCCTCGCCGAGCTGATTCATCGCGCGGCTCCCTTTCGCATCAACCCGCACGACTTTGAGACTCCCTACGAATCGCTGCTGCGGGCGATCGTCTACCAGAGCATCTCCGGCAAAGCTGCCCGGACGATCTTCGGCCGCGTCAAAAAGCTCGCCGCCAACGGCCGTTGTCCCTCGCCCGAGGAAATTCTTCGCCTGCGCAAGCCGGCGTTGCGCCGCATCGGCCTCTCGGCCGCCAAAGCCGAAGCGGTCAAGGACCTGGCGCGCAAGACCGTCGCGGGCGTCGTTCCCACGCTCGAGCAGGCGCTGGAAATGTCGGATCGGGAGTTGGTCGAACGGCTGGTTTCGGTGCGCGGCGTCGGCGTCTGGACCGTCGAGATGTTCCTGATCTTTCGGCTCGGGCGGCCCGACGTGCTGCCTATTCACGACTACGGCGTGCTGAAAGGCTTTGCTCTCAGTTACGGCAAAAAGCGCATCCCCACGCCACGCGAACTCGCCAAATACGGCGAGCGCTGGCGACCCTATCGCACCGTCGCCAGCTGGTACATGTGGCGCGCCGTCGAGCTGAACGGCGACGGTGCCCGCGAAATCACCAAAAATTCCGGGAAGGAAAAGAAGAAGCCCGTCCTCAACAAGCGTGCCGCCGCAACGCGTCGACAGCGCAAAGCCTCGCCTTCCAGTCTTCGGGCTTAAACGGCCCCGCCGGCCTGTGTGGCCGGCTCAAGACCCTGTCACGCTGGGGCATCGGGCCAGGAAGCCGGTAGGGCCACAACCTTACGCAGTGCTCTAAGCCGCTCGCGTCCTGCCGGCCGGACCAAAGCCACCGGGCGCTTCCTCATTTCGCGGTAACCAGACGCGCTTTTGTGGCGTCACGGAAGTCCTGGACAGCGGCCTGGGAGAAACCCTGACCTGCCACGCGAGCAGGATCGTCAGGACAGGCGTCACGAATGCGGACGGCCAGAAAATGGCCGCTCCTACCGCGCAGCCGCCTACCAGGCTGCCGAGACCAATAATGGCAACCTGCCGGCCCGTAACACGCCGTTTCAAAATGCCGTAATAGGCGAGCAGGCCCGTCGGAATGCCAAAGACGGCGCCCGCCCCTGCACCTTCGTGACGAGCAAGCCAGAAAGCCCCTTTGCCGAAACCGTAGCCCCAAACGCCAAAGCTCACATAGTGCTGCAAGAACCCGATCAGCATGCCGGCGAGGATGGAAACCGCTAGCACGGCGGCCAACTCCAGCAAGCTGTGCAGAATCTCTCCTGGTCGAGCAGATGTTGCGGTCATTGTATGAATCCCGCCGCTTTGGTCTTCGTGCTCCGTTGCGGCTCCTTGTCTTTGTTCAAAACCCTTGTCCCGCGTGGCAACCACGATATTCCGAAAATACCCAGCACCTGACGCGCGTTAGTCGTGCCATTCGAACGGCGCGACGCGGGACGCCCGCGCCCGGTGATTTTCGGCACTCGAATAGATAAATTCCGAAAAGGGATTTTTGTTACAAAGGATTTTCGCCTAGGCCTTCCTTCCCGTCTGGCAAGGGCCGTTTCACGGGGACATTCCGCGACGTGGTGGTCATCGAAGGAAGCGGCCGTGGGGGCGATGGTACAGGCCTGCTCGCGGCACGGCCGGTCTCAGGCGTAACCCATTTTTCTCCGGCGGCCCAGATAGCAGGCGGCAAGCAGCGCAGCGGTCGCAAGCAGGTAGTACCATGCGCTATTCGCGGCTGGGGCCATGCCGGTGAAATCCAGGCCCCGCATGTGGTGCAACGGCCCGACGTACCACCAAATGGTATAGAGCACCTCAAAGGGCTTGCTCGTGCCGCTCCAAACGCCAAACACGAGGGCCAGTGCCGGCACGAACACGATTCCCGCAACCCAGGCCGGCAGTTCGCGCCAGTCTCCCCGGAGCAACAGGTGTACTCCCATGCCCGCGCCAACCGCCAGGGCAACCAGCACTCCCGCCATCCAAACCGCCGGCAACTGGCGATAGAGCGACCGGCGTGCGGAAAAAATCAGCGATTCGGTGTTGTGACGGGCTTCGCGCGCGCCCATCTGCGCCCATAGCAACACCGGCCAGAGCCACGCAGCCAGCGTGAAACCTTCCCGCACAGGCTCGTTCGGAACCAGCAAGCTGGCGGCAATCATTCCCACCGTACCCGCCAGCCACCACCAGCGCTGCCCCTTGAGCATCAGGACAAATTCGGCGGCCACCATTCGAGCCAGGCCTTCTCCGCTTGCGCTGGCCACAGGTGCCGTCAGTTTCACCGCCGTTGCCGGGAGCGAGGCGAACCCTCCGGCCTGACCCTCCATACCCGACAGTGCCGGCTTATCGCTCTTTTTCCGCCGCGGTTCCCGCGCCGGATCGAAACGGTGGAAAGCCAACGCGGCCAGCAGCGTCAGGACGGCTGCAAGCGCCACCCAAATGAGCCGGTGCAGAATGACGCCGCTCGTCCAGTCCACTCCATTCCAGATAAACGTCTTCGTCGGCGAGTGCATGCCCGCGATCGTCAACGAGAAGCTTCCCTTGTAACCGGGAGCGACCTGCTTGAGCGCGTGCATCATGTCCTGCCCGATCAAGTTGAGTCCCATCAGGTCGTCAAATCGCGGCGAGGAGATCCCGCTGCCGAGGATGCCTCCCCAAAGGAAGAAATAGATCACATTGCCCGCCCCGCTCCGAAGCACGGGAAGCATCTCGAAGAGGACGGCCAGCGCGGCCACCACGGCCATCGCCGGCAGTCCCACCCAGACGAACGGGGCCAGCAGCTGCCCTATTGCGAACTGCCCCTGCCGGCCGCGCAGCAGCTCCAGGGCGATTCCTCCGGCCGCTAGCACGGCCAGCATGGCCGCGAGGACAGCGAAATTGCTGAGCGTTTTGGCCGTCGCATAGAACGGCTTGCTCATCGGGGTCGTCGCGAGCACACGCCCCACCCGCGTCGTTTCATCGCGCTGAACGCTGTTTTTGACGATATAGAAACCGGCGAGCGTAAGGAAGGAGGTGCTGACCAGCGTCATCATTCCGCCGATCCAGGCCGAATTGTAGACGCCTCGGTACCCGCCGAGTTGGAGCACTATTCCCCCGGTCGAGGCCTCGTAAGCCATGAGGGCGGCGAATCCCAAGGTGAACAGGAAACTGTTTCGGCGAGCTCGTTCCAGGAAATCGGCCCGCATCATCTGGTAGAGCACGCGCAAGGAATTCATGCGGCCCGTCCCGCTCGCAGACAGGCGAGGTGATAGAGGTAGGCGTCTTCGAGGGTAGGCGCGGCCGGCCGGGCTGCCGCGGGCGCGGAATCGGCCTCGGCAACCAGCCGCACGTGGATGCCGTCACTACGCCGGATCGTGCCGCTGATCGTGTAGCTTTTCTTGGTCGCCTCCAGCGCGGCGCTGGGCACCACGCACTCCCAAACCTTCCCTTCCGCCTTGGCCAGCAGCTCTTCCGGCGCGGCGTGGGCAACGAGCGCGCCCTGATGGATCAAGACGATGTCGGTGGCCGTTGCTTCGACGTCGGAGACGATATGGGTCGAGAGGATCACGATCCGGTCGCCGGAAAGCTCCGCCAGCAAATTGCGGAAGCGCACACGCTCTTCCGGGTCCAGTCCGGCCGTGGGCTCATCGACGATCAGCAGCTGGGGATCGTTCAAGAGGGCCTGGGCGATTCCGACCCGCTGGCGCATGCCACCCGAATACTGCCCGAGGGGCCGTTTTCGCACGTCGGCCAGGTTCAGCAGGACCAGCAATTCCTGGATGCGCCGCCGGCTGCTCGCCGCGTCCAGTCCCTTCACCGCGGCCAGGTATTCCAGAAATTCCACCGCGTTCAAATGGGGGTAGACGCCGAAGTCCTGCGGCAGGTAGCCGAGCAGGGAGCGCAGTGCGTCGGGCCGGCGGCGCACGTCGGTGCCATTCCACTTCACGCAGCCTTCGCTCGCCCGAGTGATCGTGGCGACAACGTTCATCAGCGTCGTCTTGCCGGCCCCGTTCGGCCCCAGCAGTCCGAGCACGCCCGGCCCTATCGCCAGGCTGAAATTCCGCAGCGCCCACAGCTTCCCGCCGTAGCGCTTGCCGACGTTCTCCAGTTCCAGCTTCAAGGCATCCTCCAGTAAGCCAAACCCCGCACAAAGATACTACGGGTGCGCACGAGCGCGAAGATGCGTCACCGATACAAAAAGCTTGGCGAGCGCGTGAGGGAGGAAACTGCGCAGCGGTTCCCGGCCAGCTCGGCCGGGCGCGGCGAAGCGGAGGGTGCGCGGCGGGCCGCTAGCGCGGCAGCTCGCGCACGGTGAAGAAGATGGCGGTAAGGCCGACCAGGAGCACCGCCCCCTCCAGCCACACCGAAACGACGTGGAGATGATCGAACTGCTTACGCAGCGGACTCGTCACCGGCGTCCGCTCGACCGAACCCATTTCCGCGCGAAGGGTGTTCATTCGAGGGATGATGCCCAGCTGCGCGATGAACGTCAGCACCAGCATCGCAATCACCGCCAGCGCGCCCACACGGCCAAACGCACGCGCAGACCGCATCAGCGCCACCGCCGAGGCCAGATACACGGCCCCGCAAATCAACCCCAGCCAGTGCAGCCGAGGCAGGACAACGCCAACGACCGAGCCCGCTTCGTCGATGCTTGGCAACCTGGTGAAAAGCGCCGGCGCCACGACGAAGCTGAAAAAGATAATGCCGCCCACCCAGATGGTCAGCGCGAGGAATTCAAGATAGCGCAGGAACGTATTCATCGGCTCTCCGCTTCATTTCGTGCCGCCCGTGCCGGCAGCGAAAACGCAAGGGGATATGCGGCAGCTCTCCGGGACTCGCCCCCTCGGTTGCACGGGCACAAGTGCCCGCCCGAGAATGAAACGCCGCCAGGGCCTCGAAACGCAAGCGAAAAAAAAACGGGAGCCGGCCGGTGTTTCCGGCACGGCTCCCATGAGGGTTTGCTAGTCCACTTTTCCGGGGTTGTTCGCGGTGCCGCACAGTGTCTCGATCATGTGAGACATCTTGTAGTGGTGCTTGGGCGGCGCGCCGCATCCCGGTTCGATCACCAAGTGCTTCGGAATCGGCGGCACCGCTTCCTTCCGGTTGGCCATGTACCGGGCCAACTCCTTCTTCATCTTCACAAAGGCCGAGGTATTGATTACTTCGTCCGGTTTCTTCGGCAAGTACATGATCTGTTCTTCCGACCTCACCATGCGCTCGTAGAAAGGCGGGTGGTCATAAAACCAATCCAGGCTGTCCACATAACCTAGCTTGTTGGCCATCCAGGAGAAGAGGCGGATGAAGCCGCTGGGGTCGTAACCGGCGTTCCACGCGTACTGCATGCCCAGATGGTCCGCCTCCAGCTCGTACTTGCGACTGACGCCCAGCAGTTTCAGGTTGATCAGCATGCCCAGCCCTTCGTAGCCGTATTCCATGGCGTATTGTTCCAAATAATAGGCGCCGATCGAGGAAACCCCTCCGGTGAGGAATATACCGGCAAATTGAGCGGCATCCATCGCGAGGCTCGCGATTTGCGACTCGCGCATTTTCCGGAAGCTGTGGCGGCAGACAATGTGCGCGGTTTCGTGGCCTATCACACCGGCGAGTTCGTCCTCGTCCTGCACCGCGCCCAGCAAGCCCCGGTAGACGAAGAGGTAGCCGCCGCCGATCGAAAAAGCGTTGATCGTCTTGCTGTCCAGCACATAGACGTGCAAGGGAATGTGGAGGTCGGAATGGGCGGCGATGCGGTACGCCACGGTCTTGACGTAGTGGACGATCTGCGGATCCTTCATCAGCGGAGGAAGCATGTGCTGGCTGAAGAGCTGGTGCACCGCGGGCGCGAACCTTTTGATGTCCGTGTGTTGGCCGGGATAGATCACGCGCTCGCCGATGTCCTGTATGTTCCCCCACTTCCAATCCTTATAGGTCCCGGCGCGGATCTCCGCGGCCACCTTCGCTCGCTGCGCCGGCCAATACTCGAGCAGCTTCAGTTTGGCGTTGTAATTCTCATAGGCGATGGGCAGGGCGTGTTGGGCCATCACGGCATCCTGGACCCTCACTGCCCGCAGATTCTGGATCTTGCAATGCACGGTGTGGCGCCGACTGCTGGTGATGTGCGCCGTGTTTTTCTGGAGATACTTTTCACTGGTCAGAATGGTGTTATTGGAACTGTGAATCTGGTTCTGGAAATGCTTGATGCACTTGTCCTGCGACTCTTTCAGGTATTGCTCCATCCCCGTGTATTGCGCCTGGGAATAATGGATGTGGCTCGCGTTCTTGAAGATCCAATCGTAGGAATGGTGAATCGTGCGCCAGACGGGGACCAGATCCCCCGGCAAACGACCCGAGGATTGCGCCGGCTGACCGGCCGCGGCCGAGACTGTCAAGCCCACAACAGCCAGTGCAGCCAGAGCCCAACTCCAGCGAAGCAGTCGTGAAATCAGTTCTCGCCTCCTCAAACCGTTGTAGCGATTGCTAGTATACCTCGCCGCCTGGGAAGCAAGCGGGAGCGCTCCCACCCGCGGGAGCGTGTTTCACGACTCGCCTTTCCGGCGCGGCCCTAGCATTCGGCCGAGTCGCCGCCTGTCGAAAAACCGTGCTCGCTTCCCGCGCACTGAGCGCCGGTCGCATGTCACGTGACGGGGACAACCCTGCTTTCTATGATGCGGCTTGATGGCTCGGCGGAAGTATCGGCATCGGCGGAGACTACTGCCCGCTCCCGGGCCGGCCACCGCAGCCACATCCCCCTGCAGGCCGTAATTATCCAGAATTCCGAAGCTGGAAAACGGATGCCTCCCAACTGTATCGGGGCTCCCTTCGGTTGTCGCCAGCGCCCGACGAAGAGCGCGGGACTCTGGGTCTGGCCGCCGTGTGCCCGGCGGGGCCGGCGCGGCAGGCACAGCCGGGAGGTCATGCCACCAGGCGGTTTGCGACCAAGTGTCACACGGCTCAAACGGAAAATCGGGCAAGCGGCGCGTTTTCAAGGGGATGGGTTTTTCGAAGCGTCACATTTTCGGACGGGGCCGCGTGGATCGAGGGCCGAGACTCGTGACGCGCGGCGCGAGAATTTTGCGGAAATTTGCCAGAAGTTGCCCGCGCGTTAGCGTAGCGGGAAAGCGAACGTCTGGCCAGGGGAACGTCTATGTGGACTCGGGGCGCCGGCGGGAGGTTATGTTGCACAAGTTCAGCAAATTATTTTGCGGAAGGGGTCATGACGTTTTCCAATTATCGGTTTGCGAGAACCTGACAAGGAGGAAGACGGAGCATGACCCCGAACAAGGATACGACCGAG
>JAKBLM010000041.1 GCA_021832085.1 Acidobacteriota bacterium | reverse complement strand
CTCGGTCGTATCCTTGTTCGGGGTCATGCTCCGTCTTCCTCCTTGTCAGGTTCTCGCAAACCGATAATTGGAAAACGTCATGACCCCTTCCGCAAAATAATTTGCTGAACTTGTGCAACATAACCCAAACTTTTGTAGCGCCGGGCTTTAGCCCGGCACAGGGAATGGGCAGAGTGCCGCCGCAGACGCCGCGCCCGGCCTAGGCGGATCGCCGGAAAGCGACTCCGCCCCTGGCCGGGCCGAGCGCGCGGCGCAAGCTGCGCAACGGTCAGTCGCTAGGACTGTCCGTCACGCGGCATGCCGGAGCCGAGGGAAGCGTCGGCGCCCCCAAGGGAGCGAGATGCGCCCGCGTCAACTCGGCGTTTAGCGCGGGCAGCGCCGTGGACCGAAACTGCCGGAAAGCCGCCAGCGCCGTATCGATCTGTTGGCAATCGTAGTTACCGGCGGCCTGATCGCTCGGCGTGGGTCGGATGTCGCCGAACTCCATATCCTGGAGGTGGCGTCCCAGGTCTCGGTTGGTCACGCCGAAGCTAAGTCTTGGCCCCATGGCCAGTGCCGAAACTTTCTCGGCGAATGCCCTGGCGTCGGCGAGCAGCCGAGCATCGTGCGGCTGGCCCTTGGCGCGAACTTCGTCGGCCAGGACGGCCAGCATGTGGCGTAGCCGGTGAAAGCTTTCGTAGCTGACGGCCATCCCCGCCATCATCCTCCGCTCGAAATGCAACTGTTCGACAAGCGCCCGCTGCGAGACGGAAATCCGCGGATCGTTCTTGATCGTGAGCTCCCTGGTATAGGTTTGCCCGTCCACCCGGAGCCGGACCTGATAAGTGCCCGGCACAACGAGCGGGCCGGTGGGTTGCACGCGCGGCGTCTCGCCCTTGATGGCGTGCCAGGTGAGCGTGTATTCCGTGTAGTCGAGCAGTCCGCCGAAATAACCGTAGGTGATCGAAGGCGGCGGGGAATATTTCAGATCCCAAGCGATGCGGTGCTCGCCTGCCGTGGTCGGCAGGACGACCGGCGGCTTGAACCAGTACATCGGCACGTCGGGCATCGAGGTATCCGGCTTGGGTGGAATGCTGGAATATCTGCGAATCAGCTGGCCCTGGGCGTTGTAGAAGGAAAGAGTAATCGGGCCCTTGGCCGGCGCCTTGAGCAGATAGTCGATGATTGCCCCTTCAGGCGGATTCTTGCCGGCGGGCACTTCGGGTGGCAATGGCGTGTCCTGATCGTTGTCCCAACGGACGCGGTAGGTCGTTTCGGGACGGTAGAGATAAGCTTCCGTTTTCGATTCCACTGCCCGGACAGCCTGCCGCAGCGGCGTGACGTCGTCGAGGATCCAGAGGCCGCGGCCATAAGTGGAGATAACGAGGTCATTGTCCTTCACAACCATATCGCTCACCACGGTGTTCGGCAGGTTCAACTGGAGCGACTGCCAATGGTAGCCGCGATCGAAGGAAACCCACGCCCCCGTCTCCGTGCCGGCGTAGAGCAGGTCTGGATCGACCGGATCCTCCCGCACCACGCGCGCCCGAACGTCGTCGGGCAGTCCGTTGACGATCTTCTGCCACGTTCGCCCGTAGTCGCTGGTGCGATAGAGGTACGGGTGGTCGTTGGTGAAGCTTTCGACCGCGGCATAAGCGGTGCCGGCGAAGTGGTGTGAAGGATCGATGAAGTTGACCATGGCGTTGGGCGGCATGCCGGCCGGTGTCACGTTCTGCCAGGTCGTTCCGCCGTTGCGCGTCAACTGAATGAGCCCGTTGCTGGTGCCCACCCAGATTTCGCCCGCGTTCACCTCGGAGGGTGCCAGCGTTTGAATCGCCGCCCCGCGGAAAAACCGCGCCAGCGGGCTGGCAGGCTTCTTCCCATTAGGGGCGACGGTCAGATCGGGGCTGATGTGGCGCCAATCGATACCGCTGTCGTTCGATTCGAGCACGTATTGCGCGCCCATGTAGAGCACGCGGGGATTTTGCGGGGAAAAGGCCATCGGCGGCGCGCCGGTGAAACGTGCCTTGGGGCCTGGCGAATAGACGACTGCCACCTGGCCGGTGCGGCGATCGAACCGGCGCAACACATGGTACCAGCCCTGCGTGAAGACGTAGCGCGGATTGAGCGGATCGACGACATTATAGCCGTCCTCAAAGCCGCCCACCGGATACCAATCGTTCGACCGAATCTCGCCGAAGTCGCTGCGGCTGAGTATGCAGGCGGTGCCGCTATCCTGCTGTGCCGCGTAGATGCGGAAGGGGAAATGGTTGTCGGTGGAGATATTGTAGAACTGGCCGTTGGGCAAGTTGAACCACGGCGTCCAGGTCTTGCCTCCATCCACGCTGATCGATGGCCCTTGATCGACGCCCAGAATCATCCGGTTCGGATTCCGTGGATCGATCCAGAGGTCGCGCTCGTCGTCGCCGCCCGGTGAGCCCTTGTAGGAAACGAAGCTGCGGCCGCCATTCATTGACCGATACATCGAAGTCCCCATCAGGTAAACGACGTTGGGATTCTTCGGATCGACATAGATGTGGCCGCCGGCGCTGGCAATCTTTCTTGTCCCAAGCTGCCAGGTGCGGCCGCCGTTGTCGGAGCGATAGACGCCTTTGGCATCGCGGCCAAAGCCCTGCGCTTCGGCGTAAATGATCCGGCCATGCGTGCCTGAAGCGACGGCAATGTAAAAAGAGGTCGCGCTCGCCGGCAAACCTTGGCCGCTCAGCGGATGCCAGGTAGCTCCTTCGTCGGTGGATTTGTAGAGCACCGGCCCAAGCGGCGGCAACTCCTTGCGCTCGGCCGGCGTGAGGCCGAAAACGCTGCGTTGGAACGAGGCGTAGACCACCTTGGGATCAAAATAGTCCCAGCTCATGTCGATCACGCCGGTATAGGCATCCTTGTAGAGGACGTGATGCCAGGTGCGGCCGCCATTGGTGGTGCGATAGACGCCGCGCGCCGTGTTGGGCCCGCCGCCATACATCCGCGAACCCAGCGCCCCGACCAGGACGATGTTGGGATTGTGCGGATCGACGAGGATCGACTGGATGTAGAGCGTCTTGTCGAGGCCGATGTTCCGCCAGGTCTTGCCGCCGTTCGTCGATTTGTAAACACCGTTGCCGGGTGTGAACGACCAGATGGTTGGGTCGCCCGTGCCGGCGTAAACGATATTCGGATTCGACGGCGATACGGCAACCGCACCGATCGAGGGCACATGTTCGGCGTCGAAAATCGGTTTCCAGACCGTGCCGCCGTCGGTCGTCTTCCACACGCCGCCTTCCGGCAGCCCGAGGTAATAGACGGCGGGATTGCCGGGCACACCGGCCACCGCGTAAACGTTGCCCGAGCGGTAAGGCCCGATCAGGCGCCAGCGCATGCCGGCATAGTCGCTGAGCTTCACCTGCTGCGCAGCCGCCGGCCGCCCCATCAGCAAAACGGCGAGTGCCGCCAGCAGAAAAACGAGAGAGCCACCACTCCGCAAACATTCCGTCCTTCCGGATATTTTTGAGATCATGTCGCGCCATACTTTCCATGAATGGGATTTCATTGCGCTCTGAAAATACTGTTTCGCCGGTCCCGAATCAAATGGCATCTCCACCCTCGTTGGCGTGATTTCGCAAACTCCCGCCGCGGACTGTGTGGCGCCGGTGTTTGGGGATGGCCTGAGCGGACCATGCCGGCGTGGTGAAATGCGGGCGAGGCATGCCTCGCCTCTACAGGGGAAGCGTCACAGGTGGGCGCTAAGTGTCACACGATGTCAATCGGAAATCCGCGTAAGCTGCTATTTTTCTGCCAGTTGCATTTCGCGAAGCGTCACATTTCGGGGATGGTTTGGAGGGATGTGCGGACGAGAATGGCCGAGCTTCAGCCGAAAAACGAGTACTCGCCTGGCGGCGCCAGCATAGCAGGCGAAGCGACACTGTGCGAGGAGTCGGTCTACGTAAGCACGGCAGCGAGCGCGGTTACGTAGACGGAGGGGTGGTGCCTGGCGGGAATTGCTGGGAGGATCTGTGAGTGAGGTCACGCGTGAGAGCGAACGGGAAATCGTCCGACGAAGCGCGGATACCGGAACGAAGGCGCGATCGCAGCGGAGGCTGCATGAGGCTCATTGCCGAATTTGCCGCCATCCGCGAAGAGCGGAGACCGACCGGGAGTTCCTGGCTCGGGAAAGCCCGAGGGCAGTTCACACCAAGGGCTCTGCAACGGCTTCCAGGGAAGAACCGCGGCTCCTGGGTCCGCTACGGCTTCGGGTTCGGCGTGGGCGGCGGGGCAGGGTTGCCGAAATTGACCTGGGGGACCTTTTCCGCGGCAGGCTTGGCCATGAAATATGCGTTGTTGCGCTGGAAGCCGGACCAGCCGGCGACGATGTTATTCGGGAAATAGCTGATATAGGCGTTGTAGTCGCGCAAGGCGAGGTTGTAGCGGCGGCGGGCCACCGCGATGCGGTTCTCGGTGCCCGCCAGCTCGTCCTGCAATGAGAGGAAGTTCTCGTTGGCCTTGAGCTGCGGATAGTTTTCGACGACGGCCAGCAGCCGGCCGAGCGCGCCATCAAGCTGGTTGTTCGCCGCCATGCGATCGGTGGGCGTGTGAGCGGCGAGGAGGGCCTCACGGGCCTTGGCGACGTAGTCGAAGACGGCCTGCTCGTGCTGGGCATAGCCCTTGACGGTGGCCACCAGATTGGGGATCAGGTCGGCGCGGCGCTGGATCTGAACGTCGACCTCGGACCACGATTCCTTCACCGCTTCGTTTTTCTGCACCATCGAGTTGCGCATGCTGACGTAGCCACCGCCCACGATGAGCACGGCCACAACGAGCGCGATCAGCACCATCGTCGATTTCTTCATGGCTTCTCCTCAATTCCTCCGGGCCAGAGAAACGCCGTTCCGGCGATCGGCCACGTTCACGCTTGCGCCGGCCTGGCCGTTTCGGCCAGGCGCCGGTCGACCTCACGCACGACGTGCTCGACGGCGGCGAGGTAACCGGCGAACGTGCTTTCCCAGTCGATCTCGCCCGGTTTGCGGCGCTCCTGCCGGATATCGAGCAGCGCGTGCAAGGGCGCGGGATCGAAAGCAAGCAGGGCGGCAAGGCGGTCGATCACCTGACGGCGGTCGCGCGCCATCGGCTCGCCCAAGGCGAGCAGGGCATGGCGAAAGAGCACGGCAAACGTGCTGACCGAGCTGAGCAGCAGTTGGCGGATGGCGCGCCGGGAACCGCCCGCGACAAGGTAGTGCTGCCGCAAACGCACCAGCGCCTGCGCCAGCTCGCGTTCGACCTGAATCCGGTGCAGGTGCATCGGCACGTCGATGGTGCGGGGGATCTCCTCGCCCCAGAGCACGCGGCCGGTGGTCTTGATATCGAGCATTTCGATGGCAAACATGTCGGCCGATTGCCGCAGTTCCTGCTCGGTGAAGATGACCGGGCCGGGATGGCCTTTCATCTGCCACCAGCCGGCCACCGGGGCAAGCTGGTCGAGCGCGGCGGCGTCGAGGTTGGCCAGGACGGCCAGCACATTCACGTCGGAATGCCGGGGATGGTATTCGCTCGACATCGCGGAGCCGTAGAGCACCACGCTGCGCAGATTCGATCCCGCGGCGGCCTTGAGCCGCTCCACCAGTTCATTCAAGAGTTTCTCCATGGCGTTCCTCGCCGCTTTCAACGACCGCCGCAGCCGCTACCAGCTTCCGGTCGCGCCTCCTCCGCCGAACGATCCACCGCCAAAGCCGCCAAAGCCACCGCCGCCGCCCCAGCCCCGGCCGCCGCCGCCAAAGCCACCGCCCATCCACGTGCCGGGCCAATAACCGCCCAGGATCCACGGCCGGCGGGCAATGGCGCCGCGCCGGCGCGGGTTGCCGAGCGCCCCAGCCAGAAACAGCGGCAGCAACCAGCTGAGCGCGGGCAGGCCGATGAAGAAAACCAGGAAGAGAATCGTACCGATCGGAATTCCGGCCGCTGGCTGCGAATAGCCGATGGGCGGGATCGGCGGCACACTGGTCAGCTTGACGCCGCGATTGGCGGCAATCGTATCGGCGACGCGGTGCGTCATCAGCAGCAGGGCGCCGCTGTAATTGCCGGCGCGAAGCAGCGGCACGGCTTCGCGGCCGAACCGGCCAACCAGCCCATCGGGAAGAATGCCTTCCAGGCCGTAGCCGACCTCGATGCGGTAGCGATGGTCGTTGACGGCAAGCAGGATCATCACGCCGCGGTCGTTCTTTTTGGGCCCGATGCCCCAGCGCTGCGCCAGATCGATGGAAAATTCATCGACCGGCACGCCCCCGGTGGTGTGGACGGTGACGACGGCAATCTGCGCCCCGGCCTTCCGGCTCACTTCCTCGCAAAGCGCCGTCAGCTTTTGCCGAGTGGCCGGATCGATCACGCCGGCGAAATCGTTGACGTAGCCCCGCGGCTTAAGCTGGGAGGGCTTCTCGGCGCGCGCGGCCAGGCACACCATGAACACCACTGCGAGCAACAGTACCGTTCTCTCGACCGATCGACTCACCGTTGTTTCCTTGCGATCCTCAATGCCGGCCGGCGGGTGCAACCCGGCCCCGGCCAAATTGACAAACGGACACAGCTCCCTTACTCTACCTTATTGCCGCATGGTTCCTGGCGGCGGAATTCCCGAAGGAGTTTTGGATGCCGGCAGGCACACCCATCAAACAGCACAAAAAGAAAAAGTCGGTACTGAAAAATATCCGCCAGACCGAGCGGCGCACGGAAGTCAACCGCGCCAACCGTAGCACGGTCCGGACGGCGGTGAAGAAATTGCAGAGTCTCATCGCCGCGGGGAAACTCGAGGAAGCGCGCCAACAGCTTCCCAAGACTTACACCGCGCTCGATCGGGCCATTCAACAGCGCGTGCTGCACGAGAACACCGCCAATCGTTACAAGTCGCGCCTGACGCTGGCGCTGAACGCAGCGCGAGCCGCGGCTTCCGCACAAAAATCCACCTAGGCCCAAAAAAGGCGCGACCAGCCGCCTCCCTCATGCCTTGTTCCCTTTGCGAAGAGCGACCGGACGGCTGAGGCGCGCCATCAGGAACGCCATCACGCCGCGGTCGTCCGCGCCGGTCGACTTCAGCCGGTCATCGGCCTCGGCCAGTCCCATCAACGAATCGGCCAGTTGCGCACGCGAGAGGCGATGGGCGTGCTCTACCGCAGCGCTAGCGGCCTCGGGCCGCATGCCCAGCTGTCGGGCCGCTTGCCAGGGAGCGGCGCCGGCAGGCACTTCCGCCGCGGTCACCAGCTTCCGATAGATCCAGGCCAGCGCTCCCACCAGTTTCGGCGCCGTTTCGCCCCTGCTCATGAGATCGTCAACCAATTCCAATGCGGGACCACGCTTTCCGGCGGCCAGCAAGCCGGCCAGTTCCCAGACCTGGGCGGAGCCTTCCGCGACGACGAGCGCGCCCACATCGGCAGCGGAGATTCTGCCACTTTCGCCGGCATAACACGCAAGCTTTTCGAGTTCCACGGCCATGCGAGCCGCGCGGCCGGCGGTGGCTTCCACGAGGGCGGCGGCCGCACCCGGATCGAGTTCCAATCCCCGCTCGCGGGCCAGCTGAAGGGCCAGGCGCGTGGGATCGGCCCCGGCGACGTCGAGTTCCACCACCAGGGCGTGCTCGCCGAGCAGACGGGCGAAGCGCGTGCGCTGATCGAGCTTCACGGCCTCGAGCACGAGGACGGTGAAGGGGGCGGGGTCGCTGAAATATCCTTCGAGGACCGCCAGCGGGTCCTTTCTCTTGGGCTTCTCCGGACTGCCCTTCTCCGCACTTCCCTTCTCCCATGCCTCGACCTCGGTAACGAAGAGGAGCTGGCGGGGCGCGAGCATGGGCTGCATCTGCGCGCGGCCGACAACTTCGGAGGGCGATGCTTCGTCGGCCGTAAAGCGCGTGACGGCCCAGTCTCGCATCGACTCCGGCACGAGCGCTTCGAGCAATTTTCGCCGGCACAGGTCGCGCCAGTAAGGATCGGCGCCGAGCAGGACGACGACCGGCGGGGCCTGGCCCTTGGCAAGCCGATCGAGCAGGCGCTCGGCACCGGCGGTAGGCATTAGAAACCCTCCAGCATGTCAGCGACAAGGCGAGAGGCGAAGTCGCGGGCCATGCGGCCGATGGCGGGATTTTCCTCGTCAAAGAAGGTCTGCGGATCGGTGGAGAGCTCGTATTCGTTGCGGATGACGAACCGATTGTCCTGGAAGACGACCTTTTTGGTTTTGCGGTCCACGAGGCGGACTTGCGCACGGATGGTAACGAGCATGGTGGTGGCGCGGCCGGTGGTGGCATCGTAGAGCACCGGGATCGCCTCGATCGAGTTCATCTGGCCGTAGAGGACGGCGTCGGCGTTTTTCGGGTCGGGAACGATGCGGTAGGTGGTGCGCGCTTCGAGCTGGCGAATGACGGCTTCGGTGAAGCGCTGGCCCAACCGGTAGTGCAGCGTGTGATTGACGAAGGCTGGGACGGCGATTGTATGCCAGGTCTTCGGGAGCATCGATTCGCGCCCGACCACGTGATAGCCGCAGCCAACGCCGGCCAGGGCAAGAACGAGCACGCCAAAGAGCAGCGCCAAGCCATGCCGCCGGTTGTGGCCCGTTCTACGCAAGGGCTTCCGCAATTGCCACCGCATTCGCCGCCACCGATCGTACATTGTCCGCCGCGCCCCATAGCCACCGGCCCTTCTCGCCGGCATCGCCAACCAGCGGCCCCAGCACCGCTTCGGGGCGACCGGTAACGCTCATGCCGGTGGGACGCGGCTCGGATGCCGGGAGCACGACAAGGCCGGCCGAGGCGAGTGCGGCCTGAATTTCGGCATCTTCGGCCGGCACACCAAACTCAGCATAGGCCGTGAAGGCGTAAGAAAAAAAGACGGGAGCCTGGAGCACCTGAATGGCGGGCATAGCGACGCGGCCGCCCAGCGCCTGGCGGGCGTCGCGCGCCACGCTGCGGCGAACCGCATCGAGCGACGGCTCGCTGGCCGCCCCGTAAGCGTCCATCAGGTTGAAAGCCACCTGCATGCCAAAGACGCCCTCGGGCACGGGTTGGAAGGAAAGCAAGCTCACCGTCTGGCGTTCCAATTCATCGACGCCTTCCTGGCCCCGTTCGGAAACGGGCCGCAGAAACACCATGACCAGCCGCGACGGCGAGAAGCGGGCGAGCGCGGCCGCAAGAGAAGCGGCAACCACCGCCGCTGCTGAGGGCGACCGGAGCGGTGCATGGTCGACAGCCTGCGGCCGGCCGATAAGCGGATCGAGAGCGGGGATCCAGGGCGCGGCGCCCTCGAGCCCGGGATCTTCGCTGAGATCGATCACTCGGGCTCCGGCGCGGCGCGCCTGTTCGGCGTGGCGGGCTGCCATCTCTGCCCGGCCGGCGAAAAAGACAAGGCCGGCGCCGGCAAAACTGGCTTCATCGACGGCGGCGATGATCGCCGCTTCGTCGCCGGCATGGGTGAGCATGCCGACGGCGATATCCTCGTCGAACAGGCGCATCTTCGCGCCGGGAACGCCATGCTCCTCAAGCACGTCGCGCAATTCCTTGCCGCGCAACGAGCCGGCGCCAACAATCGCGATCGGTAAACGAGCGTCAGGGATTGGCATTGGTTGGATTCGAATTCAGCCGGTGGCGCACCTGGCGAACCAACCGGGCAGTGATGCCGGAGAGAAGGTAAACCCCGGCCATGGCCAGCAACACCTCTTGCGAATAGAGCACAATCGCGGCGATGAGCAACCCGATCAGGATGAAGGCCAGCGAGGAATGGCGGCGCTGCCATTGGATTTCCTTGAAGCCGATGTAGCGCACCGAACTCGCCATCAGCACCGCCAGCGTGAACTCGAGGCCGAGCCAGAGCAACGAAACCCACCAGGAATCGAGCGGGTATTGGACGGCATGGACCATCGCGGCAATCATGCCGGCCGCTGCCGGCGTCGGCAGTCCCACGAAATAACGGGACCGCTCGGGCGCCATTCCCTGGATGTTGAACCGCGCCAGCCGCCAGGCACAGCAGAGCAGATAGGCGAAGCCAACCAGCCAGCCGAGCCGGTAGACTTGCAGCGCCTGCGGCTGGGGGCTGAGCAGCAAACCGTGCACGCCCCAAACGAAGGCCAACAGCGCGGGAGCGATGCCGAAACTGATGACGTCGGCCAGGGAATCGAACTGCTTGCCCAGCTCGCTGCTGGTGTGCGTAACGCGGGCGATGCGGCCGTCGAGCATGTCGAAAACGATGGCGAGGCCGATCGCCTTAGCGGCGTTGTCGAGGTCGGGGATAGTGCCCCTGAAGCTGGTCCAGATCGCGTAATAGCCGCAAAGCAAATTGCCGACGGTGAAGATACTCGGCAGCAGATAGATGCCACGACGGTAGCGCCGGGGTTTCGTCTCTGTAGCAAGCGCCTCGTTTTCGATACCGGCTTCTTCTGTCTCGCTCATGGCCATTCCGCTATGACGCTGGAGCCGCCGCGCACCTGCTGGCCGGGCTGAACCACGATCCTGGCCTCGGCCGGGAGCCAGAGTTCGGTGCGGGAGCCGAAACGGATCATGCCCAATCGCTCGCCCCGCTGGAGCGAATCGCCGACCTTTTTCCAGAGGAGCACGCGGCGGGCAATCAGGCCGGCGATCTGTTTGACCACAATGGCGCCGCGGCCGGTTTCGAGCCGGATCACGTTTTGCTCATTCTCGGTCGAGGCCTGCGGTCGCATGGCGGCAAAGAATTTTCCCGGCCGGTACTCGACGCTTTCGATTCGCGCGGCCACCGGCGAACGATTGACGTGCACGTTCAAAATCGAAAGGAAGATGCTGATTTTCCTGCCTGGACGTCCCTCGAACGGCTCGTCGATTACCTCGAGCACGCGGCCGTCGGCCGGAGCAACTACTGCCGCGGGATCGGCCGGTATCTCGCGTCGCGGGTCGCGGAAAAAGTAGAACACGAATCCCGCCAGCAGCAGAAGAACCGCCGCCAGCCACGTCCATCCCGCCCATCCGGCCCAAATTCCGAGCACCAGCGGCGGGACCGCAAATTTTACAGCTTCCCGAAAGACCATCTTTCTCCGAGTCAAAAGGGCGCAGCCTGAAGGGACTGGCCCGGCACCCCGCGCCGAGGCGCGGCTTTCTTAACCGAAACTAGCATAGCGGCTTTCGGCGGCCAAGGGGAAACGGGATCAGGGGGCAACGGCCTGCGCGTGCGCCATCACCAGCGCATCTTCTTCGGGCCGGTGATAATAGCGGGGGCGGCGGCCGGTGACGGCGAAGCCGCGGCGCTCGTAAAACTGGCGCGCGCGCCGGTTGGACTCCCGCACCTCGAGGAAAACGCTGGTCACGGCTGCCTTGGCGCCGTAGGCGAGCGCGGCGGCCAGGAGCGCGCCGCCAACACCATGCTCGCGCGCGGCCGGTTCCACAGCGAGGTTCAGGATCTCCATCTCGTCGGCGGCGATTCTGGCGAACAGAAAACCGACCACTTCGCCATCGTTCTCGGCCACCCAACCCGGGAGGCCCTGGTAGCCCTGGGAAGTCCAGTGAGCGGCTTCGGGCGAAAGACGGGTGATGCGTTCGATCGCCCCGGCGTCGGATGCCTGAAGTGGGCGGATGGTCACCCTTTCCACTTGAGCTCCGCGTCGGAACGGCGCACGTAGTTGGCGTCGAGCGTGAGCGCGTCGCTCAAGTGGCCGCGCAGGGCGCGGCGATAGCCGAGCACGCCGATGGTCCCTGCCAGCAGCGGCGAGACGCGCTCGACCGGCCAGGCGTGAAAGGGCGAGCGGGCCAGGGCCGGACGGATGACCTCGGGCGCCGGGGTGACGACCGCCAGGGATTCGGAGCCGACCAAGCTGCCGAGGGACTCGAAAAATTCGTCCGGAGCGAGCACCATCTCTTCACCGCGCAGGACGAGGCCCGCAGCACCGCGCTCGTAAACGGAACCGAAGACCTGGCCGCGCCGCGCGTCGATCAGCGAAACGAGCAGCGGCGCCGGCGACGCCGCCTGGGAAGCGACCGCTTCGAGGACGCTGACAGCGGCGAGCGGCTTTCCGAATGCCTCGGCCCAACCTTTCACCGCAGCCAGGCCGACTCGCAAACCGGTGAAGGAGCCGGGGCCCGCGGCGACCGAAAACAGATCGAACTGGTCGAGCGAGAGATTCAATTCTGAAAGCAAAAAGCGCAGATGGCGAAATAGCCTGGAGGAATAGGTTTCGTCGACGGCGGTGCCCACCATGCCGAGCACCGAATCGTCGCGGAGAACGGCGACGCTGCCCGCGAGCGTACTCGTATCAATCGCCAGAGAGAGCATGAAGCAGATTGTAGCCCACGCGACCGGCGCACGGCCGGTGGAAAACCGGTGCGAAGGAAAATGAAAAAGCGACAGCGGAGGGTTCCAAACGAGGGGATACGAAGCCAACGGCTTGTAGTTCAATGGTATACAGGTTTTCAAAAAATTCGGCTATTTTGGTCAGGCTACGATGAATCTTCGCCAGTTTTTTCCACGCGAATCTTGACGCGGCACAACCCTTGTCCTTAGAATTGGTTACGTAGGCAGGGGCACCCATGATCGATTACAAGATCGGGGACAAGGTCGTATATCCGAACCACGGCGTTGGCATCATCGAGCAAGTCAGCTTCAGTTACCTCAACGGTCGTTCCGAACGCTGCTACATGCTACGCATTTTTTCCAGCGGCCTCCGGGTTATGGTTCCGGAGCCGAATGCGCAGAACGTCGGATTGCGCCGTGTCATTTCCTCTACGGAGGCCCGAAAGATTCTTGGGTTCCTAGAGGCCAATCATCACTCGAACAACTTGCACAGCGACTGGAAGCACCGCTTCAAGGAAAATTCGGAACGGATGCGCACCGGCTCGCTGTTGGACGTTGCCGCGGTGCTCAAGAGCTTGCTGGCCCTCAGCCGCACGAAACCGCTCTCGTTCCGCGAAAAAAAGATGCTGGAACGGGCGAAGTTCCTGCTAGTGAGTGAGCTGGCAACAGCGCAGCGGTCGAGTGAGACAAAAGTGGAAACCGACGTGGTTCGGGCCCTAGCAAAGGCCAGGTTGCAGTTCCCCGAAATCAGTGTTGCCGCAGCAGTCGACTAAGTGAATTGCAGGCGCGCCAGGAGAGCGATATTCCAGCGCAAAGCTGGTGGTGCGACTGTGCACGCTAGCATGACCCGCGACGAGAAAGTGGACAGAGCGCGGGCGAACCAACTTGTGTGCAAAAAGCCCCGGAATAGCCACGGACTCATTGGCGCCTGCCTCTGCCTCGTTCCCTACCCGCTTTCCTTCTTACCCCATCCGCCGCCTCCGGGCGTGAGAATGCGCAAAACAGCGCCTGCAGGCGCTTCCAGACTGCATTTCGCCGGCAGCGAGCGAGTTTCGCCATTCAACAGGAGTTCATTGCGGCCAACGGCGCCATCCTGGCCGCCGGCGAGGCCGTAAGGGCCGCGCTCGCGCCGGTCGCTGAGGATGCCGATCTGGGTGCGGGCCAGCAGCTCAATCTCGCGAACGATTCCGTCGCCGCCGCGCCAACGCCCGTCGCCGCCCGAGCCGCGACGCAGCGAGTAGCGACGCACGCGCACGGGCACGTCGTGCTCCAGCACTTCGACCGGGGTATTCAGGGAATTCGTCATGTGTGTGTGGATGCCGCTGAGGCCGTCGAGACCGGGACGGGCGCCCATGCCGCCGGCGATGGTTTCGTAGTAGGCAAAAATGGCGCCGCGGCGGCCGGGATCGGCCCCGCCAAGGGTCAGGTTGTTCATCGAGCCCTGGCTGGCAGCCGGCACCTGATCGGGCAGGGCTTGCGCGAGCGCGCGGAGCAGCGAATCGACAATGCGCTGCGACGTTTCGACGTTGCCGCCGGCCACGGCCGCCGGCGGAAGCGCGTTGACCAGCGTGCCCTCGGGCGCGAGGACGCGAATCGGGCGCATCAGGCCGGAAGTGGCCGGCACCTGATCGTGAATCAGGCAGCGGAAAACGTAGAACACGGCGGAATAGGTGATCGCATAGACGGCGTTGATGCTTCCTTCGCACTGCGGCGCGGTGCCGCGGAAATCCACTTCGGCGCGATCGTCCCGAATGCGGATCGCCACCCGGATGGGCAGCGGACCGGCGCCCAAGCCGTCGTCGTCGAGCACGTCTTCGCCACGCCAGGTTCCCGGGGGAATATTGCGCAGCGCCGAGCGCATCATGCGTTCCGAATAATCGAGCAGGTGGGCCTGGTAGCGGTTCACCTCGCCGCGGCCATACTTGGCGACGATTTCCTCGAGCCGCCGTCCGCCGGTGCGACAGGCGGCTACCTGAGCCGCCAGGTCGCCCTCGCGCTCGCGAGGGGTGCGCACGTTGCTCACGATCAGCGAAAGGACGTCTCGGACGATCCGGCCGCCGGTGAAAATCTTCACCGGCGGAATGCGAATGCCCTCCTGGTAGATCTGCCGCGCCAATCCCATCGAACCCGGCTGGCTGCCGCCGACGTCGGCATGATGGGCCCGATTGGCGACGTAGAACATCGGGCTGCCCTTCCCCAGATGGACCGGCATCACCATAGTGAAATCAGGCAGGTGCGTGCCACCGCAGTAGGGATCGTTGAGCAGGGCGACGTCGCCGGGGCCGAGGTCCAGCTCACGAATGGCGGCGGCCACCGACATCGGCATCGAGCCGAGGTGCACTGGCATGTGGTCGCCCATGGCGAGCACGTCTCCCGCGCTGTTGAAGACCGCGCAGGAATAGTCGCGGCGCTCCTTGATATTCGGGGAGAAGGCCGAACGGCGCAGGGCGGCGCCCATCTCCTCGGCCACCGAGTGAAACAGGTTCTTGAAAATCTCGAGGCGAATCGGGTCGGGTTTCATCCGCGCACCGGCTCCAGAATCAGATTCTCGTAGCGGTCCATTCGCGCCTCCCAGCCGGGCGGAATCACGGTGGTGGCGCTGTATTCGAAGATCACAGCGGGACCGGCGAGGCGGTGGCCGGGAACGAGGCGCGCCCGATCGTAGAGCGTGGTTGTCAGGGACCGCGGGCGGCCGCGGCTCGGGAAAACCGACGCGCGGCGGCCGATGGACACCGAAGCGGCGTCGCGGCGGACCTCGCGGCGCGGGCGGACGGGCAAACCGGGAGTGCGGCCGATGAAGCGCGAGCGAACGTTGACCAACTCGACGCGCCAGGAGGGATCAGCGTAACCATAGCGGCGCTCGTGGGTGCGATGAAAGGAAGCGAGAAAATCGCCGGCTGCGGGAACCGACAGCTCGTAGCCCTGACCCACGTAGCGAAGATCGAGCAGCCGCTCGATGCGAACGCGGTTGCGCGCGAATCCCTCGGCCTTCATCGCGCGCCAGCCGCGAGCCTCGATTCCGGCGAACGCGCGAGCGAGCGGGCCGCGCACTGCGGAGCGGGAAGGAATCTCCATTCGTACCGTACGTGAGAAATCCTTCACCACGTCAGCGGCGAGAATGCCGAGGGCGGAAAGCCCTCCGGGGAATTTCGGCACCAGCACGCGCGGGATGCCGAGCGCGGCCGCGAGTTGGCAGGCATGCAAGCCGCCGGCGCCGCCAAAGGCGACCAAAGTGTAATCGCGGGGATCGTGGCCGCGCTCGATCGAGATCACGCGGATCGCCTTTTCCATCGTGGTGTTGACAACCGCCAGAATTCCCCAGGCGAATTCTTCCACTGAGCCGACCGGACCACGCGCCCGGTCCATGTAATGGCGGGCGCGCGCCTCGTCGAGCGGGAAGCCGCCGCCGAGCAGGCCCTCCGGCGCGAGCCTGCCGAGAATCAGGTGAGCGTCGGTGACGGTGGGCCGTTCGCCGCGACCATAGCAGATGGGCCCGGGATCGGCGCCGGCGCTTTCCGGGCCGACGCGCAGTGCCCCGGCATCGTCGAAGCGGGCGATTGATCCGCCACCGGCGCCGACGGTGTGGATTTCCAGCATCGGCACAGCTACCGGCATACCGGCGACATGGGATTCGGCGGTGGTGCGCAGGTCACCGTCGATGAGCGACACGTCGGTAGAGGTGCCACCCATGTCAAAGGTGATGATCCGCTCGAAGCCGGCGAGCGCGGCAACGCTTTTCGCGCCGAGCACACCGCCTGCCGGCCCGGAAAGCACCGTGCGGACGGGTTCGCGGCCAGCCAGTTCGGCCGAAGCAATTCCTCCGTTCGACTGCATCACGCGCACGCGAGCGCCGCGCCGCCGCGCCACGCTTTTGCCAATTTCATCCAGATAGCTGCCCACGGCCGGTGTCAGATAGGCGTTGGCGACGATCGTCGCGGTGCGCTCGTATTCGCGGAACTCGGCGAGGATCTCGTGGGAAACGGAAACCGCGAAACCTCGGGCGCGCAGCCGGCGGGCGAGTTCGCGCTCGTGCGCCGGATTGGCGAAGGAAAACAGCAGGCAGAGCGCCACGGCTTCGGGCCGCGAGGATGCCACTTCGCTCGCGACGCGATCGAGTTCCTCCTCGCCCGGCGCTTCGAGAACATTACCGGCGGAATCAACGCGCTCGGCCAGGCCGAAACGCCGATCGCGCGGCACCAGCGGTTCGGGACGGGTGACGAAGAAATCGTAGAGCCGCGGGCGGTCCTGGCGCCCAATTTCGATGACATCTTCGAAGCCGGACGTCGTGACGAGCGAGACGCGGCCGCCGCGGCGCTCGAGCAGGGCGTTGGTGCCGACGGTAGTTCCGCAAGTAAGTTCGAGGCGGCCGGAGCCACCGGGGCGGCCGAGGATCGCCTCGAGTGCCTGGGCTACGGCGCGGGCCGGATTTTCGCGCATGGAGGGGAGTTTGAGAATTTCGAGGCGACCGTTTCGGAGAAAGACGCAGTCGGTAAACGTGCCGCCGGTATCGATGGCTATCCGCATGCCCGGGAATTTCCTCGTCAAAAAAGCCGCAACGGAGAACCGCAAAAACCGATTCCCGCCCTGCCCCGTTGCGTGCGCATTGTACCGAAGAAGCGGGCCAATCGGCATGCCAATTGTGTACCAATTGTCGGCAATGCTGGCGGGAAAGGCGGGTCAAGCGAGCGGAAGAACGGCTTCGGCATTCAGGTCGTCGCCGGTCAATTCGCCGGCCAGCAGGCGCGGGTAAGCGGCAGCGGCGATCATCGCGGCGTTGTCGGTGGAAAGCGCCAGGCTGGGGAAAAACACTGCGAGGCCGCGGCGTTTCGCTTCGGCAGCAAAGGTTTCCCGCAACTCGCGGTTGGCCGCCACGCCGCCCGACACGAGCACCGAGCGGGCAGCCCACTGCTGGGCGGCGGCGAGGGTCTTGGCGACTAGGTTGGTGACAACCGCGCGCTGGAAGCTGGCCAGCAGGCCGAGCGTGTGCGGGCCGCAGAGCGGCAACAATTCGGCCGCGCGGCGCTTGCCCTGCTCCAGCGCGGCTTGGCGGGTCCGGCTCTCCAACTCGAGCTCAGGGTGCGCTCGAAGATGGTAGAGAACCGCCGTCTTGATGCCGCTGAAACTGAAATCGTACGGATTGCCCTTCATGTGCGGCTCGCCGAAGTGGACTGCGGAAGGATCGCCCTGAGCGGCGAGCTTGTCGATCACAGGACCGCCCGGATAGCCGAGCGCGAGCATCTTGGCAACCTTGTCGTAAGCCTCGCCGGCGGCGTCGTCGCGCGTCTGGCCGATGCGGGCATAGCGGAATGGCGCCGCTTCAATCGCGCCAGGCTCGTCCTGTTCGACCGAATAGAGCACGGTGTGGCCGCCGGAGACGATCAGGCAGACCGCAGGCAATTCCGGTGCCTGGCCAGCGCCCAGGGCTTCGACGACAACCGCGCGGACGTGGCCTTCGAGGTGATTCACCGCGATGAGCGGCTTCGCTTTCGCCTGGGCCAGCGCCTTGCCGAAAGTAACTCCGACGAGCAAGGAACCAATCAGGCCGGGACCGCGGGTGACGGCGATCGCGTCGACATCCGCCAGGGTCAAGCCGGATTGGTCGAGCGCCTCGCGCACCACCGGAACGATGCGGCGCAGGTGCTCGCGGGAAGCGAGCTCGGGTACAACGCCGCCATATTTGCGATGCACGTCGATCTGTGAGGCGACGACGCTCGACAGAATGGTGCGGCCGTTGCCAACAACCGCGGCAGCGGTTTCGTCACAGGAGGATTCGATACCGAGAATGCGGGCGTCGCGAGGCACAGTCTTCTCCGCCTGGCTATCGTAACATAGGCAAGGCTGGCGCCCGGCCGGGTACGCCGCAAGCCAAGCGGGATCAGCAACCCCATGAAAAGGGCCTAAAACGCGCAATGCGTTTGACTCGCGGGCGCGAAATCGTTATGGTTCGATTTCGCGGGGTCGAAGCGATGAATGCAGAAACCAAACGGAAACCGGTGAGAAAAGCGGTGCTGCCCGCCGCGGGCCTCGGGACGCGGTTCCTGCCGGCCACCAAGGCCCAGCCGAAGGAGATGCTGCCGGTCGTCGACAAGCCGCTGATCCAGTATTCGGTGGAGGAATGCGTCGACTCCGGAATCGAAAACATCATCATTGTTACCGGTCGCGGGAAGCATGCGATCGAAGACCATTTCGACGCCGCGCCAGAACTGGAAAACTTTCTCGAACGCAAGGGAAAGCAGGACCAGGCGAACATGGTGAGGGAAATCAGCGACCTGGTGCGGTTCAGTTACACGCGGCAGAAAGTGCCGCTCGGACTGGGCCACGCAGTGCTCGAAGCGCGCGACATGGTGGACGAGGAGCCCTTTGCCATCCTGCTCGGCGACGTAATCATGACCGGGCCGGAGCCGGCCACGCGCCAGCTGATCGAGATCTACGAGGCCACCGGGCAGGGCGTCATTGCCGTCGTCCCAGTTCCGCGCGAACAGGTTTCGCTCTATGGCATCGTCGATACCGAGCCGCCGGTGGAGCATAACGGGCGCACGATCTATCGCATCCGCGATCTGGTGGAGAAGCCTTCGCCCGAAGAGGCGCCCTCGACACTGGCCGTGGTAGGCCGGTACGTGCTGCCGCCCGAGATTTTCACCTACCTCGAACACACCAAACCCGGGCGCGGCGGAGAAATCCAGCTGACCGACGCGCTACGGCAACTGGCAAAAGAGCGGGGGCTGTGGGCCTACGTGTGGGAGGGGAAATCGTACGATGCCGGCGACAAGCTCGGCTTCCTGCAGGCAACTGTGGAGCTGGCCTTGGAAAACCCGGATTTTGGCGAAGCGTTCCGCGACTGGCTACGCAGCCTCAAACCCTAGACAAAAACGCTTCAATCCTTCTTGTCCGCAGCCACCTTGTCCGCAGACGCCTTTGCAGGAGCCGCTGTTTCCCCGGCAGTGCCGGAGGATTTTTCCGGGCTGCTGGTGGCAGGCGCCGGAGTCGAATTTTTCCGGGCGTAATCGGTCACATACCATCCCGTGCCCTTGAACTGAATGGCTGGCGCAGCCAGTTGACGCTCAGCCGTCTGACCGCATTTCGGACATGCCTGCTCGGCAGGCGCGGAGAACGACTCGATTTTCTCAAAGCGATGGTGGCAATTCGAGCATTCGTATTCGTACAGCGGCAAACCAAATCTCCTTGTAAAACGCCCTGATGAACCCATTTCATGGTACCACTCTCGATGGCACCAGGCACGCCCGCGAGTCCAGGCGGGCTATGCTAGACTCGCTGCGAGCGCCATGAGCAAGGAAACCACGACGAAACAGGGGCGACTCTACGTAGTGGCCACACCCATCGGCAACCTGGAAGACATCACATTGCGAGCATTGCGGGTGCTGCGCGAGGTCGACCGGATCGCCTGCGAGGACACGCGGCAAACGCGCAAGCTGCTTGATCGCCACGGAATCGATCGTCCCCTCGTCAGCTATCACGAGCACAACGAGCGCGCACGCGCCGCCGAACTGGCCGAGCGTCTCGAAGCCGGGGAGAAAGTGGCGCTGGTGAGCGATGCGGGCATGCCGCTGGTCTCCGATCCCGGGCAGCATCTGGTGCGGCTGTGTATCGAAAGAGGAATTCCGGTGGTTCCGATCCCGGGGGCGTCTGCGTTGGTGGCGGCGCTGGCCGCTTCCGGCCTCGAAAGCGAGGAGTTCCTTTTCGTCGGCTTTTTGCCCGCGCGGGCGGGCGAGCGTGCGCGAAAACTGCGCGCCCTGGCCGCCGAGCCGCGAACGCTGGTTTGCTACGAAGCGCCGCACCGGCTGGCAGCCGCGCTGCGTGACGCGAGGGAATGCATGGGCGACCGTCGAGTGGTGGTGGCGCGCGAACTGACAAAACTTCACGAGACGTTCCACCGCGGGCGGCTCTCGGAACTCGCCGCCTATTTCGAGCGAGTCGCACCCAGAGGCGAAATCACGCTCGTTATCGCTCCTGCCGAGGCCAGAGTCGCCGAGGAAACCAGCGAAGTCGCCGGCTCACTGGTCGAGCGCGTGGTGGAGCTGGAGCGGCAAGGGCTGGACCGCAAGGCCGCGCTCAAGCAAGCGGCGCGGGAACGGCGCATGCCCAAGCGCGAAGCCTACCGCCGATTGCTGATCGAAGAAGAGGGGAAAACGAGCGGCGGGGTCTAAGGCCAGCGTCGGGGCCTCTGACAAGCTCGCGGACAGCCGAGATCATTTTGTCCGTCTCCTGGCCGCGCTACCTCGATTGATATCTCGCAACAAACTGGCCCCCTGCGCATCTAACGGAGTGAGAGATCGCGCGATCCCTCCAGTAGCTGAAAAGCCCAGGAGGGCATCACGATATGTTGAAGCGCAAGCGAATTGCAGGATTTCTCTCGGCCGCGCTCTCGATCGGGGTGGTGTGTATGGCATTGGCGCCCCAGGCGCACGCCACCACTTGGAACGAAAGAACGATATTCAAATTCACGGCACCCGTCGAAATTCCAGGGCGCGTTCTTCAGCCCGGCACTTACACCTTTCAACTTTTGACGAACAACATGCAGACCACCGACTTCGTCGAAATCTATAACCAATACATGACGAAGCTATACGCAATTGTCCCGGCGGAAACCGCCTACCGGATGTATGTCACGGGCAAGACGGTTCTCACTCTGCAAGAGAGGCCAGCCGACTCACCCATGGCCATCCACAAGTGGTTCTATCCGGGCAATTACTACGGCCTGGAATTCGTTTACCCACATTACCATCCTCAACTGAGCGAGATGGCTATGAAGCATTCCAAGACTCGCTCGGCGAATGGATAGCGAGAGCTTACTCTGGCACGCCCAGCGGTCGTGATGTTGTGGGCTTTGTTGACCCGGCAACCTGCGGGAAAGCCTTCCATTCATGAGGTGCCGGGCCAGGCCTGTACTCAGTCCGCTTTGTGACTTGGTCTCGTGGCCGGCTGCGCTTTCATTCCCCCCAGAAGCGCAGCTGGCCACGTTTTTCGTCGCAGCCCAAACAAGCTCGATTGGCTTCGGACAAGGAGGTCCGGTCGCAGGAGGGAACGCACGTGCGCTAGCTAACGGCGAAGGGACGTTAGAATTTCGTCACTTCGCTGAAGTGGAAATCGAGGACTTTCATGGCGGGCACAACCATCTCGAACGACTCTTCCCCGGCAGCGCGAACGGCAGGGCCGAGAGCGTCGACCGAGGAGAGCATTTCGATGATGCTCTGATTGAAGCGGAAGTTCTTCACCGCGCCAGCAAGCTCGCCCTTTTCGATCAGGAAGGTTCCGTCACGCGTCATGCCGGTGAGCATCTTCTGGTAAGGATCGACTTCGCGAATGTACCAGAAGCGCGTCACCAGGATTCCCTTGTCAGTTGACGCGATCATCTTTTCCGTGGACGTGTTTCCGCCGGCAAAGACCAGGTTGAGCGGCGCTTCCCCCCATTCGTTGGGCAGCGGCAGACCGTGGCCGGTGGGCTTGGCGTTGAGCCGCTTCGCCGTGCCGCGGGCGTAGACGAGGGATTTCGGCACACCGCGGTCGACCAGCAGCACCTTTTGGCGCGGCACGCCTTCGCCGTCGAAAGGAGGGCCGGTCTGGAGCGGGTCGTAGACGTCGTCCCAGATGGTAATGTTGTTGCCGAAAAGCTTCTTGCCCATGCGGTCGGTGAGGCAGGAGCGTTTGTCCTCGACGGCCGTAGCGGAAAAATCGTAGAAGAGGAATCCGACCAGGTCGAGCACGGCCGCCGGTTCGAGAATCACGGTGTAGCGGTCGGCGGGGATTTCGCGAGGCTGGCGCGATTCATGAGCCTTCCGGCTCGCAGTCTCGGCGAGCGCGCCGGGATCGATGCGGGAAATATCGCCGAAATTGGCCTTGGCCCAGCCGGAGCTTTCGCCATCAAGAAAGGTGACCGAAAATTCCGCGCGCGACTGCTCGTAATAGGTGAACAGGCCGCGAGAGGTAGCCAGAGCGGACTGGGTAACGCCGGTGGTGAAGATGCCGGCGGTGGTCTGGTTTCGCTCGCGAGCCAGGTCGATCACGCGCACCACGGCTCGCGCGCGATCCTCAGGCGTGGCCGCGGCCGTGGCCGGGAAGAGACGCTTGACTGCCGTGTATTTCTGCTTGCCGAGCATTGGCAGGAGGTTTTCAGCCGGCGGCTGCCAACGGGCCAGCTTCGCCGCGGCCTCGGCGACGCGGGCAAGCGATTCGTCGTCGGTCTTGTTGGTGGAAGCGCGGGCCGTCCGGCCATCGACGACCGCGCGTACCGAAACGGTGAGCCCCTGTTCGGCGACGTTTTGGTGAATGGTGTTGTTGGCGAAGCGGGTGAGCGCGTCGGTGGTGGCGTCGACGGTAACCTCGGTCTCTTCCGCGTGGCTGAATTTGAAGACGCGGTCGGCGATGCGCTCGAATTCTGAGCGCGGCACCAGCCATTCGGAGGCCATAGCGGCGCCGCGCGCGGGGCGCGCCTTTCGGCTGGCGGCCGCTTTCGGCCTGGCTTTCTTCGCTGGTTTTTTCTTCGCCGGCATAAAGAGGTTTCGATCGGCTCCTTCAGCGTGAAAAGGCGATTCCGACGCGGACGTTGCGGAAACGCGCCGGCGCGGCCCCGTGGCCGGTGCCCATGGTCTGCATCGGCTGGCCTTTACCGCAATTGGGCGTGCCCCAGAGCGTCCAGTGCTCGCGGGAGCAGACGGCGTCGCAGCTGTTCCAGAACTCGGTGGTAATGCCGCTGTAGCTGGGATTCTTGAGCATCCGGATTTTCTTCCCGCCTTTGATCTCCCAGCCGATCTCGGTGCCGAACTGGAAGTGGTAGCGGCGATCGTCGATCGACCAGGAGCGGTTGGTCTCCATGTAAATGCCGTCGTCGGTATCGGCGATCAGGTCGTCGAGTTTCCAGGAGCCGGGCAGCAAGCTGATGTTGGTCATCCGGATCAGCGGCAGGCGATTCCAGGATTCGGCGCGCATGGTGCCGTTGGAACGGCCCTGGCCGATCGAAGCGGCGGTTTCACGCGAGGTCAGGTAGCCGGTGAACTGCCCCTGGTGAATGATGTGGGTGCACTGGGCGGGCACGCCTTCGTCGTCGTAGCCGAAGCTGCCAAGGCCCGGACCGTGCTCGAGGCGTGCGTCGGCGACCACCGTGACGTGCTCGGAGGCGTAGCGCAGCGTATTGAGCTTGTCGAGCGTGAGGAAGCTGGTGCCGGCGAAATTGGCCTCCATGCCCAGCACCCGGTCGAGTTCGATCGGATGGCCGATCGACTCATGGACCTGCAGACCGACCTGCGAGCCGTCGAGCAGCACGGTGCGCACGCCTTCGGGGCACTGCGGCGCCTTGTGGAGCGCCACGGCCTCTTCGGCAACGCGGCGGGCGTTGCCCACCAGATCGAGTTCCTCGACCAGCTCGTAGCCGCGCAGGGCGTGCTGACCGCCGAAACTATTGGGATAGGAGCGCTTCTGGAGTTCGCCATCGGCGAAGCAGGATGCGACGATGCCGGCACCCGATTGCATCTTGAGCTGATGGATGCGCGAGCCGATCGTCGAGGCGAACCATTGCTCGCGCCGGCGAAAGACCATGCCGGTTTCGGCCAGCGTTACGCCGGCTACTTTCCGCATTTCCCCATCGGCATCGAGCAGCAAGGCGATCTGGCGGTCGACCGGGATGAGGAACGGGTCCTTGATGAAGGGCGACTGCCAGGTATCGACGTAGGACTGCTCGGGCGCGAGGACGACGTCGTGCCGCTTGGCAAGGGCGGAGGCGCGCGCAATGGCCACCGCCTCGGCAGCGCATTTTTCGATGCCGCGGCGCGTCAGGCGGTCGGTCGAGGCAAAGCCCCAGGCTCCGTCGGCGATCACGCGGACGCCCAGGCCGAGCGACTCGCTTTCGATCATCGTGCCCACCTGGCCGTTCTTGGTGGAAAGCTCGCGCTGGCGCACGTCAATCACGCGGACGTCTGCATAGGCGGCGCCGCGCGCCGTGGCCGTGTCGAGCGCCAGATTGGCCCAGTCTTCCATTGTGAGCGCCTCAGGCGAACGTTGCGGAAAGCTCCGGCTAGGTGCCTTCGGACCAGGAGGCCAGATAGGCTTCCTGTTCGGGCGTGAGCTTGTCGATCAAAATGCCCTTGGAATCCAGTTTCAGCTTGGCAATCTGCTTGTCGATGTGCTCAGGCACGGGGTAGACCTTCTGCTCGAGCGAGGCAGCGTTTTTCGTGAGGTATTCGACCGAGAGCGCCTGGTTCGAGAAGCTCATGTCCATCACCGATGCCGGATGGCCCTCGGCGGCCGACAGGTTCACCAGACGGCCCTCGGCGAGCAGGTTGATGCGCCGGCCCTCCGAGACAACGTACTCCTCAACGAACGGGCGCACTTCGCGGTGCGAGCTGGCCATGCGCTGCAGGGCGGGGATATCGATCTCGACGTTGAAGTGGCCGGAATTGGCAACCACCGCGCCGTCCTTCATGCTCTCGAAATGCTCGGCAACGATGACGTTCTTGTCGCCGGTGAGCGTGACAAAGATGTCGCCAATGCGCGCCGCTTCGTTCATGGGCATCACGCGGAAGCCATCCATCAACGCTTCGAGAGCCTTGATCGGATTGACCTCGGTGACGATGACATTGGCGCCCTGGCCGCGGGCACGCATGGCCAGGCCGCGGCCGCACCAGCCGTAGCCGGCAACGACGAAATTCAAGCCGGCGAGGAGCAGGTTGGTGGCGCGGATAATGCCGTCGAGCGTGGACTGGCCTGTGCCGTAGCGATTGTCGAAGAGGTATTTCGTGTTGGCGTCATTGACGGCGATGATGGGGTAGCGGAGCGATTTGTCGTGGGCCATGGCGCGGAGGCGGACGACGCCGGTAGTGGTTTCCTCGGTGCCGCCGATCAATTCGGGCAGCAATTCCTTGCGCTTGGTGTGGAGCGTGGTAACCAGGTCGGCGCCGTCGTCCATGCTGATGCGAGGCTTGTGCTCGAGCGCCGCATTGATGTGGCTGTAATAGGTTTCCGTATCCTCGCCCTTGATGGCAAAGACGGGGATCTGGTAGTCACGCACCAGGCAGGCCGCCACGTCATCCTGCGTCGAGAGGGGATTGGAGGCGCAGAGCGCCAGGTCCGCCCCGCCGTCACGCAGCGTGATCGCCAGATTGGCCGTTTCGCTGGTGACGTGCAAGCAGGCCGAAACGCGCAGGCCCTTGAGCGGCTTCTCCTTGATAAATCGCTTCCGAATCGACTGCAGCACGGGCATCTGCTGGTTCGCCCATTCGATTTTCCGTTTACCCTGGTCGGCGAGCGCCATGTCCTTGACATCGCCAGCCAGTTTTCGAGCGGTTGCCATGAAAGCTTCTCCTGTTCGTCGTTCTCGGGAACCAGATTTCTTAGTCGCTGACGCCGATGCCCGCGCCGGAGGAGGCCGGGACTCTTGCTTCCTTGCGGATGAGATCGGCCTTGTCGGTACGTTCCCAGGTGAATTCGGGTTCGGTGCGGCCGAAATGGCCGAAAGCAGCCGTCCGGCGGTAGATGGGCCGGCGCAGGTCGAGTCCCTCGATAATGCTTCGAGGAGTGAGCGAGAAGACGGACCGCACCAGGTCGGTGAGCTGCTCGTCAGGCACCGCGCCGGTATCGAACGTGTCGACCATGACGGAAACGGGCTCGGCCACGCCGATGGCATAGGCCAGCTGCACTTCGGCCCGGCGCGCCACCCCCGAAGCCACCAGGTTTTTGGCGACGTAACGAGCCATGTAGCAGGCCGAGCGGTCCACCTTGGTCGGATCCTTGCCGGAAAGGGCGCCGCCACCGTGGCGGGCATAGCCGCCGTAGGTGTCGACGATGATCTTGCGGCCGGTGACCCCGGCATCGCCCATCGGTCCGCCGATGACGAAGCGGCCGGTGGGATTGATCAGAACCTTGGTCTGATTGTCGATCATGCCCTCGGGGATGATCGGGCGAATCACTTCGTAAAGGACGGCATCGTGCAGATCGTGGTTCGAGACGCTGTCGGAATGCTGAGTGGAAACCACGACGGTATCGACGCGCGCGGGCCGGCCGTCGATGTATTGCACGGTCACCTGGGACTTGCCATCCGGGCGCAGGAAGCCGACGACGCCGCTGCGGCGAACTTCGGAGAGGCGGCGAGTGAGGCGATGGGCCAGCATGATCGCCATCGGCATCAGTTCCTCGGTTTCGTCGCAGGCATAGCCAAACATCAGGCCCTGGTCACCAGCGCCGCCGGTGTCGACGCCCATGGCGATATCCGGGGACTGGCGCTTGATGGTGGAGACGACGGCGCAGGTATCGGCGTCGAAGCCGAATTTTGCGCGAGTGTAACCGACGTCGCGAATCACGTTTCGGGCGATGTCCGTATAGTCCAGGTGCGCCTTCGTGGTGATCTCGCCAGCCACGACCACCAAGCCTGTCGTCACCAGCGTTTCACAGGCGACGCGGCCCATCGGATCTTCCTGCATGACGGCGTCGAGAACGCCGTCGGAAATCTGATCGGCGATTTTGTCGGGGTGTCCTTCGGTCACCGATTCCGACGTAAACAGATAGTTCTTGGGAGTGGGAGCCAAACGCATCCTCCTTTTAGGCTTCTAGGCTTGTTCCGAGGGCCACACCAATTCTTTCTTGCCGAAGCAGGCGGCTAAGTTTTCGAAGCTAGCATATGGATTCCGCAGGTGTCAACGCATTGCGGCAGAGCCGCTTGCGGGCCGTTTGAATGGCGAAAATCGAGGGGTGAAAGGGAAATTGGCCGGAGTGGATTTTGCCCCGCGTCCCCCTTCCCTGCCCGTTCCCGGCACTCGCGGAACCCACTGGCATGGACGGCCGGAAGCTGTTGGGGCGTTTGGACGCGAGCAGCAGGCGGCGTGGAAGTGACGGAGGGAATCGTATCGGGCAGGCCGCTCATCGAAAGGACCGGTAGACACGCACGGTTTCGAGCAGGATCCGTGGGAGCTGGGCGAAATGGCGCGCCGGCGTGCAATAAGGCCCGTCCGTGCGCTACAAAAGGAGCTTTCGGCCCGGAGGCTCGTGCCAAAGGTCTCTCGAGCAAGGGCTTGGGACGGGCGCCAGGCGGTCCCAATCTGGACCGCGGCGTGCACCATTTCCTGGAGGAGGCAGGCGAAACATGGCGAATAACGGGACCAACAACAAGCCGATCGAATACACGGTCGAGACCGCAAAGGCTTTCGATGATGCAGTAAGCGCTGTCGAGAAGGCCGCGACGCAGCATGGCTTCCGGGTGCTACACACGCACGACATCGCCGGCACGCTGGCCGAAAAGGGGTTTCCGCGCGACCCGATCAAGATCATCGAGATCTGCAACGCGCGTTTCGCCAGCGAAGTGCTTCAGAAAGACGTGAAAACAGCGCTGATGCTGCCGTGTCCCATCACCGTTTACGTCGACCGCGGCAAGACCTACCTGAGCACCATGCTGCCGGAGGTGATCGCCAGTTTCTACCCTGAAGCCGGGATCGAAAACCTGGCGGCCGAGGTGCAGAAAATCGTCGTGGCAATCGTCAACCAGGCGAAGGGATAGCCGAATCGGCAAAAATCAGCCTTTTTCCGCGTCCTCGGCCGGCTACGCGGCCGCCAGCCCTCGCCGGCTGACCAGATAGGCGTGGATGAACGGATCGATCTTGCCGTCGAGCACCGATTCAACGTCACCCACCTCGAGCTTGGTGCGGTGGTCCTTCACCATCTGGTAGGGTTGCAGGACGTAGGAGCGGATCTGGCTGCCGAAGCTGATTTCCGGCTTCGCTTCCTCCAGCTTGCGCGCCTCCTCGCGCCGCTTTTCCAACTCAAATTCGTAGAGGCGTGAGCGAAGAACCTTCATCGCCATATCGCGGTTCTTCATCTGGCTGCGCTCGTTCTGGCACGAGACAACGATGCCGGTGGGCAGGTGGGTGATGCGCACCGCCGAATCGGTGACGTTGACGTGCTGGCCGCCGTGGCCGCTCGAGCGGAAGGTGTCGACCCGCAAATCGTCGAGCTTGATCACCACCTCGATGCGGTCGTCCACTTCCGGAATGACGAAGACCGAGGCGAAGGAGGTGTGCCGGCGCGCCGCCTGATCGAAGGGCGAAATGCGCACCAGCCGATGCACTCCGCTTTCCCCGGAGAGCAGCCCGTAGGCGTTTTCCCCCTCCACGCGGAAGGTAACGGACTTGACACCAGCTTCTTCGCCCGAGGTGATGTCGAGAATCGTGGCGCGAAAGCCGTGGCGCTCTGCCCATTTCAGGTAGAGCCGCAGCAGCATCTCGGCCCAATCCTGCGATTCGGTACCGCCGGCGCCGGGCTTGATCGTGACGATCGCGTTGAGGCGGTCGTTTTCACCCGAAAGCAAGGTGCGAGTCTCCAGCTCGGTCAAGTATTTTTCCGCCTGATCCAGCTCGCCGGCGAGCTCGGCCAGCACCTGCTGTTGCTGGGCGACGTCGGTCTCCTCAGCCGCCAGCAGCAGGTAAGCCTCGAAATCGCCCAGCCAACTTTCGAGCCGGCGGTCGGCTTCGAGGCGATCGTCAACCTGTTTCCGTTCCTGCAGGACCCGCTGGGCTTCGTCGGGATTGTCCCAGAAGCCGGGTTCGGCGATTTTCTTTTCGAGGGAGGTCAGCCGTTCGCGGTTGCGTGAGACGTCAAAGATAGCTCCTGACCAGCTCCACGCGCCGGTGAAGCTCGTCGTAGCGGTGCCGCAGATCTTCCAGCATCCAATTGGTCATCGTTTTCTCTTGTCGCGGGGAAGCTTCAGAATTCTTACGCCCCTATTTATTTAGCCTACCCGAAGAGGCGGGCGACGCCTAGCGAAATTCCACACCAGCGCCAGGCAGGCAATCAGCCCCGCCAGCCGGGGCCACCAGTCGCCCCAACGCGTGTAGAGGGTGCGGCCGGAGCGGAAATTATAGTGCACTGTCAGCGCCGCCCGGACGTCTTCCGGCAGCCGAGCGCGAATGCGGCCGTACGGATCGACAGCGACAGTGACGCCGGTGTTCGTGTCGCGCAGCAGCCAGCGGCGGTTTTCCACGGCGCGCACGCGCGCCATGTTCAAGTCCTGGACCAGCGCCTCCGAATGGCCATACCAGCCGTCGTCGGAGATATTGATCAGCAGATCGGCGCCGCGGTCGACGAATTTCCGCACCTCGTTCGGGAAAATCGATTCGTAGCAGATGAAGACGCTGAACGTCTTGCCGCCGTCAAGCTGGCCGACGCTGAGTTTCTTCCCCGGCGTGAAATCGCCCACGCCGCCGATCAGGTTCCGGGCGAAGGTGAGGTATTTGCGCCAGGGAACATATTCCCCGAACGGCACCAAATGGATCTTGTTGTAGCGGAAAACCTCCTGCCCCTTCGGATTGACCATCACGGCGCTATTGAATACCAGCGGCGTGTGGCCCGGCGGGAACCTCCAATGGTCGACGCCGACCAGGAACTCGCTGTCGGTTTCGCGGGCGATTTTCCTGGCGCGCGCGGCAAAGAGCGGATCCGACATGCTGAAGGGCGCCGGCGCCTCCGGCCAGATGACCAATCCGGGAGCCGAGCGGCCCGCCTCGATGCTGAGCTTATCGAGGGCATTCAACTCCGCGGCGTGCCGTTGTTCCCAATTCGCTCCGTAGTCGGTTTCGGGCGGCAGATTCAGCTGGATCAGGTGCGCGGTTTCGCGGCCGACCGGTTTCGGCACGAAAAGCCCTCCCACACCAATCACCAGCAGCAGCGCCACCGTCACCCCGGCCCAGATGGCCACCGGCTTCCGGCGCCGCTCGCGCCAGGCCCAGAGCACCAGAGCGTTATAGCCCGCCACGACGAATGAAAGGCCATAGATCCCGGTGAGCGTTACCAGTTGCACCAAGCCCAGATGATCGGAAACGGCGTAGCCCAGCAGGTTCCACGGGAAGCCGATCGCCGGCATGTGCGTCCGCCCCAACTCCAGCGCCGTCCACAGAAACGGCGAGATCGCTAGCGCCCAGCCCACTCCCGAGCGCCGCATCAGCCGCACGCCCAGCGCGTAGCCCGCCGTGAAAAGCGACAGCACGGCGACCATCAGGCCCAGCACGCTCACCGATTCCCAGACCGCCATCCGCCCGTAAGACCGGAAAAAGGCGTAGAGCCATTCGAGCGTGATGGAGTAGAAAACCGCTCCCTGCAGGAAACCCCAGCCAAAGGCCGCTCCCGGACGCACTTCGAGCGCCACCACCAGCAGCGGCACCAGCGCTACCCAGGCCAGCCAGCTCCAATGCGGGTCCGGAAAGGCCAACGCCAGCAGCACGCCCGAACCGGCGGTCAATGCGAGACGCTTGAGCTTCATGCGGGTCCGTTCCCGGAAGGCGAGGCGAGCAGCGGCAAGGCAGGAGGCTGAAGGCGGTTCCGAGCCCGAAGCAAAAGCGATCGTTGCATACACCTAGTGTACAGGCGAATGCCTCTCAAAATGTCCGCAGATGGCAGGAGGCGCCAAAACGAAGCAGCACGACACCACGGGAGCCAAGCGAATGGCACCCTGGCCAAGACATGACGCAGAGGCTATATCAGGCACGGGGCGGGACGAAACGGCGGCGGAGGGGGCTACTTTTTCAGGATGCTTTTGAAGCCTTCGCGCTCCAGCTTCAGCTTCATGGCTTCGGCGGCCTTGGCGCTGGCGTACGGGCCGACCTGCACTTTGTAGAGCCGGTCGCGGGCCGGGCCCCAGGCAAAGGCCGGGTAGCCTTTTTTCTTCAGGAAACCGGCCAGGGCGATGGCGTCGGCACGGTTGTTCAGAGCCGCCACCTGAAGCGCGATGCCCGGCTGGCCGTTGGCCAGGACGGGCGGTTGCGAATCGATGCGCAGGCCTCGAGGATGGGGATTCATCGCGATGGGGCCGGATGGCGGCGGGAACGACTCAGCCACAGGTTTCGTCCGAGCGCGAGAGGACGGCGTCAGGCCGGGCACAGGCGTGTCGGTCATGCCTTGGGAGGAGCTGGCGTTCCGCGGGAAAAAGTCCCAGCCGCTGGGAGGCGGTCCACCTGAATTTGTAGTCAGGTTTCCATCGGCGCCGACTACCGTCGTCGGCTGGCTTTGGCCAGGCAGGCCCGGCTTGAACGTGCCGTGACCGCGGCCCACCACGTAGCCAAGGGTGAAAAAGAGGCCGCAGAGCACCAGCACGCCGAGGAACACCGCCGCGACGTGTCCGGCGCCCAGAGTGATGTCGCTCTGCCCTTTTCGGCCGCTGGCCATCGGCCTGTTTCCCTCCTACTTCTTCTCTTCGCCCGAAACCGCCGGTGGAATGGCGGCGGTGGTGGCGGACGGAGTCGGCATGCCGGCAGGCTGCTGGTAGGATTTCGCCGGGCCGCGCAGGAACGAGAGGATATCGAGCGGCAACGGGAAAAAGATCGTGGTGTTCTTGTCGACACCGATGTCGAGCATGGTCTGCAGGTAACGAAGCTGGACGGAAACCGGGTTTCTGGCGAGGACATCGGCCGCTTCGGAGAGCTTGGCCGAAGCCTGGAATTCGCCGTCGGCGGCGATGATCTTGGCGCGGCGTTCGCGTTCGGCCTCGGCCTGGCGTGCAATCGCGCGCTGCATATTCTCGGGAATATCCACCTGCTTTACTTCGACCTTGGATACCTTGATACCCCAAGGCTCGGTATCCTGGTCAAGGATTAGTTGCACTTTTTCGTTTACTTTTTCGCGCTCAGAGAGAATTTCGTCGAGTTCGAACTGGCCGACGACGCTGCGGAGCGTGGTCTGGGCAAGTTGGGTGGTGGCGTAGAGGTAGTTCTGGACGGCGGAAAGCGCCAGTTTGGGTTCGACGACCCGGAAATAGCAAACGGCGTTGATTTTCACCGAGACGTTGTCGCGGGTGATGATGTCCTGAGGCGGAATCTCGATGGTATCGATGCGGAGGGAGACTCGGTAGAACTTGTCGATCGGCCAGACGACGATGCGCAGCCCGGCGCCCTTGATGTCGGGCGACATGCGCCCCATGCGCAGGATCACCCCTCGTTCCCATTCCTTGACCACGTAGATGGAGTTGAACAGCCAGATCAGGAATATGATCAGCCCGATTCCGAACAGGGTCACTCCGAATCCCATGCGCTACCTCCTCAGATCAACCGGCATGCGGTCGCTTGGCTGGTGGGTCGCTCGGTTCGACGTAAAGCGTGAGTCCCTCCACCTTCACCACTCGCACCCAGGCACCTTTTGGAATCTGCCCCCCGTTGCCGTCCGCCGTGGCGCGCACCGCACGCCACAATTCGCCGTTCACGAAAATCATTCCCTGGCCCTTCTCCTGAGTCACCGGCTCGGTCACTTCCCCCAGCACGCCGACCAGGCTCTCGGTGCCGCTGGCCGCCTTCCAGTAATGAGAGCGGAACATCAGCCGGGCCAGCAGCAGGAAAAACACGGCAAAGGGAATGGCCACTCCGAAGGCCACGTTCAGGCTGACCCCGCCGCCGGTGAGCGGGGAACGCACGAGCATCACCGCGCCGAGCACCAGCGAGATGGCTCCGCCGATGCCGAGAATTCCATGCCCGGCAAACTTCGCCTCTAACACGAATAAGGTAATCGCCAGCAGGATCAGCAGAATGCCGGTGAAGGTGACCGGCAGAAGCTGCATCGAGTACAAGGCCAGCACCAGGCAGATTGCGCCAATCACGCCCGGAGCGACCAGGCCCGGATGGATGAATTCGACGTAGAGTCCCAGCACACCGACGATTAGCAAAATGAAGAAGGCGTCCGGCTGAACGATGCGCGTCAGGAAGCGCTCGCGCATCGACATGCCGTAATTGATGACCTCCGGATGGCCCAGGTGGAGCGTGGTCTTGCTGCCGTCGAAGCGGGTGATCGTCATCCCGTTCAGTTGCTGGAACAGGTTCGATTCGGAATCGGCGATCAGGTTGATCAGGTTGCCCTTGAGGGCTTCCTTGGCGCTATACGCGGTGGCCTTGGTGACGGCGTCCTCGGCCAGGGCCACGTTGCGGCCGCGGCGGACGACATAGCTGCGGAGAAAAGCCAGCGTATCCTGAACGATTTTCCGGTTCAGGGTGGGATTGACCTGCACCGGATAGCCGGCTACCTCCAGCAGGGGCGAGGCCGCGCCCATCTCTGTGCCTGGCGACATCGCCGCGATATCAGCCGATTCCAGAATGAAGAATCCGGCCGATGCCGCACGCGAGCCAGTCGGCTCGACGTAGACGCAGACCGGGACTTTCGAGCTCAGGATCGCCTTGATGATGGCCCGCATCGACTGGCCCAGTCCGCCGGGAGTGTTCATGCGAATCAGCACCAGGCTCGCGTGCTCTTTGGCCGCGCGCGCGATTCCGTCCTGGACATATTCGGCCAGAATCGGCTCAATTGCGCCGTCGATACTGATGCGTAACACCTTTTCGGGAGGGGAAGACCGAGCATCTGCCCGGGGAAAGCACAGCAAGACCATTCCCAGGGCCAGCAAGAACAAGACTGACCGCTTCATCTCATGCTGGATTATACCAGCCTTCGCCAACTTCGGCTTGTCTTGACGACGGCGCGTGCTCAGGCATCCAACCGCGGTGCCGGGCGGCTGGCGGATCGGTCGGGTGTCCGCGCCACCGGCGCTGACCACGGTTGGCGCAACGGAATCGCCGCGAGAGCTACGGGTTCCCGGCTAATGAGAGATGATCATCTCGGAGGAACTCGATAGCGTTATGGGTCCGTTGTGGACGAAGGGGAAGAGGAAGTGGAATTCGTAGCTGACCTGGACCTCGACGGTGCAGCCCGGGTAGTTGTCAATAAAGCCGCCGAACGGAGGGGGAGGATTGGGATTCGTGGCCGTGGGGCCGCAAATCGCAGGGCTATTGGGTTGCTGAGGCCAAGTCGCTGTGGCCGTGACCCTATTGGGGTCGATGCCCATCGGCGCGCCATTCTTCACGTAGTCATTTATGTTCGCCGCAGAGGCGGGGCCGTTGTTCATCCCGCCGGTCCCGTTGCAACTGCTGTCGTCGGTGCAGGTATAGCCATTCACGGCGGCCCATCGCGTAGCGGTCTTGGCTGCGTGGTCAACGAAATGGTAGGCGTAGAGGGCGCGGCTGAACTCGACAATTCCCAGCAGCATCGTCATGAAAAACATGAAAATGACGGCAAACTCGACCAGGCTGGCGCCGCGGTCGGCCCACGTTTTCGGCACGGCCACCGAACGGTCGGGGCGGAGAAAAATCGAGAAGATTGCTGATGGAAATCCGATCCTGCCGGGCGAGGCGGGGCTCACCGGTGCCGCATATGGAGCACGCAAATCATTGTCCCATCGTTCTCGCTGGTTCATCTGGTCCTCAAAATTGGGCGAGCCTCATCGTGGAAGTTCTCGAGACGGTGACCGTCCGCGGAATCCAGGGATACTTGAATAGGGACCGGAAGGTCGCGGTAGCGGTCACCGAGACCATCTCGGCCCAATGGCTGGAGGGGCCGCATGCGGGCTGGCTTCCGCAAGACTGCGGAAGGAACGCTCCTTGGCTGTCGCACCCACACGTGTCGGAGGAAGAAACGGCAAGGGAGCTGACGCTCTGACCGTTGTTCTGGAAGTCGTTATCCGCGGCCAAGATGATCCCCGGTTGATCCGTGGATTTCGTCAGGCTTTGCGAACCGTACATGGCGCCCGCGTGCGCCGCGTTTCCGACGAGTATGCTGAGATAGGCGTAGCGTCCCAGCTCAATCGCGCCGAGCAACATCGCCACCAGCACGGGCGTCATCAGCGCGACTTCCACCAGGCTCTGGCCGGACTGCGCCACCCGTTTGAAATTCCGAGGCCTCATTTTCATCCCTCACTCCACAAGGACCGTCGTGCTTACTATCGGGGCCAAAGGCCCTCCGCCATTCGCGAGGCCAGAGTAGTCAGAGTTGATTGTGATCTCGGGGTTCCCCGCTAACTGGAGTTGACCCACCACGATAATCGAGTAAGCGGCGAGGCTGTTGAAGTTCGTGTTTCCCCCAAAGTTCAGCACTGTAGTGTCATTCGCGGTGTAGATCGTCCCCTGATAAAGTGACGAACTATCGCCGCTCAGGTTCATGGTCGCGCTGTCGGTCAAAGACTGGTAGAAGAGCAGCCCCTCGTAATCCCCCGAGTTCGGTGCCGTCAGTTGCACCGTTGCCGTGCCGCTGACGCTCACGGAGGCGTTTCCCGTAATGTAAAAGGTCACGCCATCATTCGCACTGCCGGGCATTCCGGAGCAGGGGGTGGTGCTGTTGCAAACGGTTGATCCCGCATTGATCTCAAACTCGACGTTGCTGCTGCACGTCGAGGCTCCTGTGATTACGAACAGCCCGCTTCCAAAATTAACGAGCTGGTTGTTGTCAATACAGATGTCGTCGTACGTACCGGGCTGGATTGTAGGGACTCCCCCGCTGTAGGTAACCCCGGAGCAGCCGGCCCCGCTGCAGGTCCCGCCGGTGATCTTGACACTGCCCAGCGACGGGCTGGCGCTTGGAATCGTGTACGCACCGGCGAGCGGGTCTCCGGCATTCGGTATGCCTGTTACCGGCTCGGGGCTGATCGTAGCCGCACCGCTCGGTGGGTCGTAGGCGCCGGCGACTCCGATTGAGGCCGCCGTTATGCTGAGGTTCTTGCCGCCGTTGGCAACGAGGTTGCCATAGTCCACGATCGCGCAGTCGGGCGCACTCAGAACGACGCTTCCGCTGGCGCCGAAGCCCGCATCGTTGGCCGTTAGCTTCCCTGTCGGCGGGTCGGTTGTCGTGATGCAGGTGACCGCACGCCCAGGTTCGTTAGACACCCTTGTGGCAACCGCGCGCGCCATAATTGTCTCTTTGGTGACCCCCAAAACTTTCATGAAGAACGTGGGTTGACCGACTGAGACGTACGCCTCGACGTATTTAGAGTTGCCGACGTGCGGCCCCGCAATCGGCGGATTGTGTACCGTCACCGCCACGGCGCCGACCGCGAGGTCGCCAGGGGGCGTCTCGGTCCCGTCGCCAGCGTTGTTCGTGAAGCCGTTCTGCGCAGAGGCGCTTAGCGCAGCGTCGATTACACCGGGGCTGCCTGCGCTATAGTAGGCGAGGTTCGAGGCGCCGGCGATGGCGGCGGCGTCGGCCGCGGTTTGCTGCAGGCGCTTATCGTAGCGCAGCACGCCCATGTCAATCGCCAGGCCTAACGCGGCGAGAATGGCGACCATGGCAAAAGCTCCGATCACGATTGCCTGACCAGATTCCGTCTTCCGTGTCATCACGACCTCCATGTCCTTGTTCGGAGGCATTTGGGCTGCTTCACGGCCCGCTTCCGAAAAGCTTCGGAGCACCAAGCAACGGGGTCGCTACCCTCGCAGATGTTTCCGTCCGACGCCGAAACCGGCGAAATGGCCCCGCGAAACAATCTCACCCCTGAGACCCCTGGGAAGCGTTTGGCAGAAGTGGCAAACCCACGCAATTTGGGGACAGCCACTACTCCGCGAAAATTGGAATTTGGAACTTGTGCAGAATTTTACTAGCGGGCGCGCAGGAGTCCAGAGAAAAGCGGAGGCAGCCCGAAAAATTCCAAGAGCCGCTACTTAACGGAAAGCTATTGGCGGATTTGTACACTTACAAGCGGTCGCAGCCTCGGCCGTCGAGCGCGAGCCGCAGGCATTTCCAAGCCGGCGAACGAGTAACGGGCGCCGCCATTTTCGACACAGCCGCCGGCTGCCGGAGCGTAATAGGACGGGGCCGCGCGGTTATTGAACAGCCAGCTAATAGTTTTTCTGGGACAAAAGAACCGACGCGAGGCCGGCTGCCACCTCAACAAGCGTCTTCGAAAACTATTTAGGCCACGACGGAAATCGCCGTGTGCGGCAGGTCCATTAGCGTGGCGCGTCGTAAATGCAGTTACGCATAGCGCCAACCTTCGAGTCGGCATGTGCCGAGCTAAAGCTCGGCGCTACAACAGCCCGATGCCGCAACAGATTTGAAAAGGATGGTCGCCACAGAATAAGACAGCTTTTGTTTGACGCACTGCGCTAGTGCGTGATGATCATCTCGGAGGAGCTTGACATCGTGATGGGGCCGGTGTGGATGAAGGGGAAAAGAAAGTGGAACTTATAGCTGACCGTAACCTCGACGGTGCAGCCAGGGTAGTTTGCGGCGATGTAGGAGGGGCTGGTCGAGTCACAGTTGGGATCCGTGCTCTCTACGGGCCAGGTGGCAACCGCGGTGACTTCGCTGGGATTGATGCCCATCGGCGCAAGGCCCCTTACGTAGTCCTGAACTAGCGTGGCGTTTGAGGGGCCCACGGGACCGTCGTTCATTCCGTCAGTTCCGTTGCAAGTGCCGTCGTCGTCGCAGCTGTACCCGTTCACGGCGGCCCAGCGCGTCGCCGTTTTCGCCGCGTTGTCGACGAAATGATAGGCGTAGAGGGCGCGGCTGAACTCGATAATGCCGAACAGCATCGTGAGGAACATCAAGGCAATGAAGGCAAACTCGACGAGCGTGGCTCCGCGTTCCGGCCCGTTCCTCGGCAGGGCCATTGCCCTGCGGCCAGAGCGAAAACGGCTCGGAAGAGACAAAACGGTAGCCCATCTTTTGCGCTGATTCATCAATGCCTCAGTTGGCAACCTGCATCGTGGACTGTCTCGTCACGGGTAGGGTGCTCGGAATCCACGGGTAGTTGAAGAGCGAATGAAACTTGGCGGAAGCTGTTACGGTGACCATGTTCGTCCAGTAGCCGACCGAACAATCAGCTTGGCTCTGCGACACGGAGTACGCGCTGCAAGATGAGCCAGTGAGTGGGCTCGCAATTGTTCCGCCCGATTCGCATCCGCAAGCGATCTGCGAGCTAACGGCCAACACGGTGACATTCTGGCCGTTATTCTCGAAATCGTTGTCGGCAGCCTGGATGATGCCGGGTGTGTCGCCCGCTTGGCCCGGGCCCTGGGCGGCGTACAAAGCTCCTGCGTGCGCTGCGTTTGCAACGAGAATGCTGAGATAGGCATATCGGCCCAGCTCGATGGCACCCAGCAGCATGGCGAGCAGCAGTGGCGTCAACAGCGCCACTTCCACCAAGCTCTGGCCCTTTTGGGAGTGCATGAACTTTCTCATCGCCCTAGCCTTCATTTTTACCCTTATTGCACCTGGGTAATGCACGGGGCGGGCTTCAGTAGGCTGTAGTCGGAAGAAAACCATTTGGGGACCCCCGAAAAATGGGGTAAAAACGAGTTCGCGAAACACCCCTGTTTTGCAAACTCTACCCCA
>JAKBLM010000040.1 GCA_021832085.1 Acidobacteriota bacterium | reverse complement strand
CCCGGAGGCGATCCACCGCGAGATTTACTCGACGCTGAAGATATCGGCGGAGGTCATGAGGCCGGTCAAGAGTTGGTCGGGCCCCTCGCCATAGTGACGGAATGAAATGCTATCCCCTTGGCAATGCAATACTTCACCCGGCCGGGCGCGGAAGTCAGGCTGGTAGCGGGGCGAGGAAACCCCTGATGGTCTGTACGCGAAGGGCGTCGAGAAATTGCTGGGCGAAGAGACCAAGATCAAAAGGTGGCGGAGCCGAGACCACTCCTTTCTGCCCGCATGGCTATGGGAGAGGAGTGCGATCGGAAACGGTGGGTGCTCCGCCGTGACGTACGCGGATGATTCCGGTTTGGTCCGTCAAATAGGAATCTTTGCCGGCGCTGCCAGCACTCGACGGAACAACGGAAAGCTGATAGGCGAGGTAGAGGCCGTCCTCGTTGCGGTCTGATGGCATATAGCTCAATCGGTAGCCGGGCACCGTCGTTGGAACTGAACCGGCGGCGCTGTTTTTGGAGCAGCCCTTTTCAGGCGAAAGTTTCAAAGCGGCCAAGCTCGCCGGGTAGCCGCCGCAGTCCATCCGGTAGGCGCTCAGTTCATTGGTCAGCATCCGCATCCTCTCCTCAACAATTGTCTCGTGTCCAGCATGCAACATTGGCGAGATCCTGGGCATGGCAATCGCCACCAAGATGAGGGCGATGGCAATGACAATCATCATTTCAAGCAGCGTGAACCCCTCCGTGCCCTTGCGCCGAAAGAGAGGCTCCCTTTTCCGATCTCTTGAGCCCCGCCAGCGCGACGGAGCACCGCGGCTTCTTCGGAGCAACCTCATAATTTCGAACTCCTGGTGCTTCCGCTCTTTAATTCGCCTGGGGGCAGGGCCCACTTCTACGTCTCGGCCGACGACGCCCCCACTCCCTCCGCCCGGTCCCGGGGTGGGCGGCGACGCGTTGCCCTAGGGGTCCCGAGATTTGGATCGATCGCCGGCCAGCCCCGATGCGCCCTCGCCGCGGCCGTGGGTTGTGGTCCGCGAGCCTGTCGATGAGCCCCCTTCCGGCGCGGGCCACTTGTTTCCACCGTTGGATGCCGCGGCAGGCTCGAACCGGTACGTAATTTTCACCCCCTCCCACTCTCGCCGCCGAATGAAGAACTCATGTCGGTCGAACGCCGCACAAGTGACAACGAGCTCCCTGGGTGCGGCCCAAGCTATACTCACGCTCCCACGCCCTTGCAGCGTGCCTCGACCACCGCGTGCCGGGCGGATTCGCGGCCCCTATCGCCTCAGCCACCTGCCGTACGCCCTCGCAAACAAGTAGGGCCACACCAAGGCAGAGGCTAGGGCAACCACGAAGAATGCGTACAACGGCCACCCCTCGCGGTAACCGTGGGCCGCATCCAGGTAGAGGGAACCGAGGGAGAACGCGGCCAGCGGCACCAGGATGACGCCCGTGGTCCGCATGAGGCGGTCGAATCTCCCGATCCGCTCCGGAATTGCATCCCCGCCGCTACCTGCGGCCCCGACGTGATCGAGCGAGACCCGGACGAGGAGGACGCCGGCCATCGCGACGAGCAAGCTGAGGCCGACAACGGCCCATTGGCGGTTGAGGAGCCCCACCACGAACAGGGCGAGCCCTAGCAGCGCCATCCCGATGCCGACGGTCTTCGTTCCGCGGTTGGTGCGCTTGACGGCTTCCGAGCCCCGCGGCTGCTCAGTCCCAGCGCTTGCCTCTCGGCGGCCCAGCACAACGAGGCTTCGCATGAGGAACGGCAACGCCACGAGAGCCACGTAGCCGAGGGAGCGAATCGTGGGGTCCTTCCACCAGACGGAGAAGGCGGCGAAGGCAGAGAGGGACACGAGCATCACCGCAGCCCACAGGGCCCACCACCTTGCCCCCCGTGGCCCGCGCGGCGCCGTCACTTGCATGCCCCCGGGGCCTCGTTGGCCAAGTCTTGGGCCTGTTGTGCGGCCTCCGTGAGATGCTCGGCCCACGGCCCCACCTCGGGGAGCCCGCTGCTGAGGCCCTTGAGGGCGAGATCCTCGATCTGGTTGAAGGCAAAGCTCTCGAGCGGGTTCAGGTTTCCGCCTGCGAAGGAATCCAGTGCGGAGGCCACCGCCCCGGTGTCGATAGCCCCAGCCGTGAAGAAGGCGGCCATGCTGCCCAAGGCTATCTCGACCGGTGCGCCGGCGCCGAAGGAGGCCGGTACTAAGGCGGCGCCCAGCCCCGTGCTAATCCACAGTGCGGTCGCGCCCAGGGCGGCCGCGTGAGATATGCTCTCAAGGGTCGCTCCAAGTTGCGCCGCCTCCTCCCGAAGAGCCGCGCACGATACCTGCGTTAGAGGCTGCTGTTTTTGCACCCCCGTGTGGCCGTGCCCGCCGCCTCCAGGCGACTGACAGCCGCCGGCAAGGCCATAGCGGAGGTCGGTGCGGATGGCGCAGGCTGCCATGTCCCCACCGCCGCCATACACGGCAAGCATGCTGCAGGGCGGGTTGCCACCCCCTCCTCCCCCACCGCCCCCGTCAACTTCTGTGCAGAACCAGGTGTTGGTGGCCTCCTCGTAGACGCAGTTCGAGTACAGCCCGTACGGATCGATCAAGCTCTCCGGGTTGTTCAGCACATAGGCGTAGCGGTTCAACGATTGCGGGGCGCCGACTGCCCCGCCGAGCGGATCGGGGCTCAGGAACCTTCCCAGCTGCGGGTCGTAATACCGCGCGTAGGCGTAATAATTGCCCGTTTCGGAATCAAACTCGTATCCCGCGAATTCGTACGTCGGTGAGCAGCTGTTCGTCACGTTTGCCGGCGTGGTTTCCTGCCCGTACGGATAATAGTCGGCCTCGAAGCAGGTGTTGCCGCTCGAATCCGTTACCGCTCGCGTTGAGCCCAGCACGTCGGCGAAATAGTAGTGGATATAGCCGGAGGAATCCCGCCACGCGATTCTTCTGCCATCGAAGAAGATGTAGTCGCGGATCATCGTGCCGCTCGTGTTGGTCGTCTCGAGCACCTGGCCAGTATACGCACGCTTGCCCGCCGGCCCACTGGGCGGGCCAATAAAGCGTGCCGCTGGATTTCTCGACGCGCAGCCCGTCGCCATCGTAGATGTAGTTGACCCCGCCGGCGCTGGTCACTTCGTTCGCGCCATTGTAGGCGTAGTCGTTCGTTCCATCGGCCGTCAGCTGACCGTCGGCGTTGTAGCTGAAACCGGCGTTGCTGATCTTGTTGTTGCTCACCGAAACGCCCAGGCTCGGCCCGCTGCATTTCGCCGGAGTCATCGAGAGCAGGTTGCCGAGCTGGTCGTCACCGAAGTCCAGCCCCCAGCAGTCCTGGCCGGAGGTCGCCGCCGTCTCGGCGGCGAGAATGCGATTGAGCGGATCGTAAGTAATGGATTCGTTCCGCCCGCTCTGCCCGCTCGCGTTATTGTTGATGCCTGTGACGCTGCCGTTGCCCGCATAGGCGTAGCTGAGACTCAGCGCCGTACCAGCCGAGGACGACGCGACGATGGAGGTGGGTTCGAGATCGCTGTTGTAGCCCCAGGTTTCAGTGATGCCCCCAAAGCCACCGCTGACTTGGCCGTGGACATCCTGATCGAGCGCGCCCTGGGGCCAGTAGGTGGCGCCCGTGGCGTAGTTCGTGCCGCCACTGCCGACTGCTTGCGTGGGCAATTCGGCGTTGTCGTAAGCGTAGTGGATTACGCGGCCATCCGGGTAGGTGATGGAAGCCAGCGATCCGTCAAGATTGTACGAATAGTCGATGTTTTTGGCGACTCCGGCGATGGGCTCCTCTTCGACAATGTACCGGTTGGCCGGTTGGGAACCTCGGATTCGGGAGAAAGAGGTCAGGCCTCGTCTGTCGGCTCGGGGTGAATCGTGACACGCTCGACCTGTGGGAAGCGGCTACGAAGGCTATCTTCGAGCGCGACGGTGATGTCGTGGACACGGGTGATCGGGAGCTGGCCATCGAAGGCGCAGTGGCAGGAGACGCGCACGCGACGTTCGACGCGGCGCACGTGAATCTGGTGACAATCGGCCAGTTCAGGGTACTCGCCGCGGACCTCCTCAAGATATCGTTGAATGGCGGCCTCCAGGTCCTGTACCTGTACAGCGCCGGCAATGCCTAGGCCGAGCGGTTCGATGTGGATATTCACCTGGGCGTTGGCGGGAAGTTCGCGTTGGATGCTTTGCTCCAGCTCGGTGGCGCGGTGATGGGCTTCGCGAAGCGAGAGCCGTTCGTCCACTTCGAGATGGAGATCGACAAAGATTCGGCCGTCAAGCTGTTGCGCCGAGATTTCGTGTATGGGCATGCCGGAGCGCTGGGCAACGGCGCGAATCACGTCGAAGATGCCCTCGGTGGCTTCGGGGCGCGGCTCGACGTGCACCATGACGTCGCCGGCCACGAGGCCGTGAACGCGGGCCTCGACGGCATCGGTCAGATCATGCGCCTGTTCGACGCCGAGCCGGCGCGGCACGGTGATGGTGACATCGACGAAATGGTGATTGCCGGCGCGACGCACGCGGACGCGTTCGGCGGCGAGAACCCCATCGGCGGCTTCGACCGAGGAGCGGATGCGCTCGACCAAGCCGCTGGGCGCGGCGTCGAGCAGGGCGTCGACCGTGCGCTTGCCGAGGCGTGAACCGACCCAGATGATGAACCCGGCAACGCCGAGCGCGGCCAGCGGGTCGGCGTAGCGGAGCCAGTGGGCGCCGAGCCGGTCACCGAGCCAGACGGCAGCCATGCCGATCAGCACGACCAGGGTGCTCCAAACATCGGTAGAGAAATGCAGCGCGTCGGCTTCGAGGGCGTCGCTCTGGTAGCGGCGGGCAACGCGGGCAAGGCCGCGCGAGCGGACGAAGTCGATCAGCATGGCGAGGCCAAGAATCAGGATGGCGAGGATGCTCGGGCGGACATGGGCGTGCACGAAGAGCAGCCGGCGGAAAGCTTCCCAGATCACGTAGACGGCGGTGAGCAGCAGCAGGCCGGTCTCGACGAGGGCGGAGAAATTTTCCACTTTGCCGTGGCCGTAGGTATGGATGGTGTCGGCAGGCTTGTCCGAGACGCGCACCGAGAGATAGGTGAGGACGGCGGCGACCAGGTCGAGGCCGGAATGAAGCGCCTCGGAGAGCACGCCAAGGCTGCCGGTGGACGCAGCCAGAAACACCTTTAGCGAAACCAGCACCACCGCGGCGAAAACCGAGGCCAGCGCGGCCAGTTTTTTTTCGCGGACGGCGTGGGCGGCGTCCATCGCTGGAAGCGATTATATGCCACCGGCTTGGCGGCGGGGGACGTGGCGGCCAAGGCGGCGATTCTGGCGCAGGCCGGGCTGCTGCCTTACACTCGGGACTTCCAGGTGAACGGGGATGCTAAGGGCGTGGCACGAAGCAAAATTTCAAGAAGGCGGATATGGAAGCGGAAGGCGCGGGGCGCGGTGGCCGCGGCAATCGGCGTGATCTCCCTGGACGGAAGGTGGATCGAGTCGCACACGATCGAGACGACACGCTGGACAATCGCGACCCGACTGGATCCAGTGCTGAAGATCGCCCAAGTGAGCGATCTGCACGTGGTGCGATTCCGGCAACGCGAGCGCGAGGCGGTGAGGATTCTCGAAGAGGAGCGGCCGGATGCGGTGCTGGTCACGGGCGATTCGGTGGGAGACGGCTTTCACTACGACCAGGCACATGCAGTACTCAGTGCGATTGCCGCAACCCGACCGCCGCTCGGCGCGTGGGTGGTGAACGGGAACTGGGAAACCATGGACCCGGTGGAGAACGAACACGAATTCTACCAAACCACTGGACTGCGATTCCTGCCGAACCGAGGGGTGCTGCTGCGCCCGGGCGTGTGGCTGGCGGGCCTGGACGACCCATCGACTGGGGAGCCCGATCTGGGCCGGGCGCTGCAAGGCGCGCCAGCGGACGCGTATGTGATTGCGATGTTCCATTCTCCCGCGTACTTCGCCGGGACCTCGGGCAGATACGATCTGGCGCTCGCCGGGCACACGCACGGTGGGCAGGTGAACCTGGGGATTCGGCCTTTCTGGCTGCCCAGAGGCTCCGGACGATTCCTGAAGGGATGGTATGAGGAACGCGGTTCGCGAATGTATGTGAGCCGGGGCGTTGGGTGGTCGCACGTACCGATCCGGGTGAACTGTGCGCCGGAGATTCCCATTTTCACAATCGGGGGCTGAAGCCAGGCGAGACTGAGGTCGACAGGGCCGCTTCAGCTCTTCCGTGAGCGCCGGCTCGGGCGACCAGCGAATGTGCAGCCTGTTTACGGTGAAACAAATTCTGCGCGGCGTCGCGCAGCCTGCTATGCTGGCTGCCGGCAGGCGAGCAGAACGCATTTCTCCTCATTCTGAAAAACCAGCGTCCTCAGTCCGCTCGAAATCGCCAAAAGCTTGTCACCCTGAAAATCTCATCTCGCTGAATAAACACCAGCTACGAGAAAACTATCTCGACATCGTGTGACACCCTGAAGCACGCGCGGCCCATCGCCGCCCAACACGCCGTTGGCAGGCGCGGGCGTTTGGCCGGCCTCGAGCAATTTTCATCGAGCGTTAACGAGGGCGGCGGCGGGCGGGCGCAGCCATCCTTACCGATTGCAACCAATTAGCTTCGAGTTCAGCAGGAAAGCCACGATCCACAGGCGCCGAGGCAATTCACCGAATTGTCACTCAGCGTTGAACGACCGCGACAGGGGAAAAGGGCAGTATCTCGCCGGGGGATTCGACCTCAATCTTCGCCATCCCGTTTTGAGGAGGATTTTTGTGAGTCGAAAACTGATTCGCCTGTGGCTGATCGTTGCGTGCAGCGCGCTGCTGGCCTCGGCCCAGGGAACCGGCCAAGTCAGCGGCAAGGTGCTGGATGAATCCGGTCGCGCGATCGTCGGCGCCAGCGTTTCCATGTCCAATCTCACTTCCGGTGTCGTAGCGCGAACCAAGACGGGCGCCGATGGGACATTTCGCTTGAGCGGGCTGCAGCCCGAGCGCTATCTGCTGACGATAGAAAAAACCGGCTTCAATGCATACGTCGAGCGTGTGTCGTTGGTAACGCAGCAGAACGTGGTGGTGAACCCGAAACTCTCGGTGCAGACGCTGGCGCAGTCGGTCGTGGTCCGCGGGACGGTGATTCCCGGGGCGACGCCGCAGCCCACGGCGCAACAGGTGCTGCACTCGACCCAGACGATTCGCGTGCTCGGCCGCAAGCAGCTGGACGCGGCCGGACCGGTAGCCGGCGGCGCACAGATGATCTCGTACACGCCGGGCGCGAACGTGGTGGGCTACGGAAATACCGGCGCCACGAAGTACAGCATCTCGCTGAACGGAGTGAACCAGGGCTGGGGCGGTTACGGCGGCAACACGGGACCGGGCTCGCTCGGCATCACCTTTGACGGCATTCCGATCACCGACGTCGCCACCGGCCTGTGGCAATCGGCGACGATGCCGCAGAACCTGCTGATGCAGAACCTGACGGTGACCTACGGGCCGGGATCGCCGGAGAATCGTTGGTACACGAATATCGGCGGGCAGGTGGAGTTCACCCCAGTGCAGCCGACGGTGAGCCACCACATCAGCGCCTCGGCGACCTACGGCAGCTACAATCAGAAGAACATCGCCTTCGTCGCGTCGACGGGCGGCTTCCACGGCTGGTCGACAGTGGTGGCCGGCGGCGTGGGAGACGGCGACAGCTACCGCCAGGCGCCGGACGGCTTTAATAACCCGAGCCGGGACGGGGCGATCTTCGCCAAGACGGTGCGAATGTTTTCCGCCGGAAGCTTCGAACTGGGCGGCTATTACGCCAAGAGCGGCGGTTACCGGGCGCAAGTGATTCCGACAACCGACCAGGGCATCATTTACAACGGCCAGAGCTTCAGCCAGCAGACCAGCGGCTTTTACAGCACGCTGCCCTACGACGCCTACAACAAATACGACACGAATCTGATGTGGCTGGTCTACGGGCGGGAAAACCTGCTGGTGAATTCTTCGACGACGATCACGAACGTGACCTGGTACATGCACGTCCGGCGGCTGCACAACCGGCTGAACGACATCTTTGCTTCGGCCGGCCAAACGAACGAATACAACAACCCGTACAGCGATGCGGTCGGCGACAAGATCGACATCGGCAAGGTGCTGCCGATGAACACGGTCGATGCCGGCGCCTACATCATCCACGAGTTGTATAACAGCCGGAACCTCTTCTACGATCCCACCCAGGGCGGCGTGGGCGCGGCGGAGATCGTGAACGTCGGAGCGAAAATCCGGTCGTCGTATTTCAATCAGGACGACGCGGCGCTCTTCGTCCAGGACGACTTTCATCCGATCCCTCAGCTGCACATCATCCCCGGCGTGCGGCTGGTCGGGTTCCAGACCGGCTATAGCGACAATGTGCTGCGGGATTTCAGTTTCGCTCCCGGGGTGGTGCTGAGCACGCACTGCTCGCTCTATCCGGTGACGGCCGACCCTTATAAGAACCTTTTCGGTCCGCCAAACACCACTGACCAGGGATCGGTGTGCGGCTCGCACGAAAGCCGTGCGGACGTGGAACCTTCAATCAATGTGGGCGTGATGCCGTTGCACTGGCTAAGCATCTATGGCGGCTACGACGTGGCGTACCGGTCGCCTTCGGTGGGCGGTGGCGGCGGAATGTTCCAGAAGGTGAATCCGAGTAGCTACAGCCTGGCAGAAGGCGCCTACTCGGAAATCGGCGCCAAGGTGCATTTCCTGAGCACGCCCGTTCTCAAGAACGTGATCCTCGGCGCCGCCTACTTCAACCTCGACTACACCAACCAGGAGATCGACATCGAACTGGCGAACGGCGACGAAATCTCCTCGGGCGGCAGCTCCACCTATCACGGCGTGAACGCCTTTATCGACGACAACCCGGCTTTCAACCTGCACATCTTCGGCAACTTCACCGGGGAAGGGTCGCACTACACGAATTATGTGGAGGGCGGACCGAGCGTGGCGGCGTGCACGGAGCAGCACCTTTCGTGCACCGTCTACAACAACCTGCCAGTGCCCTACGTGCCTGCCTCGACGGTGAACTTCGGCGCCTACTACGGCATCGAGCGACACGAACACGTGATGATCGAGCCCCGTTTCTGGTACCAGTTCATCGGGGCGCAGCACATCTTCGACAACATGGCCGGCGCACCCAGCCAGCAGACCATGCCGGCCTATGGGACGGCGAACCTTGCATTCAATATGCCGATCAAATTCATGAACTTGAGCATTTCGATGCTGAACCTGCTGAACAAGAAGTACAACGAATATGAGTTCGTCAGTAGCGGCGGCTATTACGGCACACCGAACGGAGGGTACACCCTGGCCTATCCGGCGGCGCCGTTTACCACCTACGGAACCATCAGCTTTCATTTCTGAAGCAGGAAAGAAAACCGGACGATCCGCCGAGCCGTCGCGGCGCCATATGACACCGCGACGGCTCTTCCCTTTTCGAATAGGCGAGGCGCGATAGCCTGTAGGCTCGCAGCCGCGGCGGCTGCACTCCCGGGCTATTTTTCCTTGAGCTTCAGCCGGCCCTCGACCTTGTTTTCCTCCAGGAAGGCGCGCAATTCGGCCGAGCTATCGAGCAAACGAATCCACTGCTCGTAGTAGAGTGTGACGGGGAAACGGCCGAGGCCGTAAACGCTCACGCCTCCCTTTTCCCCGACCTTGAATTCGAGCTTGCCGGAACGGCGAGTGCCGGACTGCTTTTCCAGTTCCGCAACACGAGCTTTCAGTTCCTCGTAGGACGGCTCAGCCATTTGATTTCCCTCCGTGGTGCGCAAGCGGCTTTCCTATGGCAGCGCGCAGGGCTTGCCCCTGGCGCGTTTTTACACTTTACACCATCAGCAACTATCAGACTTTTCGGCGCAAGAAACCGGGTGCGAGCGCGAGTCAGTGCATGGACGGGATGGGAATGAGCGGGAGGCGCTGCTCGCCGCCGTGGGGACCGTTGACCTGGACGTCGCGGATCAGCAGGGCCGGAGTGACGATCGAACTCGGCAGGCCGCCCTCTGCCCCGCCGAAGGCGGCCAGGGCGGTGGCGGCAAACTGGGGATTCTGCATGAAATTGAAAACGGCGGGCCGGTCGCCGACCGCGGCGAGATTGCGAAGATTGCGGACGGTGAGGCCGATGATGCGGGCGCCGCGGACCAATTCTTCGTGGCCGTCACTGGTCCAGACGCGCTCGACGATGAGCGGCAGCCGGTCGCCATTGGAAACGCCGCTGATCATGCCGGCGAGCATATCGTTGAAATCGGCGTGGTGGACGGCGGCGAGGGCGGGATTATCCATGCGCTTGACCACCAGGCACCAGGGCATGCCGTCGCTCTTGCAGATGCCGAGGAATTTCTGCATGAGCGCCTTTTGATCGAGCCCAGCGCTGGACTGTAGGAACAGGTTGCTGAGCGACGGCGTGGGCGTGCCGAGGCCGGCGGCGCGGCCGTGGCCATTCGAGTGGCTAAAATCCGGGCCGGGACGGCGCGACATGAGCAGGCCGACGAGCATGCCGTTTTGCACGATGGTGACGCGCTGGCCGGGGACACCCTCGGCGTCGACCTGGTAGCCGCCAATCAGGGGCTGGCCGTCGAACTGTTTGGCCGAGGGATCGTCGAAGAGCGTGACGTCGGTCGGAAAAACACGCTGGCCGATGCGGCCGGTCCAGTCACTGCGGCCGCCGAGTTCGTTGTACATCTGGTTGTAAAGCGAGACCGTGGCCAGCGGCGGACGTGCGCCGGAAAGCGAAGGCGGGAGCAACTGGGCGAGCAGCGAACCGGAGGCGCGCGGCTCGAAGAGGACCGGGCCGTCGTAATCAGAGATGGCAGGGGCGGCGCGGAGGGCCTCGAGCTGCTGGCTGGTCTGCTGAAGGTGCTGCTTCACTGCGCCAAGCGCCGGCAGGCCAGCGGGCGTGGCGGCGTCGGCGGAATAGAAATCATGAAGCGGCATGCCGTCGGGCGCCTGGGTCTGGACGGCGGCTTCAACGGCGGCTGAGCTGCTCGGGATGCGAAGCTCGGTGCCCTCGCTGGTGAGCAGATAGTAGGTCTGGTAGACCAGGTAATAGGTGACGCGGCCGGCGTAGATATCGGGATAGCCACGGAAAACGGCCGAAGCCTCCTTGGCTTCCTGGTCCCAGTTGCGCGAGGTCCAATCGGGCACCGCATGAGGCTCGATCAGGACGACCGGCTTTTCGATGCCGGCGAAATCATCGATCTCGGGCGGCTTGGCAAGGCTATTGAGGAAAGCCTGCTTGCTGGCGAGCTTATCGGCTGCCTCTTTATAGGCCTGATCGGTGGCGAGCCAGAGATCCTGGCGAAGCGAATAATAATCACCGTCGATGCCAACCTGGCCGGAGTTGCCGATCGATCCCCGAAAGCCGCCTCCGGTAATGAAATTGGAGCTGTCGATGTGGTAGTTGCCCATGCGAACCTGCACGAGCATTAACCGGATACGGCTGGTGGAGGAATTGACGATCGAGCCGAAGTCGGCGGTGACGGCGCGGACCTGGACATCGAGCAGGCGGTAGGCGATGAAATAGGGCTTGCCGAGATCGGCGGTTTGCAAACGGGCCAGCGACCGCTTCATCTCGTCCTTCATCGCGCGCAGCGTGTCGTCTTCGGGAGCCTGCGATTGCGCTTGAGCCTGGCTGGCGGGAATTTTCAGCGCGGGAAAGCCATTGGCCGCCGGAACGGAAATCGCCGGCGTAGCATGCCGGGACGCGGCCGGAGGCGCGGAGGCGCGCAAGGCGACGGGCAGGGCGGCGAAGCAGGCCAGTAAGAAGGGAAAGAGCAGGCGGCGGGTCATCGCAGATGCCCCCAAGGTGTCGCCTTCACGCCGTGCGGTTCGGGCTCGAGCGGATCATGCGCGGGCGGCGGCAGGATCGGCGGCTTATCGGTCGAAGTCTGCTTCTTGGCGACTTCGAGCTCCGAAAAGAGCATCGCCGGGGCGTCAGCCGAAACCGGCACGGCGCCAGACTCATCGACACAATAGCCGTCGAAGACGGCTTCCTTGTCCCCGGTGGCGACGATCTTGGTGAGATCGGTGAGCGGGGTGCCAACGATATTGACGCCCCGGACCAGTTCGTCGGGCCGACCGTCGGGGAAAACCTTGTAGACGATCAGCGGCTCGATTTGAAAGGCTTGAGGCTCGGCGCGGCCGGTGATGGTGAAACCGCCGGAGATGCTGTCGATCAGCAGGCCGAAAGGCTTGTGCTGCTGCCGCACCATTTCGATCAGCATTTTGCGTAGCTGGGCAAAAGGCACGCCCGTGGAGCTGCGCACGATCGTATTGCCCATGCGGGCGATCGGCTGATAGCCAAGTTGGCGGCGGCCGTGGCCGTTGGAGTGAGGGAAGCCAGGCAACGGCGAGCGCGACATCAGAAAATTTTTCAGGACCCCATGATCGACCAGAGTGACGCGCTGCGCGGGGACGCCTTCGTCGTCGAAGGGATAGTAACCGAGCAGGAAATGGCCGTTGATTTCCTTTAGCGTCGGATCGTCGTAGACGGAAAGGAACGTCGGCATAATCACCTGGCCGATCTTGTTGGTGAAGGTCTGGCCCTCGGTGATCTGCTTCTGGCGAAAACCTTCGAGCCGGTGGCCGAGCACTTCGTGGAAGAAGACGGCCGCGGCACGGCCTCTGAGCAGCGCCGGCCCGGCATAGGGCTCGACAACGGGAGCCTTCTGCAAGGCTTGGATCTGGTTGACCAGCTCGTGAACCCTGGCCATGACTTGCTGATCGGAGGGGGCCTGGGACGGATTGACCCAATCGAAATTGGCGTAGCGCTCCAGGTTCATGCCGTCGGGCGCCTTGGCCTGAACGTAGAGTTCGAGGCGATAGCGGATCTGGCCGAACTGCTCCCGGGCTCCTTCGCTCGAAGCAAAGAACTGATTGGTGGCGCTGGCAGTGAAGGTGGCGATCGAATTCATCACCGCTGGCGAGGCGCTGAAGGCCGCGGTGTAGCGGCGCACGCGTTCTTCCCATGGCCTACGATCAACGCGGAAGGAGACGAGCGGCAGGTAGGAAACCACGGGATTCTCGTGAGAGAAATCGGGCACCGTTGTTTCGGCGTTCTCGACCTGCACCTGGCGGCTGGTCTTGACGCGAATATAGGCGGCCGCGGCTCGGCGATACTGCTTGTTCGTGGCCAGCCACATCGTGCGGCGCAGGGCCGGAATGTCGTTATCGAGCGGAAGCAGCGTGGGATCGCTCGATTGCGACATACTGCGCGTGCCGATGTTGTGAGTATCGTCGAGGTCGTAGTCGCCGACACGGACCTGGGTCTCAAGCACACGGTTGTGCTGCTGGTCGCTTTCGAGCAGCGCGCCGTTCGAGCCTTCCACCGTGACGAACGTCCTGTCGGTGACGAGGTAGCTGATGAAATAGGCCGGAGGATTGGCTTGGCGCAGCGCCGTGATCGAAGGGCTCAGCTGAAGCTGCATCGCCTCAAGCACGGGCGATGGCGTCACCGGCTCTTTCGACAGAACGGCCCGCGCGCCTGGGGACAGCGGGGGAACCGAAACCGAGAGAAATGAGAAGAGAAGACCCCAAAGGACACGAAGCATATAGAGGGCTATAGTCTAAGGCAAGTGGAAGGGGAAGGCAAAAGAATAGCCAAGCGGCCGGGACGGGGAAAGCCTGTATCGCGGGCAAAAGCGACCGGTAAGCTGCCGCGCGAAAACCACCCCTGCCGTCTCGGGATTTTGAAGATTCGGGCGCTCCTGGCGGTTTAGCGCACGCCACATGTGGCCATAACCCGTGCGGTCGCTGTCCGTTGCGTCGCCTCTTTCACTCCTGCTTCCGTTTCTATCGCCCAAGCTTTGTTACGACGTCAATGCAGCGGGAGAGCCTTCGTTGCGATCACTTTCCCTTATGCTCATGCTTCAGGGTGCGGAGATAGGCGTAAATGGCGTGAATGTCGAATTTCTTCAGGTTGCGGAAAGAGGCAGAGGGCATGGGAGGTTTCAGGCGGTAGCCGGCGCCGTTAAGACGCCCAGTGCGAATAGTTCGAGAAAACATCGCCTCGCTTATGAAACCGATGCCCGAGGGGCCAAAAGTGATGTTGCGGCTGAAGACGGTGCCAAACGGCCCCTGAAAGCGCAGTCCGCCAGTGAACATGAGATCCGGGGGGGCGCACGCTGCCCTGGAGGATGGGAGTGTGGCAATCTTCGCAGCCGGCCACTCACACGAGTTCCCAAATGTGGCGCACCAGGGGTGATGCATCTTTAGGCAGCGGCGGCACCTGCGCTTCGTTCAAGTTGACCTGAATCGGAAAGGGCATTTTGGTGGCCGGCAGGGCGTTGTGCACTGGCCGGAGCGAGCGCAGGTAGACGATGATGGATTTTACGTCCTCATTGCTCAACACGCGATACCGCCAATAAGGCATCACATCGAAAAGAGGACGGCCACCCCTGGCCACGCCATCGCGAATCGCTCGCGCAATCTGGTCATCGGTGCAGGAACCGATGCCGGTTTGGCGATCAGGCGCGATATTCGGCGCGACAACTTCGGCACCGGGCGGTAGCGGGAGAAAGTCGGGCGGGAAGACCTGGCCGGCGCCCTTCATTCCTTTTTTCGGAATCCATTGGCCGTTTGCGTACTGAGGGACGGTGTGGCAATCGAAACAGGCAGCAACGGTTTAGACGAGATAGCGGCCGCGGGTGAGGCGAGCTGGCGTCGGCGTTGCGGCAGGAGTGGTGGCAGGGATGACGGGTTTTGAGATGGGTTTGGCTGCAGCTGCGGCGACCGGCTTCAACGGGCGCGGCCGAAGGCCACGACTCGCAATTCCCGAAACCGCCAGCGGGGCTACTCCGGCGCACGAAAGCGGGAATACAATCCAACCAAGCTTGCTGCGTGCACTCGAATCCGCAGACTTACTCACACACCCTTCCCGGGAAAGTGGACCCTCTCCACTCAAAGCGCTCATCAACCTGACGGTAAAGTCAGTTGCTAACCCTGAAACTGAAACACCCCTAAAGCTGCGAAGCTGGCGCCTCACAGGACTCGACAGCCACCGCAGGAAAACGCGGCAGAGTCTCTTTAGGCACTCTTCGGGAACCCGTCGACCATTCGGCTAAGAACGGTTTGGCGATCGAACTGGCCGGGAGCCGTTTCGACCAAATCAACGATTTCGGGCGATGGTAGCGGGCGTAGCGACAGGGTGGGAAGAGTGCGGCCCTAAGCCCTGGCTCATAACACTCAAAACTGCTAGCGTGACCACCCCGGCGCAAAAAAGCAGGAATGCGACCAAACCAAGCTTGCTGCGTGTACCGGAATGCGTGGATTCTTTCACGCCCCACCTCCAGCAGCAGATTAGATTCTTCCGCAAGGAGCTCGGCCGACCAGCGGCAAAGGCAATTCTTGAACTGATTCGCCTCGGCCACGGCGAGCCGGCGACTCGCAGGACTCAGCGGCCGCCGAGACAAGGGGCGGGGGTAAACAGGAACGAAGCTGCGTAAGAAAAAGCGCGGTAAAGAGTTCGAAACATCACTTGGCCAACCCCCCTCGCCCTTCCCTGGCGACCGAGATGTCAACATCCTAGAAGGGTAGGGTGAGCCAGTCAACCTAAATTGTATGGTGGGGTTGTTTTCACTTCGGCGCTATCTTTCACTTGCTTGCCGACGCCGCTTCGGATAGCTTGGCCTGCTTCAGGGGGTACGCTTGCAGATCAATATCCGCAGGGCGGGTTCGACGACAATTCTTGATCTGACCGGGCCCCTGGTGCTCGGTGCTCCGCAACAGGATCTACGCCGCGCGGTCGAGGAGGTGATCGCCAACGGCGCTCGCCGGCTCGCGATCAATCTGGGCGGCGTGTCCCATATGGACAGCTCCGGCATTGGCGAGTTGGTGCGTACGTTCACCCTGGTGCGCAGGGAGGGCGGCCGGTCGATCCTCTTCGCTCCTAACAAGCAGGTGCTAATGCTCCTGAAAATGGTCCGGCTGGACAGCGTCCTCGACATCGTCGACGACGAGGCCGCCGCCGTGGCGGGCGACTGAATACCCGACAGGCTCACTCAACCTCCCACGGGTGATGGCGGGTCCCAAGGGGCTACCCCCTCCCACTGCGCAGCTTTTGCTTGCATAGCGCTGAGAGTGGGAGTAAAAACGGCCCAAGAGGGTGGACCGCGTGATCTGCAGCATGGTTTTTGCCACCGGCCCTCTGAGAAAGCCCTCCCAGATCGAGAACGCTTTCCCGAAGGCCACCCGGATCAATCCGCGATACGTCGCCAGCCACTTCCGGCTCCGCACGATCTGCGGCGACCGATACATCTTCCCCACGGCCAGGAAAGTGGCCGCGCAAACCATCCGGATCGAAAAGCCTTCTTCCCAAGGCCACGGCAATCTCGCCTACCTCGATCTGGAAGCCTTGGTCGCACGCTTCCCAAAGGATCTCGAGGCCCCCCGCATGCGCAAGGCACGGCCCGCCCTCAACGCCGCAGGCGCCAAGCAGCACTGATCCTCCGCACGCGGCAAAAAATCGCTCACGCTCGCTCCGCCGCCGATTTTCTCGCGCGGCATTCCCGGCTGACCCCGGTCGGTCGAGGCAAGGAGTGCAACGATGACGCGATTGCTTGTCCTGGTCCTTCTGGTTCTCTCTGCCGCCACCACCCTGCTCGCCCAGAGCAACCCCTACGACATCACCGCCCAGTCGGATCCCAGCGGTCTCCCGACGATCGAAGGCGAAGTCCAGCTGCCTAACGGCAGCCCGGTTCCTTTCATCTACCTTCGATTGGACCCCGAAAATTTCGGCGGCATGATCCAGTCAGCCAGCACCGACTCAGCCGGATATTACTTGTTTAACGGACATTTTGCCGGCCACAACTACTACATCGACATCAACGTCCATGGCTTCGAGCCCATTCACCGGCTCGTCATGGTCACTTCGCCCGACACCGAGGAAAACTTCACCCTCGTGCCCCTTCCCGCCGCTTCCCCTTCCCATGAGCAGCCCACGGTCTCCGTCAAAGAGCTGGAAATTTCGTCCAAGGCGCTGGCCCAATACCGGCGTGGCCTTCAGCACATGAACGCGGGAAGGTACGCAAAGGCCGAGGCGGCCTTCCACAAAGCCGCTCGACTCGATTCTCACTTCGTCGAGGCGTTTCGTCAGCTCAGTGTCGTCTACGCCAAACTGCACCTCTTCTCCAGGGCGCGTCTGGCCATCGAACACGCCTTCCTGCTCAAAAAACACAGCGCCAGGAACTTTGCTTATCTCGGCTATCTCTACATGGAGGAAAAGCACGACGGGCGCGCGGAGCGCGCTTTCCAGCAATGCCTCGGGATTTCGAAAACGGATTGGTTCGCCCACCTCGAGCTAGGCCGGCTTCGCTACAACGAACACCGTTACAAGGACGCTTACATTCATCTGTTGGAGGCCCGCCAGCTCCATCCCCAGATCCGCTCGGTTCATCTGCTTCTCTACGATGACCTCATCCAGCTGCGCAAGCCCAGGCAAGCCCTCGCGGTGCTGACCCAGTTCCTCGCCCGTTTTCCCAACTGCCCCCAGGCAGCGCAGTTACGAAAGACGCGCGCCGCGCTCGCGGCCTCGTTAGCTTCTGGCGAATAGTCCTCATTTCCACTGGCGACTCACGACCCGCCTAAGGAGTAACCCCCACCACGGGGCAGCATTTGCTTGCATCGTGGTGGAAGTGGGAGTAAAAGCGTTAGGAAGGGGGTCTTCCCGTGATGCGCCGCAGTGTCGTTTTTCTTGCCATCCTATTGTTTTGTGCGACGGGGCTTCTGGCTCAGATGAATCAGAATCCCTATACCAATGGCACCATCCAGGGCGAGGTCGAGCTGCCCAACGGGCAGCCGTTGCCGGACGTTTATATCAAGCTTGAACCGGAGAACGCCGGTGGTTTGATCCAGACCGCCACCACGGATTCTGCCGGCCATTTCGCGTTCGCGGGCCAGGGCATCGGCGCCGGCGGGAACTATGAGATTTCAATCAACGTACAGGGCTTCGAGCCGGTCAACAAACTCGTGATGCTCACCGGCCCGTCAACTTACGTGCCGATCACCCTGATCCCAAAGCCCAGCAAGAACGGGAATGTGGGTGGGATCGTTCCCGCGGTGACAGCTGCCGTTCCCCCTCGGGCGGTCGCGCAGTTCCAGACGGGCCTGCGCAATCTCGACCAGGGAAAGGCCTCCGAAGCCGAGCGCGCTTTTAAAAAGGCCATCCAGATCGATCCGCAGTACGCCGCCAGTTATCTGCGGCTCAGCGAGATTTACGCCGACCAACATCATTTTCCCGAGGCCAAGAGGGCGATCGAGCAAGCCGTAAGGATCGAAAAGCCCTCTTCCGAGAGCTACGGCTATCTGGGCTATCTCTACATGATGGAGAAACAGCCCGAGAAGGCCAGAAAATCGTTCGAGAAAAGCCTCCGCATGGAGCCGAAGAACTGGTTTGCCCAACTCGAGTTGGGCCGCCTTCGATATGAGCAGAAAGACTACGCGGCCGCCTACCGACATTTTCTGGCCGCGCGCGAGCTCCATCCCCAGATGGCTACCGTGCATCTGATGCTTTACGACGATCTGATCCACCTGAACAAATACAAAGCAGCACTCGCTGAGTTAGACGCGTTCGTCGCCCGTTTCCCGAAAAATCCCCAGGCCGCCCGGATGCGCAAGGTGCGGCCGGCGCTGGCCGCTGCGGCCGCGAAGCAACACTGATCCGCCGCTCGCGGCGAAGAGTCGCTCGCGCTCGCTCCGCCGCGATTTCCCTCGAACGGCTTTCTCGGCTGAGCGCGGTCATCTGGTGCAAGGGGGGGTGCAACGATGACGCGATGGCTCGTGTTGATTCTTTTGCTTCTATGCGGCCCCGGCAGCCTGCTCGCGCAGACGAATCCTCTCGTTGGAGAGACAAACAGTACCACTCCCGGATCCATCCCCACGATTGAGGGAGAAGTGCGCCTGGCCAACGGCACTCCGGTCCCGTTCGTTTATGTTCGTCTGGACCCGGAGAACGTCGGCGGTATGATCCAATCCACCACTACCGACTCGGCCGGCTACTATGCGTTCAAGGGGTATTTCATGGGAGGCAACTTCACGATCGACATCGAAGTGCAGGGCTTCGAGCCTATCCACCGGCTAGTGATGGACACGTCCCCCACGACGGAGGAGAATTTCACTCTCGTGCCCCTTCCTGCCTCGCACCGTTCGCAACACGGCCCGCTCGTCTCGATCGAACAGTTGGAAATTCCGCCCAAGGCCCGCGTGGAATTTCGGCGCGGCCTTCAGTGCATGGACGCGGGAAAGTACGCCAAGGCCGCGGCTGCTTTCCGCAAGGCGATACGACTCGCTCCTCGCTTCGCCGCCGGGTACCGGCAGCTTAGCGCCGCCTATGCCAGCCGGCATCATTTCCCTCAGGCCCGGCTCGCCATCGATCACGCCTTCGTGCTCGAAAAGAACAATGCTGAGAATTTTGCCTATCTCGGCTACCTCTACATGGAGCAGAAGCGAGACCGGCAGGCGGCGCGCGCGTTCAAGCACAGCCTCCGGATTTCGAAAACCGACTGGTTCGCCCAACTGGAATTGGGGCGGCTCCGCTACAACCAGCACCGCTACGAGGAAGCCTATACGCACCTGCTGATGGCGGGAAAACTCCATCCGCAGATCCTGTCGGTCCATCTGCTGCTCTACGACGACCTGATCCAGCTCCACAAGCCCAAGCTGGCGCTCAACGAACTCACCCGTTTCCTCAGCCGTTTTCCCAACTGCCCGCAGGCCGCGCAACTGCGGAAGACGCGCGCCGCGCTGGCCGCTTCGCTGGCTTCCCGCCCCTAGCTGGCCGACGACCCGGCCAACGTTTCGCTGGGTACCGGGGTCTGGGCGCTGAACAGGCGGGAGCCGGAGTGGTGAGCGGGCGAACGGACCGACCGGAACGACAGGGGAGAATCGGTACAGGAAAACGATTCTTTTTATGGCTAAACCCCGTGTTTTCAGCGAAGGAAGATCGGAGAATCGGTACACTTTTGCGATTTTGGCGAGCAGGGTCAGGCAAGGGAAATGGCCGAGAGAATTGAGTGAGGAAAGAGGCCCTACGGGAGTAGTGTAGCCGGCAAAGCGGGGCTGGGTCATGTGGTCCGTCTACGTAAACTCCGATGACCGCGGCCAGGGTCCGCCACGCAAAGACCGTGAAACGTGCTTGCGCTAGATGGTGCGGGTGACCACTTGCAGGAAGCGGGGCTTGTCGGGGTTGAGTCCTTTCGCTTCGGCGAGCTGGGCGGCGAATAGTTGTCCGGGCACGATGTAGGGAATCGGCGTATAGATTTCCGGGACAGCAGCCGGGATGGCGATGGTGCGCGTTGCCGGCGGCTGCGCGACGTTTTTCGAGGTGAAGAGCACCGTTTCCGCACGCATGCGGCGCAGCTTGCGCGCCAGGCTGGCCAACGTCTGCTGGCAGGGTCCGGGCGGAAGGAAGAGGAAAATCGGCAGGTCGCGCTCGACCATGGCGATCGGGCCATGGAGGAAATCAGCCGAACTGAAGCGCTCGGCGACGATATAGCAGGTCTCCATCAGCTTCAGGGCGAATTCAAAGGCACTCGCGTAGTTCAGCCCACGAGCAACCACCACGGCCTGGCGCATGTAGCGATAGCGCTCCACCAACTCGGTGATCGGCCGCTCAAGCGTGAGCGCCTGCTCCACCCAATCGGGAATTCGGGCCACGTCCTCGATGTGGATCGTCGGCGCGAGGCCGCTTGCGATCAAGTAGAGCGCGAGCAGTTGGCCGGTATAAGTTTTGGTCGCCGCCACAGAACGCTGGCGGCCCGCCCGCACGGTGAACACCTCGTCGACGATGCCGGCCATGGTCGATCGCTTCTCGTTGGTGATGCCAACCGTATAGGCGCCCTGGCGGCGGCCCGAGCGAAGCACCAGATTCACGTCGGTCGATTCGCCCGATTGCGAGATGCCCACCATCAGCGTTCCTTTCAGGTCGAGCCTGGCGTGATAGAGCGTGTAGATCGAGGGCGCCGAGAGCGAGACGGGGATTCCGGTGGTGAGTTCGAGCAGGTAGCGGCCAAAGAGAGCGGCGTTGTCCGAAGTGCCGCGCGCCACGAGCACGATCATCCGGAATTTCCGGCGCGCTGCGAAGCGGCGGAACTCGCGGGCGTGGCCGCGCTCAGCGCGCAACGTGCGCCGCAGCGCCTGCGGCTGTTCGGCAATTTCCTGCATCATCAGCGACATGGTTCGGGGTCCGTTCCGCGGCGGAGTGAGAAAAGGCCTCCGCCGCATTCGCCCACCCGCGTGAAGGCCGGTGGGCACTCGCGGAGTTTGCCTGTGCATGCGGGCACTCGTCAAGGCGCGGGGTCATTTTGTGGTGGAATTGCCGGCGCGAGCACCGCAATTTTCGCTGGCTTTTTGGCGAAGGTACGGCGGCTTGCCGGTGGGAAGGGAAAGATGCAGAGCTGAAAGGCTGCCACACAATCTCGGCAAGTTGCCGCCCTGAAGGGAGGTTCTACAGGGAGGCGTTCAGCGCGGGAGGATTGACGAATGGTCGGCGGGCGGTCGCGCCAGTGACGAGCGGCAGCGTGGACGTGGCACGGGGCGCGGAGGCGGGTGGCGTGCGCGCCCCGTGCGATTTTCTCGGGGGACCGGCCGGGCTAGCGGCCCGACCCGTTGTTGCCGGAGGCGATGCTGGGGTTGCTGCCCAGGCTGAGCAGGTTGGCGAAAATGCGATAGGCGCCGGGGACGCCTTCGGGCAACTGGCGGTAGAGCGCCAGGGCCAGATAGACGTACTCGCCCTTGCCGTAGCGCGCGATGAGCAGCCCGCCCTTCTGCGGCGGCTGCAGCTTGTCGTGCATTTCGAAAGGTGCCTGCCACTGCGGTCCCCAGGATTCCGGATAGCCGTGGCCGCGTTCCTCGATCCAGTTGAGGAAATCGGCCGGGCCGATGTGGTTGGGCCAGAGGAGCGCGGGATTATTGGGCTCGAGGAATTTCACGGCGCAATGCTCCTGGGTGACGGTTTGGAAGTGGCCGAGGTGGAAAGGATAGGGAGCAAAGTTGTGGTCGTAGGCGCCGTCCTGATACTGGACGATCAACACTCCGCCGCGATGCACGTAGTCGAGCAGACGCTGGTTGTAGGTGGCCAAATCGGGCCGCGCGGAATAGGCGCGGATGCCGAGGATGATGACGTTGTAGCGGGAGAGATCGCCCGAGGCAATCTGCTGATTATTGAGGAAAGTGGCATGCACGCCGAGATCGATGAGCGATTGCGACACGTCGCCGCCGGTGCCGACCACGTAGGCGACCTTGAGATTGGGAGCGATCTTCACGTCGACGCCGTTAACGTTGTAGACGGCCGGACGGTAGAGGTAATAGGGGCGCAGACCCGGATAGCCGACCGTTCTGTAGCCTTCGCGATACTCGCGGCCGTCGTAGGTGGCCACGGCGTGGATTTCGTACGGCTTCGGCTCGACCGAAGACGGATGCACCTCAAAGCGCAGCGTGGAGGCCTGGCCGTCGCGGGCGAACGAGAACGGATGTGTCGCGGGAGTGGAAGTCCAGCCCGGCGGCAGATCGAGCCGGACGTTTCCCTTGGCCGTCCCCTTCACATTGCTGTGGACCAGCACGGAGACGCCAAACGATTTGCTTCCGATCGGGACGATGCCGCCCTGGGGGGAAATCCAGAGCGAGATCGCAGGACCCACGATCAGCGGGTCCGACACCTGGCCGAGGCCGCGCTGGTGCTTGAGCGTCTGCACCACCTGGCCGAGCCGCACCGGGACGCCATCGTATTCGAATTCCACCCAGCCGGCGACGGGATAGGGCATGAAGGGCAGATTCAGGTATTTCGGATTGATGATGTCGTAGTAGGACTGCTCGAGGTTGCTGCGGGTGAAATAGGGGCGAGTGTAGCCGGCGTTGTCCGGGACCTTCACCTGAAATTCACGAACGGTGACGTTGCCCGGTTCCAACTGGGTGGGCTCGGCGCTCTCCGGCTCGACGGCCCACTCCTCGCCATCCGGTGTTTCGACCCAGACGCGGCGGATGGTCACCGGGATGCTGCCCATATCGGCCGCGCGCACGCGGGCATAGAAGGTCTGGCCGGGAATCGCGATGCGGAAGGTATCGGCCGGGCCGCGGAAATGGAAAGGAGCGACAGGCTCGTTCGGCACCGGCGGCGGGGTCACGTCCGATCGGACGGAAAGCCCGAGGGCTTCGGCCAGGGCGGTATTGAATTGCGCCTGCTTGATGCGGAGCTCGAAGAGGACGTTGTATTTCGCGTCGCCGCTCAGCGAGCTGGAGATCACCTGGCTGATCAGCGCGGCGTTTGCCTTAGCTCCCTGGGCCAGCAGCGGAGCGATCCTGCCGGGATGTTCGGCGCTGAACTCGTGCATGGCCTCTTCCACGTAGCCGTTGATCTTCTCGAGGCCCGTTTTCAGGAAAGCGTTGTTCTGACCCGCGGCGAGATCCGCGATACCCATCAGCGAAATGTTGATGCCCTGGAACATCGAGCTTTCGTGCGGGGTGGTCGGCACGCGCGAGCCGAACAGGTGATAGGCGGAATTGGCGGGTCCGGGCGGTGGGGTGGCGATGCCGCCGTTCTGGGACTTCTGGAAGCTGAGGCCCTGGCGGCCGATCTGCTCATAGGTTTCGCCGAGCAGAGGGTTGTAGTCGCCCTCGGGGATCACCACATTAGTGGGCAGCAGGCCCTCGATCCATTTGTCGCTGATGTAGTTGTAGAAGCGCAGCGGGTAGTAGCGGCGGTTCGCGTAGTCCCAGATACGATCGCCACGCACAGCGAAGGTGGGCACGCGGGCGTACATCTTCAGCGGCGTCCACGGCCGCAGCCCCTCGCGAATCTGTTCCGGGAAAACGTTCGGATTGCCGGCGGCGTCGAAGACTTTCTGGGTGAGCTCGCCGGCCACGCGGTGGTTGCCGTGGCCATCGGCGGGGCTGCCATCGAAGACGGAGGTGACCACCAGCGGGCGCACCATGCGGACCACGCGCACGATGTCGTAGAAGAGGTGCCCATTCTTCCATTTTCGGAACGATTCTTCCTTGGATTTCGAGAAGCCGAAGTCGATGACACGGGTGAAGTACTGCTGCACGCCGTAGTAATGATCGGCGGCGAGCAGTTCCTCGGTACGGAGCAGGCCCATGGCGTTGAAATAGTCGGAGTTCATGAGGTTTTGGCCCGCCTCGCCCCGGTTGAGAGTGAGCAGCGCCACACGCGCGCCCTGGCCGCGCGATTCGTAGGCCAGCAGCCCGCCGTCCTCGTCGTCGGGATGGGCGTCGATCATGATCAGGCTGGCGCGCGTATGGAGTTTCAGGAGGCTCTGCCAGAGCGCCGCCGAGCCGCGGTCGAGCTCAATCGGGCGCTCGCGCACCTCCGGCTCGATGCTCACGTCGCGTGGCGACTGCGCCATCAGCCGACCGGCGACCGTAGCGAGCAACGGTGTGAGCGCGCCGGCCATTATCGTGAACCGCACCACGTTTTGGATTCGCATACTCCCCCTCGATGAAAAAGCAATCTCTTGCCCCTTCTCGTGCCGCGTGCCATTGCCAGGTGGATTCCCCCACTGAAAGGATGCAGCGGATGGCCCGGACCGTTTGACCCAATTCTCAGGATTCCGGACTCGCCGCGCCCCCGGCGCGGGGCGGAAACGGCCATTCCGCCCGCCGCCAGGCCCGAACCGCATAAATTACCAGCCCAGCGACCAGAATTGCGAAGCCGTAGCGCAGCTCCTTGCCGAAATCCGGGCGCGAAATCAGGATGTAGATGAACCCGGCGATCGCCAGAAGCGCGGGCACGGGATAGAGCCACATCCGGAACGGGCGCTCGAGGTCGGGCCGGCGCACCCGGAGCACAATCAACCCTACCGCTTGCACGAGAAACTGCAAAAGCAGCCGGATCACCACCAGGGCGGCAATCACGTCGATCAGCTTCAGCGAGCAGAACGCCACCGCGACCAAGCCCAACGTCAGTATCGAAACGTGAGGGAAGCGATGCTTGGGGTGCAGGCGGCCGAACACGCGGAAGTAGTTGCCGTCGAGCGCCGCGGCATAGGGCACGCGGGAATAGCCCAGCATCAGCGAGAAGACCGAAGCGAAGGCGGTCCAGAGGATCAGCAGGGTGACGACAACGGCAGCGCCGTGGCCGTAGATCCGGTCCATGAAAGCCGAGATGACGAAGTCGCGCGCGTGGGAATGGGCGGTCACCAGCAGCTCGCGCCAGGGAATCACGCCGATCACTCCGAGCGTCATCGAAAGGTAGAGCGCGGCGACAAGCACGATCGAATAGATCACCGCCCGCGGGATGTTGCGGCCCGGATTCCGCACCTCGCCGCCCAGAAAGCAGATGTTGTAGTAGCCCCAGTAATCGTAGGTGGCCACGAGCATCGCCGCGCCCAGGCCGGTGAAGAAGCCGGCGGAGAAGCGGAACGCACCGGGCGGAAAATCGAAGGCGAGCGAGGAGTGGAAGTGGGTAAAACCGGCGAAGATCACCCACAGGATCGTGCCCAGCACGCCCCAGAAGAGGAATTGCGAGACGCGCCCAATCATGTTGATTCGGCGGTAGGCCAGCAGCATCGCCACCAGGCAAGCGGCAACGGCCAGCGCGGTACCGTGGGTCAGCACCAGGTCGGCGTGCAGCCGGCCAATAAGCGGCATCGGCAACGAAAGATGATAGCTGCCCAGCTGACGCAACAGGCCAGGCCAGAGATAGGCGGCATAGAGCGAAAAGCCAATGCAGCCGGAAGCGATGCTGAGCGGGGCGCTGAAAGTCAGTTGCCAGACGAAGAGGAACGAGAGCAGCCGGCCGAGCTTGTTGCGGCCGTAGATGTCGCGGATATAGGCGTAGCTGCCGCCGGCGCCGGGCATCGCCGCACCGAGTTCGGCCACAATCAGGCCGTCGCACATGGCGAGCAACGCGCCGAGCACCCAGCCGAGCATTGCTTGCGGCCCGCCCATGGCTTCGATGACGAGCGGCATGGTGATGAACGGCCCGACGCCGATCATCAGGTTCACGTTCAGGGCGATCGACCCGCCCAGACCGAGGCCGCGAACCAGTTGCGCGTTTTCGCTCGACGACTTTTCTGCCATAGCGACGATGAAGATCGGCGGCTACAGGGGTGTCAACGCCCGGCCATACCCGACACCGCCGCTGCTCGCCGGAAACTTCCTCCAGGCGGCACCAAGCGGACGAACGGCTCATGGCGGCGGGTGCGCACCATGACGTTTCGCTGACAGGCCCGCGCGAGTGGCGAGCGGATCCGTGGCGGCGACGATCCGCCTGAAACCCGCCGCAAGCGCACAAAATACTCCGGGTCGTGCGTTTCGAGCCACCCTTTTCTACAGCGGCAAGTGCGACGGGCGGCGGTACAGCAACGGCTTTGCGGGGCAGGGCGCAATGAAGCGGGCGCGGCTTTGGGCCGAAGTGGGGTGGGCGGGCGTGGCGCAGTCCGAATGGCGAATTGCATTTTTCGGGGCGGCTCATGTTTCCAGAACCAGACACTAGGCAGAGGCAGCGCGGGAGCGGGAGATGACGTCCTGGTAGTAGTGCTCGTACAGCGGAATGATGTCCTTGGCGGAGAATTTTTCCTGCGCGTGGGCACGGGCGCGGAGGCCCATTTCGCGGCCGCGGTCGGCGCGCGTCAGGATCTCGATCGCGTGGCGAGCGGCCTCGGCCACGTCGCCCGGTTGGACCAGAAAACCGTCCACGCCGTCTTCCACTACTTCAGGCACACCGCCGACCCTGGTGGCGATCACCGATACCTCGCAGGCCATCGCTTCGAGCGCCGCGAGGCCAAACGATTCCAGTTGCGAAGGCAGGAGGAACAGATCGGCGCTGGCCAGTTTCCGGTGGATCTCATCCTGCTTACCGAGGAAGTGGACGTCGTGCTGCAGCCCTTTCTTCACCGCGAGATATTCGGCGGCAGCGCGATCGGGGCCATCGCCGATCATCACGAGTTTCGCCGGCATTCGCTCACGCACCAGCGCGAAGATCTCGACCGCGTCGGTCGAGCGCTTGACCGGCCGGAAATTCGAAAGGTGCATGAGGACCGGCTCGCCGTCCGGCGCCACGCGGGCGCGGAGGGCTCCGTCGCCCGACCGGCTGTAGAGATCGCAATTGACGAAATTGGGGATCACCTGGATCGGCCGCTGGATCTCGAACTCCCGGATCGTCTGCCGGCGCAGGTAGTGGGAAATGGCGGTCACCCCGTCGCTCCGTTCGATCGCGAAACGAGTGATCGGCAGATACTCGCGATTGATGCCCACCAGGGTGATGTCGGTGCCGTGAAGCGTGGTGATGAAAGGCAGATGACGCGGGGCAGCCATCGAGCGCGCCAGGAGCGCGCTGACCGAATGGGGAATCGCGTAATGGACATGAAGCAGATCGAGGGATTCGGCCTCGAAGATCTCGAGCATCCGCGTGGCGAGCGCGAGGGTGTAGGGCGGATGGTCGAAGAGCGGATAGGTGGTGACTTCAACCTCGTGGAACTGCACGTTGGGATCGGCGAGGTTCATGCGAATCGGCGGGGCGTAGCTGATGAAATGGACCTGGTGACCGCGGGCGGCCAGTTCCTGGCCGAGTTCGGTGGCAACGACGCCCGAGCCGCCATAGGTGGGATAACAGGTGATGCCGATTCGCATAGTTTTCGCCAAACCGCCGAAAGAATTTCCGTTGCGTCCTAGTCGCGCGGCCACCGGCGCGAAGAAGCGTTGACGCGCCGGGCACATCAGCCGCCAGCGAACCCTGCGACAGCAAAAATCCGGATCTGCGGGCTCCCGGGAGGGGTTGCACGAGCAGTGGCTTGGGGTTTCCCTGCCGGCCGGCCGCTCGTGCGGTGCCAAATTGTTTTGATGCCCTGGCAGCGGGAGCGGATTCGTCAACGGTGCTGCGGGGGCCTTTGGTCAATCCGGTTTTGGGCGGGCCGGCGCCAATAGGCGTAGTAAACGGCCAGCAGCGGTGCCGCCAGCACAAGGCCCCAGAAACTGAAGGCGAGCCCGAGAGCGATGGGCACGAGCAGGGACGCCCAGATCGGGATGTGCGCGACGCGCTTGAAAAATAGCGGCTCGACCAACAGCCCGTTCACTACAGTGATTGCGACGTAGGCCACCAACACCAGGAAAAAACGATCTTCGCCACCGGAAATGGCTGCCGCCCCGCCAGGACCCACCACCGAGAGCACCGGGCCGAGATGCGGCACGAATTGTAGCAGCCCCGCCAACACCGCCCAGAGCAGGGCCAACGGGACGTGCGCCAAGCGCAACGCGACCCACCACATCACACCCAGGGCCAGGCTGTCCGAGAGCCGCGCGACAAACCAGTCCTTCAGCGCCCGGCCGATGAATCGGAGATGCTCATCGAGTTCCATGGACCAGCCGTCCCGTGCGGCATCGTCTCTCTGAGGGACGACGGGGCAGGCGGAGGCGTTGCCCGCGAGCAAGCGCCGGTCGCGAAACTGTTCCGGTCAGTCCCGGCCGGCCATCGTTTCCAAGTCCTTGAGCTGCTGGGTTTCCCCCATGGCGATCAGGAAATCGCCGGCCTGGATCGTGTCTTGTCCAGAAGGATTGAATTCGATCTTGCCGGTCTTGCGGCGGATGGCGAGGACGAGAATACCGAGCCGGCCGCGCAGGTCGGCTTCAGAGAGGCGCTTGCCAGCCAGGTGCGAATCCTCGGCGACGGCCACTTCCTCGATCTGGAGGTCAAGCTCATTGCCCAGCGAGGAGAGAGCCAGATCGATGAAGCGTTGCACGTGCGGGCGGGTCATCAGCCGTGCCATACGCTGGCCGGCGTAGCTGTAGGGCGAGACGACCAGGTTGGCGCCGGCCTTCAGTAGCTTCGATTCGGCGTTTTCCTCGCTGGCGCGCGCCACGATGAAGAGATCGGGCGCCAGGCTACGGGCCGTCAGCACGATATAAACGTTTTGCGCATCGGTGGTGACGGCGCTGGCCAGGCCGTGCGCCTGCTCGATCCGCGCCTGGCGCAACACCGCCTCGCTCGTTGCGTCGCCAAGCACCACGGGCATGTTCCGTTCCTCAGCCCACTGCACGCGGGCCGGTTCGTGGTCGACGACTACCAGGGGCAAGCCGCGCGCCTGCACCTCGGCTGCGATGCGGCGACCGACACGGCCGGCGCCGCAGATGATGAAATGATGGCGAAGGCTGGAGATTTCGCGTTCCATGCGGCGGCGGCCAAAGATTTGACCGAGTTCGGATTGTATCACCCCATGGGTCAGGGTCCCGATGGCGTAGCTGATTACACCGAGGCCGAGAAAGATCAGGACGATATTGAAGACCTGACCGTTGTGGGAGAGTTTGTTTTCCGGCTCGGCGCCGATGGTGGAAACGGTCATCAAGGTGGCGTAGAGGCAGTCGAACCAGCCCCAGTGCTCAGTAAGCCGAAAGCCGATTGTCCCGACGGCGAGCAGGCCCACCACCATGCCGATGACAATGGCCACCTTGCGGAAGAGATGCACGGCAGCATTATACGGGCTTGGCGGGGCGCGGGGCGGACGGCCTTTGACCCGGTGTCCAGGAACTACCCCCGGCGAGCGGCACCCGCGATGCGGCGCTGCTTGTGCTGCCGGCGCAGTTGTGCTCTTCTGTAGTGAGAACTTTTCCCAGAGGATGCCGCGATGCCTACCAAGACCATCATCGAGCCTTTCCGCATCAAGAGCGTCGAACCGATTCGCCGCACGACGGCCGAGGAGCGCCTGCAGCTGATCGAGGAGGCCGGCTACAATCTTTTCGCTGTCCCCGCCGACGCGATTCTTGTCGATCTGCTCACCGATTCCGGGACAGGGGCGATGTCGACCGCCCAGTGGGCAGCGCTGATGCGCGGCGACGAATCGTACGCCGGATCGCCAAGTTTCACCCGGTTTCGGGAATCGGTGCAGGCGATTTTCGGCTTCCGGCACGTGATCCCCACGCACCAGGGCCGGGCGGCCGAGCGGATCCTTTTTTCAGTGATGTGCAAGCGGGGCGACGTGGTGCCGAACAACACCCATTTCGACACGACGCGGGCCAACTGCGAGTTCGTGGGCGCCGAGGCGGTTGATCTGCCGGTTCCCGAAGCGGCCGAGCCGGCACGGGTTCTGCCGTTCAAGGGCAACATGGACGTGGGCCGGCTGGAGCGCCTGATCGAGCGAACCGGGCGGGAGCGCGTGCCGCTGGTGATGCTCACCGTTACCAACAATTCCGGTGGCGGACAGCCCGTCTCGATGGAAAACATCCGCGCGGTCAAGGCAGTATGCCAGAGATACGAAATCCCGCTCTACCTCGATGCCTGCCGGTACGCTGAAAACGCCTATTTCATCAAGATGAGGGAGCCCGGCTACGCCGATCGCTCGCCGCGGGAAATCGCCCAAGAGATGTTTTCCCACGCGGACGGGTGCACCATGTCGGCCAAGAAGGACGGGCTCGCGAATATTGGGGGCTTCCTTTGCACAAACGACGATTCGCTTGCCCGCCAGGAAGAAAACCTGCTCATCCTCACCGAGGGCTTTCCCACTTACGGCGGGTTGGCCGGGCGGGACCTGGAAGCGATCGCTGTGGGCTTGAACGAGGCACTCGAAGAGGACTACCTGAACTACCGGATCGCCTCGACCGCCTATCTCGGCGACCACATCGCTCGATCCGGCGTGCCGATCGTGCAGCCGCCCGGCGGCCACGCGATCTATATAGATGCGCGCTCGTTTCTTCCGCACGTGCCGCCCGAGCAGTTTCCCGGCGTGGCGCTGGCCGTGGAGCTTTACGTGGCGGGCGGCATCCGTTCGTGCGAGATCGGCACGCTGATGCTAGGGAAACACGCGAAGATGGATCTGGTCCGGCTGGCGATTCCCCGCCGCACCTACACGCAGAGCCATATCGATTACGTGGTGGAAATCATTCTGGAAGTCCTTGCGCGGCGCCAGCAGATCGGCGGCCTCGAACTTGCCTACGAGGCGCCCTTCCTGCGCCATTTCACTGCCCGATTCCGCCCGCTCGTTGCGCGTACGGTATAGCGGCGGGGTGAGAGCGGCGCGCAACGGATTTCGCCCGCGTTCCACCTTGGCCATGAGCGCAGCGAGCTGATGAGTTCAGCGGCCGATTTGGCTACAATCGGGCACAGTTCGAGGTGCAAAACGCATGAGCGGTGACGAAAATCCCATGACAGCCGGCGCGCTCTTTCCGCGCGATTTTCAGCGGCGCTATCCGCTTGCCGCACGTGGCGAGGGCTGTTGGCTGTTTACCGACGAGGGCAAGAAGGTGCTCGACGCTGCCGGGAGTGCGGCGGTGGTTTCGATCGGGCACGGCATAGCGCGCATTGGCCAGGCGATGGCGGAACAGGCCGGCAAGCTGGCGTTTGTCCATTCCTCAGAGTTTCACACGCGCGTGGCCGAAGAACTGGCCGAACGGCTGCTCGCGCTTGCACCGCCGAACTTTCAGCGCGGCGGGCGCGTGCTGCTCACCTCGGGCGGCTCGGAAGCCACGGAAACCGCGCTGAAGCTCTGCCGACAGTATTTCGTCGAGCGGGGCGAAGAGCGGCGCGTGAAAATCGTTTCGCGGCGCCAGAGCTATCACGGCGCCACGCTCGGCGCGCTCTCGGTCTCAGGCAACGTTGCCCGGCGCGAGCCGTTTCTACCGCTGCTTTCCGAGTGGGGCCACATCGCGCCCTGCTACTGCTATCGCTGCCCGTTCGGCCTGCGCTATCCGCAGTGCAACCTCGGCTGCGCCGACGAGCTGGAGAGCTTTCTGGAGAACGACGATGCCGAGACGGTCACCGGTTTCATCTTCGAGCCGATTTCAGGCGCGACGCTCGGCGCCGTGGTGCCGCCGGAGGGCTATGCCGCGCGCATCGCGGAGATCTGCCGACGGCACGGACTGTTGCTCGTTGCCGATGAGACGATGACCGGTGTCGGCCGCACGGGCAAGCCGTTTGCCGTGGATCACTGGGGCGTTGAGCCCGATATGATCGTGGTCGGGAAAGGCGTGGCGAGCGGATACGCGCCGCTCGGCGCGGTGTTGGTTTCCAGCCGGGTGGCGGAAACGATTGCGCACGGCTCGGGCCGCTTCGTTCACGGCTTTACTTACAGCGGACATCCGGTCGCCGCGGCTGCGGGACTCGCCGTGCTGGACTACATTCACGAAAACCAACTCTTCGCGCGGGTTCCGGACGCAGGGCTCGAATTGGGCCACGCGCTCGAAGCCTTGCGGGACGAATTCCCGATCATCGGTGATGTCCGCGGACTCGGGCTGCTCTGGGGCATCGAATTCGTTCGTGACCGCGAGAGCCGCTCGCCCTCCGATCCCCGACTGAAGGTTGCCGATCTGGTGTTTCAGGCGGCCTACGAGGCGGGCGTACTCACCTATCCGATTCATGGCTGCGCTGATGGGAAGGCCGGCGATCACCTGCTGCTGGCACCGCCGTTCATTATTTCGAGCGCGGAAATCGAGGTGCTGGTGGCGGGGCTGCGAACAGCGGTGGAGCACGCCGCCCGGATTCTTTCGAGCAGCGGAGGGGTTCAATAAAGCGAGAGCAGGGCCGGCGATCCCTTGCGAAGCGGTAGCAGCGGGAGATTTCCCCGGAACAACGGCGAAAGGGGTTCAACTGCCGGGGGCTGAAGATATAGGCGGCGCAGGGCCTTCTGCGTGGCTGCATCTATCCCCAGTCCATCGGAAAAATAACTCTCGATGGTGCCGTACTTCGTATGCATTTCATCGAATGCGGCATAAAGGTATTCTTCCTTCACGCCCAGAATGGCCAGAACAATTGACTTCTTTCCGCCGGCCGCGACAAAGGCGTCGATTTGTTGCCGGTAAGCGGGGAGGATGTAGTCGTTGCTGCGCAGATAATCCTCCATCACCTTGCTTTGGGGTACGCCTAGCAGCGTCAGCAGTGCCGCGGCTGCCCATCCGGTCCGATCCTTGCCGGTGGTGCAGTGGAAGAGCGCGGGCAGCTGCTTCCGGTTGCCAAGGGAAAGAAACAGCTTGCGGTACGCTGCTTTCGCGCTCGGCAGGGAGACGAACTCCCTGTACATTTTCTGAAACTCCCCTTCCACCTTGCCGAAGCCGAGAGCGGCATTTGCCTCCTTCGGGTTGTGCAGGAGCCTTTCGAGCTCGGCCGGGGCCGACCGTGGAGCGTCGGCCAGCACGTTGAGCCAGACGTCGTTGACGCCTGGCGGCAGTTCGTCCGGGCGGGCTGAGCGCTCTTCGGCGGTGCGCAGGTCGTAGACGTTCTTGAGCTTGAGATTGGCCAGCTTCTCCATGTCGCCCGGGCTGATCCCACTAAGCTGACTGGAGCGATAGACGAGTCCCTTGACCACGGTTGCCCCATCGCTTGTTCTGTAGCCGCCGAGGTCACGCAGGTTCGGGACGGAAGCGATACTCAGGCTCTGACCCGCCGAGGGGATCTGGCCGGCAGCCTGCACGCCACGGAAGTCCGGCGGCGCTTGCCGCCCGCTCACGCCGACTCCCGCGATCAGGAAGAGGAGCGTGGCGACGAGTCTCAGCATGTCGTATCTGGAGGCCGTCTTCAGGGTGGTGCGGCTCATTTCCATCCTCCGATTCGGTCGGGTCCGAAGGCTGGAAGGTCAACCGAATCGTGCCGCTGGCAGAGACCTGTTTCCGGCATCGCCGTGAGCGTCTAGCGCAACCGCTGCCGGCTCGATGGAGCGGAAATTCCGCATGGCTTGGATCCGCTTCACAGCCTCTGGTAATTGGAATTTTGCACGGTGACGGTGAGGTGTTTCCTCGCCCCCTTCACCACAATCGAGTCAACGTGATCCGGCCCTCCGGGCAGGCGGGCGAATTTTGCTGAAATCGTCACAGCGTCCCCGGGGTCGTCAAGGTACGAGGCGACTTCGATCAACTGCAATGCTTTTTGTCCCCGGTTGAAGACGATCGTGACCGTATCGCCCTGCTTCAGGTAGCTGAGGATCACCAGGCGAACTTCGTTAGCCGCCCCGGCCGGCGTGAGGCTGATGTTTCCCTGCCGGAAAAGCTCCTGCAATTTTTGCGGATCGGGCTGGGAGTAGCTCTGGGCGAGGGCTGCGATCTGTTTTGCGTAGTCGCCGATTTCCGCCGCCCTTTTCTGGACGGCTTTTTCCGCTACACGGCGCTGCCAGCCACCGACAATGGGAGGGGCTTTCGGGGCCTGCTGCTGAGGGCTGATTTCCGCCTTCTGCGGTTTGCCATCGGGCCCTAGGCGCACCTGGAACAGAGTCTGCTTTTTCGTCCGGCCTCGAACGCTGATTGTCTGCTGCTCCTGCCAGGTGTATTGGGCGAGCGCCCGCATGTTCGCGGCGGCGGTTTGCCCGATCTCCGCCACACGTTGCTGCATCAGGTGATTCTGCGGCCACGCGCTCGAGCCGGCCAACAGGGCCACACCGAATGCCGCCGCGACGAGCGGCTGCACCGCTCCAACCAAGCGCCGCGAACTCAGTGAGTTGCGCATGCCGACCTCTGCCGGGCTCGTTCCTTGCCGGAGGCTCGCCCGCCGGTCGTCCCGCCGGTCCCTTTCCTCATGCTAGGGACGCGGGGGAAAGAGCGCCTACTGTCAAAACTGACAGTGTTGGAAGCAGAGTTTTAACGGGAAGATGAAGCCGTAGTAGAGGTTTCATTCCATGCCGGAGGTCCCCGAGGACCAGCGTCCGGTGACCAGCGTGCTCGATGAGCTGGCCATGCGGGAGGTGCGGGTGAGCGATCGGCGCGCGCTGGCGCTGCTCATCTCGCTGGTCGCTTTTCTGGTGCTCCTGCCCGTCCTGGAAAAGAACAAGATCGGGTCGCTGATTGTGGTGGTGTCAATCTACGCCACGCTGGTGACCGCGACTTTACAGATCGCCGCATTGACGGGCCGGCCACGGCGGATTGTGCCGACCATTTTTCTGGCCGCCTGCTCGATGGCGTTCATCCTGTTGTCGCACATCATGCCGGTCCGGCCGCTGATCGCCACCAGCCAGGGTCTGCTAATCGCCTTTTTCACGGTGATGGCCGTTGGGCTGTTCGTGGCCCTCGGCCAGCCGGGCTCAATCACTAAAGGGCGGCTCTACCTTTCGGTGAGCGCTTACCTGATCCTGGCGATGGTATGGTCCTCCGCCTACGCGCTGCTCGAGACGCTGCATCCCGGATCTTTTGCGGCGTCGAGCACAGTCCGGGGTGGGGTCATTTCGCGCGGCTCGCTGTTTTATCTGAGTCTCACCACATTGACTACAATCGGATCCGCGGATGTCTTGCCGGTGACGCCGATCGCACGCGTACTCGCCGCCCTGGAAGCGGCCACCGGTGTCCTCTACGTCGCCATCACGATTGCTCGCCTGGCTTCGGCTTACAACGGGCGCAGCCACCGGCCCGCGTGAACTGGAGGCACGATCTGGAAGCTTCTCATCTTCGCGCCTTCCGTGGAATTGGCAAGAGGGGTGGTCGCGAGGGCCAATGGCGGCGGTTCTGATCAGCCGCTAATCCCGGCGATCAACTGTCGTTGTCGCCCCTCTTGTCTTTTTCGAGTTTGGACGAATGCGGGAAGTACCGAAGAAAAACAAGATAAACAAGTAGGGACCCGTACATTGGAAGAATACGGGGAATCTGTTTCGCCTCACAGGCATCGCGGAGCTTCAGGTTGATGTTGCCACCGGCGCTGTACAGCGCTGAACACCAGTCCATGATGCCCATGTTCCGCCCCGTTAGGAAAACAAAGATAACAAAGGACACAAGCAACAAAACGGTTTCAGCCAGCTTGCATGCACGTGGATGCCCATAGGCAAGGATCGCAAGCCCCCGTCGCGGCGGCAAATATCAGGCTCGGAATGAGGAGGGTAAACATTATCTGGTCGCTCCTCGTGCGACACTCACAACCCCGTTTGACCAGCCAGGGTCAGTCTATCAGCTCGTCGCCGAACTGTCGCCATTCTCGTTACATGAGTATTTTCATCTCCGGTTTCCTGCCATCCTCCGAAGCGTTCGCGCCTGCTGGCAATCTCACATCATCCCGCGACGCTCCGGCTCGCCTCCGCCCGTCCTATCGCGGGGATCCGACGACGCTGAGCTTGCGCTGGGTCGATTCCAGAGACCTTGCCGGCTCTGATGAAGGCCAGAGGTGCAAAAAATTCTGCCGCCTCCAGTATCCCCGCGGTATTCCCAAGCCATTCGGCGCAAAACATTCAGTGAGTCTGCACGCTGAACACCGCATGTTTATAGATTGAAATGGTGGACGTGGGGGGATTCGAACCCCCGACCCCCTGCTTGCAAAGCAGATGCTCTCCCAACTGAGCTACACGCCCATGCAGTGCAACCGAAGCGCTCTCAAGAGTTTACAATGAGTTCTTCAGGGGCTCCAACTGCCTTTTTCAGCGATTCGCTCGAAATGGCGGCGTCTGCGGATGCGAATCCTAACCCGCACTCTCACACTTCTCGTGAGTTATTTGATGGATAGAAGAAATCCATTGTTCAGCCGCGAGTTTCGGCCCAGCCTATTTCTCCGCTCCGACAAGGTGCCGCACCAACAAACGACGCTGCAGAAACCGGCTTGGCACAGCGGCCTTGCTGGATGCTCAGCAGTTGGTAGCTTCAGCGAGAAGCGCGGGCCAAGGATTCTTCGGGCGCTTGCAGTATGAGCGCCTGGTGTAGAAGACGCCGACAGGATTGTGGCCGAGAGCGCGGTCCTTGGCGACGAGGGCGGTGGCCCGGGCTTGCGAGTGCTGGGGAAAAAGGCTGTCGTGGCCGACGAACAGTCCGATGAGGACGTTTAGCTGCGTGCCCGCTCGCCTGAGCAGTTCCGCCTTGACAACCGGGTTGCACAACAGATCCGGCAGTCCCTCGCGAAGGTTATTAGCTGTCGTTCAAACGAGGGAATCGACGTTTACATACCAGTCGCCGATGCGACAATCAAAACAGCCGACAACTGGTTCGACCAATTCAACGACCGCGAGCGAGCCGAGTTGGCGTCGGCGTGGCTGTCAATATAGCTGAAGTGGTGCCTGGTTTGGCGGTGGGTGTAGTGACGGATGTGTCGACGGGGTTCGACGCCCGCGACCCCATATCGTGACTCGTAATACCCAAAATCGCGAGTGTTGCCACACCTACACAAAAAAACAGGAACGCGATCCAACCGAGCTTATTGTGTTCAGCAGGATAGGCAGACCCGTTCACATGTTACCTCCGGCAGCGAAATAGGTTTGTCCTCATTGCAATTACCCCCATAGATTTGGTCCCACATTCCATCAACGTGAACCCGGATGGCTTAAACCATCGCGCATCTTTCAGAGCCGTTCCACCCATTCGACTGCCGGATGCCGCCTTCCACGCGACTGCGGTGGTGGCCTCCGCGCATGAGAGCTCTTGTTGCGGTCCCGAGTCCCCGGGAGTAGCCAACGCCGGGATAAGTGTCTTTGCCTGTTCAGACATCATCTTCTGCCAACCGATGGTTAAGAGATGGACGCTGCCGTTCCAAGCCGCAAGGGACGAAAGCGCCAATCGCACAGACAGTCTCCGCCTCATGCGGAGTCTCACTCTTGAACCACGCTTATCTTGTGTTAGGGGTCGAATTCGGGCAATGAACCGCGCATCACGTTCAAAGGGACAAGCGTAACGTTCCCATGATGCCGCGCAACTACTGGAAAGTGCGAGGGATCCAAATGCAGGGACTGCCTGGAGGTACTAAAGATGAATTCCTTGCGGAGAGTCTCGAACGCTTTGATGGCAAGTTTACGGTCCTAGCATCTCGGCTCTCGAAAAGATCCTCGTGGCAAAGAGGCTTGCCGGATTGCAGAGACCGGCGCTTTCGCGAGGTCGGAGAAGGGTGAAGCGCTTCGACGCACGCCCGTATGGCGAACGGTACTTCATACATTCCGAGCCTTCGAGGATTATGATGACTCGGGGCTTTGTGCGTCAATAACCATCGAACGAATCCGCGTTGATATCGTCCCGTCTCACGCCTCGCTGCAAAAGCTTCTGACGCATGCCCTCGATCATGGATGGAGGTCCGGCCATGTAATAGATCGGTCCAATAACCGAACCCACGTATCGAGCAATCAGAGCAGCCCCGATGTAACCGGTTTCTCCTTTCCATTTGCGCTCCGATCGCCCGAGTTGGGTCATGGTTGGTACGAGTGTAAATTTCGGATACCTACACTGAAGGCCGAATAGCTCTTGGAGGAAGGCAGCGTCCTCGGGGCGCCGATTGGAATAGAAAAGGTACAGCTCATACGAAGGCCCAACGTGCGTGGCCTGACGGAGCATGCTGAGAAACGGCGTAATGCCGATTCCTCCGGCGAGAAAAACGGCCGGTCGCAAAGCGTCTTTGTGGAGAGTGAAAACGCCCGCTGGATCATCAATCATCACTTCGCCGGCTCGACTTGCAAACGCAGATTCTCGACATGCAGACCATCGGCGCGCTGCTTCTCGCGATTGCGCTCGGCCAGCAGCGCGCACACCATCGCTTTCAGCGCTGCGCTATCTTCGGGCAAGTGGGTCGG
>JAKBLM010000078.1 GCA_021832085.1 Acidobacteriota bacterium | reverse complement strand
CCGTGAGGTTGAGTTCGCAAAACAGGCGTGTTTGGCGAACTCGTTTTTACCCCATTTTTCGGGGGTCCCCAAATGGTTTTCTTCCGACTACAGCCTACTGAAGCCCGCCCCGTGCATTACCCAGGTGCTTTAGCATCACACGAAAGGCCAACCCGGAAGAAAACACGGGCGTCTAATCCCACAGAAGTTACTCCCTATGGCGGGGAGGATTTCGTGCGAGAGGGAATGCAATGAAAAAACGCCTCGTTGCGTTGATAGTGGCAGGGCTGCTGATGGGAGTGACGGCAATTGTCGCCCACGCCGCCACGCTGCGATTGAAAGACGGTCGCGTGCTCCAGGGAACCTATCTCGGCGGGACCAAGGACCAGGTGCAGTTCCTGATCAACGGCGCGGTGAAGATTTACAACACTTCGCAAGTGGCTTCCATTACGTTTGTCACGCCGGCACAGGAGGCCAGTTTGACCTCCGGCGCACCGCTGACGCAGGCGGTGACGGTGCCGCAGGGTACCGAGATCATGATCCGGATGATCGACAGCGTCGATTCCAACGTGAATCGGCCCGGCGACATTTTCCATGCCAGTCTCGCCCAACCTTTGCAGATCGGGAACGTCGTCGTCGCCCGCCAGGACGCCGATGTCTATGGCAAGCTGATTTCGGTCAAGTCCGCGGGCCGGCTCGCCGGAAAATCGGAATTGGCGCTCGAACTGACTGGCATCCGCACGGTCAACGGTACCATTCAGCCCATCGTCACCGGCGAATACCAGGCGGTGGGCAAGTCGCGCACCAAGCAGACGGTGGTGCATTCGGTCATCGGTGCGGCGCTCGGCGCGGTGATCGGCGGCATTGCCGGCGGGGGTGGTGGCGCGGCGGCGGGCGCCGGAGTAGGCGCTGCGGCCGGAACGGGCGTCACACTGATCACGCACGGCCAGCAGATCAAGATCCCCAGCGAAACGCTGCTCAAGTTTCAGCTGTCTCAGCCGTTCATGATTACCGTTGCGAAGCAGTCGCAGTAGCGATGAAACTTTGCCGGTCCGTGGCGCACGGTCGGCCTGCGATTTCCTGCCGGTGTGGCGGATCGGCCCATCCAGGTGCTAGTTAACCGTTAAGGTACCAGTACAACAGAAAATTTTTGTCCAAACTCGTAATATCTGTTGAACTACACTGCTCGGGGTCATAGCATAATCACCACTTCGTCGCGGGAGATTGCCCAATGCCAAAGGAGAAGCCCAAGCTGCACATCGGGGAAGTGATCCGCAACTACCGGACGGGCCGCGGTTTATCCCAAGGCGACATCGAGCGGAGAACGGGTCTGCTGCGCTGCTACCTCTCGCGTGTCGAGAACGGCCACACCGTCCCTTCACTCGAAACTCTGGCGAAGATTGCCGAGGCTATGAGCATCAACCTTGCCGATTTCTTCCCCGTGCCCGATACGCCCGAAGAGCGGGAAGCGCGGCGCGCGGCCGGCGAGCTGTCGGAAGAGGAACTGCGCGTGCTGGCCGATGTGAAGCGGTACACCGAGGGCCTTTCGGAAACCGACAAAATGCTGGTGTTGGCGATGATTCGCCGCATGGCCGCCATGCCGCCCGAAACGCGGCGAACCCTTCAACGGCGCGGCTTCTGAAAAAACAACGGCTCGCGATTCCTCGCGGCGGCTGGCGAAACCGATGGGCTGTCGCCCGTCGCCCCCTCGATTTGACCACCTGAATTCCAACGAAAATCAGCGGCCCTTGCGCTTGGGCTTGGCGGCTTGCTTCGTGGTACGCCGCTTCGCCTTTGCCAGGAATTTCCCCGTCTCGACGATGGCGCGATAGACGCGCCCCTTGCCGAGCACGTGGCGATTGGCGACTGCCTCGACGTCGAAGACGAGGAACCGTCCCTGGATCTTCGCCAGGCGCGCTCGCGCGCGGACGCGCGCTCCTTCCGGCGCCGCCTTCAGATGATCCACCTCGATGCGCGTGCCGACGGTGATCGCTCCCTCGGGCAGCCGCGGGCGCACGGCCAGCGCCGCCGCCGTCTCCATCATCCCGATCATTGCCGGCGTCGAAAGCACCGGCGGCAGGGAGGGATCGTAGTGGGCAATCGTCCATTCGCGGGGAACCGTCTCTTCGAAGACGCCTTTCAGGCCGGGCTGCAAGACCTTGGGTTTGCGTTTTTTCGCTGTGGCCACCGCTGCTCCTTCTTCCCGGATTTTTCGGCGCGTCTCAGTTCAGCCGAGGCGAAGCCGTTTGCCCGATCTCCTCGAGCAGGCGGCCGGGCCAGTTGGTCATGATACCGTCAACGCTGAGCGAGAGCATCTTCCGCATCTCTTCCCGTTCATTCACCGTCCAGGCCACCACGCCGAGTCCCGCCTGGCGGGCGCGCCGCACCAGTCGTGCCGAGATGCGCCGGTAGCGCGGCGCCAGCAGCCGCGCCCCTGCCCGCCGCGCCGCCGCGATCGTCGGCCCGGAGCGCCCGACGAGCAGGCCCGTCGCCAGCCGCGGCTCGCTGGCATGCATCAGCGCCAGTGCCGCCGGATCGAACGAGAGCAGCACGATGTGGTCGAGCCGCCGTGAGCGGCGCAACCGTTCGGCCAGGGCAAAGGGCAGCGAGCCGTCAACCGGCGCTTTCAGCTCCAGATAGACGCCCAAATCGAGTTCCGCGGCAATTGCAAGGGCTTCCTCGAGTGTGGGAATGCGCTCGCCCGCAAATTCCTCGCCGAACCACGAGCCGGCGTCGAGCCGGCGCACCGCGTCGAACGCGAGATCGGCGATGTGGCCGCGGCCGTTGGTGGTGCGGTTCACTCGGGCATCGTGCAGCAGCACGAACCGGCCTTCGCGCGTCACCCGCAGATCGGTTTCGATGGCGTCCGCGCCCAGTTCGGCGGCGCGGCGAAAGGCGGCCAGCGTGTTTTCCGGCGCGCGCGCCGAAGCGCCGCGATGCGCGATCACCTGCGGAGTGCCCATGACTATTTCATCTTACAGGGTAGGGAAGCGCGGGAGGAAAATGCCGGCCAAGCGCCGCCACATGGGACACGCTGCCGCGGATGACGATGGTTTGCTTGTCATTCCAACGTAGTCCCGTCTGGCGAAAAACAAAGGAAACACGTTCGAAAAGGCCCACAGTCAGTCGGGCACAGGCCGTGTTGAAAGAGGAAAGCGGATCGTCTTGACTTTCGCTTTTTCTTCTCCTATGATGCGGCTGTCGGGAGGCTGAGGCGCAGGCCCTTCCCTCCGCGTCCTCGCTCCCGGGCGGCTGCCGCCGCGAGGCCAACCCATGAACGCCCGCACTCCCCGCATCGTTCACGTCGACGTCGACGCTTTCTTCGCTTCGGTCGAGCAGGCTCTCGATCCGCGCTTGCGCGGCCGGCCGGTGCTGGTCGGCCGCGGCGTAGTGGCTTCGGCGAGCTACGAGGCGAAGGCGCGCGGCGTGCGCACGGCGATGTCGTTTCGCGACGCGCTGCGCATCTGCCCGGACGCCGCGGTCGTCCCCGGCGCCTACGAGCACTACGCCGATTTCGCCGCCCGCGTGCGGCGGATTCTGGAGGATTTCACGCCGGCGGTGGAAACCGCCGCGCTCGACGATTTCTACCTGGACTTCACCGGCACCGAGCGCCTCTATCCCGATTTCCGCTTGACGCTGCGGCGGCTGCAGCAGCGCGTCGAGGATGAAACCGGCCTGAGCGTTTCGGTGGGCGCGGCCACGTCGAAGCTGATGGCGTCGCTGGCCTCGCGCATCCGCCGCCCGCGCGGGCTCGGCATCATCCCTCCGGGCGAGGAACTCCGCTTCCTCGATCCGCTGCCGGTGGGCAAGCTGCACGGCGTCGGCCACGCCCACGCCGCCACGCTCACCGAGCGCGGCATTCACACCGTGGGCGAGCTGCGCCGGCTGCCGCTGGCGGTGCTGGCGGCGGCTTTCGGCCCGGCCGTGGGCCGCCAGTTGTGGGAGCGCGCGCGCGGCATCGATCCGCGCGAAGTGCAGGGGCCAGCGCTGCCAAAATCGGTTTCGCGCGAGACGACGATCGAGGACGCCACGATCGATCCCGAGCTGCTCACGGGCCTCGTGGAATATCTGGCCGAGCGCGTCGGCGCGACGCTGCGCTCGATCGGCTGCCAGGCGCGCGCCCTCATGCTGAAAATCCGCTACGCCGACGGCTTTCCGTCGGCGCGGCAGGTGCGGCTCGATCCGCCGACCAACGACGAGAAGGCGCTGCTCGCCGCGGCAATGGAGATCTTCGACTCGCTCTACGCGCGGCGCGTGGCGCTGCGCTGGGTGGGCGTGAGCGTCGCGAATCTCGTACCTGATCGCCGGCAAAACGACCTGTTCGACGCGCGCGCCAATCGCCGCTGGTATCTGAATCGCGGCGTCGACGCCGTGCGTGGCCGCTTCGGCTGGAACGCGGTGTTCTACGGTCGCGGCCTGGTGCTGCGGCGCCATTACGCCACCAAGCGCGAGGGCCTGGTGCTCTCGACGCCGTGCCTCTCTCGGTAGGGGCACGTTGCACGTGCCCCTGCGCTCGATGGTGCGGCGTCTTTCCGGCCGTTGCGCCGTGCCGGTGCCCGATGCGGCGTGGCGTCTTTCCGGCCAGGGCCGTTGTCTGGCTCTTGTTTGTAGGGGCGACCCATGGGTCGCCCGCCTTTTCGCGGCATGGAGGAAGCAGTTCACGGGACAGCGCGGCCATGTTCGTTCATCTGCATTGCCACAGCCACTATTCCTTTCTTCGCGCCACGGCCGCGCCGGGCGAACTCGTGGCCGCCGCTGCCCGCGAAGCGATGCCTGCCGTCGCGCTCACCGATACCGACGGGCTCTACGCCGCGATTCCGTTCTATCAGGCGGCGCGCGAGGCCGGCATCCAGCCGATCCTCGGCGCGGTGCTGCCGGTGGGCGAGGGCGAACGCGAAAATTTCCCGCTGCTGCTGCTCGCGGCCGGTGTCGAAGGCTACGCGAACCTGTGCCGCCTGGCGACGCACCGCCAGCTCGACGAGCACGCCCTCGCCTGGAGCCTGCTCGATACGCATCGCGACGGCCTCATCGCGCTCTACGTGCCGGATTCCTTCGGCACAAAACGCAGCACGCCATCGCAATCTGGCACCGGCACATGTAGCGCCGCCCTTCAGGGCGGCATTGCCACATCTGCCAATGAAATCCCCGGGCGCGACGCCCAATCCGCTCGTATCTCCCGCCTCAAGGAAATCTTCGGCGAAAATTTCTATCTCGAAACCCACCATTTCCCGGCGAGCGGCCACGCGAATCTCCGCGCGGCGCGCACGCTCGGCCACGCGCTCGGTGTGCCGCTCGTCGCAACGAACAACGTCCATTTCCTCGCGCCCGGGGAGTTCCTCCATCACCGCGTCGTCAACGCGATTCGCGCCGGCCGCCTGGTGAGCCGGATTGCGCCGCCGGAAATCGCCGACGCCGAGGCGTGGTTCAAGCCGGCCGAAGCGATGCAGCGCGCCTTTTCCGATTTTCCCGAGGCGCTGCGCGCCACGCTCGAAATCGCCGAGCGCGCCCGCCTCAAACTCGACCTGGGCCGGCTGATCCTGCCGTCATTTCCTGTGCCCGAGGGCGAGACGCCGTTTTCCTGTCTGTGGGAGCTGTGTTTTCGCGGCGCGCGCAAACGCTACCATCCGCCCGGTCCCGAGGTGATCGCGCGGTTGACGCGCGAGCTGGAGGTGATCGATCGCCTTGGCCTGGCGCCCTATTTCCTGCTCGTCTGGGACATTGTGCGTGAGGCGCGCCGGCGCGGCATTCCCGCCGCCGGGCGCGGTTCGGCTGCCAGCTCGATGGTCAGCTACTGCCTGGGAATTTCGCGCGTCTGCCCCCTGCGCTGGGGGCTCTATTTCGAGCGCTTCCTCAACGAGCAGCGCGGCGACTGCCCGGACATCGACCTCGACCTGTGCGGCGCGCGGCGCGATGAAATCCTCGACTACGTCTACCGGCGCTGGGGCGCCGCGCACGTGGCGATGATCGGCAGCTTCGTGACGATGCACGCGCGGCTGGCGGTGCGGGAAGTGGCCAAGGCGTTCGGCGTGGCGCCGGGCGAGGTGAACCGCTTCACGCATCGGCTGCCGCACCGGCCGGTGCGGGAGATTCGCGAGGCGATTCGCGTCCTGCCGCAATGCCGTGCGCTGCCCGCCGAAGAGGAGCCCTGGCGCACAATCCTCGACGTGGCCGAGCGGCTCGACGAAGCGCCGCGCCACATGGGCATCCATCCCTGCGGCACGGTGATCGCGCCGGGCGCGCTCTCGGCACTCGTGCCGCTCGAAAAAGCGGCCAAGGGCATCGTCGTCACCCAATACGACATGAACGCCGTCGAGGCGCTGGGCCTGGTGAAGATGGATCTGCTCGGCCAGCGCGGGCTCACCACCATCTCGCTCGCCCTGGCGAATATCGAGCGCTCCACCGGCCGCAAAATCGATTTCGACGCGATCCCCGAGCGCGATCGCGCAACCGCGGCGATGATCGCCGCCGGGCGCACCATGGGCGTCTTCCAGATCGAATCGCCGGGCATGCGCGGGCTGCTGCGGCTGATGCGCGCGCGCACGATGGATGAGCTTTCGATCGCGCTGGCGCTGATCCGGCCGGGCGCTTCGGAATACGGCGCCAAGGAGACGTTTCTGCGCCGGCTGCGCGGCCGCGAGCCGGTGCGCTACCCGCATCCCTCGCTCGAGCCGATCCTCAAGGAAACGCTCGGCGTCTGCGTCTACCAGGAACAGGTGATGCAGATCGCGCAGACCGCCGGTTCGCTCTCGCTCGCCGAAGCCGATCTGGTGCGGCGCGCCCGCGCCAAATTCGCCGACCAGCGCGAACGCGCCCGCCTGCGCGCGAAATTCCTGAAATCGGCGGCGCGGCTCGGGCTCGAGGGCGACCGGCTCGAAAGCGTCTGGCTGATGGTGGAGAAATTCGCCGGCTTCGGTTTCTGCAAGGCGCACGCGGCCACCTACGCCGATCTCGCCTGGCGCATCGCGTATCTCAAGGCGCATCACCCGGCGGAATTTCTCGCGGCGATGTGTAGCTCCGGCGCCGGCTTCTATCACGTCTCCGCCTATGTGGAGGAAGCCCGGCGCTGGGGCATTCCGGTGCTGCTGCCCTCGGTGAATCGTTCCGCCGCGGAATATACAGCCGAGCCCGTTGCCGAGGCCGATGCGGCCGCGGCGGCCATGGCCACCCCGCCGATGGCCGCCTCGCCCGGCAAGGGCGACCCGCCGGCTCGCCCTGGAAAAGCGAAAAGGGCGCTGCGCGTCGGCCTGATCCAGGTGAAGGGAATGCGCGCGGAAACGATCGCCGCGATCGTCGCGGCCCGCGAGCGGGAGGGCCCCTATCGCTCGCTCGAGGATTTCCTGCGCCGCGTGCCCGCCAGCCGCGACGAGCTCACCTCGCTCATCAAGTGCGGCGCCTTCGACGATGTCCCCGTCGCCGAATCAGGATCGGTATGTAGCGCCGCCCTTCAGGGCGGCACAGCTCCGGCACGAGTGAGTGATGCCAAGCTAAAGCCCGGCGCTACATCCGATGCGAAACGCGCCGGTGGATCGGGAGCAGTATGTAGCGCCGCCCTTCAGGGCGGCACGGTTCCGGCACGAGTGAGTGATGCCGAGCCAAAGCCCGGCGCTACAGGCGGCATCGGCGCCATCGCACCTCGCCCGATGACGCGCCCGATGCGCCTCTGGCAGCTCCATCTTCTGCTCGCCGGCCGCGCCGCCGCGAAACCGCCCGGCGCCTGCGCGGGCAATCTATTCCCCGGCGCCGCTCCGCGCCAGTCTGAATCGGCGGCCGAAATTCCGCCGCTCGACGATTACGACCGCGAGCAGCGCCTCGCCTACGAACAGGAGATCCTCGAAGTGAGCGTCAGCGGCCATCCGCTCGACCGCATCCCGCGCAACGGCGAGGTGTGGAGCAGCGACTTGGGCCGGAGGGTCGGCCAGCGCGTCGAGCTGCTCGGCTGGCTGATCACGTTTCGCCCGGTCGGCACGAAGGACTACCGCAACATGATGTTCCTCACGCTCGAAGACCAGCGCGGCGTCTACGAAGCGGTGTTGTTCCCGGAAGCCTACGAGCGCTATGGCGGCTTGGTGTTCGAAACGCGAATGCTGCGCGTCTCGGGCCGCGTCGAAGACGAGGCCCAAATTCACTGCGACAAACTCGAAAAGATCGTGATGAGTGGCTAGTGGTTAGTGATGAGTGGCTGGCGGCTGGAAAAACCTTTTCCCGCAAGGCTGCGGTCCCCGCGCTCCGCCCCTCTTGCATCCGGTGCGATTCCCTGCCTATTGCCTCGTACCCGGTGCCGCGTGCCGTTGGTAAGGGCGGGGTCCCCCCGCCCGGTTTTGTCTCAGGGGCACGTCCGCACTTGGCCACAATGACCGCTCCAATGCGAATGGTTTTTCTAACCGCCTCATAGGAGGTCCCCCGGCTCGGCCGGGGTGGCAGTAGGCGTTTGACAATTCCGGCAGTCCATCGCGGAGACTCCTTGACGTGAGCCGCCAAAGCACACGAAAAGGAGTCCGCGATGG
>JAKBLM010000039.1 GCA_021832085.1 Acidobacteriota bacterium | reverse complement strand
GGGAATCCCGCCAACCGCGCGGGATTGCCACTTTCCCACAGCCGCGGCGACGACCATTCCTCGGTAACATTCTTAATGTCTCGACGACGCACGCCTCGGTAACATTTTCGAATGGCTTGACAGGGACGAGTCGATGGTCCCGGTTGCTTTCGCGGACGGCTGGCTGGCCGGACCAAGCCGGGCGGTGCGGGCGGAACGTGTCGTCGGTGAGCCTCGACTGTTTGGCTGGGTGCCGTTCCCGTGGGATCCAAGTCAATTCCATTGCTTCAGAGCGGGCCAGAGCTGCTGGAGGTTTTCGAAGGTGTTGTAACAAACCAAGATTGGGGCGTGCTCGAGGCCGTAGGGGTCGCTGTAGCTGGCGCCGAGGGCGACGTGGCCGCATTTGGCGGCGAGCGAGGAGTAGTTGTCACCAAGCACAATCACCACCGTGCCGGTGTAGTTGCGGGGGCCCCAGAGCCAGTAATTCTGGTGGACACCGATCGAGGGCGGCAGGCCATAGGCTGGCCCGAAGAAATCGATCGCTGCCGATTCGCCGTAGTTGTTGCCGAGAATGGCGGCCTGGGCGCGATCGGCGGCTGGAAGGCTTCGATAAGTTTCGGCCACCGCCCTGGTCATCGACCGCCAGCCGAACTGATCGGCGAAATACTGGGGCAGCACGGCGGCCAGGTGGCTCTTCTCAGTCGGCTTGGGCAGCAGCGGGAACCATTCGACGTAGCGGACCAAGGTGGGCACGGGCAGCAGCGGCAGGGCGATGGGTGCGAAGAAAGCCCCCGTGGCGGCCAGGATGGCGATCGAGGCAGGCCGCAGCCAGGCGCGGCGCGGCCGTTGAAAAAACCGTTCGAGCACGATCGCGCCGCCGGCAAACATCATGGGATAGATGGGCCCGACGTAGTAATCCTTGCCATGGAGCGCGAAGAAGACGACGTAGACCGTGAGGAACGTCCAGCCGAGCGCGCGATAGGGCCGGCCTTCGGGCACGCGGAAGAAATAGTAGACGCCGGCAAGCCAGACGGGCAGGGCGAACAGGTTCGTCAGCAGAAACTGCTGGAGGAAGAAACCGAACGTGCCGGGCCAGAGGTTGACGTGATCGGCGCGAATGTTGTGCATCAACTGAAGGAAAGGCCAGTCCATGGCGATCTCCCAGACCAGATTCGGCAGGAAGATCAGCAGCGCCAGCGTGCCGCCAAGCCAGATCCATTCGCTGCGAAACTGGCGCCGCTCGCCCCCGAGCAGCAGCCCGACCACGACGCCAAGACCGAAAACGGCGATTGAGTACTTGTTTTCGAGGCCAAGGCCGGCAAGCGCTCCAAACCATAGCCAGAGCCGCTGATCGCCCGTCTTCACGATGCGAACGAGCAGCCAGACGCAGCCCATCCAGAAGAGCGGCTCGAAAGCGTTCATCGTCATCAGGTAATCGGTGACGAGATAGAGTGGAGCGACGATGACGCAAACGGTGGCCAGCGCCTGCGCGAAGCGGCCGCCGCCAAGATCACGGGTAATCCGGCCGGTGAGCCAGACGAGCGCGGCGCCGGCCAGCGCCGCCGGAGTCCGCAGCGCCTCCAGGGAATTGCCGAGCAGGTGGCGCGTCAGCCAGACAACCAGAGCGATCAGCGGCGGCTGGTCGACGTAACCGAAGGCAAGGTGCTTGCTGCAGGCGATGTAATAAAGCTCGTCGCGGAAGAAATCGTAGCGGCCGGCGACAGCCAAATGCAGTACCAACGTGCCCAAGGACAGGTAGGCGACAATCCCGGGCCCGCTTGTCCACCAGGGAGCATGGATGCGGGAGGCAGAAGATTCGGCCGGAGCGGCGGGGTCGGTTGGCGTCGAGGCCATAGGTTCGACCTATGATGCCCCAACTGCCTGTCTTCGCCAAGCACCTCGAAATGCGCCCCAGTGCTTTCCGCCAAAGCCGCAAGAGGAATTACCTGCCTGTGCCACAGGCCGACGTTCCTAAAGCATCCGCTGGGCTGACAGGCAGAGCGGTCTACAGGACACGCCGGACCACAAAGCTTCGAGAACGGGATTATGCGGTCTTAGTGTCACGGCTGAAGGTACGATCCGCTGAAACCCCTATCGCACGAGTTGGGCATTCAGGTGTCGACACTTTTTTCAGCGGGCGAAGCCGTGCCTTTAGAAAATGCATGGCCGAACCAACGGCTCAGGGGAATACCATCGGAAAAACAGTGCCGCGAAAAGAGAAGGCACAGCCTCAGGGGCTTAGATAGCCCCTGAGGCCGGCCTTCTGTAAGAGAGAGGGCTGAATTCTGCGCGGCTCAGGCGAGAAGACCGCGCCCGCCGAGACTTAGGATTCCTTTTGCTTCCGCACCTTCGCCCAGCGAGCCTTCTGCGCTTCGGAAATCCGCTTCCGCGCAGCTGCGGAAAGCTTCCGGGTCCTCTTCACTTTCCTGGCCTGCGCCGGGGCGGAGCCGGTACTCGTCAGATTACCCAGAGCAGCGATCGCCTTGTCCAGTCGATCGAGATCCTTCGCCACCTGGTTCCGCTCGTTGCGCAATTGTTGGAGCATTTGAGCTAAGTTCGCCATCCTCATCCTTTCCACCGCAAGCTGCGTTGAGATTTCTTTCGTCCCTACTATACACGAGTCCGCCGCATAACTTAGCCATAACTTACTGGAATATGCCGGGAGCCCCAGCGGGGCGGCAAGGGAGTTAGTTGGTGCGGAAGGTGGGATTTGAACCCACACGGCCTTTCGGCCACAGGATCCTAAGTCCTGCGCGTCTGCCAATTCCGCCACTTCCGCTCAACAACTTGGGGGCGCCAAGCGAGCCATTGTCCCCGAATTGTCCCTGTTCTGCAACAATCCGGCTCTCATCGGCCGCCTGCGGCGCGTTGAGCGCGGCCAAGCGAATCGATGCGGCTTCCCGAAGCTGACGAAGCGTGTCCATCTGCGGGCGATTGTACCGGGCCGTCATTTCCTCTGAGAAGTGGCCCACTAAGGCGCGCACGTTCGCTGCTGGCACGCCGCCGGCCAGCATGTTAGTGATCGCGGTCCGGCGGAAATCGTGAAAGACCGCCCTCACCCAATTTTTCCGTCCGTTCTCATCAATCGTGAAGTGCCCGGCACCGCTCGCGTCGACAAGTTTCTCCCATCGGCAGCGGAAGTCGGCAACTGGCGTTCCGTCGGCTCGCGTGAAGACGGCATCCTCGAGGTTCTTTCCCGCTAGGCACGCGCGCAGCAACGGAAGTTCGCGATCAGAAATCGGAACCGGTCGGGCGTGCTTGTTCTTGGTCGACCGGGGTGGCAGGTAAACGATCCTTTCAGCCAGGTTCACCTGCAAACAGCGAAGCTTAAGCAACTCGCGAAGGCGGTATCCCCAAGTGTGGGCCATCGTCAGAAGCGTCTTGAGCCACACCTCGCCCGGGCCGCAGGCTTGCAACATGGCGGAGAACTGTTCATCCGAAATGGTGCCGGTTCTCTCCATCGCCCCTGGTAGCTTGGGCGGGAATGGCGGAACGGTATCAAGCTTCTCAAGCGCACGCCCGCGATAGAGAATCATGCGGAGAACCGCCAGATCCTTGTTTACGGCCGTTTCGCAGGCAAGCAGTTTCTTCTGGCTGGCGTCAGGGAACTCCCGGCGGTAGGCTTCCATGCGGTGAGACTGGTATTCCTCTAGGTCGGCGCGGCGAATCTCCCGCGCCCGGCGGGCACCGAAGAAGTCCCTAAGCCGAAGCTCCCAACAACTCTTGACCCAGTCCGTCTGCTTCCGGTTCTTCTTTAGATATGCGATCTCGTCCTTGTAGAGTTGGGCGACCGTGACGCGGACCTTCCGCGGCGGCGGAAGGATATCATTCAACTTCGCCCCGATGCGCTTGTCCAGAAGCTTTTCCGCGACATCCGGATCTGATGTACGCGCGCTTTCGCTGCGTTGCCGGCCGGCCGCGTCGTAATAGCGGATCCAAAGCACGCTTCCTCGAGCCCAGACTCGGCCCTTGCCCCACTTGCGGCGCTTTTCTTGGGCCTCGTTCCCCTTCGTTTCGGTGTCCATCTTCGTTCCCCTATAATGCCGGGCGACCGATTGGTCGCCCCATACCGAGCCTACAGACCCGAGGGGTGTCGCGCGTTCGCGTGACTGCGCGGGCGCGCTCCGCACCTAGCGCCTTCTTTTCGGTTTCGGCCCGCGTTTCCGCGTAGCCTTGATCTTGCGAGCCCGCGCAACGTCCGCAGCGGTCCATCGCCAAAGCGTACTGCCGTCCATCGGGAAGGCGATCGATGGCCGGATGATGCCGCCGGAAACCCAACGAAACAGGGTAATGTAGCTTACCCCGACCATCTTGGCTGCTTGCGGAGTTGAGTAGGTTCTCATTTCGACTATGACTTTATCAAAACGGGGAAGGCGTGTCAAGGGAAAAATGCGGCCCGACCGGAGGGGCGAGGCTTGGCTGCGCCGGGCCGCAGACCCGGCAGCTCGCGGGCGAGGAAAACCGGAAATTGGCGCCCCCGGTCAGTCCTTTGCCTGAACGCGCGCCACGTTTACCGCGCGCGGGCCGCGCGGACCTACCTCAACGTCGTATTCGACAACATCGGCCGCGTACAGCACGCGGAACTCGTCATCGACAATGCCTGTGGCATGCACGAAAATATCCGGGCCGTCGCCGTCAGGCCGGATGAAGCCAAAGCCTCGGGCTTCGTCAAAAAACAGAACTTTCCCAATTTCTCGCAAGTGCCACCTCAGCTTTTACTGCAGCCCGACCTGCTGCCGACGCAGCGTCTGGAGAATCGCCTGTTTCAATTGCGAGGCGAGTTGGTTTGCGTCGGTCGCGCCGTTCACGTTGATCTGAATTGCGCCGTCGGCGAAGGTGAAGTTAGAGCCGCCGCCGGTCGGCCAGGAGAACCCGGGCGGCAGCGCCCCGACCGGCAGGTTCGGAATCTTTCCGGAAAGCAGTTCCTGGTACCACTGCATCTCGGCCTTGATCGTCGCATCGGTTTCCGCGGCGATTTGCTTCGTGATGTCGAGTTGCTTCTGCAGAATCAGTGCCTTGGCATTCGCGGCGTCGAGATCCTGCATCGAAAGCCCGTACAACTGGGCCTCACCGTCGATCTGGGCGTCCAGCAGTTTCTGTTGGTCTTGGAGTTGAATCAACTGTTGGTTGGCCTGCAGTTTGATTTGCTTGATTTGCAGCGCCGCCTGCTCGGCTGGGGTCCAGGTGCGGCCGACGCCCAGGCCGCCCGTGACCGAGGCGATTTGACTCGCTTCGTTCACCAGCAGGTCTTTCTGTTGCTGGCGAATATCGGCGTCCTGCGACATCAACCCCAGCAGGTTCTGCTCTTCGTCGGTGAGGGTATCGCCCAGGGATTGTGTCAGGTTCTTCATCGCCGCGTTGAGATAGTCGATCTGCTCGGCGGCGGTGGCGCCCGCGCCGGCGGCGTCCTTGAGCGTCTTGGCGATTTGTTCGAGTTGCTGGGCGAGCGAATCCATGCCGGAAGGCAACTCGGCATTCGCCAGCGTTTGCCGGAAACTCTCGAGGATTTGCTGTTGCTGCGCTTCGAGTTGGTTGATCTGGCTGGTGAGCGAATCGACGGTTTGCTGCTTGATTTCCTTGGTGCCCTTGCCGTGGATCTGGTTCGCGGCAGCCAGTTGCGCCTGCAATTGCGCAATCGCGGTTTTCAGGTCGATCGCGCTCAGGTTCAGCGCTTGGGTGATTTTGTTGGCCGCCTCAACGATGTTGTTGGCGATGTCTTGCGCGCGCTTCTTGGCTTTGCCGGAACCGAAAATCCCGGCAATGCCGCCCACGGCAGCGCCGATCGCAGTGCCGGGGCCGGGGAGAAACGAACCCATTTCGGCACCGGTCAGCGCGCCGTTGAGCGCGCCAAGCGCACCGCCCGGGCCGGTGATGATCGAAGCAATGCCGGTGACGAAGCTACCCAGAACTTCCGAGGTGGCGCCCAAGTCTTTGAAGTTGCCGGCGAACGCCTCGGCAAGGCCCTTGCCGATCGCGTCAATGTTCGACTTCGCCCCGGTTCCCTTGGTCAGGGCCTTTAGAGAACTGCTGATGACTTCAAAGCTGGCCTGGCCCTCCGAAAGCGACTTGTTGAGGCCAGCGGAGAATTTGCCGACGATATCGGCAATGTCCTTGAAGCCCGCGAGCAGCGAGCCGACGCCGGTATCGGCGAAAGCGCCCTTCTCGGCCGCGTTGATTTTCTGCAGCAGGTCGAGCATTTTCTGTAGGTCTTGGCGCTGCTTGTCGGTCATGTCGGCCGCTTGGCTGCGCAGTCGAATCTCTGCCTCGAGCGGCGTCTCGACCTGCTTCAACAAGTCGATATACTTTTCGGCGCCAATGAGGCCAACGGAAAACTGCGACTGAAGAGCAGTGAACGGCTGCTGGAACTGGCTGAGCGGCAGCGCCCCGGGCACTGGCCGCGGCCCTTCGGGCGAACCGAGCAGCGCCAGAAGTGAGGAAAGCGCGTTGCCGCCCGGAGGCGGCCCGGAAATGGAAGGCGGCAGCATGGCGGGCGGCGCACCGTGGAAGCCAGTGAAGCCGTAGAGGCCGAAGGAAGAGAGCGGCACGTTGACGCCGGATTTTAGGACCGCTTCACTGATGCGCTTGTTGAGCGCTGCGGCGACATCGGGCGCAACGGTGCCGAACGGACCACCGGGGCCGGTGCGCAGGCCGGCAGTCATTTCGCGATACTTCGCTAGCGCCGCGTCGAGCGCCTTGTTGGCCTGCTCGATGAGCCGGACGCTTTCCTGCTGGTTCTTGATCTGCTGCTTCAGCGCGTCGATTTGCGACATGAGAATCTGAAGCCGCTCGGTGTCGCCGGTGTTGGCGGCGGCCGACAACTCGGATTCTTTCTGCTTTAGTTCGTACTGCAACGGGCCGCCAGCCTGGAACTGCGCCAGCATCTGGTTCGCCTTTTTCCGCTGCGCTTGGAGAGCCGCAATCGCGGCCGAGGCGTCGAAGCCGGTGCCGGGGCTGAGCGGCAAGCCCGACACCATCTGATTGGCCCACGCCTGCTCTTGTGCCGCGTAGCTCGCGGCCGGGTTGAAGGCGAAAAGAGTGCTGAGGTAGCTTGGCTCGGGCATCGAAGACTTCGACGGGCCGAAGCCAAGCATGCGGATGGCGATGAACGATTCGACTTTTTTGATCGCCGCATCGACGGCAATCACCAGATTGTCCCAGGCGGTTTTCTCGCGTAGTAGGCTGTTGATCTGGTCATCGGGCAGCGCAACCTTGGCCACGCGGTCCATAACTTCTCGAAAACTTTCGCCGGAACGCTGTGCCTCTCCGAACACCTGGGCGATGATACGGCCGCGCGTGCCGAACGCTTCGAGCGTCAGCGCGGTGCGTTCGTTTTGGTCGGGGATTTTCTGCAAGGCGTCGTAGAAGTCGGACAAAACGTCAATTACCGGCCGCACGTTGCCCGCCGTGTCGCGCAGGCTGACGTTGAGTTGAGCAAGAACCTTGAGCAAAAACTGTGAGCCGCCCGAACCGGAGAGCGAGCCGGTTGTGAGGAATTCGCCAATCTGGCTTTGGATGCGAGCGAACGCCATGCTTAGTGTCTGGGCGTCGAGGTCCAAAATCTTCGCCAGTTCATTGAACTGTTGCACCGGTCCGAACCCGAGGCCGGTGGCCGCCGAAGTGTTGGCGACGCTTTCCGCAAATGACATCATGTGGCGCACAGTTTCGCCAACGGCAAAGCTGAGTCCAGCAAAGGCGGCGGTAATCCCGAGGATCGGCAGCGCCATCCCGCCCAACGCCGAGTTGACCTTCGCACCCACGGCTTCAAGGTCTTGGCCGACCGGAACGAAGCCGCGCAAGTAGCCGACGCCCGGAATGTTCTGGCCGACACGCAACCGGAACTGCTCGATGAGTTGGCCGATAGCCGAGTTGGTGCGCGCAGATACCCCGCCCGCGCCGCCGGCGAGGTTGAAGAGGCCCGCGGCCGCGCTGGCCTGCCTCGCCTTGTTCGCCATCTCGGTTTGGGCGACCGTCAGTTGGCGCACCCGCTGAATTTGCGTCTGGTAGCTGGTGAGCACCTGCCGCTGGTCTGCAATCTGCGTGCGAATGTCGCGCGCCTGCGCGGCCAGTTCGGCCTTGCGCGCCGCGTCCGCGTGGCCCATCGCGCCGGTCGTTTGGCTGTACTCGTGCAACAACCCGTTGATGCGCTGCTGGGTCTGGCGCAAAAATTCTGCGGTGTACTCGGTCTGCAGCCTGGTCTTTGTCGCCTTCAGTTCGGTGGACAGCAAGGTCGCCTGGGCCTTGTAATTCTGGACGTCCTGCGTCGCCTGCTGTAACCCGGCGTGCAAATCGGTGGGGTCGTAGCCCAACCGGACAAGCAAATCGGCGTTTTCGTTGGTCGCGGGCACAGGGCTACCTCGTAATCAGATTGTCTAGCAATTTCTCTAGCGCCGGCCCCGCTCGCCGCAAACGCGCACGCCGCGCCGCGTCCTGCCGCATGAATTCTTCGCGCGCTTCCTCGGACGGAACCACGCGGGTCGTTCCGTCGTTAAAGACGATCACCGCGCAACCGGGCGGCGCCGGAGCGTAGCGGATAGCTTGGATCTCTTTCACTGAATGCGCTCCCGATGGGAATTGGTGGCCGGGCGGCCACGCGTGACCGCCCGAGCCGGTTGAATGTGGTGGTTTAGTTGATGCCTTCGAGCACGATGATGCCCGCCGCCGGTGCGTAGCCGAAATCCTCGTGCTGCACCGCTCGGATCGCCGTTTGGTTGTTTTCGAAATAGCGCTCGGTCGAAATCGCCATTTCAATGTTGCCGTCTTGGGCGATGTGCGCGTAACTCGGGTTCGTGAAAATCAAGTGCGACTGGTTTGTGCCGCTACCGTTGCTTTCGTTTTCGGCGATGGCCGGGGTGCAATAGACCGGATGCCCGAACAGCACGCCCACCGGGGCAACCGTCGCGCCCGGAAACTTCGGTTCCGCGAGGCCGCTGAAGGCGGGAATAAAGATTGGCCGCTTGCTGTCGTCGACCAAACCGTACAACCGCTGGAAGATGGTGCGCGGACTGCCGTACCAGGCGAACGGACCACGGGCCTTGACCGCGTAGGCTTTCGCCAGGACGGCCAAAATGTCCGTAAAGGCCAAGTCGCCGCCGTCGGCGGAGTCGCCGACCATCAGCGTGGTGATGCCGGAAGCCGCCATCAATGCGCCGGGGTCACCGCTCGTTGTCGAGGACGCGAAAAAGACGCTGTCCTCGTGCTCGGCCGCGGCGAGACCGAGCAGTTCGGTCAACAAGGAATCGATGCCCGGGACGCTGACCCGAAGCAATTCGTTCGGGACCGCGACTAGCGAGCGACGCTCCTTCAATGTGAAGGAAAGTTGGCCCAGATTCGGGTCGGATGGAGTCTGGGGAGCGTTTTGGGCCAAAAATTCCCATGTCGGAGACGCGAGCGACGCCGGGACGGTCAGTTTTTCTGAATCCGGCATCGGCCAAACGCGAACGCCAGAGGCGCGAGCGACGCCGCCGATCGACAACATGGCGATGATTTCGTTGGCTTGGATCGTCGGCACCAGGTAGCTGCCCGGAGTCGAGCCGGTCGTGAGCGCGCGGACGTAGGCGATGTCCTCGTCCCGGGTCTGCTCGTTAATCGTGCGGCCGAGTTGGGCAACCATAGCGCGAATCATTTTCGAGATTTCCGGCGTGCGGCGGCCGCTGGCCGTCCGTTCGCCGGAGCGTTTCACTAAGTCCGACATCGCCCTGTCCATTGCACTGATGCTGGCGATACCGTAGTCCTTGGTGAGCACGTCGACCAAGGCATTCATCATTTCCGTTGAAAACTGCATCGGGGGAACCCTCGGAAACAGGTTGGGCCGCCTATGACGGCCGTCATTGCCTTCATGTCTACTGCCCCTGGGGCCGGGCGCGGTTCGGCGCGCTAGCCGGATGCCGTTGGATCCGGAGCATCAGTCCGGGGTGAGTTTTTGCTTTGGGTTCCCACCATCCCGAAAAGTAGGATTGCGAATACGTCAGGCGCGGCGCCGCCGGTGGGCGGCCGGCGGCGCAACGCGCCAGCGATGGCGGCTAAGGACGCGCATGGGTAGCGCGCTCGACGCGCCGACATCGCGCCTGGCGTCGAGATTGGCGGACGGTTGGGACGGGAGACGGACAACCCGCTTCAGCGCCGTTTGTTCCGCCGTTGCCGAAGATCAAAAAATCAATTCGCCGGCGGGCGAGGAGATGGACGAGCCTCGCCCGCTGGCGCAGACCGCGGTTGGTTCGGTGATGGAAGGCACCGGCGCGCCGCCGCGGTCCGACGGCGCGCTTTGTGGCGGCGGGGGAAGTCGCGGTGCTGTCCACACCGCCTCCGGCCCCACGCCGCCGGACTGCCGGAGACCATCAAATTGAGTGCCACCAGCGTTCCGGGCCGTCGCCCACGATCGTTCCGTCGTGCTTCACGTAGCCGACCTGAGCGCCGGGGTGGTCGAGGTCGAGCACGGTGATATTCAATTCGGGTTGCGCCAGCGCGTCGGCGGCCATCGAAACGGCAAGCACCGCGGAGACCGCCAAGTCGTCTTTACTGTTGCGCCGGCCGGCGACTCGGAAACGCCCGCCGTCGCCGGTGTGCTCTTCCAGCCGGCGGAGCTGGGCGAGCAGCTCCGGATGGTCGAGCAACGCGATGTCGCTGTTATTCAGTAGGCCTAAGAAGCACCTGTACATCGGCTCGCTGCCGCGCCCGTCCGTAATGACGCGCTCGAACCGGATGCCGAAGCGGCCGAGGATGTGTTCGGCCGTCGACATCGATTTTTGGTCGCCGCGCGCCAGGCCGACCCGGTAGGCGCGGCAAATCTCGCCCATCTGTTCGAGGACGTCCGGCACGACGTGCCCGCGCGGCCCGGGCTTCCATGCCTTCACGAAGAGCACAACGACCTTGCGGCGGCCCTCGACCGTGCGAATGGCCGAGATCGCAAGTGCGCAGTCATCGCGCTTGTCTGCCAGGTCGATGCCTGCGAAGACGGCAGAGTCCGATTGCGCCGGGGCGAGCTGCACGGTGCGCGGCAGGATGGCGGCGTCGATCGATTCCGGCGGTAGGAACGGGTTGCGAGCGTCGACGAATTCCGCTTCCCATTCCCGGGCGAAGTAACTCGCGCCACGCTTTCGCTCGCGTTCGAGAAGCTTCGCGTCGATGCCCGGGTTCATCTCGGCGGACGGTGCGCGCCAGACCAGCGTGTCGGGGTCTTCCGCGCGATTCTGCCATGCCTCGTAGATTGGTCCGGACTTGTCTCCCGGGCTGCTCAGGAGCACCAGCCGGCCGTGCCGCACCAGCAGTGAGGGCCGGACACTCTCGAGCAGTTCCGGCAGGTTGCAGTCAAATTCGCGATCGCTGTGCAGGAAGGCCGCCTCGTCGACAATGGCGAGAATGGCGGTGCGACCGCGGGCGTGCGCAGGATTCGAGCTGAACGTGACGAGATCGATGCCGTTCACCAAGCGAATCTCGCCGGCGCTCGAAACGTCGGTCTCGACCATCTGCGCGAGTTCCGGCGCGCCGCGCAGTTTCTCGGCGGTGAGTGCGAACGTGGATTGCCGAATCACGGGCGCGAACATCAGCACGGCCAGGCGCTCGCCGGCGGGGATGTCGTGCGGAACAACCAACGCCTCGTAAAGCGCAATGGTGGCGCCGATGCGGCTCGATTTCCCGCTCTGGCGCCCTAGAATCGCGACCACCGTGTCCGGGCGGTGCTGGTGGTAACGCCCGAAGGCGCTGCGGCCCGTGTAGCGGCGCCACACCGCACGCTCGGCGCGGTCCAGCGGAAGACCGTAGGCAGCCTTCAGTAGGCACGCCTGGGCCGGCGAGAGTGCATCGCGCCACAACCACCGCGCGAACGCGACGATATCGGAGAAGTTCAACGGTGATTCCCTTCAGAACTGCCGGATTCAGACAACTTTCGGGCCGAAATCGGCCAATTTCGCGTGTGGATCTAGCCGTTGGGGCCAACTTTCCCGTCAAACGCATCAGCCAGCGTTCGCGGGCGCCGCGTATCGCGCAAGCCCAATGATTTCAGCAACCTAAGCAGGTTGCCGCTCAGCCTTGGGATGCGGTCAAGCAGCGCCGGGAGTGCCGATTCCCGCGCTTTGTAGAGCTTTACGCGCGCCCGACAAAGGGCCGCATAGGTGATAGCCGCGGCTTCGACCATCGCGCGTTCGCGGGCACCGCAGCGCGTCCCCAGTTCGGCCAGAAGGGCAGCCCTGAACTGTTCGACCTCGGCGGTAATGCCCGCCCGCTGGCGCTCGCGCCAGGCCCGCAGGTTTGCCGCGCCGGATTCGCCGCAGGCGCGCCGGCCACGGGGTGAAAGGCGGCGTTGCACAGGATTAAGAGTTTTGTGCGTCACTTCTGACGTCTCCAATCTCACTGAGAGCAAGCACGTTAGTAATGCCGCATTTCGCTGTCCCTAAAACTGTCCCTCAGTCGAAACGCTGTTTTTCGCCGAGCAGCCAGGCGTCGATATCGCGCCGGTCGAGGATCATGCGCTTGGTGCGCGGCCGGCTGAAGGGCAACTCTCCGCGCATGATCGCTGCACGGAGCGCCTTCACCGGGAGTGACGTGTACTCAGCCGCGGCCTGTAGGTCCAACCAACGACGCTCGTTTCCTACGTTCATTTTCAAACCCCAGGGAAAATGCGGTTCGTAAAACCCGCGACGGCAAACGCAAAATCCGCGGGAAAATAATCCGCGCGCACGTGCGGCTAAAATTCACTGAATGCCCTACCGGGTTTTTAGGCCTGGTAGTCGGACGGATGGTTCGTCCTGCTAGACGCGACGCCCACCGGGCGGCCGCGTGAGGTGCTTCCGTGCTTCAACCCTTTTTTGCTTCTTGCTTCATGTGGGTGCCACCGTGGCACCAGATCTGGTGCCGTAGTGGCACCGGATCTAGTGCCACCGTAGCACCAGATCTGGTGCCGTAGTGGCACCGGTCTGGTGCCGCCGTAGCACCAGTTGGTCTAGGCTCAGCCTCGCGTCCAGGGCTTCCCTGACAAGCGCACCCAGCCGCATACAGACTTCATCGCCGGAGATGTTTGGATCCACAACGAAGCGGATCATGCCTCGCCGGTCCTCGGCGCGGACGCGCTTGAAAAGGCCCACATCCTCCCACAACCGAGCCGCCTTCACGGCTTGGTGGCGGCCAACGCCCGTCCCGGCGGTGATCTGACTGAGACTCACGTAGTCCGCGCGCTTGTCCCAGCCGATGGTGCGGCGCCATAGGAACATCAGGACTTTGAACGACGAACCCGGCACATCCTCAAAGCCCAGCAGGTGGTCGAAAATCCAGTTGGGTACGGGCGTCGAGTGCGGGAGGATCAGCTCACGCGGTTTGCGTGACGCGGGCATCGTCGCCCTCGGGCGGCCAGGGCGCCGGGTGTGGCCGTGTCGACGGTTCGGCGCTGGCAATCATCTGGCCGACAAGTTCGCGAAGTCGGCCGAGCTTTCGCCAGTCGACCGGCACCGGCGAATTCGCCGTGATCTGCTGCGCGGCGTGTAGGACCACCTGGATTCGGAGAACTTTTTCTGCGGGCAGCGAAATCATGCCGCGCTCGAACTGAGACAGCGAGCACACGTCGACGTCAGCGAGCATGGCGAGGGCCTGGGTCGACATTTCAAGATTTCGGCGTTCCTCGCGAACGCGATTGCAATCACGGGGCACTGCGCACCTCCCAAAGGCTGTAAGGTTATTAGGGCCGAACTCCAAAAAAGAAGGCGCGCCGGGCCGGGGGAATTCGGCCCGACGCGCCACGCGCTATGGGGACGTAGTAAGTTGGGAAAGCTTGTTGTGCGGGGACAGGATTACCGCGCCGTTTCCCCCTTGTTTCGTCGGGGTCACCGCCGCAGCTTGCGGGAATCCGGGGTCGACTCTGTCCGGCACAGTAGCCGGCTTTTACTTGGCGCCGACGGCCACGAGGCGGGGTTCCCTGTGAACCACTCCGCTCTCTGCCCCTCCACCGCTCGCCGAGGGTCGCGCCGCAGGTCCGCTACGGTCGGAAAGGGTTGAGTGCCGACCGATGGACGGCACTCGGACCCCTCATATACTACCGGGTCAAACGGTAGCAATTCGGTAGCGCTCGTCGAGGAAGCGCCGGGCACGCGACAGCCAGGACTTGACCGTGCCGGCCGTTGTGCCCAGCAACCTCCCAACGTCGGCCGCGTTGAGTCCGCCCCAGTAGAAGGCGACCAAAGCCACGCGCTGTTGATCGGGCAGTAGCCGCAGGTTCTCGCGGGTCGCCGCGAGCGCCCACGGCTCTCCAGCCTCGCGGGCTTCAACGATGCGGATCGAGGCGGGCTTGGGTGTACATGCCATGCGCGCGAGAACCGAGATTCGGCCGCGATTGGCGTCCTCGGTCCCCTCGTCGATTTCAGCATCTTCTGCGATTTCTGAAAATGCGCTGGCCAATTCCCTTATGGATAACTCTTGCCGCGCGCTTCCGGAAACCGCGCCAAGAATCTCGGTGAGCGTTCTGGTCTTCCTGGTCGTCTTCTCTTTTCCAACACGGGGGAAAAATTCCGCGTCGTCGAACTGGAAGCGGTCGAAAAAAGCCTCGTCCGCGACCCCGAGCGGGGCGCAGGCCCGGCAGATGAATCGGGTTTTTTCCGTTGCGCCTTCCGGCGCTGCTATGGTTGCCTTGTGGCACTTGCAACAGATGATTTGGTCCGCCGCCCGCGGCGGCTCGGGTGCCGACCTCGGTGTGCGGATGACCGGGTTTCGCGGTGCAACCTCTACAACAGCCACGCTCCCCATATCGCGTTCTCCATAGCGCGGGCCTCAGGTTACGCACTAATAGCGAGCCGCTGACTTCTGCGGGGAAAGCCCGCGCCTTCTTTTTGGGTTCTGTTTCAGTAAATTATAACACGCACTGCGAACCCACCACGGAGGGACACTCCCCCGGGTTCATCTATAGCGCAATACCGCTCCGGGCAGGCAGTTGTCCCCGTTCTGTCCCTGTCCGCTCGGCACGGAGGGGAAAAGAAGGGGAAGAACTGTTCAAAATTCTATTTCATAGACTTTTCAAAACTAAGCTACTTACAAGATTCTTCGGAGTTTGGTGTGTCGATTGCTTGGACTGTGGATAAGTTCCTAAGTCCTGCGCGTCTGCCAATTCCGCCACTTCCGCGAATTTCGCACCGGACGGCAACAGCGTACCACCGGGGCACGGACTCGCCAAAATGACCGGGAAAATTCCGGGCCTCGGTCACCACTTTCGCAACGGGCGCGGAAGCCATATACCCAGCGAATAAGCGCCGGCCCCGGTGATGAAGAGCGCCAGGGCCAGCAGAAATTGCGTGAGGGCGTACTCCATGCCGCCCTTGCCGACGTCGAAGCCGTGCGGCAGGTGGACGAGGAGGATCGCGCCGGCCATGACGGTCATAATGCCGGCGGCGCCCACGCGGAGTAGTACGCCGCTTAACATTGCGAGTCCGCCACCAAATTCAGCCAGGCCGACCAGGTAGCCGACGGCAGCCGGCATGTGCATGAAGCCGGCAAAGGCCCGTGGCCCGGGACCGCCGAAAGCTCCGAAGAGGATGGCGCTGCCGTGATAAAGAAAGACAATGCCACTGGCGATGCGGAGAATCAAAAGGGCTGCGTTTACCTGCCGGGATCCCGGGGTGTTTGTCGATGCCTGAGAAACCATGTTGAGTCATCCCCATTTCTTGATTCCTTGCGACAAATGCGTTCACACTTTGCTTCGATGCACGAAAGGGAGCAACGGGACGGTACCGGAAGCAGGACCTTTTTTCCGCCGGTGCCCTATCGACATTTACTTCCGCGCCATGTCCATTCGGTGGGTAGGGGACTTGTAAGGCGAGCAGGATCGAGTTGGCCACGAGGTCGGGAGGCGCGACGGCAGGCCGTGAGGGAAACCAGGTGCAAGCCGTCGATGGGAAGGGCATTCGCATCGGTGTGCGAGTGGCTTCTGAGCCGTCCCGTGGAGAACGCAGGATCCAGCTCCGCGTGCAGTTTGATCCGGGAACCTTACGGTTCGCTCACGCCAACAAGGGTAGGTTGGCCGAGCTCGCGCTGGGCTTTTACGAGGAAAACGCAAAGGGGAAGATCGTTGCGGCGCACCAGCAGGCGTTCACGCTCTCTCCCACGCTGGGCGCGAGCAAAAGCGTGGGATTTTCCGCGGTGATTCCACCACAGCAGGAGGCTTCCACGCTGGTGCTGGTGCTGGCGCTGCGCGATCTGACTACGGGAGTAACGGGATCGGTTCGCATCCGGCTGCGGAAATACCAGACCGGATCGTCCCGCTGAACTACCCCGCGCCAGCGATCAGACCCTGAGTTATTTGCGCGCGACTCGGTTTGCCTTGCTTATGGCGGCGTCGGCGGAGTAGGCGGTGTGCTCGAGCTGGAGAATCGCGTCGTGGAGGGTCATGCCGGGCGGATTCCGGTGATAATCCTCGTAGCGCTGATTTTCCTGGACGCCGATGGTTTCAAAGAAAAGCGCAACGCCGTGCATGTTTACGCGCAGGTCGCTCATTTGCCAGTACCCTGAGTTGAGATGCGTCTGCCGAACCTCGAAGGTACCGCCCTTATCGAGGTGCCCAAGCAACCCCCAGAAAAAACGCACTTCGCTCGTGAGCTGCCCGTCGATTTCCGCCAGCCGTTTTTGATTGGGATCGATGAGGATCTGGCCGGCCATGTGGTGAAACACCTGGGCCTCGCGTGTCGGTGGTTGAAAACTAGGATTGGGGACGAACTTGACGCGAACGAGATTGTCCTGTGTGCCGTCGTATTGGAAGAGGAAGGCGTTGGGAAGCATGGCCAGAAGCTTGCGTTCCTTTTGGCCGTCATGATGGCGGGCCTTGGCGTAGCGGCGCGCGTGGGCTGGGTTTTTAAGAAGTTTTTGCAGGCGGGCCAATTGGCTCTGCCGCTGGGAAGGCGACAAGGGCTCGCCATTGACCGCCAGGAGCATCCGCACCGTGCCGCCCGGGGTTTCGTAGACCTGGTAGGTTTTGGCGACACCGTCCTTTTTCTCGATCTCCCGGAATCGCCAATAAACCTGACCGCCGGTTTGGGACCTGATCTCGTTCCGCACCATTTCCTGCACCAGCTGCTCGGGACTCATTTGCTTTTCCACGCTGGCAGCGGATATTTGCGCAGCCTGCAGCAAGCCCGCGGAGAAGATCACAAGAATGGCAAGGACAACGAACCACGAAAGGGTGCCGGAAATTTCGCGCTTTATGTTCATAGTTTTCCTGTATTCACCGATGCTCGCTGGTGGAGCAACAGCCACAAGAAATCTACGCTTCTATCGTAGCACCCTGTGCCGCAACGGGGCATTGGGGCCGGCGGCTCGCCCGGCAGTACATAGGAGTATTTCCGTTTTAGGAAGGAGGGGGGATCGGTTTTCCGTTGCGGGTTTTCTATTGTGGCCTCGCAAAAGGGAGCCACCGGAAACGGGGCCCTGAAATCCGAGGAGGAAGCCGCATGGAGATCCTGGTTCGTCTGTGGAAGGAAGAAAAAGGTCAGGACCTGGTTGAATACGCGCTGTTGCTCGTTTTGATTTCCTTGACGGCGGTCGCGGCTCTGCGCACTTTGAGCCAAGCTGTCAGCGACACCTTCTCGACAGCCGCGGCGAACCTCACCTCTGCGACTCGCTGACGGCTCCGCATTCAGTGGGATCCGGGTCGGGCGCCCTTTTGCCGCTTCGCGGCAGCGGCCCGGCCATGAGCGAGTATGCTTCTCTCAGAAAGCAACGAGGCGCACAGTGAATTGAACTTCCCGTGCGCCGCCCAATAGGGTCGTGTTGGGCGCAAAGAGCGGGCCGCCGGCCGTAAAGATCTGGGCGGCCGGCGTTCCAAACAGGCTGATCGCGTCCGGACCGAAATTCAGATTTTTCGCACCGGTCAGGTTGAAGACATCCATGAAAAGGTCCAGATGATGGCCTTCGCCGGGCAGCGTTATGTCTTTCACGAACCGGAGGTCGAGATCGGCGAAGGCCGGCTGTCGAAAGCTGTTCCGTTGCGCCACTTGCCCGTTGATGATCGCCCGATCGTTCAGGTCGTTTCCGTCGTTTTGCATGTCGAAGCCGATGACGGGGGTGTAGGGCAGGCCGGAATGGGCCTCGAAAATCGGATCGATCTTGAGGCCAAAAGGCAGCCAGAAAAGAGCGCTGACGTTGAACACGTGGCGAACGTCGAGCGAGGAATCGGCGGCATCGGCGGCTATATCGAAAGGATTGAGCACGGATTGGATGCCGAAGGGATCCTGTGCCGAGCTGTTGTCGCGGTTGCGCGAGAGCGTGTAGTTGGCGACGATCCGGCTGCGGGGCGAGAGCGTGATGACGGTCGTCAAAAGCAGGCCGTTGTAGGAGGAGTGGGCAGCCGACTCGTAAACCAACAGTTGCCCGACGGCGGGATCGGGCCGGGTCACGGGGAAGACTGGCATGCCGGCAGCGTCGTAGGCCGGCGGCTCTAGGTTTCGGTTCAGCAGCACCGGCAAATCCCAGGTGCTGTCGTGGAGATAACCCGCGGTCACGTCCAAACGCGGCGCCAATCGCTGCTCGATGCTTCCGGAGAATTGAAAGGACCGGGCGTTGTGAAAGCCAGGATCGATTCCCACCACGAGGGCTTCCAGATTCGAACCTGCGGGCGGGACCGGCAAGGGCTGGAACGAAGGGCCCGTGGCGGCAACGAGGGAAAGGATCTGCGGGTCGTAAGCGCTGTCGACGATCGTGGTGTTCAGCCCGTTGTCGGTGAAGACGCGCTGGAAGAGGGCCGCGGGCGTCGGAGCGTCATAGAGGTCCGAGGAAAGCCGAATCACGGTGTGGGGTTTGGGATTCCATGCCAGGCCGAGCCGGGGCTGCCACTGAGTGAAGTCGTTCGGGATCGCTGTTGTCTGAGGGATCAGCGAATTCGGGCTCGGCGGCTGCGGATTCCACTGGCCGTCCCAGCGCATGCCCGCCGTCAGCGTCAGCCGCGTGGTGAGCGGCAACTTGGTGCTGGCATAGAGGCCGAGGCGGCGGACCGTACCCCGGTAGGTTGCGTCGCCGGTGAGGAAGGTCTGCTGGTAGCGTCGCGGCAGGCCAGCCAGGTAGTCGGCGAGCGAATTGAAATCGAGGCGGCCATTGAGATTTGCCTGATACAACTGGGTGGCCGGGTCGTCGGCGAAATCGGCGCCGAGGCGCAGCAGGTCGGCGCCCCTCGTGATCGCCACCACGTCGCTGACTTCCCGTACCGACGAGGTATAGCGGTTCAAGCCCAGCGCGTTGCCGCCGAGAACGCCGAATCCGTTGACGACAATTTCCGGCTGATTCGAATTCGGCGTGTAATCACGGCGGTTTCCGGCCCACTGCGCCAGGAATTGATTTACCGTCCGGCTGCCGAGAATGGTGGTGAGGCTGCCGCGCAGCCAGGTGCTTTGGCCGCTCAGGGACACACCATTCTCCTGGGAAGTCACCACACGGGTGGATCCGTTCTGATCCAGTTCGGTGGCGCGAACGCGATTGAAATCCGATTCGACCGAGAGCGAGTTCTTCGAGTTCGCCACCACATCGATGCGGGCAAAAACGGCGGTTGGGTGGCTGGTTTCGACGATCTGGCCCTGGCGGGCGGAGAGCGAGTCTGGCACAGTCGTCCCCGGCGCCTGCGCCTGAAATTCCGTCCAGTAGGGCACATCCAGCAGGTTCTGCTCGGCCCCCACGTAGTAGAAGATCCGGTTGCGCTTGATCGACTTGCCGAAGGATCCGCCGAACACATTTTGCTCGTTGTCGAGCGAATGGCCGAAGGCATCGCTCGAAGTGAGCCAGGGTGGGCGGCCGGTGTATAACAACTCGCCGTGAAGCCGGTTGCTGCCCTCTTTCGTGACCACATTCACGACGCCCCCGTTCGTGCCGCCCACGTCGGCCCCGGCGCCGGCATGGACGATATTGAACTGGCTGACGACAGTTTGCGGCAGGAACAGGGTGCCGGCCCTGCTGCCAGACCCTCCTTGCAAGGGATCGGTGAAATCGGCTCCGTCGACAACGGTTTTTGTCGCTCCGGGGCGCTGCCCCGCGATGGAAACCGATGTGCCGCTATCGGCAGGACTGGCGCCGGCCGCCAGCGTCTCGAATTGGCGAAAATTTCGATCGCGATTGGGCAAATAGGTGTCGGTCAGGCCGGGAATCGTGTTTTCCACTTCCGCCTGCTGGGTGTTGACGGCCGGGGCGACGGTGTTGCCCTCGATTTCGGCGGCCCGTCCGTGGACAACCACCCGTTGCGCGGTTGTGGCCAGGCTCAGCCGCAAACTGACGCGCACGCTGCCGCCCAAGCTGACGGTCACACGGAGCGGCGGGCGGAGGGTCAGACCTTTCGCGCTTGCCCGGATGAGGTAACTGCCCGAGGGCAGCAAGGGGACGCTGAATTCGCCCTTCGATCCGGTGACGGCAGTGCGCTCAAACGCCAAGTCGAGATTGCGAACGGTGACCTTCGCGCCGGACACGGGTTTCCCCTGGGGATCGGTCACCATCCCGCCGAGGATTCCGCCCGACGCCGTGGATTGCGCGCACGCCACTGGCGGGAAGACCGGGATAGAAACCAAGAGGGCCAGGAAACATACGGCAGTTGCCGCAGGTAGTTGAAGCGAGCCACGCCGGAAACGGGGCCAGACACTCTTACTCCGGACACCAATGGACACGTGGTCCCCTCTCACCCCACTGCGGCAAATCCTATCTGGAATGATTGACTACTACCATGCGTAGTATGTGAATCGGGAGGGGGATGCCGATAGGGAACGTCTCACGCGGAAGGGGAACAGCTTCGCAATCCCTCAAGGAGAAACGGCGCTGGCTGTGGGATGGGCCGAAGCGGAAATTTGCGGAGCAACGACGATCGCGGCTGCTCGGGCAGCAACCGGCCCGGCGGCCAGAGAATATGGCCCGATTTCGCCGTGCTTACCGCTGAATCTGCACGAGGAAGAGCGCCTTCGGCGGGAGCTTGAGTGAGAGTTGATCGCTCTTCAGGGAAAAATACTGCGGAGGGCCCATGCGAGCGGCCTGGCGCAGCTCCCGGAACTGCTTTTGCGTGGGGTATTTCGGGCTGCCCATGGCGCGGTAGGCGGCGAGGGCATCGCCGTAATGGCGGTCCAGGCGATAGAGCGAGACCTCGTGCTCGTCGGCCGGAAGGCCGGCCAGATGCAGCAGGATCGTTTTCGTCACACCTGCCTGTTTCGGGGCCGAGTAGTTCCACACGGCAATTGAGAGCGAGCCGTCTTTGTGCCGGGTCGCCAGGACCGAATTGGAATCCACGGGGATGCGACGGTGACCGAGCATGTGCAGCAAGCGGAAAGCGTTGAAAGCCGGCTTGGGCACGCCGCCCTCGGCCACCAGCCCGAAGCCGCCGTAGAAGGGCTTCTTGACCGGGCCCTGCTCCTCGAAAACGTCCGAAAAGGTCCAGTAACTCATCATTTTAGTCATGCCGTCGCACTGGCGGATGGTATCGGCGAGCCACGGACCCATGTAGACGCTGTCGGTGACGCTGGGCTGATTCATGTAGCTGGCGTTGAATTCGCTGATGATGATCGGGAGATTGGGCCGCGAGGAGTGCTTGACCTCATCATAGACTTTCTTTACCGCGCGGCAGACCATCTGGTTGCGCGGGATGAATTCGTTCAGGCCAAAGACGTTTTGCGCGGTATCGTTGCCGTAGATGTGGCTAGAGATGAAGTCGACCGGGACATGATCCTGGGTTGTATGGCGGATGAAGCTGCTCACCCAGGCGGCCTGCGCGGTAGCCGGGCCGCCGACGCGCAGGCGTGGGCTAACGCGCTTGATGGCGCGGGCGGCCGCGTCGTAAAGCTTGTAATAGGTGGCCTGCTTCGGTTTTCCTGCCCAGAAGCCGATGTTAGGCTCGTTCCAGACCTCGAAATACCAGTGGGAAACCTCGTTGATGCCGTAGCGATCGACCAGATGGCGAGTGAAGTGATAGACCAGTTGCCCCCAGGCGTTCCAGCTCTCCGGCGGGGAAATGATCGGGTGGTAGAAGAAAGGCTGGACGATGTGATGGGCGGCGAGCTGCGGGGGCATGAAACTGAGCTCGACATAGGGCCGGATGCCGTTCTTCAGCAGGCCGTCGTAGATCTGATCGACATAGGAGAAGTTATAGATCGGTTGGCCATTGGGGCCGATGTGGTAGAGGCCGACGCCGCGATCGAAAATGCCGTGGAAACGAACGTAGCGAAAATCGGTGACCCGCTTAACCATGCGCAGGTCATGCCGGTAATCGGCGCGGAGCGAAAGAACGGCGTGGCCCGAGCCGAACATCTTCTCCCAGAAATGCGGGAATGGCGTGGTGGGCGCCTTCACGTTGATGACGACACTGCTCGGGGCCGACTCGGCTTTGGTCTGTGGCAGCGCCTGATGAGGGAAGAAGGCGAGCGCTACCACCAGCAACAAAGGCCACATCCCTGCGTTAAGAGCTGACCTCTTTGTTCGGTTTCTGGAATTCACGGCTTCCGCTCCTCACAGGTGCGAACAGCTGATTTCGAGCCGCGGCGGCGTGTTGCGAGCGGGTCCGGCTCGGTGGGTTTTATAAGACAGTCCCTTTACGATGGCCAGTTTCCCGTGCCTATCTTTCCTTTGTCTGCGCGCACGTTAAACCGGTGAGTGCCGGAGAGCCGGGTTGCCTTGTGGGCAACCCAGCTCTCCGCAGACCACTCTGTCACCGCACGCGCGGGTAGGTTTCTTCTAGGGGCTCGGCTAGAAGCTGAAGCGGGCGCCAAGCGTGACGACACGGCCGGCAAGCCCTGCAGTCACCCGGCCAAAGTTTGATGCGTCGATGTTAGTCACCATGGTTTCCGGATTGAGGTTCTCAGTGTTAAAGAGGTTGTAGGCGTCCAGCCGGATATCCAGCTGCGCGTTCTCGCCCAGTATGCGGTTGGCCGGGATGCCAAAGGCCTTGTCCAGCGACATGTCCAGATCCCTGTAGCCAGGGCCTGTCCACGAGTTGCGACTAACGCCGGGTGCCTGGGGAAGCGCGTCCCCGTAGTTGCTGCCGCTGTAGGCGGTGTATTTGGGTACGGTGAAATAGGCCGTTCCCCCCTTCGGGAAATTCGTGCCGAAGGCGTAGGCATTATTGCTGGTGCTCGTGCCTGCGCCCCCGAGGTAGGAAGCGGGGTATAGCACCGGGTAATTGCAGGTGCCGCAGTACAGGCTTCCGCCCACGACGCTGACCACCGGAGTCCACGGGAATCCGGAGTGAACGTTCAGGATCCCGCTGATCGTCCAGCCGCCGAGGACCTTTTCTTTCCATCCCTTGCTGGCTTGGAAGATGGGGGGTTCGTACATTGCCATCAGTTTCAAGTCCTTACCGACGTTGTAATCCGACGGGCCGTAGCCGATGTTCAGGTTGTACGGGTAGATCGGCGCGGTGTACGGGCCGGAGCTGGTATCCATGCTCTTCGCCCAAGTGAACTGCGCGTCCGCCATAAGCCCGTGGTAGGAGCGTTCCTTCAACTCCAAGAGCATGGCGTTGTAGTTGCCCCAGCCATTTGCGGCCCAGACGGTCCCGCCGCTGATCTGCGGATTGAGCGTGTAACCCTTCGCCGCCGGTACGGCATTGGGATTATAGGTGTAAGGGACGTTGCGGGACAGGGTGCCCTGATATCCCAGCGTGCCGATAAGGTTGTGGCCGAAATCGTACTGGGTCTCGAGCGAGAAGTGATGCGCCTGCAACGTGGGAAAGGTCCTGGGGAAAATCTGCACGCCAACGCTCCCGGTGGTCGGCAGTCCATTCGGACCAAACGTCGTAATCGCGTTCGGGTTCTTCGGATAGCCGTAGATCGAATGGATATTCGAGGAAACGGCGTAGATGATCCCGGGATTCGGCGAAGTGGGAGTCGACATGCTGAACGATGGGAACGTGATGAGCCCTGGGTTTTGAAAGATGTTCGCGGAGAGAGCAATCTCTTCCTGGTTGTAGTCCAAGCCGTAGCCGCCGCGGACCACCATCTTGTCGTTGAACGCTGAGGGCGCCCAGGCAAAGCCGATCTGCGGACCGAAATTGTCCCTCTGCGGGATCCAGGAATGCCCCAGCCGAACATTCAAACCGGTCAAATAACTCGATCCCGCGCCCGGGATGGCGACGAACATGTTCCCCTGTTTCGAGGAGAGCGGCCCGAAAAAGGAATAACGCAATCCCAGGTTCAAGGTCAGGTTTGGCCGAAACTTGAAATCGTCCTGGACAAATGTCCCCCAAATGAGTTGGCGGTCGTCCTGGCGTTCCGTGGTCGGGTATCCGGTCTGTGGATTGAACCCGCTGCTTTCGGCCTGCGGGGCATCGTTCAGGAAGTCCCACATATTGAAAAAGTTGTAGCTAGGCACGCCGCAGCCGGCGCAGTCGCTCAGGTAGAAGAGACGGGTAAAATCGGCCCCAAATTTGACGGAATGACGCCCGATGATCTTCGTGGCCACGTCCCGGAAACCGTAGGTCCACTGATCCAGGATGCTGCCGACGCTGGGCCCGAAGTTAGCGAGGCTGATGCTCCCGATCGTGTCAATGTTATCGGTGGGAAGGCCGACGGGCGACTGGGGATTCGAAGTGATTTCGTTCCAGCGCCAGCCCGCCGCGTTCACTCGTGCTTCGTTGAGGAACGTCGGGGAAAAGATATGGTTCCAGATGAGCGTGAACGCCTCGTTTATCTGGTTGTGGTGGAAGAGGTTGTATGCGCGTGGCGGGCCATAGAGGAAGTTGTGCGAGAGCGGAACGTAATACAGGGTGGCGGCGAGGTGATCGTTGTTGGTGACGTTGGCATCGACGCGGCCGTAGTACTGGGTCTCCGAGTAGTTGCTCGTACTTTGCGCGATGAAATTCGCGATGTCGGCCGTGGTGCCCAGGCCGCTGCCTACGCCCGGATTGGTGGCACTCTGCCAGGTCAGGTCCTGCGTGCCCAAGGGCGTGGTCAAGGGAGTGCCAATGTTCAAGCCCTGACCGGGAATGGCATTACAATTCACACCTTGCACCAGACCCGCGTCGGCGCAGGTGGAGTTATTGATGCCGATGGCCTGGATGGCCGAGCCGGGGAAGGTAAGGTATTTTGACGCAATGCTTCCGCTCGGGGCCAAGGCGTCGAACGCCTTCGTATCGCCCCACACGTTGAAGGTGTTGACCGCGGCCTTGGGGCTGCGCTGCGTCTCGAAATTGAAAAACCCGAAAATCTTGTTCTTCCAGATCGGGCCGCCGAGGCTGCCGCCGAACTGCGAGTAAAAGTTGTTGTCGCGCAGAACGGAGTTGCCCAGACCGTTGAACGGTTGGTAGGCGTTGAGGCCTGGCCTGTGAGCGGTGAAGAAGGCGCTGCCGTGGAAATGGTTGGTGCCGCTCTTGGTAATGACTTCAACCTGTGCGCCGCTGAAACGCCCATATTCGGCGTCGTAGTTGTTGGCAAGGACCTTGACGCTTTGGATGGAATCCATCGACGGTGTAATGATCGTGGTTCCACCCCAGACAGCGCTCGCCGTGCTGATTCCGTCAATCGAATAGCTATTGGTGTTATAGTTCTGGCCGCCGGCCAGGACCTGAGGTCCGTTTTCCGTCGCGAAGATTCCAGTGCCGCCTCCTGGAGCCCCGGGGCCTTGCGCACCGGGTAGCTCGAACGAGCCGCCGGCGTTGCCTTGCGCGCCGTCGCCGAACATGCCCGGCGTCAGTCGAACCAACTGGAAGACGTCGCGCCCGGCCACAGGCAGACTCTGGATCTCGTGCGAGGTGATGTTGGAGTAAATGTTTGCGTTCGCCGTGTCGAGGGTACGAGTGGTGGCGGAGACCACGACCTTTTGTTCGATCGCACCCACCACGAGTTGCACGTTGATCGTGTTGGACTGTTCGGGAACCAGAGCAACGTTTTCCAGAACCTTCTTCTTGAACCCGGACTTGTCCACCGTGAGGCTATAGGGAGCCTCCGGCAAAGCATTGAATTCATAGATGCCGAACTTGTTGGTCGTTGAGGTCAACTTCTGGTTGGTGGCTTTGTTGGTCAAAGTGACCTTCGCGCCCGCGATGACCGCGCCTTGGGGATCGGTGACGGTTCCGCTCAGCGAACCGCGGAACTGAGCGTGGGCCATCGTGGGCAACAGTAGTGCGCAAACAGCGAAGACGACCACGGGTATTGCTGGTGAATGCCTTAAGCGGTGATGCAGCCGGTGACGAAACTTCATAAGCGCTCCTCAAGGGTGAGGGCGAAGGTAGGGACCAAGGCGGGGAACTGAACAAACCGTGCCGATCGAGCTGGACACATCCCTCTTCCCCCTCATCTGAAGTCCAAAGACATGCCAGAAACCGGTGTGTGGACAAATGACATGTACTAAATCGATTTGGCTCGCTCACTGGTGGTACACCCGGCCCTGGGTCGATGTCAAGCGGAAGTGCTGCCGGGGAGAGGCCAAGTGCACGACATTCCTGCGTGGCGGGGATGAGAAAATGTGCCGAACATGCTGGCCGCCTGATGGACGCGCAGCATAGCCGGTGCCGGGGAGAGAACCCGGCTCCCGCGCAGGTTTAAGCCGCCGGTGGGCTGCATCGGCTCTGGGACCTTCAAACGAACAGGGCGCCGTGGGCACCACGCCGGCGGGCAGTTGCTGCTGCTCGTCTCCCACCGGGGGCTAGACGAAGCGCGGGACTGGCTGCCCTTCATTCCGCAATTCACCGTTTCGTTGCCGACCGTGGGCGCGGTTGCGGCTGGCGACTTGTGGCGCCAAGCGGGCGAGAGGCCGATTGGAGCGTCGCGGGGGAGGCCAGAGCCGGGCACACCACGACCGTCCGGCGCGGAAACAGCCGGCAATCAGTGGGAGAGCGAGAAATGGAAGATTGCCGGCCGGCTCCCGTTCACGGCGACGCGAGCCTCATAGCTGCCCGCCATAAGTCTCAAGTTGTTGCCGTAATGGGTGGTCGCCAGACTCTTGCCGGTCACGTGCATCCGCACCACCGGAAGTTTCGTCCACCCGCTGCGGTGAGGGGAAAGCATCCGGTAGCTGATGGCTACGCTGGCTTTTTCCACCGGCTTGTTGTTCCTGCGAACGAAAACGACCATGTGGTGGTTGGGATGCTCGGGGCCGTTGATGAAGTTGGGCTGGGCACCGGCATCACGGGTCATGGCAGGGTGCGGCCCGCGGAAGGATTCGACGGGCAACACTTTGAGTGTAACCGAGTAGGCTCCGGCCATCGCGGTCTTGCTGACGACCTGCGCCTGGGCGGCGCAAGGCAGGAGCAAAGAGCCGAGCGCAAAAAACAACGCCACGGCGAGCGAAACGGGAATGGGAAGCTGTTTTTTCATGGCAAGTACGAGGATAGGCCCCGAGCGGCGCCCGGGGCAAGACAAAGGCGCGGCTCCCTCAGTTACTTAGGTTATGCGGCGAGTGCCGTCGAGCATAGCCGGCGCGCCGGCCGCGGCAGAGGAGCTTTCTTGCACGGCGATCTTTCCGCACTAAGCGGCCGAGGCATGTTGCGACTTCGCCAGGGCGGCGTGCACGTGATGGATAAGCGCAGCGGGTGAAAGCCAGCCGCTGTGATGCCAGAGGATCCGGCCCGAGGGCGAACAAAGGACGAACCACGGCAACCCTTGAACGCCGTAGCCGTCGGCCAGCCTGCCATCACTATCTTCGACGATGGGGGCGTGCAAGGTTGTCGAGAGGCCGCTGAGCAGTTTCCGCGCGGCGGCGGGCGAGGCTTCTGTCGGCAATTCGTTGACAGCGACCGGCAGCGGCCAACCCCGGCGGCGGGCCGTGGCGGCGTAAGCGTTCAGCGCGTCAAGCCGGGCCCGCAGGTTCACGTCCTCGCGGAGCCAGCCGGCGAAGAAGAGCAGCAGGCACGGGTGCGCCGGCCCAAAGACCACCACCGGCCCGTGCGATCCGAAGGCGGAGAGCCGTACCGTTTCGGTCGGCTTGAACGGCGGCAGATAGCGCAGCGAAACCTCGTGGCGAACCGGAGGATGATGGGGGAGCAGACGGGCGATGCCTTCCGCAAGCAACTGGGCCTGTTGGGCAACGCCTTCGTAGCTCATCTGCGTGAGGTAGATCGTGCGTTCATGGCCGCGGGGGCCAATCAGAAAGACGATGGGGTTGTGGTCGATGTCGTTGTGGACCGCGGCGACGTAGACGTGATAGCCGTGCCAGACGCGCTCGAGCTGCGGAAGAGAGCCGGTGAGGAACCGCCAGCGGCCTTGCATCTGGTGAGCCCGCGTATAGCCGGCTACATCGGCGATGCGGGTCGCGAGCGGGTTGGCGTTGATGCCGAGCAGCTGCACTTGTGAGGCGGCCGGACCGAGCAGGCGCAACGCTTCCACCATGCTCTCGGTGGTCAGCGGGCAAATCGTGGTGCAGTGAGAATCGATGAACGCCAGCACCACCACCTTGCCGCGAAACTGCTTGAGCGAGGTCAGGCGTCCGCGCTGGTCGCGCAAGACAAATCCGGGCGCTGCCATGTCACCGGCCGAACTGCCCGGATCGACATCCGGATTGCCGATGACGTCAGCCGGTAGCCGGGCCTGGCCGGGCTGCTCGACGACGGGCTGCTTGCTTTTTCTCGTCGTGAAGACAGTTGCGACCACCACCAGGATGAACAGCGCGATGATCGCTGCCAAACTGGCCAGTAGCATCCACTGGCGGCGGAAGAAACTCTGAGACTTATCGGAATTTGCCATTTTCCTGCCCGATTCCACCGTAGGCGTCCGGCGGTGCGCGGTCAAGAAGGCGGTTGGCCGCCCGTCCTGGAAGAATGCGCGCTGTAAGGCCGTCAGGGCGCTCGGTTGCGGATCAAAGAGGGTCTGCCGAAGCCGGGTGCGGTTGCTGATTCGGCAACCGCCTCGCCGTCCGCAAAAGCTCCGTCGGCGCTGGAGTGAAGCGACACGACCTCGGGAGAAAACTTCTCCGGGCTTGCTCTTGACGGCGGGCTGTGTAACACTCCGCGCATGTTGAGCAAGAAGGCGAACGGGGCAGCCGCTTCGCCCGCGCCCGTGGCGGGCAAAAGTGTAAGCCTGAAGACCCTGGCTGCTGCACTCGGTCTTTCCCCGGCCACCGTTTCCCTGGTGATCAACCGCTCGCCCGCCGCACGATCCATTCCGGAAAGAACAAGAAACCGCATTTTCGAGGAAGCGAAAAGGCTGCACTATCGCCCGAACTTCCTGGCACGGTCGCTGCGAAGCCAGCGGAGCTTCACGGTCGGCGTGGTGGTACCGGAGGTGAGCGAAGGGTATACGGCGCTGGTGATGAGCGGGATAGAGGACTATCTGCTGCAGGAGGGATATTTCTATTTCGTCGCCAGCCACCGGCATCGGGCGGATCTGATTGAAGAGTACCCCAAGATGTTTCTGGAGCGCGCGGTAGAAGGGATTATCGCCGTCGACACGCCCCGCTATGGCGCGCCGCCGGTGCCCGTGGTGGCGGTTTCGGGACACGAGGACTGCGAGGGAGTGACGAATATCGTTCTCGATCACACGTGCGCGGCGATGATGGCCTTGCAGCACCTGGTCGATCTCGGCCATCGGGAAATCGCGTTCATCAAGGGACAAGAATTCAGCTCCGATACCGAACCGCGCTGGAACGCGATTCTCGAGGCGACCGAACGGCTCGGCCTGCCGTTCTCACCCGCGCGGACGGCGCGGCTTTCGGGAGACTGCTCGTCGCCGGCGCTTGGCTATGAGGTGACGCGGCAATTGCTTGCTGCCGGTGAACCGTTTACGGCGCTTTTTGCCTTCAACGACGTGGCCGCCATTGGCGCGATTCGCGCCTTGCGCGAGGCCGGCTGCCGCGTGCCCGAGGACGTTTCCGTGGTCGGTTTTGACGATATCCAGAGCGCCGGATTTCAGAACCCGGGCCTTACCACGATTCGCCAGCCGCTGCGCAGCATGGGCGAGCTCGCCGCGCGGACATTGCTCGGCAGAATATCGCGGCCGAAAGACAGCCGGTATCCGAAATGCATCACCGTGAAGCCGGAACTGGTCGTTCGCGAATCCACCGCTCCCGTCGCCGGTTAGGGTTGGCCGGGATGGCGAACCGGTCAGGGGCGGAAGACCGGCGGGCGGGCAAGAATTTTCCTCTCTGCGAGAATGCAATCCGCTGAAGGGACTGCGCGCACGACTGTGGCTCCGCACCGGCCGGTAAGCTCTCTCCACACCGGTTTTGTCCTCACCGGCATGATCACAACCCTGCTCGGGCCGATTCTGCCTTCGCTGAGCGCGCGCTGGAGGATCGACGATCCGCGGGCCGGGCTGCTCTTCACGGCGCAATTTTCCGCCTCGGTGGTGGGGGTGTTGCTTTCGAGCGTGTTGCTGACGCGGCTTAGCTACCGTGCCTGTCTGGTGCTGGGCTTTGCATGCATGGGTCTGGGTGTGGGGGCTTTGATGCTCGGATCGTGGGTCCTCGGCATGATTGCCACTGCCGGGTACGGGTTGGGGCTAGGGCTGACGATTCCCGCGACGAATCTGCTGGTGGCCGAAGCGAATCCACGACGCTCGGCCGCGGCGCTCAGCCTGCTCAACCTGGCGTGGGGATTAGGGGCTGTGCTTTTTCCGCTGCTGGCCGCCGAATTTCAGAGAATCGACCATCTGTTGTTGCTGCTGCTCGGACTCGGGGCCGCTGCGCTGCTTTTGGCGCTGTGGTTTGCGGCGACGGTTGGCACCGGCGCGGGATGGGTAGCAGTCGAGCGACCGCGGGGCGAGCGGCCCCGGCTTGCCTTCGTAGATTGGCAGGCACTGGTGATTCTGGGGCTGCTGTTCTTTCTGTACGTGGGCACAGAGAACGGCGTGGGCGGCTGGGTGGCTTCCTACACGCGGCGGCTGGGGGCGGGACCGGCAACCAACTGGGCGCTGGTGCCTTCGTTTTTCTGGGGCGCACTGCTGCTGGGACGGGCAATGGCGCCGATCGTACTGCGCGAGAAGAACGAGATGCATTTGGCCCGCACCGGGCTGCTGGCCGCCGCGCTGGGCGCGCTGATCGTGCTGCGCTCGATCCATTTCGCCGGCGTTATCGCGGGATCGAGCCTGGCCGGGCTGGGGCTTTCAGCCGTTTTCCCGATCACCATCGCCCGACTCTCGGGCCGCTTTGGTAGGGCTGCCTCGCGCTTTGTCGGACCCATGTTCGCGCTAGGCGGGCTGGGCGGCGCGACGCTGCCCTGGCTGATCGGGGTCGCCTCGCATCGCCTGGGCGGCTTGCGCGAAGGGCTGTGGATTCCGGTGCTGAGTGCGCTGGCGATGTTTGCGCTCTACTTTTCGCGCTCACTGACGCGGTTGCCGACCGAGGAATGATTGCGACGGTCAGCCGAACGGCGCCCGCGCCTCGTTGCGTTTCCCGGAGACCGACGGACGATGGAGCGCCGTGGTTTCGAAGCACGCGTCACCGAGGTCTTGTGCAAGCCAAAGACCTTCTTGGCGCCAGGCCACGGAAATCCCGTTTGGGCGAGTGCTAAGATGTTCGCGTCTGGATTTCGGCGTTGTTTCGATGGCAATGGGCCCGGGTACCCCTCCAAGGCGATTCACTCGGCGAGAGCTTCTCCGCTCCTTCGGCAAGGCCGCGCTGATCTCTTCGGTTCTCGGAGGCGCCCTTTTCGACGCCGCTTGCGGCGGTTCCGGCAGCGGAGGAAACACGGGGACCACGCCGGGCGGCGCGCCCACGAACGACCAATTGATGGAGACCATCGAGAACGCCGCGTTCCAGTTTTTCTGGTATCAGGCGAACTCGGCCAACGGACTCATCAAGGATCGCGCCGTTTACCAGGGCACCGACACCAGCACGCTCTCGAGTATTGCCTCGACCGGCTTCGGCCTGACCGGCCTCTGTATTGCCGACTCGCGCGGCTATCTTTCGACGGCGCAACTGAAGCAGCGCGTGGTGACGACGCTCGATTTCCTGCTCAACCAAGCGCCGATCGAAAACGGCTTTTTCTACCATTTCATGAACATCGACACCGGAGGGCGTGCCGGGACGAGCGAAGTCTCCTCAATCGACACCGCCATTCTTCTTTGCGGAATCCTGGCCTGCCGCGCGCATTTCCAGGATTCCCAGATCACGTCGCTCGCCAACCAGATCTATGAGCGCATCAACTGGGCCTGGATGCTCAATGGAGGGACAACGCTTTCGCTGGGCTGGACGCCGGAAAACGGCTTCCTGCCCTATCGCTGGGACACCTATTCGGAAGCGATGATGCTCTATCTGCTGGCTATCGGGGCGCCCGACAACGCGATTCCGGCGAGCAGTTGGGATGCCTGGTCGCGCCCGACATACACCTATCAGGGGCTGACCTACATCACCTCCAAGGCTCCACTTTTCACCTATCAGTATTCGCAGGCGTGGATCGATTTCCGGAACAAGGAGGACGCCTACGCCAACTATTTCCAGAATTCGATCACAGCGACAAAAGCCCACAAGCTGTTTTGCCTCTCGCTGGCGAGCCAGTTCCCCGACTACACGAATAATTTTTGGGGAATCACCTCGTCGGATTCCGTCAATGGGTACGTCGCCTGGGGCGGCCCGCCGGCCATAGGGCCGATCGACGGCACGCTGGTGCCCTGCGCAACGGCCGGTTCGATTCCGTTCCTGCCCAGCGACACGCTGGCGGTGCAGCAAAACCTCTACGCGAACTACTACACGACGGCTTGGACGCAATACGGCTTCGTCGATGCTTTCAATCCGCTGACCAAGTGGGTAGATCAATACGTCCTGGGGATCGATCAGGGAATCGGCATGCTGATGGCGGAAAACTACCGCACCCAGTTCGTCTGGAACACGTTCATGAAGAATTCCGAAATTACCGATGCCATGTCCGCGGTGGGGTTCGTGGGGACGTGAAACAGGCTTTCGCGAACGTGCCGAAGCACTTCGCGAGGCCTGAAGGCGAGGGCTGGACATGCCGGTAAGGGCGTCGGTTTCCTCCCGATTTCTCCGTGCGCGCTTCCGCTTTCCCGATCCTTTCCGCGTTCTCAGGCGCACTGGCTGGGCGATGGGCGGAGCCTGGGAACCGAGCCGATCCTAACGCTTTCACTTGACAAGAAGAAAACTGGCGTCCATCTTTATTGGCTTTGTTATTTGTTTGAACTTTGGGTGAGACTTGGGGAATCTGGTTCAAGTGAACGTTCGGCTCTGCTACCACGACAGGTGTTTCGACGGCGCCTCCTCTGCGGCTGTGTTCCTCCGTTTCTACCGCGAGCGGATAAATCCGGAGGCGGTGTTTCACTTCACCGGGCTGGTTCATCGCGCTTCGCAGCTTTTCACCGACGGCATGTTCGACGGTGATGAAAACGTGATCGTCGATTTCAAGTATTCCAGCTCACCCCGACTTACGTGGTGGTTCGACCACCATCAGAGCGCCTTTCTCTCGCCCGCGGACGCCGAGCACTTTCGCCAGGACACTTCCGGGAAGAAGTTCTACGATCCAACGTACAAATCGTGCACGAAGTTCGTGACGATGATCGCGAGCACGAAATTCGGTTTCGATCCCGCACCGCTCGCCGAACTGGTACATTGGGCCGATGTGATCGACGGTGCGCAGTATGCCTCGCCCGAAGCGGCGGTGGCACTGGCCGAGCCGGCCACCCAACTGGCGCTGGTGATCGAGGCAGCACCGGAACGGGACCTGGTCGCACAGTTGATTCCCTATCTTGCCGAGTGCTCACTCGAGGAGATCATTGAACTGCCGTTCATTCACAGGCACCTCGGGCCGCTGCTCGAGCGGCACCGGCGGTCGGTCGACATCCTGAAAAACCGGACCGAGGCGAAGAACGGCGTGATCTTTTTCGACGTGAGCGATCTCGACCTCGAGGGCTACAACAAGTTCATCCCCTATTTCCTCTTCCCGGACTGCCTGTATTCTGTCGGCGTCAGCTCCTCGGCCACGCGCGCAAAAGTATCGGTGGGCTCCAACCCCTGGAAGGAAGCCAACGCGCTGCATAATCTGGCCGAAATCTGCGAACGGTATGGCGGTGGTGGTCACGCCCGCGTGGCGGCAATCTCGTTTGCGGCCGGCGAAATCGAGCGCGCCCGCAAGGCTGCGTTGGAAATCACTGCGCTGCTGCGCAGCTGACCGGCTGTCCCATTTTCCGCCTGCTTGTTCCTTCGGTGGCGCTCCCTTCCTCTCTTTGCCTCGCAGAAATTCGGTTGTGAGATACCGATGCCGCGGCAAAGTCCTCCACTTCAGAGTCGAAATCCGGATTGGAAGCATCGTACAGCACGCAGGCCGAGACCTGTGCCGCAAGGCGTGTACGAATTCGCTTTCTTTCTTGACTGCGGGTTATAGGGGGATACTAGGGGCTGTGCGCTTCGGCGATCGTACGCCGAGATCGGGGGAAGGGACCATGGTTGCAGAGAATCAGTACGACGTCATCATTATCGGCACGGGTGCGGGCGGAGCGACGCTGGCCTGGCGGCTGGCGCCTTCGGGCAAGCGCATTCTACTGCTGGAGCGAGGCGATTTTCTGCCGCGTGAGCAGGACAACTGGGATTCGCACGCCGTCTTCGTGCAGGCGAAATATCAGGCCAAGGAGCCGTGGCTCGACAAGGACGGCAAGGAGTTCTTCCCCGGCATCCACTACTTCGTTGGCGGCAACACGAAATTCTACGGCGCTGCCCTGTTTCGCCTGCGGAAAGAGGATTTCGGCGAACTGCGCCATGCCGGTGGCATCTCGCCCGCATGGCCGGTCGGCTACGAGGATTTCGAATCCTATTACACTCAGGCCGAGCGGCTCTATCACGTGCACGGACAGCGCGGCGCCGACCCGACCGAGCCGCCGGCGAGCGCGCCTTACGCCTATCCGCCGGTGGGCCACGAGCCGCGCATCCAGCAGCTGTTTGACGACCTCAAGCGCAATGGCTACCACCCCTATCCGCTGCCGCTTGGCATCCTGCTGGACGAGAAGGACGGCCGCGTTGATCGCCACAGTCCGTGCATCCGTTGCCGGGCCTTCGACGGTTTCCCTTGCATCACCAACGGCAAGGCCGACGCCCAGACTATTTGCGTTGAGCCGCTGCTCGCTGAGCGGCCCAACGTGACGCTGCTCACAGGGGCTTATGTCGAGCGGCTGGAGACGAGCGATTCGGGAAGGGAAGTGACCGCGGTGAATGTGCGGCGTGGCGGCGCGACCGAGTCGTATTCGGCGGGGATCGTCGTCGTTGCCTGCGGCGCGATCAATTCCGCCGCGCTGCTGCTCCGCTCAGCGGGCGCAAAGCACCCGAACGGGCTCGGCAACGGTTCCGGCGTGGTTGGCCGCTATTACCTGCGACACGAAAACACGGCGCTGATGGCCATCTCGCTCGAACCGAATCCCACCGTCTTTCAGAAAACGCTCGCGCTCTCCGATTTCTATTTCGGCTCCGACGATTGGGATCATCCGCTCGGGCTGATCCAGATGCTCGGCAAGTCCGATGGCCCGATGCTGCGCGGCGAAGCGCCCGGCTGGGCTTCCTGGGTGCCGAAGATGTCGTTTGAGGAGATGGCGGAGCATTCGGTGGACTTCTGGCTTTCGTCGGAAGACTTGCCCGACCCCGAGAACCGCGTCACGCTCGACCGGGATGGCCGCATCGTGCTGCGCCTGAAGGAGACCAATGGCGAGGCGCACCAGCGGCTGATTGCGAAATGGAAGGGCCTACTGGGCCGGCTGGGCTTCCACGAGCACCTGATGCCGCGGCAGCTGTACCTGAGCAAGAAGATCCCGATCGCCGGCACAGCGCACCAGGCCGGGACGGTACGCTTTGGCACCGATCCGAAGACGTCGGCGCTCGACGTCTTCTGCAAAGCTCACGACCTCGACAATCTCTACGTCGTCGACGGCAGCTTCTTGCCATCGATCGGGGCGGTGAATCCAGCGCTCACGATCATGGCCAATGCGCTGCGCGTAGGCGACCACCTGCTCGAACGCCTGAAATAGTAGGTGACGGTGGCACGGCGCGTCGAAGTTCCGGTTGCCTACCTTGCGGGCCTCGCCCAGGGATTCGCGCTGGTCGTGCTGCCGGCTGCGTCGGGCTTGCTTACCAGCCCGCACGGCTACGGCTTTACCGGGGTGGAATACGGCGCGCTGTTCGTGCCGATGGTCGCGGCGGCAATTGCGGCTTCGGCCGGCGGCGGCCTGCTGGCGCTGCGTTGGGGGCTGAAGCGGCTGTTCCTCATAGGCGTGCTGCTTGACGTGGTGGCGATGGGGCTCGTGGCGCTGAGCGCCGCGTTCATGGGCATGCACGTGCCTTCCTACGCCACGTTGATCGTTGGCACGCTGGCGCTGGGCGGCGGCTTCGGCGCGGCGCTCGCGGCGCTCAACAGCCTGGCGCCGGGCTTCTTTCCCGAACATTCCGAAACTGCGCTTACCGCGCTACACACGCTGCTCGGCACCGGCACCGCACTGGCGCCAATTTTCGTGAGCGTGGCGGGTGGGCGCGGCTGGTGGTGGATTCCAGCGCTGGTCGCCGGGATATTGCTGTTGCTGGGGCTGGTTGGCTCGACGCAATCCTTCAAGATCGATGCGCCTACTCCTTCGCTGCCATCGGGTGGCGCGTTCGGCTTTCTGCGCGGGCTTTCCGACCGGCTGTGGGTGTTCATTGCGTTGGTTGTGCTATACGGCATCAGCGAGACACTCTATGGGAACTGGGCGATCCTCTATTTGCACGGCGAGCGTGGCTTTTCGGTGCGTGAGGCCGGGTTGGCGCTGGCCGCGTTTTGGGCGATGGTGACCGTGGGCCGGCTGCTGGCGGCCATTGCCGCGGTCTGGTGTCCGCCGCGCTGGATCTATCGCGGGCTGCCAGTGCTGCTGCTGATCGCGTTTCTCGTGGTGCCGCATGCCGCGACGCCAGCGACGGCGATTGCGGGTTTCGGCTTCGCCGGACTCGCCTGCTCAGCCTTTCTGCCGCTCTCGGTTGGCCTGGCCGAGGAGCAATTTCCGCACGTTGCCGAACTGATGGCTGGAGAACTGATGGCCGCCTATATGATCGGCTACGGCGTCGCTTCTTTTGCCGTGGGCCCAATCGTCGATTCCGGCTGGATCGGCTTGGGCAGCATCTATTCGGGCGCCGGGGTGGTCGCCGCGGCGATGATCGCGATGGTATTTTTGCTGACGCGTCGCCGCCCCGGGGCCTGAGCCGCTCGGAACCAACCGTGCCGAGAGTGCCTTGGCGACGAGCGCTGTGGGTCTCGAGGCGGTGTATCGGGAAGCATCTCGATGGACAGGCTCCCATATAAAATCAAGCCGCCAGTGTGACCTCGGAGGTGAGTGCTGATGTCCGGTGATCCACTGTCGAGCAGGGAAATTCTCGCTATTCTCGAGGCGCTGATTCGCACGCCGTCGGTGAATCCGAGCCTGGCGCCGGACGAGGGCCAGGGCGAAGCGGCGATAGCAGCGCTGGCACGCGATTGGCTTGCCGAGCGCGGCGTTCGCGCCTGGCTCGAGGAAGTTGCACCCGGCCGGCCGAACGTCGTCGCCGAGGTTGGCGCTGCCGAGGGGCCGGCGTTGGTGTTTTGCGCGCACCTGGACACTGTCGACACGACGGGGATGACGATCCCGGCCTTCGAGCCGCGGTTCGAAAACGGACGCGTCTACGGCCGCGGCAGCTACGACATGAAAGGCAGTGTCGCGGCCATCCTCGCCGCCACCGCCGCGCTGGTCGGCGAGCGATTGCCTGGCTGCGTGTTGGTGGCGCTTGTTGCCGACGAGGAATACGCGAGCCTTGGCGCGCGTGATTTCGTTCGCCAGCACCACGCCGACGCCTGCATTGTCACCGAGCCGGAACCGAGCGGCCGGCGCCTGATTCTCGCGCACAAGGGGTTCGTCTGGGTCGAAATCACCACCCGCGGCCGCGCAGCGCACGGCAGCCGCTGGGACCTGGGCGTCAGCGCTATCGGCAAAATGGGCCGCGTGATCGCCGCGCTCGAGTGCTTCGACGGGGGTGTGCTGCGTCGGCGCGTGCATCCGCTCGTCGGCCCCGCTTCGCAGCACTGTGCGCTGATCGAGGGCGGCAGCGGGCTCTCCACCTACGCCGAAAAATGCGTGCTACACGTAGAGCGGCGCACGCTGCCCGGCGAAACGCCCGGACAAGTGCTGCGAGAAATTGAGGGCGTTGTTCGGGAGGCCGGCGAAGAGGCTGAAATCCGCATCGAACTCGACCGTCCGCCGCTCGTCTGCGATCGGGAAGCGCCCATTGCCCGTGCCGTTCGCGAAGCCGTTGCGGCTGTCACCGGCCACGCACCTGAAGAGGGCGGAGTCGGTTTTTGGATGGACGCCGCGATCTTCGCCGCCGCAAGCATTCCCACGGTCAATTATGGTCCCGCGGGTGAAGGGGCGCATGCAGCCGTGGAGTGGGTTGACCTCGATTCGGTGGTGCGTTGCGCAGGGGTGCTCGTCGAGTCGGCTCGCCGCTTCTTCAATTCAAGAGTTTAGCGGCGCCGCGCGTTGCGAGGCGCGCCCGCTTTCGGCAAACTCTAAAATTTTTGGCATCGATTTCCGCCGAAGCCGGCTCATCGAGTTCCTCCTCCGCCGTGGGATGAGCAGCTTGGAAAGAAGCGCCGCAGCACGGGATTAGCTCCTCCAAACCAGTCCCAATACTGATCCCAAAACCCTATCCGCCATGCCCAACTCTCCCCGGGCAGCGCCGGAGACACGGTGATCGTCATGCGCCACGCCGGCGATCCGCTTTTTGCTGCTTCCCGACGATGCAGAGCCTCTTCGTTGTGATCGATAGCTCAGGGAACGCTACGCGTGGCACTGGGCTACGTCTGGCCCAACTTCCGCGCCCGGGAGCGAGATTTTGGGTATCTTAGCCGGCAAGCCGTTTGTTTTCAGCAGGGGCTCGCCGCAAGGCCAGAATAGTGACGAATTACACATAACATTCATCTTGACATG
>JAKBLM010000077.1 GCA_021832085.1 Acidobacteriota bacterium | reverse complement strand
TGGGAATCCCGCCAACCGCGCGGGATTGCCACTTTCCCACAGCCGCGGCGACGACCATTCCTCGGTAACATTCTTAATGTCTCGACGACGCACGCCTCGGTAACATTTTCGAATGGCTTGACAGGGATGCGTCCACGAAGCCGACCACGCCCCGCCGCGGCCTTTGCCGGTGGGGGAACTGGCGCTGCGAGAAGCGTGGGCGCTGGAACTGTGCCTCCGCCGGAACGCCAAGACGGAATCCGTGCGGGGCTGGCTGCAGTACAATCAGCTTGCGTCCCGCCTGGAGGAATACCGCCGCAAGCGCCGTTTCCCAGCCACGCCCGAACCTGCCGGCGAGAAGCCGGCGCGTCCGGGCCATCGGTTCGTCTTGCAGAAACATCAGGCGCGCCACCTGCACTACGACTTTCGCCTCGAAATCGATGGCGTGCTGAAATCCTGGGCCGTGCCGAAAGGCCCTTCGCTCAATCCTGCCGATAAGCGGCTCGCAATCGAAACCGAGGACCACCCGCTGGACTACGCCGATTTCGAAGGTGTCATTCCAGAAGGCAACTACGGCGCCGGCACCGTCATGGTGTGGGACCGTGGCAGCTACGAGGTCGAGGGCGAAATGCCGGCCACCGAGCAGTATGCCCGCGGCGAGCTGAAATTCCAGCTCCATGGCCACAAGCTGCGCGGCGGCTTCGCGCTGGTGCGCATGCGCCGCGCCGCGCAGGAAAACGCCTGGCTTCTGATCAAGCACCGCGATGCCGCCGCCGACCGCAAGTGGAAAATCGATCGCCACAATGACTCAGCTCTCACCGGCCGCTCGATGGACGAAATCGCTGCAGGCGCTCCCTCGTGCCGCGATCCGGCTCCTCCGTCTTCCTCCTGACCAGGGGCCACGCCTGGAAGCAATCGCATACGAACGTGGCAAGGGCCGCGCCTCTTCTCAAAGCCCACTCCTGAACTTGTCAGGGTAGAGGCATTACCAGACGGGTACCCATCTGTTGCGGTGTGCTGGATCGCGCCTTTGAGGCTGCGCCGCCATTCCGCGAGGAACCCAGGCGCACAGCGCCTTCGCATAAGCCTTGCAGTTCTGGTCTGGATCGGTTTCCACCTTTTGCGTCAAGGCGTTCAGCCGTCGTAGAGAAGTCGCGGCCAGGATTCCCTGATTGTGATCGTGCTCACTTACCCGTGTGAGAAACACCAGTCTCACAAATCGCATCCTGGGCGGCAGGTTGAAGAGCGGCACCAAGGGCCGCGACTCCCTTTTCACCTTCTTCCTCTCGCGAATTTCCGCCGAAATGAACCGGATGACCACCCCACCTCCAGGCCTTGATTTCACTGAATAGAGAGCCACCTCATATCCCATCAGATTGCTCCCCGCCGCGAGCGTGATCACGTTGCCGCGCCGTCCAACGGGTCGCAGGCCGGCGGCTGGTTTTCCCGACTTTGTCACCGGTGCCACCAGCCGGATTCGCCAGCCCGGCTCGATGTTCACATATCCGTTGTTGACGATTGGTGGCGGAGTGAGATTGATAGGCACCTTGCGCGGAGCACAACCATCCGTGAGCGCCAATCCGCCCGCAAGGCCGCAGCTCAAAATGAGGCTGTATTTGAGCGTCATCGCCGGGCAAAAAGTTATCACAAAACCACCCGACTGCGGCCTCCGGGATGGTCCGTCGCGTGGGTGCTCCTGAAGGTCATCGGTGTACGCTTGACATCGCCTTGCGCGGCGCAAAGAATGAGCGCGTTCCGGTCGAAACGCGAAGCGATTCGGAGACTGGGGGAGGGGGGATGGCGGGTTTTCTTTCGCGCTGGCCGTTCTTGCGTCAGATCACCGCGGGTGGTGACGGCACCGGCCCGGAGGCCATGACCGACGCGACGCGCGAGTTGCGTCCGCGCCTCGAAGGTGCTGAAATCGCCCGCTCCGTCTGTCCCTATTGCGCTGTCGGCTGCGGCCAGCTTGTCTATCATCGCGAAGGCAAACTGGTAGCGATCGAAGGCGATCCCGAATCCCCGATTTCCCGCGGTCGGCTTTGCCCCAAGGGCGCCGACAGCTTCGAGCTGCTCACCCACGCCGGCCGCGAAACCCGCGTCAAATATCGCGCTCCGCATTCCATCCGCTGGGAAACGCTCGATCTGGAGCGCGCGATGGAGATGGTTGCCGAGCGCGTTTGGGAGACGCGCGAGCGCTCCTTCATCGAGCAGCGCGAAGACCTGCCGCTGATGCAGACGTCGACGATCGCGCACCTGGGCGGCGCGACGCTCGACAACGAAGAAAATTACCTGATCAAGAAACTCTTCACCGCCGGCCTCGGCGTCGTTGCCGTCAGCAACCAGGCCCGTATATGACATAGCTCGACGGTGCCCGGTCTGGGCACCTCCTTCGGCCGCGGCGGCTCAACGACCGCGCCCGGCGATCTGGTGAACGCCGACGCGATCCTGATCATGGGCTCGAACATGGCCGAAAACCACCCCGTCGGCTTCCAGTGGGTGATCGAAGCGCGCGAACGCGGCGCCAAGGTGATTCACGTCGATCCGCGCTTCAGCCGTACCTCGGCCATGGCCGACCAGTGGCTCCCGCTCCGCGCTGGCTCCGACGCAATTTTCCTCGGCGCGCTCATCCGCTACGTCATCGAAAAGCACCGCGAATTTCGCGAATATCTCGTCCACTACACCAACGCCTCGGTAATCATTGCCGATGAATTTCGCGATACGGAAGAGCTGGACGGCGTCTTTTCCGGCTGGAATCCGGAAACGAAAAGCTACAATCCGGCCAGCTGGCTCTATCGCGGCGCCGCTCCGTCCGACGACGTGCCGCCGGACCTGAGCCATTACGAGAGCGATCCGACGCTCGAGCATCCGCGCTGCGTCTTTCAGCTATTGAAAAAGCATTTCGCCCGCTACACGCCCGAGCTCGTCGAAGCCGCCTGCGGCATCCCGCAAAATGCCTTCGTGCGCGCGGCTGAGACGTTCACCGCTGCTTCCGGTCCCGAGCGCACCGCCGCTGTAGTCTATTCCGTCGGCTGGACGCAGCATTCGAACGGCGTGCAGGTGATTCGTGCGGCGGCGATTCTCCAAATGCTGCTCGGTAACGTGGGCCGTCCGGGCGGCGGCATTCTCGCGCTGCGCGGCCACGCCTCGATTCAAGGCTCGACCGACATTCCCACGCTCTACGACCTGTTGCCCGGCTACCTGCCGATGCCCGCTTTCGGCCCCGGCTCGCGCTCGCTGGCCGATTACGTCTCGCGTCACCGCACGCGCACCGGTTGGTGGGCCAATTTCGACAAGTACATCGTCAGCTTGCTCCGCGCCTATTACGGCGAAGCGGCCACCGCGGCGAACGATTTCGGTTTCGGCTGGCTGCCGCGCATTTCGGCGGACCATTCGCATCAGGGCTACTGGCTCGACATGAACGAAGGCCGGATGGAGGGCCTCTTCGTTCTCGGTCAGAATCCCGCCGTCGGCGGCCCGAACGCCCGGCTCGAACGCAAGGCGCTGGCGAAGCTGAAATGGCTTGTCGTCCGCGATCTTGTGGAAACCGAAACGGCGGCCTTCTGGTACGACTCGCCCGAAGTCCGCCGTGGCGAATTGCGCCCGGAAGAGATCGCCACCGAAATCTTCTTCTTTCCCGCCGCCGGCCACGCGGAAAAGGATGGCTGTTTCACCAATACGCAGCGCCTGCTCCAATGGCACGAAAAGGCCGTCGATCCACCCGCCGACGCCCGTAGCGAGACGTGGTTCATCTGCCACCTCGGCCGCCGGCTGAAGGAAAAGGCCCTCCGCGATCCTCGCCCGCGCAATGCGGGCCTCGCTGCACTCACCTGGGACTACGCTCTTGAAGGCGAGCACACAGAGCCGCGCGCCGAGGAGATCCTCGCCGAGATCAACGGCTTCCGCACGAGCGACCGTCTTCCGATTTCCAGTTACACCGATCTTGCCGCCGACGGCTCGACCGCCTGTGGCTGCTGGATCTATTCCGGCGTCTATCCCGGGCCGGGCCAAAATCGCGCGCGCGAGCGCAACGCCCGCGACGCCCACGGCCACGGCTGGGGTTTCGCCTGGCCGAGCGATCGCCGCATTCTCTACAACCGCGCCTCGGCGCGCCCCGATGGCAGCCCTTGGAGCGAACGCAAGAAGCTCGTCTGGTGGGACGACGCCGCGCACAGCTGGACCGGCCTCGACACGCCGGACTTCGTCGCAAGCAAGCGGCCCGATTATCGCCCCGCCCCCGATGCCACGGGCGATGCCGCGCTTGCCGGCGACAAGCCGTTTATCCTCCATCCCGACGGCCTAGGCTGGCTCTGGGTTCCGTCGGGGCTCAAGGATGGTCCGCTGCCCACGCATTACGAGCCGCACGAATCCCCGGTTCGCAATCCGCTCTATTCGACGCAGCAGACCAACCCTCCCGCTGACGCGAAGCGCGGCCCGGAAAACGCCTACGCCGAGTCGCCCGATCCGCGTTTCCCCTACGTCCTCACCACCTATCGCCTCACCGAGCATCACACCGCCGGAGGGATGTCGCGCACGTTGCCGCATCTTGCCGAATTGCAGCCGGAAATGTTTTGCGAGATTTCGCCGCAGCTCGCCGCCGAATGCGACGTGCGTCACGGTGAATGGGTCACCGTTGTCACGCCGCGCGGGTTCGTGGAAGCTCGCGCCATGGTCACGCCACGCATGCGCCAGTTGCGCATTCACGGCAGGATCGTCCATCAGGTCGGCTTGCCCTACCACTGGGGCTTTCGCGGCCTGGTGAAGGGCGACGCGGCCAACGACCTGGTCTCCATTTCCGAGGAGCCAAACGTTCGCATCATGGAAACCAAGGGTCTGCTCTGCAACCTGGTCCGCGGCCGTGGCGGCGAAGGGCCGGCGGCCCTCCGCCGTTTCCGCTCGTTCCTGGAGCGGCCGCGATGAGCGTCAGCGCTTTCCTCACCGATCCCACGCTCTGCATCGGCTGCAAGGCCTGCGAGGTGGCCTGCAAGGAATGGAACGGCCTGCCGCAAGACGGCTTGGAATGGAGCGGCTTTTCCTACGACAACACACGCCGGCTTGGCGCTTCCACCTGGCGCCACGTGCTCTTCCTCGAGCAGCCGCGCGCGCTCGGCCCGCAAATCGCTGCCGCCGAAGATCCTTTCCGCTGGGTCTTCCTCTCCGACGTCTGCAAGCACTGCGAAAATGCCGGCTGCCTCGACGCCTGTCCCACGGGCGCGATCGTCCGCACCGAATTCGACTCGGTGTTCGTTCAGCCCGACGTTTGCAACGGCTGCGGCTATTGCGTCGTCTCGTGCCCCTTCGGCGTGATCGACCGCCGGCCCGATGATGGGCGAGCTTTTAAGTGCACCTTCTGCTACGACCGCCAGAAAGCCGGCCTTGTGCCGGCCTGCGCGAAAACCTGCCCCACCGAGTCGATCAAGTTCGGTACGATCGAGGAGATGGAGCAGCGGGCCGAGGCTCGAGTCGCCGAGCTGCGCGAGCGCGGCTACAGCGATGCCCACGCCTACAACGCCGCCGATACCAGCGTGGGCCGCACGCACGCCCTCTTCATCCTGCTGGGCGAGCCGGAAGCCTACAACTTCCCGCCCGCGCCCGACGCTCCCGCTGTCCATCTCCGCTCCGCCTGGACCATGGCGCTGGTCTCCGCCGCGGTTGGCTTCCTCATCCTGTGCTTGGCGTTCCTCCGTTGAGCGGATGCTGGAAGAAACCATGTCCCGGGCCATCTGCCACGAACCGGCCCTACGAGACGTGCGCGGCGCGGCCAATTTCGCCTTCGCGAGGATGAATCGATGAGCCGCGAAGCCAATCCGCGCAGCGAATCCAGGCTCGATGCCATCCGCGAAGAAGCGACCCGCACCGGCCACGTCGCCGGCTCAGGCTTAGCAGCAAGCGCGAGCCCGACGCCTTCGTCGTCGCCGGCTGCCGGTTATTACGGTCTCCCGCTGCTCAAAGCTCCGGTCTGGACCTGGGAAGTCCCGCTCTACTTTTTCGCCGGAGGCGTTTCCGGTGCATCGACGGCCATCGCGCTCGCCGCGCGCATCGCCGGCCGCGCGCCGGATTTGGAACTTGCGGCGCTATGGATCGCGCTCATTGCCGCGCTGATTTGTCCCGTGCTGCTCATCGCGGATCTCGGTCGCCCCAGCCGCTTCCTGAACATGCTGCGTGTATTCAAGCGCCAGTCGCCAATGTCGGTTGGCGCGTGGACGCTGGCGGGATTTACCGGCGTGGTGATTGTGGCCGTCGTGGCCGACGAAGCGATGCGTGCCGGTCTGGCGCCGGCGTTCACCGGCGGCGTCACCTGGGCCGCGGAGATCCTCGGCGCCGCGCTCGGCCTCGTCCTGCTCAGCTACACGGCCGTGCTGCTCGGCGTTACAGCCATACCCGTCTGGTCGGAAAATCGCCGGCTGCTGCCAACGCATTTCGTTGCCTCGGGAATCGGCTCGGCTTCGGCACTGCTGGAGCTTTTCGGCTTTCTCGTTCCGGCAACGCAAATGGTCGGTTTTATCGTCTCGGCGTGGGAGACGCTGGTGGGAGCTTCGATCGAGCTGCGCGCTCGCGCGGTCGATGAGCCGCTGCGGCGCGGACGTTCCGGCTGGGCCGCCCGCGCCGGTGGCACGCTCGCCGGCCCGGTGGCCCTGCTGCTGCGAATTTTCGAGGGATCGTCGCCCGGGGGCAGGGAACTGGCCGCTGCGTGTTTCTTGGCCGGTGCGCTCATCACGCGCTACGCCTGGCTCTGGGCCGGCCGCGCCTCCTCGGCCAATCCCCGCGCTCTATTCGATCTGCAGCGCCAGTAGCACAGCCAATCCTCGGCTCGCCGTCTTCTGGTGGCCTGGCTGTGCGAAACGAAGCCGAACTCCAGGCAGCCAGCTGCACGAGTAGCACAGCCGTTCCTCATCGGAGCGGCTCTCTGTAGAGCCGTCCTTCACGACAGCAGCTTGTCGGAGCAGGGGAAAGATGGCGGACTGAAAGCCCTCCGCTTCAGAACCGATCCTCGGCCGACGGCGACCGCGGCCCGGCGCCCTCACGACGCCGTGGTCCGCCAGCGTGACCACATCCACGTCATCGTCGCCAGCAGAATCGTCACCGCCAGAATGATGAAATCGAGCCGATCCATCTGCGTCAGCAGCACCAGGCAAAACCCGATACCCAGCGCCGGAATCAGCTTGCCCGCCGGCACGCGGAAGACCGGCGCCTTCGGATCGCGCCTCCGAAAAACCGGCAGCGCCGCGCAGGTGACGCCGTATGTCAGTAGCCGGGCCACCGCCGAAAGGCTCGCGTTCCATTCGAAATTGCCGGAAAGCGCCAGCGCCCAGCCGAGTCCCGCGTAGAACAGAATTGAGACGTAAGGCGTGCGAAATCGCGAATGAATCGCGCTGAAAAATTTCGGGAAATCCCCGCGCTCGCCCAGGGCAAAAGTGAGCCGCGGTGTGCCAAGCATCGTTGCCGCGAACCACCCCCACACCGAAACCATCGCCCCGATCGCAAGCAGCCAGCCACCTGGCACGCCCATGAACGCCCGCGCGGCCGTTGCCAGCGGGTGCTCGGTGTGTGTCCCGGCGGCGACGGTGCCCTGGAAGACGACCTGGATCAGCAGGTAGACCACCGTAACGATGCCCATGCCCGCCAGCAGCGCAAATGGCGCATCACGCCGCGCGTCACGCATCTCGCTTGCCGGAAACATGGCGTTGTCGAATCCGCCGAAGGCGAAGATCAGCAGCAGCACCGCCTCGAACCAGCCCCCATGCCCGACTGTCGACCAGGAAGCGAAAGTCTTCGCGCGGATGAAGAACACGCCGACGCCGATGAAAACCAGCAGCGGCACCAACTTTGCCGCGACGAACAGGTTGCTCGCCGTCGCGCCCTGATGCACTCCGCGAATGTTGATCACGGCGAGCACGACGAAGATCAGCGTAATGATCGCCCAGCGCACACCGGTCGTCCGCGCCGGTGCCCACACCGCTCCTAGATACATCACGAAGAGGTTCGCGGTCGCCCCCGCCGCCGAAACGCGCATCAGCCACGTGATCCAGCCCACCTGCAAACCGACGAACGGCCCGAATGCTTCTCGCGCGTAGAGGTAGGGCCCGCCGGCCGAGCGGAACTGTGCGCTCACCTCGGCGAAGCAGAGCACGATCACTCCGATGCCGGCAGCGGCGACGATATAGCCGAGCGGGCTCGACGCGCCGAGCTGCATCGTCACCAGCAGCGGTAATCCGAAAATCCCGCCGCCGATCACCGTGTTCACCACAAGCGCCGTGATGTCCAATCGGCCCAGTGCCGCGACCAGTCCCGTCTGTGTCTGTTCTGTGGCCATCGAAAACGCGCAACCTCATTCCGACCCGGCTGCTCGCCGGTGGAAACCCGGTAGCATAGCCGCTTTCGCTTGTGCTCTCCAAATGCGGGTGGTGCCTGTTGCGGAAGATCGGCTGATCCTGTGCGCGAACCACCCGGCCGGCTGTCACCTGTGGTCGCCCGTTAGCCGAACCGGCCACCACGCAAAACCTCCGGGCGCAAGTCCGGCGCAGCACGTGCCTGTCGCGCGCCTCGATGCTCGTCCTGCTCCTCGCGCATCCAAAACCCAAGGATCAAGCTTCATACTGCACCTCGTTGGGCGTCTTGGATGCAAGCTGCGGATAACGGCGGCGGTCCCGGAATCGTTTCCCGGGTTGGGCCTGAGGCAAGAGACCGGTGGGAGGTTCGAACAG
>JAKBLM010000005.1 GCA_021832085.1 Acidobacteriota bacterium | reverse complement strand
CGATTCCCAAAATGCATCTCCCTCATAACACGCCACTTGCGCTCCGCAAGAATCGGTACAGCGTACCGATTCTCCCTCGTCGGGGGTCGGAGCGGAACCCGTCCCGGCTCGCCGGAAGCTCCGAAAAATAGCCGCATGAATAGAGGAGCTTCGGCCCCTGAAGCGGGACCTTGCCAGGTTTTGCAATGGTTTCTAGTGAACCAGGTGTTCGAGAAGCTGATGGACCGAATACATGGTAGCCGGCTGGAGGATCAGTGCCACCAGCAGCGTCGTCCCCACCGCCAAAGCGCCGCCAACTACCATACGCAGCCGCCGCGACTCTTCGCGTAGCGGTTCCGGGCTCAACAAGCGGTCGACGCGGATCGAGAGTTCATCGTCGGCGGGAACAAGCGTGGCCATCAGCGGCGCGCGGCGCGCCGGCGTCCCCAACCGCGCCACGCGGACCAGCGCCGAAGCCAGCGTGACCGAACGTTCTGCATCCCCGGCCACAGCCTGGTCGTCGGCAGCCCATTCAGTGAATTTCGCCCAACTCCGATCGATTCGCCGGAGTCCGCTACAAAAGGGGAATGGATCGGGGGCGAGCAGCAGCAGAAACCGCTTGAGATTGTCGCGGGAAGCCCAATGCGCCCGCTCGTGGCCTAGCGCCGCATCCAGCTGTTCGGGGGTGAGTGCCCGCACGATCGCGCGCGAGATCACGATGCGCGGCCGAAAAACGCCGGCCAGCGCCAGAAGCGGAGCTTCCCCCTCGATCACGTCTACCGGCAGCGATTGCCCCGGCACGTCCAGGCGCCGGCCCAAGCCCCGGCAACGTCGCATGTCGCGCAGCGAAACGGCCACCGCCCGCAGCGCGCGCCAGATCGAGATCGTCCAGGCGATCGCGCCCACCAGCGCCGCAGCCAGACAGGCATAACCGATCTCCTCGGTGCTCGTCCGCGGTTCGAGCAGTAGATAACTGGGCAGGCACAGGCCCAGCACCACGAACAGCGCAACCCCCAGCGGGGCCAGGCGCAACCCTAGCACCAGCCGCGCGGCCACCTGCGAACGCATTCTCTTGGCCAGCCGAACCATCGCCGGTGCCGCGGCAAAGCTCCCGAGGCTCACCGCCATGTACACCAGGAAAAACGTAGCAAACGACAGGCACAACAGCCGGGCGAGGTAGGGCGCGATCATGACTGGCTCCGCCGGGAAAGCTCCTTCCGCTTCATCCGGATCTTCTTTTCGAGTTCCTCGAGCAGCTCTTCATCGCGCTGGCCAACTGCGTCGATCAGGAAAGAAAGCAGCCCTTCGCGCGCAGCCGCCGGCCCGGCCAGAAATCCTCGCACCAGGTCACCGGCCATCTCGCGCTCCCAATCGCGCTGTGGCAGTCGCGCGGAATAAAGGAAAGCCCGCTCGGCTTTCCGCCGGTCGAGAAACCCCTTCTTGTAAAGGCGGTCTAGGGTGGTCATCACTGTGGTATAGGCAAGTGGCCGGTCGAGCTGATCCACCACTTCCCGCACCGAGCATTCCCCGCCCGCCCAGAGAATGCCCATCACGCTGGCCTCCAGCGGCCCGAGAAACCAGCCGCTCGGCCGTCGCCCGGAGGGAACGCGCTCTTTGAGGAAGCGGATCATCTTCTTCCTGTTCCTGTTTCCGTTCACCCAAGGGACGGCCTGCCAAAAGTCCCGCCAAGCATTCTATCTTCAACAGCGATCAAACGGAAAGGACGAGTTCCAGACAAGCGAGCGTGTCGCCGGACCGCTGCGCCCGTTCAGCCGGCCCTCGGCAGGAATATTCAATCAGAGAGCGGCCGGCGGTGGGTTCAGCCTGTTTCCCAGGCGCCCGCCAGCCTCCGCAGCAAAACGAACTGGCCAAGGTGGTAGGAGTTGTGGTCGGCGACCAGCATGGCTTCGCGCAGAATGGTCTGGCCCTCGCCGTGGGGAATGCGCGCGAACAGGTTCGTTCGCGGATCCTTGACCAGGTCGATCATTGCCTGATGGTCGGCACGGAAAGCCTCCACGCTCCGGTCCCACGCCACGTCGTCGGGCGGCGTCGCAGTAGGCGGCCAGTAGCCCTTGGGCCAGGGCGGGGAAACGTGGCGCGGGTTACGGCAAAATTCGACGATGTCCCACTGGGCAATGCGCAGGTGCTCGAGCAGTTGCCAGGGCGTGTGCGGCGAACCGGGAATCTTCACTCCCCGCAAATCGGCGGGGAAATCCTCTAACGCCTTGTCAAAGCCGACATGGGCTTGGTCTTTTGAAAGCAGGCGGACCAGGTGCTCCCGCAGCGCGTGCTCGCGGCGGTCAACCGGAGCACGACGGCGGCCGACGGCGGTCGGCCGCCTTTTGACCGTCTTTTTCACCTTCGAACCAGCCATCGTCACACCCTCCCTTCGGCCCGTTTCACAGGCCCCAAGATGGTGAAACGACCTGAATCGCGTTTTGCGGGCCCGCCGGTGCCGCCCGCCGGTCAGTACGGCCGGCTGGTGGCGCCCATCGCCCGGCGCTGCTGGAAGCACTCCCGGCAATAGACCGGGCGTCCTTGCGTCGGCTTGAAGGGAACGGTGGTTTCCTTACCGCATTGCGAGCAGGTGGTCCGGGTTTCCACTCGGTGACTGTTGCCCCCACCCAAGGAAGAACCCGGGCTCTGCGCCCGTTTGGCCTTGCACGCCTTGCACCGCTTGGGCTCGTTCCGGAAGCCCTTCTCAGCGAAGAACATCTGCTCACCCGCGGTGAAGACGAACTCGGCACCGCATTCCGCGCACTTCAGGATCTTATCGTGGAACTCCATATGCTGCTCCGTTGCCCCGCCGCCCGGGGAACAGCATGCCGAGACTAAGGCCGCCCTTACGATCAACCCGCAACTTCATGAAGAGAGGACCACCCCGTCCCACGGCTCTGATCTTACGTTGTTGTGGACACCATACCCCAGCTTCAATCTTGCTCGCGCCGCAGCTTTTTCCGCAGCCGCTTGCGCGACAGGGCTGCTTTGGCGCGACGCTTCTCCCCCGGCTTCAAGTAGTAACTGTGCCGCTTGATCTCCTTAATGATGTCTTCCTGCTGCACTTTTCTCTTGAAGCGCCGAAGGGCATTTTCCAACGACTCCCCTTCTTGGATTGTCACTTCAGCCACTCACAACTCACCCCCTCTCCCTGTGGGCTGGTTTAGCGGACTGGTTCCGAAGGACCACAGCTGCCACGGAGCCTGATGAGCTCTGTTGGTGGCTTCCTTACTAATGGAGCCCCCTCCGGAAGTCAAGAATTAATTTACCAGAAATCCCACCCCTGCGCCTTCGGCCGCCCCCGGGTTGTTGTTACAATAGGGCCGGCTTTCGGCTTCTTCCCGCCTGTCAGAAGCTTATCCGGCCCCTGCCGGCCTGGCGTGGCGGATCGCCGTTTGCCGTCAACCGGAGCGATTCCCAATGCATTCGATGCAGGAAGCCGTCGCCGTCATCTTGGCCGGGGGCCAGGGCGAACGCCTCTGGCCGCTCACACGCGACCGGGCCAAGCCGGCCGTGCCTTTCGGCAGCATCTACCGGATCATCGACATCACGCTCTCCAACTGCATCAACAGCGGCCTGCGACGGGTCTTCGTGCTTACTCAATACAAGGCGCTCAGCCTCAACCGGCACATCCGCCGTGGCTGGTCGCCCTTGATGGGCCTGGGAGATTTCATCGAGGTACTGCCGCCGCAGATGCGCGTCTCGCAAACTTGGTACCAGGGCACTGCCGACGCCGTTTACCAGAACATCTACTCGATCGGCAGCGAGCGCTCCAACTTCGTGTTCATCCTCTCCGGCGACCACATCTACAAGATGAATTACCAGAAGATGCTCGATCAGCACCTGGCCGCCGGCGCCGAGGTCACCTGCGGCGTGATCGAGGTCGACGTCGGCGAGGCCGCCGGGCAATTCGGTGTGCTCGAGGTCGACGGCAGCGGCCGCATCATCGGCTTTGAGGAAAAGCCCGCCAACCCGAAACGCTCGCCCCGCAACCCCGACAAGTGCCTGGCCTCGATGGGCGTTTACATCTTCAACACCCAGTCGCTGATTCCGATCCTGATCGCCGACGCCGAAGACGCCTTTTCGCAACACGATTTCGGCCGCGACATCCTGCCGAAAATCCTCGATCGCCACAGCGTCTGGGCCTACAACTTCATCGACGAGAACAAGAAGGAGGCGCTCTACTGGCGCGACGTGGGCACGATCGACGCCTACTTCGAGGCCAATATGGACCTGGTGTCCGTCAACCCCATCTTCAACGTCTACGACAAGGGCTGGCCTATCATTACCTGGCAACAACAATACTCGCCACCCAAGTTCGTCTTTTCCGATCCAAATCGCATGGGCTTGGCTCTGGATTCGATCGTCGCCGGCGGCTCGATCGTTTCCGGCGGCCGCGTGCTGCGCTCGGTGCTCGGCTACGACGTCCGCGTCAACAGCTATTCCGACGTCCAGGATTCGATCCTCTACAACCACGTCAACGTCGGCCGCCATTCCCGCATCCGCCGCGCCATCATCGACCGCCACGTTGACCTGCCCGAGCACACCGTGATCGGTTACGACCTCGAGGAAGACCGCAAGCACTACTACGTCACTGAAAGCGGCATCGTCGTGGTGGTGCGCGAAGAATCCATGCTGGAAGAACCCGAGTAAGCGGCCCCGCTGCCGCTGTTGCGCTCGGGCAAGGGAGATTCAATGGACACTCACATTGCTCAAGTACACGCTCGACAAATCCTCGATTCCCGCGGCAACCCGACCGTCGAAGCCGACCTCGTGCTGGCCGACGGTTCGCGCGGCCGCGCCGCCGTGCCCTCCGGTGCCTCCACCGGCAAACGGGAAGCGCTGGAGCTGCGCGACGGTGATTCGACCCGCTATCTCGGCAAAGGCGTCGGCCAGGCCGTCAACCACGTCAACACCACCATTGCCCACGCCGTCGTCGGCCTCGATGCCACCGAGCAGCAAGTGCTCGATCACCGCATGATCGAGCTCGACGGCACGCCCAACAAATCCAACCTCGGCGCCAACGCCATCCTCGCCGTTTCGATGGCCGCCGCCCGCGCCGCTGCCCAGTCCCGTGGCGTGCCGCTCTATCGCTATCTGGCCGCCTTTACGCATCGCTCGAGCGGCAATCTGCTGCCCACTCCGCAGATGAACATCCTCAATGGCGGCGTCCACGCCGATAATTCGGTCGACTTCCAGGAATTCATGGCGATGCCCATCGGCGCCACGAGCTTCGCCGAGGCGCTGCGCATGGCCGCCGAGGTCTTCCACCGCCTGAAGGCCACGCTCAAGAAACGCGGCTACTCCACCTCGGTAGGCGACGAAGGCGGTTTTGCCCCCAACCTGAAGTCCAACGTGGAGGCCATTGAAGTCATCCTCGAAGCCATCCAGGCCGCCGGCTACAAACCCGGAGTCGATGTCGCCATCGCCCTCGACCCCGCCGCCAGCGAGTTCTTCGACACCTCCACGCGCCGCTACGTCTTCAAGAAATCCGACAAGTCCGAGCACACCCCCGAGCAGATGGTCGACTTCTGGGCCAACTGGCTGCGGCAATTTCCCATCGTCTCTCTCGAAGACGGTTTGGCCGAGGACGATTGGGACGGCTGGGCCGCAATGACGAAAGCGCTCGGCGACAAAATCCAGCTCGTCGGCGACGACATCTTCGTCACCAACACCAAGATCTTCGAGCGCGGCATCGAGCGGAAAATCGCCAATGCCATCCTGATCAAGCTCAACCAGATCGGCACCGTCACCGAAACGATCGACTGCGTCGAGATGGCTCTGCAAAACCGCTATCGCGCCGTCGTCTCCCACCGCTCGGGCGAAACCGAGGACCCATTCATCGCCGACTTCGTTGTCGCCATGGGCACCGGCCAGCTCAAGAGCGGCTCGGCTTCCCGCGGCGAGCGCATCGCCAAGTACAACCAGTTGCTCCGCATCGAAGAGGAACTCGGCGCCGAGGCGAAATTCGCCACGTGGGCCGCCCGCTGAGCGGCGCGCTTTCTCGCCGGAAGTAGCTGCTTACAGCGTCAATTCTGTCTCCCACCGGGGCACGGCCCAAAGAAAGGGCCGCGCCCCTTTTTGTCCCCCGGCATGAAACTGAAAAGACACTTTTCCCAAGGAGCAGGCCATGCCCAGCGCTCCCGGCAAATCTTGATATTCATGATCGACATTAGTATGTACTTCTATGCTAAACGTCATTATGTGCTCTGGTCCCCCGAAAACTCTGAAGCTATCATCAATCAAACGGGGCAGCAGGGGCAGCAGATAGAAAAACGATTCCAACACGTTTGATGTGTTGGAAACTGGGGGAAAGAATGAGGGTACGTGTGCTTGTCGTGCCCCTGTTCTCTCTCCTCCTGCTACTGGGCCTGGCAATATCGGGCTACGCACAGGGGGTTACAGGGAACATTCGGGGCACTGTAGTAGACACGTCTGGAGCTTCGATCCCAGGCGCAACCGTAAAAATCGTCAACGTTGATAACGGCTATACTCGTACAGTCACCACTTCTACCAAAGGCACTTTTGTCGCAAGTTTACTTCCTCCCGGCACCTATAACGTCACCATATCCAAGAGCGGCTTCAAAAGCTTCCGCTCAACAGAAGTTCTCTTGCGGGCTGCGGCAACCTACGTTGTCGACGCAAAACTGCAGGTGGGCGCCATTTCCCAGACCATTCAGGTCAGGGCCGCCCCGCTGCAAGTCAACAAAACCACCATGGAACTCGGTGGCCAATTGGCGGGAACCTCTGTCACCAATTTCCCGTTGCTCAACCTCAACTGGTTGAACCTGCAGCAGACGCTGCCTGGCACGGTGGCCGCATCGGACCGGTTCGGCAACTTCGCGACCAACGGCAACCGGACGCAGTCGAATAATTACCTGGTCAACGGCACCGACGCCAACGACCTGCCCTTGAATACCCCCTTGACCGCCGGGGTGAACCCGCTCAATCCGGACGCGGTTCAGGAAGTGAAAGTGGTCGACAGCACCCTGAACCCGCAATACGGCAAGAACTCCGGCGCGATCATCAACGTGGTGACCAAGTCGGGAACCAACAGCTGGCATGGCACCGCATACGATTACTACCGCGACACCACTTTCAATGCCCGCACCTTCTTCCAGCCCACCACCCCGCCGTTCCACCAGAACCAGTTCGGGGCAACCCTCGGTGGCCCGATCATCCATAACAAGGCGTTCTTCTTCTTCGGCTATCAGGGGGTGAGGCTGTTCGAAGGCGGCTCGGAGAACACTCCTGTTTTCAGCGCGGCACAGCGGGCCGGAGACTGGAGCAGCATGGTCCTCTCGCCCAACACCACCTTCGCGCCGAACGACGTTTCGCCCTTCCCGCTCTTCGGCGATGCGTCCTCCGCCTGCCCGGTCAGCGGCGGGGTGAAGTGCCAAGCCGGCACGCCGTACGGCCAACTGTTCAGCACCGGCGTGATTCCGTCGCAGGACTTCAATCCGGTGGCGCTGAATCTGATGAACAAGTATGTGCCCCTGCCCAACACTCCGGAGGGCACCTACGCGTTCGCCAACAACCAGACGTTCGTTTCCGACCAGTATCTGGGCCGGATCGATTACCACATCTCCTCGAAAGACTCCGCGTACTTCTACTTCTTTGTCCAGCCGCTGAACAACCCGTCCACGCTGCCGTTTATCGGGGCAACGCTGCCGGGCTTTGGCAGTGTCAACCACCAGAACCAGTATCAATACACGTTCAACGAAACCCACATCATCAGCCCGGTGATGGTCAACGATTTCCGGTTTGGCTGGCAGCGGTTCAACTTCGTAGCCGTGGAACCGCAGACGGCAGTGCTGCCCTCGAGCGCCGGCTTTACTGGCATCAACCCACAGAATCCGGCCGTGGCCGGCCTCCCGGTGATTAACCTCACCGGGTATTTCTCCTTGGGCTTCTCCGAGGACGGCCCGCAGCCACGGATCGACACCACCAGCGACATTGTCGATAACCTCTCGTTCGTGCACGGCCAGCACGACATGAAGTTCGGCGTCGACGTTCTTCGCAGCGTCGTCCACAACCCGTTCTATTTCCTGAACTCCGGCGTCTTCTCCTTCGGCGGATCAGGCGTATTCACCACCGGATTGCCCGGCGTGGACTTCCTGCTGGGCGTTCCGGATGGCTACAATCAGTCGAGCGGCGGTAACATCGACGCCCACGCCTGGAACATCTATTCCTACGCCCAGGATGAGTGGCAGGTGAGGCCCGACCTCACCATTACCTATGGCGTCGGCTGGCAGATCGATACCCCGCTTACCGACCTCTACAACAACGGCGTCGCGGTCAACGCCTTCAATCCACTCCGACAGTCGACGGTGTTCCCGACCGCCCCACGCGGGCTACTCTTCCCCGGCGATGCGGGCGTTAACAGCTCGGGCGGCGTGGTAACCCACTTCAACAACTTCGCTCCCCGCTTTGGCTTCGCCTATAACCCCGTCTCCAAGTTCGTCCTCCGCGGCGGCTGGGGCATCTATTTCGACAACTCGGAAGAAGAGTTGACGCTGCAAAACCTGATCGCTCCGCCGTTTGAATTGATCGATGCCGGCGCCGGCGACGTCGGGCTCTCGCCCAGCTTTACCCAGCCGTTTTCGTCGATTAACTCGGCACCGGTCTGCCTGGCAAACTGCGGAAACTCGCCGACCAGCGCCAATCCGCCGGTTATCCAGGGCGCTGGTTCCATCGCAAACAAGTACCCCTACGCTCCGCCCAAGCCGGGCGCTCCGGTAAACTTCGCTTTCTACTATCCGATGTCGCTCAACGTGACCCAACCGAACTTCAACGTGCCGTACGTCATGAACTTCAACCTGACCACCCAGTACCAGGTGAATCCGACGACGGTGGTCACCATCGGCTACGTGGGCTCGCTCGGCCGGAAACTGGAAGGCGTGGTGGAAGGCAATCCGTACGTCGCCCAGAGCTACCTCAACCAGTGCGATCCGGCGGACGCCGGTAACTATACTGCTCAGGCCAATTCGGCCGCTTGCATTTCGGGCCGAACCTTTGGCTTCATCAACTACCCGAACATCGGCGTCTACGGCAGTGCTGCCCCGACCAACATCTTCGGATCGGTGGGCACGCAGGGCACGTTCCTCACTTCCAACTACAATTCGCTGCAGGTATCGGTCGAGAAGGCGATGTCGCACGGCCTCTACATTCGTGGCGCCTACACCTACGCCCACGCCCTCGACTACGGTTCGAGCTTTGAGAACTCTCAGGGCTTGATCGATCCCTTCAACTACGCGCTGGCCTACGGCGATTCCGCCTACGACGCCCGCCAGCGCCTGGTGATCGAATACCAATACAACATCCCCAACTGGAGCTTCGGCGTCCTGCCGCAGCGGATCACCAAGGGTTGGGGCTTCTCCGGAATCACCACCTTCCAGACCGGCTTCCCGATCCCTCTGACCGAATCGGACTACCGCTCCTATGGTTGCTCGGCAGTCATCACGTTCTATGGCTGCTGGGATCGCCCGAAAGTCGTCGGCACGGTGACCGAATTCAGCAACCCGCGCACCTCGACCAACCACCTGTGGTTCAATCCCGGTGCCTATGCTCCCGAGAACTACGGTACGATCGGCAATGCCGGTCGCAACCTGCCCTTCCACGGCCCGGGCATCAACGACTTCGACATGTCGTTCTGGAAAGACACCAATATCGCGGAGAATGTCATGCTCCAGGTCCGGCTCGACATGTTCAACGTCTGGAACCATGCCAACTTCGCCAATCCATCCGGCAACGTGAACAGCAGCACCTTCGGGGAAATCCTGAACACAACCGGGAACGGGCGGATCCTCCAACTCGCCGCCCATCTCTACTTCTAACCGCCTCACTCCGGCCAAGTCCCGCGCCGAGTTTCACCGCTCGGCGCGGGACACGCCGGCTTTGCCGACCAAGTAACCCACTCTTCCGCCTGCCTCCTTTTCGTTTCTTCACCGTAGGAGAAAGATGGCGTGCCACCCCAGGGGTACCCTATCCCTCGGTTTTGAGGATGAGCGTCTCTGCGCTCCATGCGGCATTGGAGCGTCGAAAAGCGGCGCCACACAACCTCATCGGCTCACCAAGGTTGCCGAGAGGCGGATTAGTTCTGTCGCGTGGCCAAACTTACTTACAACCAACAAAAGCATCAATCCGATCAGGCCGCTCTACTAAAAATCCAAAACCATGACAAAGGTCACGAAAAATCGCGAAAAATAAGCAATTTTCGCAATAGTTCCCCTTGTTTTCCCGAGAGATCTCAAGCTACCATCGAAGACATTACAGGGGCAGCAGCTGAACAATATGAACACAACACAGGTTTCTGTGTTGATGATGGAGGACAGGAATGAGGAAGTGGGTGTGTCTGCTCCTCGCCCCTGTGTTCTCGATTCTCCTGCTGCTCAGTCTGGCAACGGCCGGCTTCGGGCAGGGGACTACCGGGACGATCCGGGGCACAGTAGTTGACCCCTCCGGCGCGGCGATTCCTGGCGCGACGGTCAAACTCACCAACAAAAGCACGGGAGCGACCCGGGTCGTTTCGACCGGCACCACGGGTATCTTCGTGGCGAACTTGATGCCTCCCGGCACCTACACCGCAGTCATCACCAAAGGCGGTTTCAAAACCTACACCCAGCCGGACATCGTCCTGCAGGCGGCGTCCACCTACGTCGTCAGCGCCACCCTGGAAGTCGGCGCCGTTTCCCAAACCGTCGAAGTGAAAGCCACTCCGCTCCAGATCAACAAGACCACCATGCAGCTGGGCGGTGAACTGGCGGGCACTCAGGTAACCAACTTCCCGCTGCTCAACCTGAACTGGCTCAACCTGCAGCAAACGCTGCCAGGCGTGATGGCCTCTTCGGACCGGTTCGGCACCTTCTCGACCAACGGTAGCCAAACCCAGGCGAACGACTACATGATCAACGGCACCGACGCTAACGATGCGCCGTTGAACACGCCATTCGGTGGCGGCGTGAACCCGATGAACCCGGATGCGATTCAGGAAGTCAAGGTGATCGATAGCACCAGCAATCCGGAATATGGCCGGAATTCGGGCGCGATCATCAACGTGGTGACCAAGTCGGGAACCAACAACTTCCACGGCACCGCGTACGACTACTATCGCACCACCGGCTTCAACGCCCGTACCTTCTTCCAGCCCACCACCCCGCCGTTCCATCAGAATCAGTTCGGCGCAACCCTCGGTGGCCCGGTCCTGCACAACAAGCTGTTCTTCTTCTTCGGCTACCAGGGAGTGCGGCTGTTCCAAGGGACATCGGCGGCCACGCCGGTCTTCAGCGCCGCCCAGCGAGCCGGGGACTGGAGTGGTTCGGCCGGCGATCTGATCGGCACCGACGTCGCGCCCATCCCGCTCTTTGGCGATGCGATGTCGACTTGCCCGGTCAGCGGAGGAGCCAAGTGCCAGGCCGGCACGCCGTACAGCGATCTGTTCAGCACCGGCGTGATTCCAACGCAGGACTTCAACTCCATCTCCAAGAACCTGATGGACACCTACGTCCCGCTGCCCAACACGCCGCAGGGAACCTACGCCTTCCCGAACAACAACACGTACGTTTCCGATCAGTACCTGGGCCGCCTGGACTTCCACCCGACCTCCAGCGATTCGGCCTATTTCTTCTTCATGGTGCAACCGCTGAACAACCCGTCCACGCTGCCCTTCTACGGCGGCGACCTGCCGGGCTTCGGGATGAAGTCGCACCAGAACATCTACCGCTACACGCTGAACGAAACCCACATCCTCAATCCCCAGATGGTCAATGAGTTTCGGATCGGCTGGCAGCGCCTCAACTACCTTGCGGTCTATCCGCAGACTCCCACGCTGCCTTCCAGTGCCGGCTTCACCGGCATCGTTCCCCAGGACCCGTCTGGAGCCGGGCTCCCATATATCGGCGTGACCGGCTTTTTCGGGCTGGGCTTCTCCTACGACGGGCCGCAGCCTCGGATCGACGACACCGGCGAGCTCACCGACAACTTCTCCTACGTGCGCGGACAGCACGATTTCAGGGTCGGCGCCGACGTTCGTCGCGTAAGTGTCTACAACCCCTTCATGTTCGTAAACAACGGCTACTTCGATTTCTCCGGCGGTGGCACCTTCAGCACCGGCGTGCCCGGAATGGATTACCTGCTCGGCATTCCCGATTTGTACGAGCAGACCAGCGGCAACGTCATCAACGCTCGCACCTGGCTGATCTACTCCTACGCCCAGGATCAGTGGCAAGTGAGGCCCGACCTCACCCTGACCTACGGCGTCGGCTGGCAGATCAATACGCCGCTTACCGACCTCTATAACAACGGCGTGGCGATCAACTCCTTCAATCCCTACCAGCAGTCGACGGTGTTCCCGACCGCGCCCCAGGGACTCCTCTTCCCCGGCGATACGAACGTGAACAGCGCCGGCGGCGTGGTCACGCACCTCAACAACTTCGCCCCGCGCTTTGGCTTCGCCTACAACCCCATTCAGAAGTTCGTGCTCCGCGGCGGTTGGGGCATCTATTACGACAACGCCACCGAAGAGATGACCCTGCAGAACCTGAACGCTCCGCCGTTCTCGCTCACCAATTACGGTGTGGGCAACCTCGGGTATTCGCCGGCCTTTGCCAATCCGTACACGTCGATCAACGCCGCCCCGCTCTGTATCAGCGGCTGCGGGACGTCGAAAGAGGTCATTCAGGGCGCCGGCTCAACTTCGCAGGTTTTCCCGTTCACTCCGCCGGCACCGGGAGCCAACGTCGATTTCGGCTTTTACGAGCCGATGGCATTGAACGTCATGGACCCGAACTTCAACGTGCCGTACGTGATGAACTTCAACCTGACCACCCAGTATCAGGTCACCCCGACAACGGTAGTCACCGTCGGCTACGTGGGCTCACTCGGCCGGAAACTGACAGGCGTGGTCGAGGCCAACCCTTACAACGCCCAGACCTACATCAGCGACTGCAACCCGGACAACACGGCCGCGGGCGCGCTGCTCTGCGAGCAACGGCGCTATAGCGCGCCTTACTACTATGGGAACATTGGGACGAAAGCCCCGGCTAACATCTTCGCGTCAGTCGGCACCCAGAGCACGTTCCTCAACTCGAACTACAACTCCCTCCAGGTCACGGTCGAAAAGGCCATGTCGCACGGTCTCTACATCCGTGGCGCCTACACCTACGCCCATGCCCTCGACTACGGTTCGGGCTTTGAGAACTCTCAGGGCTTGATCGATCCCTTCAACTACGCGCTCGCCTACGGCGATTCGCAATACGACGCCCGCCAGCGCTTGGTGATCCAGTATCAATACAACATCCCGAACTGGAGCTTCGGGGTCCTGCCGCAGCGCCTGACTAAGGGCTGGGGCTTCTCCGGAATCACCACGTTCCAAACCGGTTTCCCGGTTGAGCTGTCCGAGTCGGACTACCACTCCTACGAGTGCTCGCCCCAGTTTTCCTTCTACGGTTGCTGGGACCGCCCGCAGGTGACCGGTACGCCGGTGGTCAATCTCAACCCACGGAGCACAGCCGGCAATCTGTGGTTCAATGGTGACGCCTACGCTCCGGAGAACTTCGGTACCATCGGTAATGCCGGCCGTAACCTGCCGTTCCACGGCCCCGGCATCAACGACTTCGACATGTCGTTCTGGAAGGACACGACTCTTGCCGAGCGGACCACCCTCCAGCTCCGGCTCGATATGTTCAACGTCTGGAACCATGCCAACTTCGCCCTGCCTGATGGCAACGTGAATGACGGCTCGTATTTCGGAGCCATCACGAACACAATCGGCACCGGACGGGTTCTCCAACTTTCCGCCCATCTCTACTTCTAACATCTAACCGGCCGAGTCCCGCGCTGAGCTTCACCGCTCAGCGCGGGCGCCGCCGCCTTCTTCTTTCCCCTCCCGCCACATCTCCCCCTCTGGGGCGACGCATGCGTCGCCCGCCGTTATGCAGAGCGAATCACCGCCGACGCCCGCACCGAGTCCCGACGGGCTATGTCGGGAAGCATCCCGCCGCGCCACGGAAGCCATTACCAGTGCCCCCACACCCATGCATGCCCGCGTAGAACTCCCGGCAGCGGGGAAAAACCATTTGCGAGGGGTAAGGGCAGAAATGTCATAAAGTTACGAAATTTTGGCAAACTTTGATCCCCTTTTCCGGACCATCTGCCAAACAATGGAGATTCCCCCCAATGCAAGTTCATCTTGTTTCCAGAGAAGCCCCAGAGTACCATCGCCCACAGATGGTTCATCCCTGGGGGGGGCAGCAGCTGAACAATATGAAACCAACACAGTTATCTGTGTTGACCATGGAGGACAAGAATGAAGACCTGGGTGTGTCTGTTTCTTGCCCCTGTATTCTCGATTCTCCTCCTGTTCAGTCTGGCGACTGTGGGCCTTGGGCAGGGGGTCACGGGGAATATTCGGGGCACTGTGGTTGACTCGTCCGGCGGAGTAATTCCGGGCGCGACAGTCAAAATCACCAATATCAACACCGGACTCACGCGAACAGTGACCAGCGGAACCACGGGCATCTTCGTCGCAAGCCTGCTGCCCCCTGGCACCTACAACGTCACCATCACCAAGGAAGGCTTCAAAACCTTCACCCAGTCAGGCGTCCTTCTTCAGGCGGCGGCTACCTACGTCGTCAGCGCGACCCTGGAGGTCGGCGCGGTTGCCCAAACCGTTGAGGTGAAAGCCGCTCCCATCCAGATCGACAAGACCACCATGCAGCTCGGCGGTGAACTCGCGGGCACTCAGGTAACCAACTTTCCGCTGCTCAACCTCAACTGGTTGAACCTGCAGCAGACGTTGCCCGGCGTGATGGCCTCCTCGGACCGGTTCGGGAACAACTTCGCGACCAACGGCAACCGAACCCAGTCGAACGACTACATGATCAACGGTACCGACGCAAACGATGCGCCGTTGAACACGCCATTCGGCGGCGGGGTAAACCCGCTGAATCCGGACGCGATTCAGGAAGTGAAGGTCGTCGATAGCACGCTCGATCCGCAATACGGCCGGAACTCGGGCGCGATCGTCAACGTGGTGACCAAGTCGGGAACCAACCAGTTCCATGGCACCGCGTACGACTACTATCGCGACACCACCTTCAACGCTCGCACCTTCTTCCAACCGACCACTCCGCCATTCCACCAGAACCAGTTCGGGGCAACCATTGGTGGCCCGATCCTGCACAATAAAGTGTTCTTCTTCTTCGGCTACCAGGGAGTGCGGCTGTTCCAAGGGCTTTCGGCCAACACGCCGGTCTTCAGCGCAGCCGAGCGAACCGGAGACTGGAGTGCTTCGGTTGGTGGCCTGATCGGCACCGACGTTTCGCCCTTCCCGCTCTACGGCGATGCGAAGTCGCCGTGCCCCGTCTCCTCGGGCCTCAAGTGCCCGGCCCAAACGCAGTACAGTCAGCTGTTCAGCACCGGCGTGATTCCCTCGCAGGACTTCAATCCAATCGCGCTGGACTTGATGAATAAGTACGTTCCGCTGCCCAACACGCCGGCAGGAACCTACGCGTTCGCGAACAACAACACGTTCGTTTCCGACCAGTACCTGGGCCGGCTGGATTTCCACTTTACCTCCAACGATTCAGCCTACTTCTTCTTCATGGTGCAACCGCTAAACAACCCGTCGACGCTGCCGTTCACTGGCGCGACGCTGCCGGGTTTTGGAAGCACCTCGCACCAGAACATCTACCGCTACACCCTGAGCGAAACCCACATCATCAGCCCGGAGATGGTCAACGAGTTCCGGATCGGCTGGCAGCGCTTCAATTTCGTTGCGGTGAATCCGCAGACGCCGACGCTGCCCTCCAGCGCCGGTTTTGACATCAACCCGCAGGACCCGGCCGGAGCCGGCCTCCCCGTGATCGCCCTTACCGGGTATTTCACCCTCGGCTTCTCCGAGAACGGCCCGCAGCCCCGGATTGACGATACCGGCGAACTCACCGACAACCTCTCGTTCGTGCACGGAAAGCACGATTTCAAGGTCGGCGCCGACGTCCGGCGCAGCAGCGTCTACAACCCCTTCTTCTTCCTCAACTCGGGAGTCTTTTCCTTTGGCGGCAGCGGCACCTTCACCACCGGCCTGCCCGGAATGGACTACCTGCTCGGTATCCCCGACAGCTACAACCAGTCGAGCGGCAACATTATCAACGCCCGCACCTGGCTGATCTACTCCTACGCCCAGGATCAGTGGCAGATCAGACCCGACCTCACGCTCACCTATGGCGTCGGCTGGCAAGTCAATACCCCGCTCACGGACCTTTACAACAACGGGGTTTCGATCAACGCCTTCAATCCGACCAAGCAATCCAGGGTGTTCCCGCTCGTGACGGATAGCAGTGGGAAATATGTCTCGGGCGCGCCCCAAGGGCTGCTCTTCCCCGGCGACGTCGGCGTCAACAGCGCAGGCGGCGTAGTCACCCACCTCAGCAACTTCGCGCCGCGGCTCGGCTTCGCCTACAACCCCATCCAGAAGTTCGTGATCCGAGGCGGTTGGGGCATCTATTACGACAACTCGGAAGAAGAGCTGACGCTGCAGAACCTGATCGCTCCGCCGTTTGCGTTGATCGACGCCGGCGTGGGCGACATCGGGTACTCGCCGAGCTTCGCGGCACCGTTTACGTCGGTCAACCCGACTCCGGTCTGCGTGGCGAATTGCGGGAATTCGCCGACCAGCGAGAACCCGCCGGTCGTCGCAGGTGCCGGTTCCATCCCGAACAAGTACCCGTTCACCCCGCCAAAGCCGGGCCAAGCGGTGGACTTCTCCTTCTTCTATCCCATGTCACTGAACGTGACCGAGCCGAACTTCAACGTGCCCTACGTGATGAACATGAACCTGACCACTCAATACCAGCTCACACCGACGACCGTGATCACCGTCGGCTACGTGGGATCGCTCGGTCGGAAACTGGAAGGAGTGGTTGAGGGGAATCCCTACAACGTCCAGTCTTATCTCAACGCATGCGACCCGGCGAACACGGGGAACTTCACCGCCCAGGCCAACTCGGAGGCCTGCATCTCGGGCCGCACCTTTGGCTTCTACAACTACCCGAATATCGGCGTCTACGGCAGCCTGATACCGACCAACGAGTTTGGTTCTGTCGGCACGCAGAGCACGTTCCTCACCTCGAACTACAACTCGCTCCAGGTTTCAGTTCAAAAGGCCATGTCGCACGGGCTCTACATCCGTGGCGCCTACACCTACGGCCACGCCCTCGACTACGGCTCGAGCTTTGAAAACTCTCAGGGCTTGATCGATCCGTTCAACTACGCGCTCGCCTATGGCGATTCTCAGTACGACGCCCGGCAGCGGCTCGTGATCCAGTACCAATACAACATCCCGAACTGGAGTTTCGGAGTCCTGCCGTCGAGACTTACCAAGGGCTGGGGCTTCTCCGGAATCACCACGTTCCAGACCGGCTTCCCGATCCAACTGAGCGAGTCGGACTACCGCTCCTACGGCTGCTCGGCAGCCATCACCTTCTATGGCTGCTGGGATCGGCCGCAGGTTACCGGAACACCGGTTCAGAACTTCAGCAACCCGCGCACCTCAACCAACCACCTGTGGTTCAACACCAATGGTTACGCGAGGGAGAACTACGGCACCGTCGGCAATGCGGGCCGGAACGTGCCCTTCCACGGCCCGGGCATCAACGACTTCGACATGTCGTTCTGGAAAGACACCGCGATCGTCGAGGATGTCACCCTCCAACTCCGGCTCGACATGTTCAACGTCTGGAACCACGCCAACTTCGCCAACCCGTCCGGCAACGTGGTCAGCAGCACGTTCGGGCAAGTGCTGAACACGACCGGGAATGCGCGGATTCTCCAACTTTCCGCCCATCTCTATTTCTAACCATCTGACACCGGATCCCGCGCTGAGCCTCAGCGCTCAGCGCGGGATCCGTCGCTTTCTTCTTCCCCCTCCCGCCACGTCCCTTTCCCTGGCAGTGTCGCCGTATTGGCGACGAGCCTAGCGAGTCCCGACGCGTACGTCGGCAAGCATCCCGACGCGCCACGCAAGCCACAACCAGCGTCCCCGCGCCCGCGCATGTCCACGTAGAACTCCCCGTTGCGGTAGCCTCACGCACCCGCTACTCTATTCCCGCAGGGTTTGTCTTCATGCGGTACCTTTCCACGTCCTTTGCGCCCCGCAACCCACTCCCCTCAAACCCGAAAATGTGACTTCGTCCGCCTTTGTTGACGCTTCCCCGCCGCGCCCTTTTCCGCCCGCCGCCTTGTCTTTCGCGGCGCGAAAGCCGCATCATGGGGCGAGGAACCAGACACGATGAACGCACAGAATCCCGAAGCCTCCTCCACGCACAGCGAAACCCAACAATTCACTATCGAGATGGAACAGGTCGAGGACTATGCCTTTCGCGTCCGCTTCGACAAAGACAACTTTGCTCCGCTCGCCATGGACGAGCCGGCGCCGCTCGGCAAGGAGACCGGCCCAAACGCTTCGCGTGTGCTGGCTGCGGCGATCGGCAACTGCCTGAGCGCCAGCCTGCTCTTCTGCGCGCGCAAGGGTCGCATCGAAACCGGCCCCATTCGGACGAAAATCACCGTGCACAGCGGCCGCAACGAGCGCGGCCGGCTGCGGATCGTTCGCGTGCAAGCCGAGATTGATCCGCAGCTGCCCGAGGCGGAAAAGCCGAAAGCGCTGCGCTGCCTCGACCTGTTCGAGGACTATTGCGTGGTGACGCAGAGCATCCGGCAAGGGATTCCGGTGGAAGTCACCGTCAAGGGACTCGAGGATTTGCGGATTTCCGCAAGGCAGTGAGCCAGGCAACAGCCTTGCCCAATTCTTGAAGATGCCGAAACGGATCGAAGCGACGTCGAGGTGAAACTAGCGTAGTCCGTCTTTCGCCAGGCGAAAGAGGCGGCCGGTGCAACTGGCAGCGATGCAATTGGGCTGGATGGTGGCGGTCGGGATCGTGGTGTTGCTCGCGGTGTTCGCCACGGCGATGGCGAGCTATTTTGTCGGCCTCCACAGCGACCTGGTGGCGCTGCGGAGCGAGTGCGACCGGCAATTCGCCAAAGTCGACGTGCTGCTCAAGGAGCGGCACGACGAACTGCCCGGGCTGATCGCCACCTGTAGAGACCACGTCCGGGATGAACAGGGAATCCTGGAGGCGATCGTCGACGCACGCACGGCCTACTTGCGGGCCTCGACCATCGAACAGAAGACCGGAGCCGACAAGCGGATGAGCGGTGCGTTGAAAGCGCTGTTTGCGGTCGCGGAAAACCATCCGCAAGTAAAGGCCGACGCGAATTTTACGCAGGTGCGGGAGCGCATCACCGCGCTGGAGGAACGGATCGCCGGCCAGCGCCTCGCCTACAACCAGACCGTAAACGAATACAATCGCCGCCTCGCGCGCGTGCCGTCGAATTTCGTCGCTGCGTTGGGGCACTTCACGCCATGGCCGTTGTACCCAGTGCCGGAAGCCGCCCGCAAAGACGTAAACGAGAGTTTCGCGTAAAGAAGAGCGGTTTGCCGACGCAGAATTCCGAGCCCGAGCGGCCCTGCGTCCGGATTCGGTCGCTTGGACAAGTCCACGCAGTGAGGCAGGCCCACACCGGAAATTCCGCCAGAGCTTTCCCTTACAATGGGACGGGGGACGAGCCTGATGCTGCGAGGAGACGAGTCGCGGCGCGGTCCCCCCAAAGGAGAACACATGCACGGCCACCGGAATTCGGCAGCCCCGGTCGACGATCCCAGCCGCGCCGGGGCGAAACAGCCCGGACGCTTCGATCCGCAAAGGGCGGCGCGGCTCGACGATCCCTCCCGTTTCGAATATCTGCCGCCCGAGCGCGTGGTTGAGTTGCTTGACGCGCCACCGGGAGCGCTGGTCGTCGATTTCGGCACGGGTACCGGCACCTACGCGATTCGCGTGGCGATCGCGCGTCCGGACGTCGCCGTCGTGGCGATCGACGAGCAACCGGAGATGCTCGACCACCTGCGCGCCAAGCCGGAAGCCAAGGCGCTCGCCAACCTGCGGACCGCGCTGCCCGAAGAGTTGCCGGCGCTCCGCGGCCGTGTCGCCCGTGTCTTTGCGCTGAACGTTCTGCATGAGCTCGGCGACGATTCGCTGCGCGCGCTCGGCGCCTTGCTGGGGCCGGAAGGCTTCGTGCTCTTCGTCGACTGGAACGCCGAAATCGAGCGGCCTGTCGGCCCGCCGCGCGACCACGTCTACGGCCCGGAGGAAGCGGCCGAGCGGCTTGAGCGCTTCGGCTTCGCGGTGGAACGCCTCGAGCCTTTCCGGTACCACTATGCGCTGCGAGCCCGGCTCGCCCGCGCGGCGCGCTGAGAGCCGCCTGCGTTATCCTCGCGTGCCCACGCACACCACTTTTCACCGCACGATGATTCTGTGTATGCTGGCTTCTCATGCCAAAACGACCGAAACCAATCCTTCTGACTGTGCTCGACGGCTGGGGCTATTCGCCTCGACGCGAAGGCAACGCCGTCGCGCTTGCGCGCAAACCCAACTTCGACGCCCTGATGGAAAAATTCCCCAACACGCTGATCCAGGCCTCCGGCCCATGGGTCGGGCTGCCCGAAGGACAGATGGGCAATAGCGAAGTCGGCCACTTGAATATCGGCGGTGGGCGCATCGTCCAGATGGACATCACGAGAATTGACGAGATGATCGCCCGCGGCCAGTTTCAGCGGCATCCGCTGCTCGTCGAGGCGATCGAGCGCGGTCGCCGTCACCAACTGCATCTGATGGGCCTGGTGAGCAACGGCGGCATCCATTCGCGGATCGAACATCTTTTTGCGCTCCTGCAGATGGCGGCGGAAAACAAGCTGGAGCGCGTTTTCGTGCACTGCTTCACCGACGGCCGCGACACGCCGCCTACCAGCGGCCAGGATTTCCTGCTCCAGCTCCAGCAGAAGATGCGCGAATATTCCACCGGCCGAATCGCCACGATCGGAGGCCGCTACTATGGGATGGACCGCGACAACCGCTGGCCCCGCATCGAGCTGGCCTATCGAGCGATCGTCCACGGTGAGAGCGAGCATCGCTCGACCGATCCGGTGGCCGCGATCCGCGCCAGCTACGAGCGCGGCGTCACCGACGAATTCGTCGAGCCGATCGTCATCACCGAGCCTTCGGGCGAGCCGGTGGCGCGCGTGCGCGACGAGGACGCCGTCATCTTCTTCAATTTCCGCGCCGATCGCGCCCGCCAGATGACCCGCGCCCTGGTCGAGCCGAACTTCGACAAGTTCGCCGATCCCAGCCGGCCCGCCAACTTGCTGCTGGCTGCGATGACACAATACGAGAAGAACTGGCCGTGGCTGCGCTACGTGCTGGCGCCGGAAAAGCTCGAGCACATTTTGGCGCAGGTCTTCGCCGACGTCGGCTTCCGCAATCTTCGCGTGGCCGAAACGGAGAAGTACGCCCACGTCACCTATTTCTTCAATGGCGGGATCGAGAAACCCTATCCGGGCGAGGAGCGCATTCTGGTGCCTTCGCCCAAAGTCGCCACCTACGACTTGCAGCCGGAAATGAGCGCCGCCGGCGTCACCGATACCGTCGTTGCCGCGATCGAAAAAGGCGATTTCGACGCCATCATCATGAATTACGCCAACGCCGATATGGTCGGCCACTCCGGCAAGCTCGAAGCGGCCATCCGGGCCGTTGAGGTCGTCGATGAAGGACTCGGGCGGGTCCGCCGGGCCCTCGGCGCCAAGCACGGTGCCTGGATCGTTACCGCCGACCACGGCAACGCTGAGACGATGATCGACCCCAAGACCGGCGGCCCGCATACGTACCACACCACCAACCCCGTGCCGCTGATTTTTGCGAGCGACGACACGCACGTCACGCTACGCCGCGACGGCTCGCTCCGGGATATCGCGCCCACGATTCTCGCCATCGCCGGCATTCCGCAGCCAAAGGAGATGAGCGGCCGCGACCTCCGCGTGAATACGGGCTGAAACGAGTTCCGAAGGGCCTCGACCGAAGGCGGACGGCCCACTCTGGCAGCCATTGCCAGGATGGGCGGCCCCTCGAACCGCCGGCGAAGCGGCCGATGGCACTGTGCTATATTGATCGGCACGAGAGGACACCGTGGCTCTTGTCGACCAAATCCAGAAGGACCTGATCGAAGCGATGAAGGCGCGCGACGAATTGCGCGCGAGCGTGCTCCGCATGGCGAAGACCGCGCTCAAGCTGAAGGAAGTGGAGAAGACGCGGCCGCTGGAGGACGCCGAATCCACGCAGGTGCTCCAGACAATGGTCAAGCAGCGGCGCGAATCGGTCGAACAATTCACCAAGGGCGGCCGGCAAGACCTGGCTGACAAGGAAGCTCGCGAAATCGCCATCCTGGAGACTTACCTGCCCGCCGCTCCCACCGCCGAGCAACTGGACGCGGCGATCGAAGCGGCTATCACCGAAACCGGCACCACGTCTCCCAAGCAGATGGGCGCGGTGATCAAGGCCGCCCGCGCGCGCCTGGCTGGCAAAGCGATCGACGGCAAGCTGCTGAGCGACCGAGTCCGCGCGCGGCTCGAAAAGGCCGGCTCCTAGCGCCGGCCACCTGGCCCTCGAACTTTCTTACCCTAGTTAACCCTGGGCTATTGCCCTGTGTTTCTGTCTTGCTTAACCCCACCCGCGGATGCTACCTTCGGGCCACGCTTCCCTTTCGGTTGACAAATTGGGCAAGGAGGCCTCTGTGGCCACACGGAACTGGAGTTCAACGGCGCCACTCGGCGAGTTCCGCACCTACATCCCCCCCGAAGGGAAAATGAAAGAATTCAGCTGGCGGGCGATTATCCTCGGGATTTTCGCCGGGCTGTTTTTCGGCGCGGTCACGGTCTATGTCGGCCTGCGCGCCGGGCTCACGGTTTCTGCGTCGATTCCGATCGCGGTGCTCTCGATCAGCATTCTGCGCGCCTTCGGCAAATCGACCATCCTCGAAAACAACATCGTCCAGACCACCGGCTCGGCCGGCGAATCGATCGCCGGCGGCGTGATTTTCACTCTGCCGGCGCTGATCTTCCTCGGCTATCCGCTCGAATACTGGAGCGTCTTTTTCCTGGCTCTGATCGGCGGCTGGCTGGGCGTGCTGATGATGATTCCGCTGCGGCGACAACTGATCGTCAAGGAGCACGGCAACCTCACCTATCCGGAAGGGACGGCCTGCGCCGACGTGTTGGTGGCCGGCGACCGCGGCGGCTCGTTTGCCGGTAAGGTTTTCTGGGGCTTGGGTCTCGGCGGCCTCTACGCGCTGCTGATGGAGACCTTCGGCTTCTGGCCCGATACGCCGACCTACGACCCGAAGTGGCTGCCGGGCGCTTCGTTCCGGGCCAACATCACCCCCGAATACCTCGGCGTCGGCTACATCATCGGCCCGAAAATCGCGGCGTTCATTTTTGCCGGCGGCGTTTTCTCCTGGCTGGTGCTGATGCCGGCGATCAAGTTCTTCGGCTCGCTCGCTCCCAGCTTGGCGCTCTATCCAAGCACCGTGCCCATCCCGGCGATGAATTCCGACCAGCTCTGGTCGGCCTACATCCGGCCGCTGGGCGCCGGCGCAGTGGCCGCGGCCGGCGTGATCACGCTGGCCCGCACGGTCCCGACGATCTGGAACGCGTTGCGCGAGGGCCTGAAGGACGTGCGCGCGCGGGAACAGGAGGTGCTGCAGGTAACCTCGCGCACCGAGCGCGACCTTTCGATGAAAATCGTCGTCTTCGGGTCGATCGGCATCGTCGCCATGATGTGGGCGCTGCTCACCTTCCGCCCGATTCCCGGAGCGCAAACGACGATCGGCGCCAACCTGCTGGCCGCGGTTTTCGTGGTCGTCTTCGGCTTCCTGTTCGTCACCGTCTCCTCGCGCATCTGCGGGCTGATCGGCAGCAGTTCCAACCCGATCAGCGGCATGGCCATCGCCACATTGATGGCCACCTGTGCCGTCTTCCTGGTGGCCGGCTGGACCAAGGGCAACTACGCTGTCCTCGCCCTGATGATTGGCGGCGTGGTTTGCATTGCCGCCGCCAACGCCGGCGGCACCTCCCAGGACCTGAAAACCGGTTTCCTGGTCGGCGCCACGCCGTGGAAGCAGCAGATGGCGCTGATGGTCGGCGTGATGGCCTCGGTGATCGCGGTCGGCGGTACGCTGCAGCTGATGAACGTCGGCCTGGCCGAATACAAGCCGATGCAGATGGCAATCAATATCGAGAAGCTGCCCGCCGGAGTCAAGGTGGAAAGCCAGAGCTACACGTACAACAAGAAGAATTACATCCTGCTCAACGCCATCGGCTCCCCGGTCGTCCCCGACGGCAAATATCTCTACGACGCGGCAACCAAGAAGATCGAGGTGCAGTGGATCCAGGGCATCGGCAGCCGCAAGGCCGCCGCACCTCAGGCCCGGCTGATGGCCACGGTGATCAACGGCATCCTGGCCCGGCGGCTGCCCTGGCGGCTGGTATTGCTCGGCGTGTTCCTGGTCTTCGTCGTCGAACTGCTCGGCATCCGCTCGCTGCCCTTTGCGGTCGGATCCTACCTGCCGATTGCCGCCACGGCGACGATTTTCGTCGGCGGTGCGGTAGCCTGGCTGGCAAAGCTGGGCCGAAAAAAGGAAACGAAAGAGGAGGCGGAAAGTGAAATCAATTCCGGCTCACTCTACGCAAGCGGGCTGATCGCCGGCGGCGGCATCTTCGGCCTGTTCGGGATCGTGGTCACGCTGCTCGAGGATCCGGAGTTCCGCTATCACCTCTTCAAGCCGGGCACATTCGCCATTGGGCCAAAGCTCGCCCCGATGCTTTCCAAGAGCGACGGCTTTGCGATGATCATGTTCCTGCTCCTGGCTGCCACACAGTTCTTCTTCGCACGGAAGAAGATGAGCTGAGGCCGGACCGCACCCGGCCACAGGGTTCGGCCTTGCCGCCGGGGCCATGCCCGTTTGCCGACCTGCCGCCGGTTCCTTTTGACTTCGGCGGCCCGCGTTTCTAGACTTTCAGGAAGCCATGGCCACTCCCTACAGCTTCAGGCGCTATCGCTTCGACTGGCACCAGTGGATCACGCCGGCCGTCAAGACGCTGGTGATCGCCTGCACGGCGGTGCTGCTGGTCGAATACCTGGTGCGGCTGATCGGCGGGCCCGGTGCGGAATACGCGATTTTCCAGTGGCTCGGCCTGGTGCCCTGGGCGGTGATCCACGGTTGGCTCTGGCAGCCCTTCACCTATCTGTTCCTCCATGCCGGCTTCTGGCACCTGTTCTGGAACATGCTGTTCCTGTGGATGTTCGGCTGCCAGGTCGAGCGCGCATGGGGCCAGCGCCGCTTCTATTCCTATTATTTCCTCACCGGTGTCGGCGCCGGGCTGTTCACCGTGCTGGTGAAAGTGCTGATTGACCCCCACGGTTTCGGCTCGGCCATCATCCCCACGATCGGCGCCTCCGGCGCGGTCTTTGGCGTCATCACCGCCGCCGCCGTCCTCTTTCCCAATCAGGAGGTATGGCTCTTTCCCTTCCCGATCTCGATCCCCATGAAGTATTACGCCATCGGCATGGGCGCGATCGAGTTCTTCGCCACGCTGAATTCGAGCGGCGACCACATCGCCCATATCACCCACCTCTCCGCGATTTTCATCGGCTGGTTTTACCTGCGGCGCCGCTCGGTGGTCCACCGCGTCCAAGACCGCTATTCGGACTGGAAAGTGCAGCGCAACCGCCGGCGCTACGAAGTTTACGTGCGCCGCCACCGCAAAAAGCCGCCCTCCCGTCCCGACGATTGGGTCAACTGAGTCGGTTTGCCCGGCCGCCAAAATCATGGCGGGCCGCGTGTCCGCGTGAGAGAATTAGTTTTTGGGAACGCTGCCGGGTCCTGCAAGATCGGCCGACGCCGCCGGCGAACGCTTCCGGCAGGGATCGAGGAGGGGGCGCATGGGAATGGCTTTCTTCAAGAGAACAGTTCTGGCGTTGGCCGTCGCCGCGCTACTGTTGACGACTGGGACCGCGTTGGCTTTCGCCCAAGGCCGGCCCGGACCAATCACTCCGCCTTCGAAGACTCCGCCCACCCAGCCGCAGCCACCCTCTGGGCAACAAAAGCAACTGCCACCGCCTCAGGAGTCAGCGCAAAAGCCACCGCATTACGCGATCAAGGTCCGGACCGAGGTGGTCGACGTCAACGTCGTCGTCACCGACGATAATGGCAATCCGATCCCTGGCCTCAAAGAGCAGAATTTCCGAGTTTTGCTCGACAAGCAGCCGCAAACCATCACCAACTTCGCCCCGACTGATGCCCCTATCACCATCGTCATTCTGATGGAGTACAGCCAGATCTATTACGGCTGGTTCGCCTACACCGGAGCCAACTGGGCCTACACGTTCCTCAATTCACTCAAACCGCAGGACTGGGTCGCGCTGGTGACCTTCGCTTTACGCCCGCATATCGTCGTCGATTTCACACGCAATAAGATGGACGTTCGCGACGCCCTGCAGAGCCTCGGTTACCCTGGTTTCAGCGAGGCCGACCTCTTCGATTCGATCCTCTTCACGCTCGATCGCCTGCAGAATGTCAAGGGCAAGAAGGCCATTCTGCTCATCTCTTCCGGCCTGAACACCTTCAGCTCCCACAACCTCGACCAGGTCTTGCGCCGGTGCCGGGAAACCTCGACGACGATCTTCTCGGTCGGCGTCGACCAACCGCTCTACCTCTGGGCCGAATCGCAAGGCCTGCTCGGCAGCATGCAACGACTCAATTTCCTGCAAGGGGAAAACGAGCTGAGCGCGTTTGCCCGCATCACCGGCGGCCGCTCCTGGTTCCCTCGCTTTGATGGGCAATTGCCCGGCATCTTCCAGCAAGTGGCTGATTCACTACGCGACCAGTACACCCTCGCCTTTAAACCCACCATTCCCAACGATGGCAAGTATCACAAGATCGGGGTCGAACTGGTGGCCCCGGACGGGAAAAGGCTCGTCATCGTCAACCAGCACCACAAGAAAGTGAAATATCACATCTACGCCCGACAGGGTTACATGGCGCCGAAGCCCTTGGAGGAAATCGACGCGAAGAAGAAAAAGAAGTAAGCGCCTTTCCAGCGGCGCCAACCTCGCTGATTTTCACCGCGGCGCCAACCCGCATTTCTCGCCGCGCCGACGAGCCGGTGGACATCCAGCAAGGCTGCCGCGCCAGACGGACTTCTGTAACGCGGTCCTTCAGAACGGCAGCTTGTCAAAGATGCAGGCTAATATCCGCGCTGCTTTTCCACCACGTTGATCAGCTCGCGGCCGGCGAACCAGCGTTCCAGGTTTTCCTTGAGGATTGCCCATTGCCGCTCCCAAAGCCGCTCGCTGGCATTGGCGACATGCGGCGTGATCAAGACGTTTTCCATTTCCCAGAGAGGGCTTTCCGGCGCGAGCGGCTCGTGCTCGGCCACGTCGAGCGCCGCGCCGGCCAGCCGTCCGCACCGAAGCGCCTCGGCAAGTGCAGCTTCGTCGACCAGCGTGCCGCGGGCCACGTTCACCAGGTAGGCGCTTGGCTTCATCAGCGCCAGCCGCCGCGCGTCGATCAGTCGGCGCGTCTCGGTCGTCTCCGGCGCAGCCAGCACAACGAAATCCGCCTCGGCCAGCGCGTCATCCAGCCGCTCGGGTCCGAGCACTTCGTCAGACAAGCCCTCCGGATCGCGCCCGGAACGCGTCAGCGCCGTGATCTTCACGCCAAAGGCCCGCGCCCGCACCGCGATGGCTCGCCCCAGCGCTCCCAGGCCGACCAGCAGCAGCCGCTGTCCCGCCAGTTCGCCGGGTCGCGGCTTTTCATCCCAGATCTGCTGCTGCGCCCAGCGCCGCTCGCGCTGGTAGCGCCAGGCGCTCGGCAGATGGCGCGAGAAAGCAAGCATCACGCCGAGCGTGTGATCGCCGATGGGATCCGCGTTCACCCCGCGTGCGTTGGTCAGCACCGCCCCGCTCTCCACGAACTCGGGCTGTAGCAACTGGCTGACACCGGCTGCGGTCGCGTGTACCCAGCGTAGCTTCCGCGCCTGCCGGAACAGTTCCGGCCGCGCCCAAAACCCGACATAAATGTCCGTGTCGGCAATCTCGTCGGGCAGCCGCTGCGAATCGGTTAGGTTGACCACCTGCATCGCCGGCCAACGCTCGCGAATGCGCTCGGGAAAATCGGCGGGCAGCCGCCAGAGCGTGAACGGATGATGGACGTAGAGCACCAATTTCGTTTGGTCCGGAGTCGGCCTCGGCATTTCTCCCCCACTTCGCGGAAATCGGGCGCAGTCAGCGGGCTATTGTCGCGGAAATCGGAAGGAAAAGAAATGCGGCTTGTGCCCGTCGCCCATTTCGCCACGCGGCGCGGCTCGGAGAGCCGCCTTGAGCACCGACCGGCACGTCGTCCGCCGGGCTTGGCCAAGCTTCACTGCACGGGAAATTCTTCAGCAGGGGCGCGGCTGGCCGAGCAAAGCACCCAGCCGGATCAGCAAAGCGGAAAGGACCGTCTCGCGACGTTGCAGCTGCTCGCGGAGGGCGAGGCTCTCGGTCTTGTACGCTTCTTCCCGCAATTCGGGCAAATAAACGTTCAGCAGGTCCGCCAGCACCTGCGCCTCTTCGTGAGTGACCGTCACTTGCATCTCCGTTCTCCCATTACCCGCCCTATAACGCTTCAGCCTTTCACCACTCCCATTGGCCGCAAACGCGCGACGCGGCGCGCCAGCCCGGCATTATGGACCACGTCAATGACCTCATCGATGTCTTTGTATGCTTCCGGGATCTCTTCGAGGATGCCATCTCGCGTCTCGGCGCGAATCAAGATTCCTTTTTCCTCGAGCCGCTTGGCCTCGAGGTGAGCGTCGCGCCCTTTCTTCGCCGCCGTCCGCGAAAGCGCGCGCCCGGCCCCGTGGCAGACGGTGCCGAAGCTTTCCTTCATCGCGCGCTCGGTGCCGACGAGAACGTAGCTCGCCGTCCCCATCGAGCCAGGAATCAACACCGGCTGCCCGGCGTCGCGATAGGCGGCCGGCAACTCGGGCGATCCGGCGGCAAAGGAACGCGTCGCGCCTTTGCGGTGCACAAGCAAGTCCCGCCAATCCCCATTGATGGGATGCCGTTCCCGTTTCGCCATGTTGTGCGCCACGTCGTAGACCATCCTCAGCTGTGCCTGCTCGCCGAAAACCTTGGCAAACGACCGCCGGGTGAAATGCGCAATCACCTGCCGGTTGGCCCAAGCGAAATTCGCCGCCGCAGCCATCGCACCCAGGTACGCCTGGCCCTCCGGCGACTGGATTGGGACGCAAGCCAACTGCCGGTCGGGTAGCGAGATGCCGTAGCGCCGCATCGCCGCGCCCATCGTCTTCAGGAAATCGGTGCAGACCTGGTGCCCCAGCCCGCGCGAACCGCAATGCACCAACACAACCGCTTGATCCGCTTCCAGGCCGAATCGCGTCGCGACTTCCGGCTCGAAAATCCGCTCGACGTATTCGATTTCAAGGAAGTGGTTACCGCTGCCCAGCGTGCCGAGTTGCTTCAGGCCGCGCTCGCGCGCCCGATGCGACACTTGCGAGGGATCCGCACTCGCCATGCATCCTTTTTCCTCGGTGAACTCCAGGTCCTCCGGCAGGGCGTAGCCGTGCTCGAGCGCCCAGTTCGCGCCTTTTTTGAGCACCTCGACAATCTCCTGATGAGTACACTCGACGTACCCCTCCGATCCGGTTCCCGAAGGCACATCGCGGAAGATCTGGTTCACCAGCTCGCGCAGCTTCGGCTCAACCTCCTCGCGCTTCAGGTTTGTCGCCAGCAGCCGCACACCACAGTTGATGTCGAAACCCACGCCACCGGGCGAGACCACCCCCGTTTCCCAATCTGTCGCCGCCACGCCGCCGATCGGAAATCCGTAGCCCTGGTGAATGTCGGGCATCGCGAGTGACCGCCCGACGATGCCCGGCAGGCAGGCGACGTTCATCGCCTGTTCGATGGAAAGGTCGGTGAGGATCGGTTCGAGCAGCCGGTCGTCGGCGTAGATCAGCGCGTCGGTGAGCATGCCCGGCCGCGACGACTTTGGCGCAAGCCAGCGATGCTCATCGAGCCTCTGCAATTGGCTGCGATCGATTGCCACGGCGAGACTCCTTAGTGGGCGCGGCGAAACGGGACCCGAGCACCCCGGTTGATTGTCAGGTTCGATCGGCCGCCTTCGGCGGCTGAATCACAAGTGGTTTGTTCGAACGCCTCTGCGAAAATCTGGTGTCGGAGGCATTCCTTTTCGAGCATCGTAGCAGGGGCAGGAAACGATCAGCAAGCTTGCGCTGTTTCGCTTCGGGCGGGGCTTTCTCCCCCGGAGAAAGCCCACCGAAAATGCCGGTTCCACAGCCGTGTCGCGCACGCCCAAGCTGGCCAGTTCCCCGCTCGATATGCTATCTTCGAGTTCTCGGTGGCTCTTGCGGCCCGCGCTTGCCTTGCGCGTCCGCGAGCGCCGCCAAACCTCTGCTTCTGTTTTTGCGTCGGGGCGTGGCTCAGCCTGGCTAGAGCGCCTGGTTCGGGACCAGGAGGTCGGTGGTTCAAATCCACTCGCCCCGACCATTCCCCTCCGACATTTCTCTCGCTCGGTGGCTGCCAATCCGCCGTTTCCACGCGCCAACTGCCGGTTCGGCGGTCCGGCTTTACAGCCCTGCGAGCGTTGGACTACCAAAAAACGAACGTTTCGCCAGTAGGCTCACGCTCCGCTGGGCCAGCCCGGAGACATGGGCAACAAAATGCGCCGGCTGGATGGGCGACGCGCAAGCGAACCGTCTCACGACGGGAAGCTACGTTTACCTCGGGGTGAACTGGGCTTGGGAAAAAGGACGGCGGAAATGAAAGGCCGGCGGAGGCAGCACCAAATTGTCTCCGCCGGCCGGGGCGTTGATCTAATCGCGCTCAGTTCGAGTCGGCGTTAAAGCTACACGACCGGTCGGCAAGCTTGGTGGGCGCGACATTGAGTTCCTGCAGGTGGTGTTTGGCCAGCAGGGTGTTGAATTCGGCGAGCTGTGTCGTCTGCATCGCTTTCCAGGCGGTCACGGTGCGGTTGTATTGGTGGCAGTCGCTTTCCCAAGTGGCGATCTGCGTGGGGGTGGGCGCCATGTCGTAGCCCACCTGCATCATGCTGACCATGGTGTTGTAGTTGTTGTTCAGCGTGACGAAGGACTGCAGCGCACCGGGCTTGGGATGATGGCGGAGGAAGAAGGCGAGGATGCCGCCGGCCGGCTTTTTGCCGCCAATCTTGGTCAGGTCGGCCTCAAGTTTCTTGGCTTGCGCAGCGACATCGCCAGGCGGGTCGCGGTGCAGCAGAGACGCCAGTTGGGCCTTGACGGCGTTCACTTCGTTACGCCCTTCGTAGGCCTGGTACATGCCGTGATATGAAAGCCTCGTGAGCCGGTTCTGGGCACGCAGAGCGTCCATAATCGCGGGGCTCTGGCCGACGCGCGGGTCGTTCATCACGGTGACGTGGCGGGTGTAAACGTGGCCGTCCACAGTGAGCTTGAGGGTATAAACACCTGGAATCACCTGCGGTCCGTGTGGACCAGGGGTAACGGTCCCAGCCACCGTGTTCATCTGGCCTTCGAGGTCGTGTGCGAAGGCCGGCGGAGGGTTATACCGCAGGTTCCAGGCGAAGCGGTTCTCGCCGGCCTGGGTGGAGAGAGCTCGCGACTGGGGCGAGGCCAGCCAGTAGCGGGGATAAGCCTGGCCCTCGATGGGCGGCGGCGGTGTGCTGGTATAGGTGCGCACCAGATTGCCGTGGGAGTCGAAGATCTGGAGCTTGATCGGCCCGGTGGGCGTTTGGCTGAGGTAATAATCCACGAGCACGCCATATGGCGGATTGAGCGCATGAGGCACTTCGACAGAGAAGGGCTGATCCCAGTTGCTGTTCTCCCGGGCGCGAATCGCCGTCTCGGGCTTGAAGAAATAAACGGAGGAGGATCTGATGGCCTGGGCGTGGGCGGCGATCTGGCGCAGCGGGGTGATGTCGTCGAGCACCCAGAAACCGCGGCCGTAGGTGCAAATGACCAGGTCGTTCATGTGGTATTGGGTGTGGACAACGATGTCGCGGATCGAGGTGCTGGGCAGGTTCTGGCGTAGCGACTGCCAGTGATTGCCGTTGTCGAAACTGACGTAAACGGTCGTCTCGGTGCCGGCGAAGAGCAGGCCGGGCTGCTTGGGATCGGCCCGCAGAGTGTTCACCCAGCTTCCGGTGCGCTGGTCGCTTGGCAGGCCGTTGACGATCTTCGTCCAGGTCTTGCCGCCGTCGGTGGTGCGCCAGATAAGCGGCACGTCGGTGTCCTCTTTGGCAGGCAATTTGGGGCCGAAGAAGCCCCCGCCGCCGATGCGGCCAGTGACGTAGGCGGTCCCGACTTCATCGCCCGCTTCGATGGTCCTCAGGGTGGTGTGGGGCGGAAGATCGGTGATATTGCTGACGTTGTCCCAGTCTTTGCCGCCATCCATGGTGTTGTAGATCTGGCCGTTGCTGCTCACAGTCCAGAACACGCCCTTCTTGACCTCGGAGATGGAGAAGTCAGTGATGTAAGGCCCGCGGGGACCGAAGAGCGCGGCCAGCCCCTTTGGCTTCTTCTTCGGCGGCGGCAAGGGCATGCCGCAGGCAATCGGGGGTTTGCCCTTGGGAACGGTGAGGTCGGGGCTGAAGGCAGTCCAGGAGTGGGCGCCGTTGTGCGAGACCAGCAGGCACTGGTAGCCGATGTAGAGGGCGCTGGGATCGAAAACCGTGTCGAACTTCTTCTGGACTGTGCGCCCGGTTTGGTATTTTTTGCCATTCACGCCGAAACGGGGCGAGACGTTCTCCCACTGCCCGGTCGTCATGTTGATTTTGATTAGGCCGCTGCCGCCGCCACCCGGCCCATAGCCGACGCCATAGAGGATATCGGGGTTCAGGGGATCGGGTCGGATGACGCCAAATTCGGAGGATGGCAGCGGGCTCCAGTCTGTGATGTCGACCTGGCCCCAGTTGCTGCGGCTGCTGATCATGACTGCGCCGGTATCTTGCTGCGAACCCAGGATCCAGTAGGGATACTGGTTGGTGGTGGCGACTCTGTAAATCTGCGAGATGGGCTCGGTGTACCAGAGACTCCAGGTGCGGCCGCCGTCGAGGGTGACGCTGGCGCCCTGATCGGCGCCGACCAGCATGCGATTGCCGTTGTGGGGATCGATCCAGAGCTTGTGGTAATCCTCGCCGCCGGGAGCGCCCTTGAAAGCGTGGAAGGTGACCCCGCCGTTTGTGGAGCGGTACATCGCGGTGCTGACGGTGTAGACGACGTTAGGGTTCTGCGGGTCCACGAAAACTCCGCAGCTATAGGCGCCTTGGCCGTTGCTGATGCGGGTGTCCTTGCCCGCCATGTGCTGCCAGGTGAGACCGCCGTTATCAGAGCGGAAGAGCCCCGAGCCGTGTTCGATGTCGTTGCCGACGATGTAGATGCGCTGGCCATGGGTGTGATTGGCAATCGCCACGGCAATGCGGCCCGGGAATGGCGGAATCTTGAGCTGGTGCCAGGTCAGGCCTCCGTCGGTGGATTTGAAGAGCAGCGGCGGCTTGGTCTTCTTCCCTTTGGGCGGCGGGAAGAAACCGTTACCCGTGCCCTGCGTGACGGCCAGCACGATGTTGGGATTGTCGTAATCGATCGTTACTTGGCGCGTGCCCGGGTAACCGGCGGGCTTGAGGACGTTAGTCCAGGTCTTGCCACCATTGGTGGTGCGGTAGACCCCGCCGCCGTGGTATTTGGCATTGCCGAGGGCGGAGACGAGCACCACGTTGGGATTGGTGGGATCGACCCGGATGCTGTCGATCTTTACGGTGTCCTCCAGGCCGATGTGCTGCCAGGTTTTGCCGGCATCGGTGGACTTCCACATGCCGTTGCCAAGGCTGCCGAGGATAGGATCGCCGGCGCCGACATAAATGATATTGGGATTCGAGGGAGCAACCTCGATCGCGCCGACGCTATCCACGCTCTTCACCTGGTCCATGACGGGAAACCAGGTGACGCCGGCGCTGGTGGTCTTCCACACGCCCCCTTGGGGCGAGCCGAAGTAGTACACACCGGGCTGGCCGACGACGCCGGTGACCGAGGCGATGCGACCGCCGTGGAACGGCCCAACGTTACGCCACTTGAGGCCGGCATAGAGGTCCGGATTCGCTTGGGCCGCCAACGGCAGGGCCCACAGGACAAGACTTGCTGCCAGGGCTAAACGCAGCGCTAGCGGAAATGCTAGATGAAAACGGTATGACCGCATCGATTATCGCTCCGTAAGCAAATCTAAAAGTCTCGCAGAGGAAGGCGATACCACGCAGCGCATCAGCAATCACTTTTTTCCTGACGCCCGATTCGTCGTGCGGCACGGCTGCCACGCGTTGCTAAACCAATTGACCGCTGCACTTTACAACTCCGCATTCATGTCGCGCAAGTACAACGTTGCATCCCGCGGATCCCGATCCCGTAGCGAAGGGAGTGGAGGAAAAGGCACGGCCCGCTGGGCGAAATACCCCAGCAGTTTGCGGATGTTGGACAACGAGAGCTGAAACAGAGCGGTTAGGTAATGGGAGCAAGCGGAATCGTGGCATCGTAAATGCACCCCAAAGGTTACTGGCTCGGAGGTTGGTCGGACGGCGTCGAAACCAGTCGAAAGACGAGGCGGGGGGAAGGAATTGCAGTCTTTTTGGCTGGTAGAAGAAATGCCAGGCCCGTCCGTCCAAAAGCTCCGAGATCGGCAGCAACCGAGCATGGCCCAGGGCAGGCGTCTGCCGATTAGACGCACATAGCCTCACGGCGCGGCTACTGCAGCCTCAGCCGCTGCCTTTTCATATTGCGACTCGGGACGCGCTCCGGCGTGGCAGGCGCCCGCGCTTCCAAGAGACAGTATTTTGGCCAAGTCCTTGTATTTTCTACCGTTAGCTCAGGAAGCTGGCGGGACCAGGATGGCGAAGGCAAACATCATGACGACCGGAATTGAGGCCGAAAGGAATCCGCGCAACTCAGCGGGCTTAGAGTGTTGCCAAATCCTTTCGCGGACAGGGCAAAACAGCCCCCTTACAAGAACGCCACTCCTGCTAGCAGGACGAAAGGAGAACGAAGATGAAAGTCCGAGACGTCATGGCAGAAACACCGGCGAGCTGCAGCATGGATACAAATCTGGGCACCGCGGTAGAAATCCTGTGGACCCGTAACTGCGGGATCCTGCCTATTGTGGACAGCGATCAAAAGGTGGTCGGAGTGGTCACTGACCGGGATATTTGCATCGCCTTGGGAACGAGAAATCGGCTCCCGGGGGAAATCACCGTTGGGGAGATTGCCTCGGGGAACGTTTTCGCCTGCACGCCAGATGACGAAGTTCACACCGCCCTGTCAATCATGGCTCAGGGGAAAGTGCGCCGGCTGCCGGTGATCAGCACCGAAGGAACACTGAAAGGGCTGCTATCCCTGGACGACGTCGTCATGCATTCCGGACCCGGCAAGGGCGAGATCCCTTACCACGAGGTTGTGGCCATCCTGAAGAGCATCTTTCAGGCGGTAACTCCGGAAATAGCGCTGAGGAGGGAAAAAGCTGCCTGATGCATGGGAGGAGGTCCTATAACCCACGACCGGCGTGGCTATAAGCCGGCGGCCGAGGTGTGTCGCTGCCTGGCAAGCGCTCGACTGGGGCATGACGAGAGTGGAACCGCCCAGCAACGTGGGAAAGCTCAGAGCTGGCGATCGTTTCCTCCATTGCCCTGTGGCCTGCAGCCAGTTGCATCCTGGCCGCGCGGCTGCGCATCTAAAATGTTTCATGAAGCTGCGGACCAGATATCTCGTCACTGTGATCGTGCTGGCCGGTTGTGTGGCGGGTGCGTTTGTGCCCGGCGGGAGTTGCCTGCGCGCCGCATTCGGCGCTGTCGGTTCGCCATCGCGCCAGGTTGCCGCTGCCGCCGATTCCGTCAAGGTTCCAGGGCTGCGGCAGGTTCTTGCTTGCTACTCCGACGTTCACAATCTCGTGGCAACGGTTTCCGAATCTTCCTCCCACGTTGGCCGCCTTGCGGTCGTGGTTCGGAATCCCCGGACTCGCTATTCCGGAGCTTCGCCGCAAGTCGTCGTACTGACCGCGTTTCGTTCGCCTCAGCCTTTTCCGCTCTTTCTAGCTCCCCCCGTACTGCGCATTTAGACTCCGGTCCAGGAAACGTCAGCACCCGCGCGTAGCGTTGGACGTGACCCTTGGCCAAGGCTATCGTGTAGCCTCGGCAATTGGCGGCATCCCTTCCGCTCGCGCAACGAAACCTGCATTTCCCAATCAAGTGATCGGAGACGCTTATGCTTCGCAAGCTTTCTGTCGAGCAGTGCCCAGTTATTTGCCGCAAGCCTTATCGTTTCGTATTTCTTGGCATTTCAATTTTGGTCGCCTTGGCCTGGCTGGTCCAGCCTGGCCGTGTGGCTGCGCAACAAAGGAATTCCTCCGCCCAAGCTGTCGCGACGGAATTTTCCAGCCAGTACTTTCCCCAAAATCTTCCCAGCGCCCGTTTGTCTGCTCATTTTCCCGGCACGTGGACAACTTACGCTTCCAGCCCGGAACGCAACGCCGTTTTCACGCTGCCGCAGAATGCCCCTGCGCAATTGCGTCGCGGAGTGAACTGGCGATTCGCGGGAGCGGGCGCGCTTCCTCTCAATGCCCTTCCGCTTAACGGCAACATTTTGACCACAGCTTACAGCGTGGGGATGCCGGTGGGCGTTTCGGTAGTCAAAGGAATTGCGTATGTGGGCAGCGACAATGGCTACACCTATGCGCTCAACGCCGTCACCGGCAAGCTGATCTGGGCGCATTACGGCTGGAACATGACGATGAGCAATCCGCTGGTCGTTGATGGCCGCGTCTATGTCACCACCGGCAGCGCCTATTTCAACTACGCCAATACCATGCTCTATCTCGAGGGCAAGCGTCCGACCCGCGGGCCAGGGCTCAATTCCATGTACGCGCTCGACGCCAGAACCGGCCGGCAGATCTGGGTCTACCGCTTCGCCGGCGAGGCCATGCCCACGGCAGCGTATGAGGACGGCTTTCTTTATATCGGCACCGGCGACGGACACGTCTACAAGCTCAACGCCGCGACCGGCAAGCCGGAATGGATCTCCGACATCGCGTCGTTTGTCAGCATGTCGTCGGCGGTGCTGAGCCACAAGTACCTGTTTCTCGGCGGGACTCACCCGAACTTCTTCTATGCCCTCGACAAGAAGACCGGCAAGATCGCCTGGAAGATGACCCTGCCGAAGCTGGTGGCCACAGGCATGGGCGACTGCACGCCTGCTTATGCCGACGGACTCGTCATTCAGGAAGCCACGATCGATACCGGTGACCCGCATGCGCCAGTTGCCAACGTGCTCCTCGCTCTCGACGCAAACACCGGCAAAATCGTCTGGCAAAAGCGCTTCGCCAAGGGTTCCGTGCCGCCGGCAATGAAGACGGCCACGCCGATGATCGCCGGCAACAGGGTCTACGAGGGAAGCCCGGTGACGGGCGACTACTACGCGATCGATTTGAAGACCGGCCGGCAGCTCTGGCAGCTGCACCTGGGCGCGCAAATCCGTGCCGGAGCGGCTCTCGCTGATGGCGTCCTCTACCTGCCCTACAAATCGGGCGACATCGCCGCCATTCGCGCCGCAGACGGCACACTTCTCAGCAATTACCACATTGGCGGCGCATTCGGGCCGTCCTCACCCGTGATTGTGGGAGGAACCTTGTACGTGAGCAACATCTATGGCTGGGTGCTCGCGATGCCGCTATCGGAAATTCGCGGGAGTGCCAGGGCACCGGCGCAAACCTCGCGCGCGCGTTAGCGTCCGGGACGGCGCAGCGAAACGGAAAGCGTGCGGGCCGCTGACTGGATGGCGGTCCGCACGACTGTTCCGAAACGCCCTCATTCGCCCATTGTGCCGAGGGCCAGGTGGCCCTGGTCGCTCCAGTTGGCCGGCGTGTGGAACGCGCGGCAGAGCTGCCGCATTTTCCCGGCGATTCGCTTCCCTTCGGTCCTGCTGGCCTGCCGCGCTTGAAAATTGCGAATTACGGTGGGATGGAGCCGCAGCCCTCGCGGAGTCCCGTCTTCGGTTTCCAACACGAAAATGAACGATTCGTCGTTCCGTTCGACCTCGTCAACAGCGTAATCGTCGATGAAATCTCCGGCTCCATAAATGATTGGACGATCCCGGTAGAATTCGACGCCCCGGAATACGTGGCTCGAATGGCCGAAGACGACGCCGGCTCCCGCCTCCACCAGGGCGTGAGCGAAGCGGACGTGCTCTTCCGGCGGCGCATAGCCCCAGTTCGGTCCCCAGTGCGCCGAGACGATCAGCAGGTCCACGGCAGCCGCATCGCTGCGCACGCTCTCGAGCAACTGCGCGGCCCGCGGGTCCTCCGGTTCGACCGGCACGTAGAAAATGCCGGGCCGGTCCGCGCTCGCCTCCCATTCCGGCTCGTTGTCGGTGAACGCCAGCAGGCCCAGCTTCCGGCCCCGCACTTCGGCCGTCGCCATCCGCGAAGCTTCTTCAAAATTCCGGCCCGCTCCGGCATGAAGGATCTCGGCGCCGTCGAGGATTTCGAGCATTTCGACCAAGGCGTCGTAGCCGTAATCGAGAACGTGGTTATTGGCCAGGGAAACCGCGTCGATCCGCGCGGCGCCGAGCACGGCGACATTCTTTGCCGCCGAGCGAAAATGGAATGCTTTGGGATAGGCCGACCACGGCGCGCCACCATCGGCGATCACGCATTCGAGATTGCAGAAGCGCCAGTCCGCCGCCTTGAGAAGCGGCAGCGTATCGCCCCATGGGAATTCGGGCGCCGCATGCTCCAGCGCCTCGTTCACCAGCCGCCCGAACATGCAGTCGCCCACAAGCGCCAGCCGCAAAGCTTCGGTCTCCATCGCCGTCGTTTTCGCGTCTCATCCCAACCAATAGATTTCCGGCGCACTGCGCACCGAAGGCTCCGGCCAGGTCTTCGCGAAGCCGAGCACGATTGGCGCGACCACTTCGCATTCCTCCGGCAGCCCGAGTTCCTTCTTGATCTCGGGAAGGTTCAGCCACGGCCGGGCCATTCCGATCCAGCACGAGCCGATTCCTTCCTCCCGCGCCGCCAGCAGCAGGTTTTCCGCCGCCAGGCAGCAGTCCTCGGCCGCCTGCCGCCCGGCCCGCTTTGCCAGCACCAACACCAGCGCCGGGGCGTGGTAGAAGAGCGCGTAGCTCGGGTCGACGAGCATCTCCCGCAGCGACTCGTCATATCCGGTCTGCGAGAAATTTTCGAGCAGCCAGCTTTTCGCGCGCCGGCCGTACTCATCGATCCTCTTGCGGTCGAGCAGCGCGGCAAAGGCCCACGGCTGCTCGTTCACCGCGCTGGGCGCCAAGGTGGCGGCCTTGATGATCTGCTCCACCGTCACTGCCTCGATCCGGGCATCCGTATATTCGCGAACCGCCCGGCGCTTTTTCAACACGTCCATGAATTCCATGGCCCACACTCCTCCTGCTTTTCTCCGCCACTCGCAATCCTGCATCGCGCCTGCCAGCCGCTGCAGGCGCACCAGTAGGCTAAGTTCTTGCCGCTGATTGAGGTTACCAGACGGGCATGGCGACAGAGCGAAAAAGCCGTCGGGAGTTGGGTGATTTCGCGCTGCCGATGAGGAGTTTTTGCGCCGCTCGCGCTCAGCTCCGGCCACGCTATCGCCTTGCGAAGATTGCCAAAACAGGGCCGGAAAGGCACGCAGGATGCTGCGCCCCTTCGTTTGCTGGCCTGGCGGAAAGTGCTGCGACGGCCATAGCTCGCATCCCGGTTTTCCCGGCGTTCGGACCGCTTAGCGCAGCGTCTGCAGATACGCGATGACGGCTTCGAGCTTGGTGTCCGGCATCGCTGACATGGAGAATGCGGGCATCCTCGGTGTCGCGGGATGGCGAATCAGTTCGGCCAGTTGCTGGCCAGAGAATTTCTTGCCGATGTTGATGAGTGACGGCGCGGCGGCCGTGCCGATGCCGTCATTGCCGTGGCAGACGATGCAGCCGGCGGCCTGGAAGACCTGTTTCCCCTCCGCCACCAAGCGCGTATGTGCCGCACTGCTTGCCTTCGACCGGGAAGCCGCTGCGGCCGCCTGGCTCTGCGCCGTTTTTGTCGGCGCCATTCGGCTGCCCATGCTGCCCTTCATCGAGCCCTGCATTCCCCACGCGCGCCCCATCTCGCCGCTCAACCGACCAAGCAACTCCCCGTTTTGCTTGAGCAGCGGCTTGATTTTGCGGAAATTGCGGGCCTTTTCCATGGCCCCTTGGTTTTCACGCAGCTCGTCGACCAGCCGGCGCATCCTCTCGCGGGCGTCCATCATGTTCTGGTTCTGCTGCATCATGCCCTGGCCCATTTGCCCGACTGTCATCGCCCGGCCCGTCGCGACGGCGCCAGGCAACGCTACCGGTTGATTTTCGCCGTTATTGGAATAATGTGCTGCAGCCCCCATGGCGAGAAGCAGACCGGCCGCGGCAACGTACAATCCGGCGATCACCATTTTTCGTGTCATTTCGATCCCTCCCCAATCTGGACCGAGTTTTCGCAGGTGGAGTGGCGCACCTCGAAGCCACCCTTATTGTGTGATGACGAAGAGGCCGTTTGCGTGTGGTTCCATTTGCGATTTCTGCTCAGGGGTGGTCGCAGTTAGGGGTGGGAAGTCGGCGCCGTCCGGTGGCCCTTGCAGCGGCATTCCTGCGCTCGAATACCCCTGCCTGGCCCGCGAAAAAAACCGGCTCCTTCGCCGGGTAACTGGCATAAAATTCCATTAAAGAAAGCAGAAGCAGATGAAGCTCCTCCTGGCAATCGACCAGTCCCGCTGCTCGCGGGTAGCTGTGGAAGCTGTAAAAGCCCAGTACAAACCCGCCGATTGCGAAGTGCTGCTCTTCCACGCACTCGACCTGCTCTCGCCCTTCGCGGGCATGACCGCGCTCGATCCCGCCGCAATCGAGCATCTTGTGGAAGGCGAACGCAGGGCCGCCGAAGCCATGCTCGAACGCGCCGAAAGCGAATTGCGCGGCGCGGGATTCCGCACTTCTTCGCGGCTGGAGGAGGGAGAAGCTCGCAACTTGATCCTTCAGGCCGCCGCCGAATGGCATGCGGATCGGATCGTCGTCGGCTCACACGGCCGCGGCGGTCTCGAGCGATTCATGCTCGGCAGCGTCTCGCTTGCCATCGCCCGCCACGCCCCCTGCTCAGTCGAAATCATCCGCGCGTCGAGCTAATAAGACCGCGGCAGGCCGAGGATGTTGTGGCCGAGGAAAGCAAGGATCAGGTTGTTGCTGACCGGAGCGACGGTGTAGAGGCGGGTTTCGCGGAATTTGCGTTCGACGTCGTAATCGCGGGCGAAGCCGTAGCCGCCGTGCGTATCGAGGCACACGTTCGCCGCTTCCCACGACGCCTGCGAGGCGAGCAGCTTGGCCATGTTCGCCTGCGCGCCGCATGTCGCCCCAGCGTCGAATCGCCACGCCGCCTCGAAGCGCATTAAATCGGCGCTCTCGATTCGCGCGTAGGCCTGCGCAATGGGAAATTGCACGCCTTGGTTTGCACCGATCGGCCGCCCGAAGACGACTCGCTCGCGCGCATAGGCCGTGGCGCGATCGACGAACCAGCGGCCGTCGCCGATCGCCTCCGAGGCGATCAGGATGCGCTCGGCGTTCCAGCCGTCGATGATGTAGCGGAATCCGCGACCTTCCTTGCCGATCAGGTTTTCTGCGGGAATCTCGACGTCCTCGAAATAGAGCACGTTGGTGTGGTGGTTCATCATCGTTTCGAGCGGCTGCACCTGCAGCTTGCCCCGCACCTCTCTTAAATCCACCAGAAACACGGAAAGCCCCTGCGTTTTGTCCTCGAGTTCTTCGTAGGGCGTGGTGCGCGCGAGCAGGAGCAGCAGGTCCGATTGCCGCACGCGCGAGATAAAGATCTTCTGGCCGTTCACCACGTAGCGGTCGCCGCGGCGTTCGGCGCGCGTTTCCAGGCGCGTGGTTTCCGAGCCGGAATTCGGCTCGGTGACGGCGAAGGCCTGCAGGCGCAACTCGCCGCGCGCGATCGGCGGCAGGTAACGGCGTTTCTGTTGCTCGCTCGCGTGGCGCAGCAGCGTGCCCATCACGTACATCTGTGCGTGGCAGGCGGCCGCGTTCCCGCCCGAGCGGTTGATCTCTTCCAGGATGATGCCCGCTTCGGTGACGCCGAGCCCGCTGCCGCCATACTCTTCCGGAATCAGCGCGGCGAGGTAGCCCGCCGCGGCCAGCGCATCGACAAAAGCCCTCGGATATTCCTCTTCGCGATCGAGCCGGCGCCAATACGCATCGGGAAAGTCGCGACACAGCTTGCGCACACCGTCGCGAATCGCCCAATGTTCTTCTTTTCCCCCGGGAGCCATGAGGGGCGGAATTTTACGTCAGATACGCGGCCGGCGAAAGACCCGAAGCGCGGCGGTCCAACCGCCGGGGAAAGGCGTCACTCCCAGCGCAACGCCACCGTGGGATCAACGCGTGTCGCGCGCCACGCTGGCACGACGCTGGCAGCCACGGCCACCGCTGCGAGAAACAGCGAAACGGCCACGAACGTAACCGGATCGCTCGCGGAAACCCCAAAGAGCAGCGCCGAAAGAAATCGCGTGAGCACCAGCGCCATGGCCACGCCAATCCCCACGCCCGCGAGTGCGAGCACCAATCCCTGCCGCATCACCAGTCGCAACACATCGCCGCGCCCGGCCCCGAGCGCCAGGCGAATGCCCATCTCGTGCGTCCGCTGGCTAGCCGAATAGGAAACCACACCGTACAGGCCGATTGCGGCGAAGAAGACAGCGAAAAGCGCGAACATCACGGCAAGCCAGGTCTCGTAGCGCCGCGGAGCCTCCGCGCTTTGCATGATGGTTCGCAGCGTCCGCACCTGCGGGATCGCCAACTCGGGATCGACACTCCAAACGGCCTGTCGAATCTCGCGAGCGATCGTCGCGGAGTCCATCCTCGTGCGGACAACGAGCGTTTCCGAAGTACTCGCATACTCCCAGACGGGAAGGTAGACGACAAGGCTCGGGGCCTGGTCAGAACGGTCGCGGACGTTGCCCACCACTCCGATCACGCGGCAGCAACCCGACGCGGGCATCACCAAGTGCATCCCCAGCGGATCGCGGCCAGTGAGAATTTTGTTGGCCACGCTTTCGGAAATGATCGCCACCGGCTTGCTGGTGTCCTCCAGAGAAAACGAACGGCCCTCCACCAGTGGCAGACCGATCGCCTGAAAATAGCCGGGGCTGACGAACCGGAACTCGCCTTGCGGGGTTTCGTTCTCAGGTCGGGGGATTTCCCGAAAGCTGATCCCATCGCCCCAGCTAAAGCCATCGAGCGGCAACTTGCTCGTCAGTCCCGCGCTTTCGACGCCAGGTAACTCCTCGACTTTTCTCTGGATCGCCGCGAAAACGCGCTCCCTGTCCTGGGGGTTTGGGTGCTGATGGAACGGCAGGACGAACCTGGCGGTGGTGACGTGCCCCTGATTCATCCATTCGTTCGCGCGCAAAACATGCCGCATGCTCATCACCAAAAGCAGTGCGCCCGGCAGCAGCGCCGCACAAAGTGCGATCTCGCCCACCACCAACGCGCCCCGCAGCCCGGCGGCCCGCTTGTCCGCGCTCACCGTCGGGCCTGCCGTCCGCAGCGCATCGGCCGGTTGACTACGCGCCAGCCGCATCGCCGGCAGCAAACCGCAGATGGCTCCGGCCACCGCTGCAATCGCGATGGCGAACAACACCACTCGCAAATCGATCTGAATCCCATCCACGCGAGGAATGCCCACCGGCGCGTTGCGCACCAGCAGCCGCAGCGCTCCCTCGGCGAATACGAGCCCCAGTCCGCCGCCCGCCAGCGCCAGGATTAGCGCCTCAGTCAGGAATTGCCGCGCCAGCCGCCCCGGCGTTGCGCCAAAGGCTGAACGCACGGCCACCTCGCGCAGCCGGCCAGTATTTTTCACGAGCAGCAGGTTGGCCAGGTTCACGCAAATGATCAGGAGAACGAGTCCCGCGGCAATGGCCAGCATCCACAGTGCCCGCCGCGTCGAGCCGACGATTTCCGTCTTGAGCGGAGTGAGCGTCGCATAGAGATTGAATTTGCCGCCGCTACTGCTTCGGGCGATCCGGGCTTCGATCACGTCGAGTTGCGTTTTCGCCTGCCGAGGTGCAACGCCATGCCTCAGTCTCCCGATAGCGAAATAGTCGTGGTCGCCGATACCCGGCTTGAAACGCCAGGCGGCTTGCGGGAAAAGCGTGAAGTATTCGGGAGTGGAGGCGAGAATGTCGGGAAACCGGAAACTCGCCGGCAGAACGCCGACAACGGTCTTCGTTTGCCCGCTCAGATTCACGATCCTGCCCAGCACGCTCGGATCGGAATGAAAAGCCTCTTCCCAAAGCCGGTGGCTCAGGATCACCTCATTTTCCGCGCCGGGCGCGCTCCGCTCCCGGCTGAACGTTCTCCCGAGAGCCGCGTCGACGCCCAGCATCGAGAAAAAATTGGAAGTGACCGCCGCGCCGTGCACGAATTCCGGCCGTCCCAGGCCGATCAGGCTGGCCGACTCTTGGCCGGTCAGCGCCAGCGCGGAAAAAGCCGGGCAGTCCTTTCGCCAAAGCCGAAAATTACCGGAGTTCACCGGCAGCTCGGCAGCCAGGTCGGTCCACTGCGGCACCACTTCATGGATCGAGTAGAGCCGGCTCGGCTGCCGGTACGGCAGCGATCGCAGCAGCACGCCATTGACCATCGAGAAAATCGCCGTATTCGCGCCGATCCCGAGCGCCAGCGTCAGAATCGCAATGACGGCGAAGGCCGGATTGCGTCGCAGCAAGCGAAAGCCGTGCCGGGCGTCCTGGAAAAACGATTCGAGCCAGGGCAGCCCTCCCTGCTCGCGCCATTCCTCGCCGATCCGCAGCGTGTTGCCCAGTTGACGGCGAGCGCTCTGCTGCGCCTCAGTCGGCGACATGCCCCGTCGTTCGTTTTCCGCGACGAGCATTTCCAGGTGCGCATCGAGCTCCGCGCGCAGCCGCTCGTCGCCGTGCTCACCGCGAATAAAGCCGCCGAGCCGCGCCGCCCACAGCCGTAGCCAGCTCATCTTCAAGCTCCTTCGGTGCCTTCGAGCACACGGCCGATGAAGGCCGCCATCCGCCGCCAGTCCTTTGCCTCGCGTGCCAGTGCGCGCCGCCCCACCGCGGTCAGCGAATAGAACCGCGCGCGGCGATTGTTTTCCGACGTGCCCCAGCGTGAGCTGATCCAGCCTTTCTGCTCAAGCCGCAGCAGCGCCGGATAGACGGTGCCGTGATTCAGTTCGAGCAGGTCGCCGGAAACCTGTTCGATCCGCCGCGCCACGCCGTAGCCGTGCATCGAGCCGAGACTGTCAAGGGTTTTCAGGATCAGCAGGTCGAGCGTGCCCATCAGCAATTCGGTTTTGGATTCACCCACGAGGTCTCCTATAGAACCGCAACAGGTCGACGCTAGCAGCTTTCCTGTGGACAGTCAATAGGAATGCCGTGTCGCGGCTCAACCGCTGCGGGTTCGTCAGGAAACCGGGGAACGGCGAGGGAAAAGACGGGCTACGGGTTTGGCACGCCCGCGGCCGGAGCACCAGCCGGTGGCTCCGAGTCGGCCACCGAGGCCGGACCCGGCGTGCTGCCGGGCTCCAGCGCCGGCGCGACGCAAGCCATGCGCTCAGCCGCCTGGGCCGGAGTGATCCGCTGATTGGTAGTAGTATCGAGAATGCCGGAAAGTTTCCAGACGTAGGGCGGAGGATCGCCGATCTTCGCGCCGCCGCCTGGAACGAAGGCGAACTCGAGATGCTGGCTGCCGTAGGAGATCACCCGGAACGGGATCGGTGGCCGCGGGTTGTTGTAGGCCGTCGAGACGTCGCGACTAGGCTGACCGCATCGGCGAATGAGCGCCACAGCCTGATTGACTGCCCGAACACCGTGAAGCGAAGCGGCGTGAACGGTGGCGCGGGCCTGGACCGCCTTGCCGATCTTGTTGCGGACCTGGCCGGCGATCACCCACGCGCAAGGGGAGCCAAACAGCAGCGAGACGCCAAGGAAAAGAGAGAGCGTGCCAGGCCGTCGGCGCCGCGGAGCAGGCGCGATCGGCACCATGCACTTGCGGCAGTAAAGCGCGTTCTCGCTGACATCACTACCGCAATAGAGACAACGGGCCATGGCTTCTCCAACCATCGTCATTCTATCCAAGAAAGAAAGGCCGGGGGGAGAGAAAAATTTACTCGGATGGTAAGGTCCAGTACCCAAAAGCCAATAGCCGTCGGCGCCTGGCATCGGCGGCATACGACTCATTTCCCACTCTGAATACAGGCTTTAGCCAGGATTCGGCGACTGCTGGCCTTCGACTGAAGGTATGTACTAAACGGTAACCGAATACTCAAAGGTCTTCTGTTCGTTCCGCGCCGTTTGTGGGTTGCCGGGTTAGCCCGGGAATATGGTAACAATGGGCAAGGGGATCTGGTTTCGCGGAGGAATAGTGGTAGAGACGGATCCGAACTCCGGCACTGGGGGAATGCACCGGCGACAGCTTTGCTGGTGGACGCAGATGGCGCTGGCGACCGTGGTTCTGGCTTTGGCCGGCCTGTTGACGGCGAGCTTGGCGGCGCAAGAGCCGCCGGCACAAAAGCAGGAAAAACAGGAAAAGGAGAATTCCGCAGCCCAGCACGCCGAGCGTGCGCTCGTCACGATCCCGGGGCCGCATTTCCGAGTCCAGCCGCGCGACCTGGCTACCGAGGAGGCTTTCGACCATTTCTACAACATGGAATACGCGGACGCGATCAAGGAGTTCGAAGCGGCCCTTGCCAAGTATCCCAACAGCCCCTTTGCCGTGAATCACCTGCTCGAAGCGGTCTTGTTCCAGGAATTGCACCGCGAAGGCAAGCTCGACGCCCAGCTCTATCTGAGCAACGAATTCGTTCACATGAAGAAGGTCGAGCCCAACGAGGAAGCGATCGCGCGGGTCAAAGAGCTGCGCGAGCGCGCCGCTTCCCTCGAGCACGAACTGCTGGAAAAGAACCCGGAAGACGTGAACGCCCTCTACGCGCAAAGCGTCACGCGCGGCCTGCTCGCGGCCGAGGAGGCTCTGGTCGGAAAGCAGTGGTTTGCCGCGCTCCGCAGCGGCCTGGGCGCCTACGACGATTCCAAGCGGGTGCTTCAGATCGATCCGAACTATAACGACGCGAAACTGATCGTCGGTATTTACAACTACGTGGTCGGCAGTCTGCCCTGGCCGGTGAAGCTGGCGGCTCTGGTCGTGACAATTCACGGCAGCAGAAGCAAGGGCCTGCAACTGATTCGGGAAGCGGCCGATGCCGACGGCGAGGCCAGCGTCGACGCACGCACGACGCTCGCACTCTTCCTCGCCCGCGAGCACAAGTACAAACAAGCGCTCGCCCTGGCTACCTGGCTCTATACCAACTTTCCACGCAGCTTCGTCTACGGGCTCTCGGAAGCTGGCCTCATGAGGAGTGCCGGCGAAGTCCCCGAGGCCATCGAGGCGTATCGCCGACTGATCGCACTGGCAAAACAGGGCAAGTTCCGCCATGAAGATGTGGGGCTCGCCCCGCTGAACCTGGGCAATCTGCTGCGCAGCAAGCACCATTGGCTCGCTGCCGCACACGCCTATGACGAGGTGGCCGGTCTGGCGAAATCGAGGCCTGATCTGGCGGCTCTTTCCCGGCTCGATGCCGGCCAGATGTACGATCGTGCCGGCCAGCGGAAACTGGCCGAGCAGCGCTACCAGGAAGTGATCGACGGGAACAGCAACGAGGAGCTCGTCGAACAGGCCAAGCACTGGCTGAAACAGCCCTATGACGGCAGCTGATCCGGACCCGTCAGCGGATGGCGGCGAGCAGCGATTCCAGCCGCGCAGGCAGATGGGAAAGGTGATTGAGCGAAGCGATGTGCGTGCGCCGCACCTGGATCGGCGTCAGGGTTGCCGCGCCCGCCCGCAGCGCGGCGTAGTCGCTGTCCGGCTCGAGCGAGTCGAGCACCTGGACCTCCTGCAACCAGAAAATCGGTCCGCGCTCGCTGGGCTCTTCCCGCAACACATTCCGGGTGATGCGCTCCGACTGGCGCGTGAAGCGTACACCTCCACTCCACGATTCCGGCACATTGACGTTCAACAGGACGCCTTCGGGAAGTCCTTCTTCGAAAAGAAGCCGGGCCAGTTCGCGGCCCAGCCGTACGGCGGGAGCGTAGTCGCACTCCGCGTTTCGCGTCGCGATGGAAAGCGCAAAGGCGGGCACACGGTTGACTGTCGCCTCCAGCGCCGCGCCGACCGTGCCCGAATAGTGCACGTTCTGCCCGACGTTTGCTCCCAGGTTGATCCCGGAAATCACCAGGTCCGGCTTGCGATCGAGCAACCGGTGCAGAGCAATGATCACCGTGTCGGCCGGCGTGCCGTCGACCGACCACCGCCGCTTGCCGAGCTGCTCGCAAGCCACCGGTCGCCGCACGCTGATCGAATGCGAGGCACCGCTGCGCTCGCCCGCCGGCGCCACCACAGTCACTTCGGCAATCTCCGCCAACGCATCGGCCAGCGCCGAAAGACCCGGGGCCTGGATACCGTCATCGTTTGTCAGCAGTACCTGCGGCAGCATCATTCTCTGTGCGGTCACTTGCGGGTGGGAGCGAGGGAAAAATTTATGGTCGGGACGACTGGATTTGAACCAGCGACCTCACGCACCCCAAGCGTGCGCGCTACCAGGCTGCGCCACGTCCCGACACGCAATGACGCGCAAACCCAAGCCTATCACCCGCTTTCGAGCAGCGTCAAGATCGCCCGCAGCTCCCCTTCCAGATCCACCAGCAGCTTGCGCGCTGCGGCCGATCCGGGCGGCGCCATCGGCGCGGAAACCGGCGTAGGTGCAGGGGTCGCCTCCGGGTTGGTTCGCGAATCGAGCAGCCGCCGCGCGCCGGCGATCGTGAAACCTTGCTCGTAGAGCAACCGCTTGATCTCAAACACCAGGTCGACGTCTTCGCGGCGATAAAGCCGGTGCCCCTTCGGGCTTTTTTCGGGCGCCAGCATTGGGAATTCGGTCTCCCAATAGCGCAGCACGAACGCCTTGGTATCGGTCAGCCGGCAAACCTCGCCGATGCGGTAGACGCGCTCGCCGCGCTGATGCCCGCCAGTGCCCCCGCCTTCCCCGGCAGACGCCGGAAACCGGCTTTCCGGAAACAGATCTTCGCTCATGGCTCGGTGGCCTCTGCTCCGCAAACTATCGCATGCCGGGCACCGGCCCTGTCAACCACGGCGCGCCCGCCCGGCCGCCGCGCGCCGCCGCGTGCGCACGACGATGCGGATCGGCGTCCCAGTGAAATCGAAGGCCTCTCGCAGCCGGTTCTGCAGGAACCGCTCGAAGCTGAAATGGAGCCGCCGCGCCTCCCGTGTGAAGAGCACGAAAGTTGGCGGCTCGGTCGAGGCCTGCGTGAGGTAGAGGATTTCGGGCATCTGGGCGGCGGGCGCGCTCGACCGGCTGAGGTCGATCTCGGACAGCCACCGGTTCAGCTCAGCGGTGGGCACGCGCCGCCGGCGGGCGCCGGCCACCCGGTCGATCAACTGGAAAAGCTCCGTCACCTTTTCCCCGGTCAGCGCGGAGAGAAAGACGATCGGTGCGTAGTGCACGAAACCCAGCCGCGCTCGCACCAGTTTCTCGTATTCGTTTTGCAGCTCGGCCGGGCTGAGTGTTTTCGTCTTTTCATCCGCGCGCGCCCGCTCGAGCGCCAGGTCCCATTTGTTCATCACGACGATCATCGAGCAGCCGGCCTCGGCGGCGTAGCCGGCAATCGAGGCGTCCTGCGCGGTCACGCCGAGCGAGGCGTCGGCCACCAGCAGCGCCAGATCGGCGCGCTCCAGGTGACGCCGCGCCATCACCACGCTCAGTTTTTCCGCCGCCAGTTTCGTGCGGGCTTTGCGTCGGATCCCCGCCGTATCGACGAAAACGTACGAGCGGCCCTCGCGCTCGATCTCCGTATCGACCGCATCGCGCGTTGTGCCCGGCTCGGACGCCACGATCGAGCGCTCGGCGCCCACCAACCGGTTGAGCAGCGTCGATTTCCCGACGTTGGGCCGGCCGATGATCGCGATGTGCACAGCCTGTGACGCCGATACGGCCGCCGGCCGCTCGGGAAATTCCCGCGTTACCTCGTCGAGCAGATCGTCGATGCCCAGTCCATGCTCGGCTGATATGGGAAAGACCGGCTCGCCCAGTTCAAAGAATGCCGAGGCAGCGCCGGTGAGCCTGGCCGAATCCACCTTGTTGGCGGCAACGAAGAGCGGCTTGCCGAAAACGCGCAGCTGCCGAACCAGTTCTGCATCGGTCGGCGTCGGCCCGGTACGGCTGTCGGCCACCAGAATGATCGCGTCCGCCTCACCCAGCGCCAGTTGCGCCTGGCGGAAGATCTCGCCCGGAATCCCGGCTTTCTCCTCGGGCACCAGGCCGCCCGTGTCGACCACTTCGAACGCCCGTCCGAGCCATTCCGCCGAGCCATAGATCCGGTCGCGGGTGATGCCCGGTTCGTCGGTCACGATCGAGCGGCGATGCCCGACCAAGCGGTTGAATAAAGTCGATTTGCCGACGTTTGGTCGGCCGACGATGGCGACAAGGGGAAGTCTTGCTTTCATAGGTTCCGTTACCGGCGTCTGCGTCCCAGCACCGGCACGCTTTCTATGCTATTTTAGCCCCAAGCCGGCGGTTCTGCCTGCCGCGGCTGGTGCTCATGGCTTATTCCGGCTCTTCCACCGATCCCGCCACGCTCTCGCTCCGGGAGATTTTCGGCCCCGGGGGACTACTCGAGCACTGCCATCCGGGCTACGAATTCCGGCCCTCCCAGCTCGAAATGGCCGAACTGGTCGAGAGCGCCTTCGAAAAACGCCAGCACTTGATCGTGGAAGCAGGCACGGGCACGGGCAAGACGCTTGCCTACCTACTGCCCGCCATTCGCAGCGGCCACAGCGTCGTGATCTCCACCGCTACCAAATCCCTCCAGGAACAGCTTTTCGAAAAAGACGTTCCCTTCCTCCAACGCTATTTCGCCCCGGAGTTGAAGGTGGCCGTGATGAAGGGGCGGAGCAACTTCCTCTGCCGCCAAAAGCTGCACCAGATCGGCGACCGGCCTCTGCTCAAGGGACTTGACGAGCTCGACTGGCTCGAGCGCATCCGCCGCTGGGAGATGGAAACGGAGACCGGCGATCGGGCCGAGCTCGATTTTCTCGCGGATGACGCCGATCTCTGGTCCCGCCTCGACGCCCGCAGCGAAACCTGCACCGGCCCAAAATGCCCGGAATTCGATCACTGTTTTGTCACCCAGATGCACCGGCGCGCTCGCGAAGCCGACCTCGTGATCGTCAACCACCATCTTTTCTTTGCGGATCTCGCGATTCGCCAGGGCGATTTCGGCTCTATACTGCCCGAATATTCCGCCGTGATTTTCGACGAGGCCCACGAGATCGAGGACGTCGCCAGCGCCTATTTCGGCCGCCAGATCTCCAACTACCGCTTCGAGGAACTCGCCCGCGACACCGAGCAGGCGCTGCGTCTGGCCGCCGGCGGCTCGGCGGAATTGCTGCGCGGCGTCGCCCGGCTCCGCGAAAAGGCGCGAGAACTCTTCGGTCGCTTTCCCGAGCGAGAAGGCCGCTTTTCATTTGAAACGGTGGCGCGCGCCCGCTTCCTTGAGGAAAATCGCGAAGCCTACGACGCCCTGGTGCGGGCCGCGCGCCGCCTGGAAGCCGAGCTGGCCGCCGTGAAGGAACGGCCCGAGGAGCTCGTGGCTCTCGCCCGGCGCGCCGCCGAGCTGCGTGGCGAATTGGCTTTTCTGGTGGAAACCGATCAGCGCGGATTCGTCTACTGGTACGAGCGGCGCGGCAAGGGCGTCTTTCTCGCCGCCACTCCGATCGACGTGAGCGAAATCCTCGGCGAAAAGCTCTTCGAGGCCTTCGAAACCGTCGTGCTCACTTCGGCAACGCTTGCCGTGGGCGGCAGCTTCGAATTCCTGAAACAGCGGCTCGGCGTGCGCGTGGCGCAGGAACGCGTGCTCCGTCCTGAATTCGATTATCGGAGCCAGGCGCTGCTCTACGTGCCGCCCAGCCTTCCCGACGTCCGCGATCCCGCCTTTCCTGCTCGCGCCTGCGAACAGATCGAGCAGGTGCTCCGCATCACCCAGGGCCGCGCCTTTTGCCTCTTCACCAGCTACGCCCAGATGCGCGACGCCCACGAGCGTCTTTCCGCCCGACTCGATTTTCCGCTGCTCCTGCAGGGCCGTGCGCCCCGCTCGGTCCTGCTCGATCGATTCCGCCGAACGCCAGGTGCCGTCCTGTTCGCCACCGCCAGTTTCTGGCAAGGCGTCGATGTGCCGGGCGACCAGCTTTCCTGCGTGATCGTCGACCGGCTGCCCTTCGCCGTGCCCACTGATCCCGTCGTGGCAGCGCGTGTCCGGGCACTCGCCGAAGACGGCCGAAACGCCTTTGTCGAATACCAGGTGCCCGAAGCCGTGCTGGCGCTCAAGCAGGGATTCGGCCGGCTGGTGCGCGCGCGGAGCGACCGCGGCGTGCTGGTGATCCTCGACAACCGGATTCATCGCAAGGCGTATGGTAAAATTTTCCTGGAATCCTTGCCCGACTACCGGATCACCGGGGATTTGGCCGAGGTTGAGGGGTTCCTGAATGGCGGGCCGTCGAAGCGGGTGGGAAACGGCGCCAACCAGCCCGCCGGAACCTGCGATGTTTGAAATTTACGTAGAAGGAAGTTTCTCGGCTGGGCACGCCCTGCGCGGCTACAAGGGAAAGTGCGAAAACCCCCACGGCCACAACTATAAGGTGCGGCTCACGCTCACCGGCCCCACGCTCGACGAGACCGGCCTGCTCTCCGATTTCGCCGTGCTCAAACAGTCGATGCGCGAAACGATGGCCACGCTCGATCACAAGTTCCTCAACGATCAGGCCCCTTTCGATCGGCTCAACCCTTCGGCCGAAAATCTGGCGAAATATTTCTACGACCAAGCCATCCAGCGCTTCCCAGCCGACGGCAATGGCCCGCGGATCAAGAACGTCACCGTCTGGGAAACCGATACCACCGCCGCAACCTACTGGCCCGACGGGCCCGAGCCGTCGAACGGGGCGGCGCGATGAATCGGGCGATCCTGATCATCGGTGTCCTGGCGGTTGGCGTGACCACTTTTTACGTCGCGGCCTTCTGGGGCCGGTGGGCGGCCACGATCGTCGCGATCGCTCTTTTGCTGTTGCTGGCCATGGTCGCGTTCGTCGATCGCCGCCGCGTCTCGCGTCGCGCCACCCCGGCCGGCCGGAGTTGACGCGAAAGCTTTTCATGGTTGTCACCGAAATCTTCCGCTCGATTCAAGGGGAAAGCAGTTACGCCGGCCGGCCTTGCGTCTTCGTTCGGCTCACCGGCTGCAATCTGCGTTGCCGCTGGTGCGACACCGCCTACGCCTTTTACGGCGGCCAGCGCCTGACCGTCGACGAGGTGATCGAACGGGTCACCGAGCTGGCCGGAGGTAACGTTTCGCGCATTCCGCTCGTCGAAATTACAGGGGGTGAACCACTGCTCCAGCCCGAGACCCCGGCGCTGGCCCAGCGCCTGCTGGCCGAGGGCTACCAGGTGCTCGTGGAAACCAGCGGAGAACGCATTATTGGCTCACTCCCGCGGCAGGTGGTGAAGATTGTCGACGTGAAATGCCCTGATTCGGGGGAAGGCGGCACGTTTGATATGACCAATCTGGACGCCATCGATCGCAAGGACGAGGTGAAGTTCGTGATCGCCAGCCGGCGCGACTACGAATTCGCCCGCGAGTTCACCGGCGAGCATCGCTTGGCCGAGCGCGTGGCGCACGTCAGTTTTTCCCCGGTTGCGCCCGATCCGGCCGGCGCCTGGCCCGGCCTCGAGCCGCGCCTGCTCGCAGAATGGATTCTCGAAGATCGCCTACCGGTCCGCTTCGGCTCGCAATTGCACAAACAGATATGGGACCCGGCAGCCCGGGGCGTGTAGAGTGAATCAAAGAGTATAGAGGGTGATGACGGTAGAGGTACCCAAGGCGGTGGTGCTCGTGAGCGGCGGGATGGACTCGTGTGTCACCGCGGCTATTGCCCGTCAAACGCATCGTCTGGCAATGCTCCACGTCAGCTACGGGCAACGTACCGAGCGCCGCGAGCGCCAGGCGTTCGAGGCGCTCGCCGATTTCTACGGTGTGGGCGAGCGTCTGGTCACGCGCCTCGATCACTTCCGGCAGATCGGTGGCTCGGCCCTGGTCGATCCCGCGATTCCGGTTCCCGAAACCGGGCTTGGCGTGGAGATTCCGGTCACCTACGTGCCCTTTCGCAACACCCACCTGCTCGCGATCGCCGTCAGTTGGGCTGAGGTGATTGGCGCTCGCGCGGTGTTCATCGGCGCGGTGGCAGAGGATAGCTCCGGCTATCCGGATTGCCGCCCTGAGTATTACCGGGCGTTCGCCGAGTTGGTGCGTTGGGGAACCCGGCCCGAAAGCCGCATCGAAATTCGCACGCCGGTGATCGCGATGCGCAAGGACGAAATCGTCCGTCGCGGAGTCGAGCTGGGAGCGCCTCTTTCGCTCACCTGGTCCTGCTATCAAGACGACCGGGAGGCCTGCGGCACATGCGACAGCTGCCGGCTCCGCCTGCGGGCCTTCGCTCGCGCCGGCCTCGCCGATCCGGTCCCCTATCGAGCACGTTCCGATTCTGATCATGCGGTCCGCGATCCTGACTCCGGTCGAGTCCCCGAGACTCCCTCAACTGGAGACCGTCCGCTGTCGCTGAAGACGGCGGCCCGGGGGGCGCAAGAAACGGGCCGCGATACGTTTTGAGGAGGAGTTCGCTATGAGGCATTGGAAAGCAGTTTTAGCAGTGGTGGCGATGGCCGGAATGCTGGCTGTCGGCGCCTCGGCCCAGGTGTTGGGCCGGGTCTCCGGCCAGGTCATCGACGCAAATGGAAAACCGTGGCCAGGCGTTACTGTGGTCATCAGCAGTTCCAGCACCGGGGCCAAGTACACGGTGACCACCGATTCCAAGGGCGAGTACATGCAGATGGGTGTTCAGCCGGGCATCTACAAGATCACCTTTGAGACCAACAAATTCCCGCCGCAGACCTATGAGGTGCAAGTCCAGGCCGGTAGCCAACTGACACAGAACATCAATTTCAAAAAGCTCCTCGAGGCCAATCCCCAATATGTGGCGGCCATGAAGAAAGAGGCGGCGGAGAAAAAAGCGTTCGCCAACTTGAAGCAGCATTTCGACGCCGGGCGCAAGGCGATCGATCAGGCGAATGCGCTGAGCAATCAACTGGAGTCGCAACCCGCCGCTCAGCAGGCACAAACGCGCCAGCAGATTGCCCAGCTCAGCCAGACCGCCATCACCGAATTGACCGCCGCGGAGAAGGCTGCCGGGCCCACTAACTCCAACCTGCCGACGATTCTTGGCAACCTGGCACTCGCCTATCAGACGGCCGGCAACCACACCGAGGCCGCTGCAACCTTCACCAAGGCCTCCCAAATGCAGCCGACCAACCCCGGCTATCTGCTCGGCGCTGCCACGAATCTCGCTTATTCCGGCAAGACCCAGGAAGCCGGCGCCGATTGCGAAAAGATCGCCGCGGTTTCGGTTCCCACTGCCGCCACTTGCTGGCGCAACCTTGGCGTGGTCCTCTACAACACCAATCACCTGAAGGATGCTGTCGATCCCTTGAAGAAGGCCACTCAAGCGGATCCCACCGATGCCGACACCTGGTATCTGCTCGGCAGCGCCTTGATGAACAGCATGCAGAGCAAGATGGTTAACGGCAAACTGACCGCCATCGTCGCTCCCGGCACCGTCGAGGCCTATCAGAAATACCTGGAGCTCGCCCCCAACGGCCCGCAGGCGCCGGCAGCGAAGCAGGCGCTTCAGGTGCTGCAACAGCTTGGCGCCGGCGTGAACACAAAGTTCATCGCGCCGAAAAAGAAACACTGAACGACGCGCAAGCTGCGCTTCTCATCGGCCGGAGCAGGTTCGGCAGGCTCGCCGGGAGATTCCGGCGGGCCTGCCCGGCCGATCGCTGCACGATTCCTTCGCCAGTGCCCATCCCCGCCCATTTCCTCTTCCCAAACCGCGCCCGCTTTTCGCAGTGCCAGCTCGTGGATCGTTCCAGCCGCCGGCCTTCCTCGACTGTCTCTGCCGCTGGGCCCTGGCCATCCGAAGGGAATTAAAAATGGGTGAGCGTGCCGTTGATCTTGGTGCGTCGCAGCGCCCAGGCAAACACCACGAACGACAGCGGCAGCAGAATCACGGCAAAAATCGCCAGTGCGGTGATCTGCGGCCATAGCCGGCCGATGCCCACTCCGCCGAGCAGCGCCTTGCGTACTCCTTCGAGCGAATAGGTGATCGGAATCAGCCGCGCGAGAAACCGCAGCGGTGCCGGCAGAATCCTCACCGGATACATCATCCCGCCGAGCAGCGCCGAAGCCCCCAAGAAGATCCACTTCGCCGGATTCCCGCGCTTGAAGAGCATCTGGTAGCTTGCCGAGATGATCCCCAACCCGGCAAACGACAAGATCGAAAACAGCAGAATCAAAAACGCTCCCGGCCAATCGGCAGAGCCGAGCGGGAGATGGAACAGGATCACGCCCCAGATCAGATAGATCGCGGTGCTCAACGCGGTGAGCACGAACGGATAGATTGCCGAGCCGGCCAGAATCACCGGCAGCGACACCTCGGTGACGAGCAAAGCTTCCAGCGTGTGGTAGCGCCGGGCGTCTTCGATGCTGGTGTCGAAAGCGTTGAGCCCCGCGCCAAGATACTCAAAAAAAGCCAGCCCGGTCAGCGCAAATCCGAAGTAGCTGGTGCCGGCGGGCAGACTTTTCGACAGCTTGTCACTCGCCACGAAATTGGAGAGGAAGTAGAAGGAAGCCGCGCCGAACAGGGCATTGACGATGTTGAGAAGAAACGCGATCCGATAGGTGCGCGCGGTCAGCAAGTCGCGGCGAAACAGTTGCGCCATCTGCCGCAGGATCTTCACCCATTGCTTCGGCCGCCCCTTCATTGCCGCGTTCCCGCAGCGGCGGCACGCGTGAGCAGCGTTTCAATCGCCTGCTGCACCGATCCGGCGCCAGTCTTCGCCAGCAAACCTTGCGGCTTGTCGAAGGCCAGCAGCGAACCGCCGCTGATCAGCGCCACTTGGTCGGCCAGTTCCTCCACTTCGCTCAGAATATGAGAGGCAAAGAGGACCGTGGTGCCGTCGCGCCGCACCAACTCTTTCAGTACGCCGCGGAATTCGGCCGAGGCCACAGGATCGAGACTCCGTGTCGGTTCGTCCAGCATCAGCACCGGCGGCCGATGAAGAATGGCTCGCGCCAGCCCGAGCCGATTCGTCGTGCCCGAAGACAGTCCTCGCGCCTGCCGGTCGAGTGCCGGGCCGAGTCCCAAGGGCTCTTTCATCTCGGCGATTCGGTCGTTTGTCTCCCGCCGCGAGAGCCCGCTCAACGATCCAAAGAATTCCAGGTTCTCCCGGCCGGTGAGCCGCCCGTAGAAACCGAAATCCGCTCCGCTGTGGTACCCGATGCGGCGCCGCACCGAAGCGGCCTCGCGTTCCACATCGAAGCCCGCCACCACTGCCCGCCCCGTCGTCGGCACCAACAGCGTCGAGAGAATCCGCAGCAGCGTCGATTTTCCCGCTCCGTTTTCCCCCACCAGCGCCAACACCTTGCCTTCACCCACCTCGAACGAGACGCCGCTAAGCGCCCGCACCGTCGCCGGCGCCACCACCTGTAGCAGCGTGCGCCAGCCCGAATACGCCGGAGGAAACTGCTTGGTGAGCTTTTCGACCAGAATCGCTTCCACAGGCTGCCCTTGTGCCCTGCCGTTATAGCGAAAGAGCTGTGAAAAATCCAGTTGGGCCAACCCGGCTCGCTAGAGCGGTCCGATTCCCGGCTCGTGGGAGACGCTGCTTTCTGGGCCAGCGGGGCCATGGCGTTTTGGTACTTCCGGTACTAGTCAAACAAGCACGTCCTCTATTTTCCTCAGTCTCGTTTTGCTACAATCGCCCGGGTCGGGATTCATTGACACGTCGCGTTTTGTCGAGTGTGGAGAGTGTAGTTTGCCTATTTCGTTCCACGCGCGTGTAGTTGTGCCACCGCACGTGCTCCTGCAGCAGGTTGGCGAGGAATCGGTGTTGCTCGATCTGAAAACCGAGCGCTATTTCGGCCTGGATTCTGTAGGTACGCGGATGTGGGAAACGCTGGCGAAAGCCGACAACGTCGAGGCGGCCTATCAGGAATTGCTCTCCTGTTACGAAGTTGATGCCGGACGCTTGCGGCAAGATATGGAGACTCTGGTCGGCAAGCTGGTGGAGAGCGGCCTGCTCGAAATCAAGAATGAATAACTGGCGAAAGTTCCGGCAGCTTCCCGAGCCAGAGCAGTCGGTACTGCTCGCCGCGCTGGTCTTGTTGCCAGCAGTGCGCGTGGGTTTGCACACGCTCGGTTTTCGCCGCGTGCTGGCACTTCTCGACCGCTGTCATGGCGCGCACACCGTGGTACGGGCTTCAGCCAGTGACCTTTCCATCGTGGCCTCGCTTTCGGATGCAAACCTCGCCTACCGTACTCGCCGCACCGCTCGCTTGGTGGCCGTTGCCGCAGGGTACGCTGGTGGCACCTGCCTGGCTCATTCGCTCGTACTCATGCGTCTGCTGGAACGGCAGGGAATTCCGGCGCAGTTGCGCATCGGCGTTCGTAAGGGAGAAAACGGATTCGAGGCGCATGCCTGGGTTGAATCCCGCGGGACGGTTCTCAACGACGGGTCGGACGTATCCGATCGCTTTGCCGCATTCGATCGCAATTTCGCGTTGGCGCGAGGGAACTGGCAATGAGCGGGATTGCCGGCATCGTGAATCTCGATGGCGCGCCGGTCGACCCGGTCTTGGTTGAGCGGTTCGAAGAGTTCCTCCGTTCCCGCGGCCCGGACAACACGGGCCGGTGGGTCGATGGTAATGTGGTCCTGGTACATACGCTCTTTGCCACCACCGAGGAGTCCCGTGGTGAGCGGCAACCGACGAGCCTCGATGGCGAGGTGTGGATCGTTGCCGACGCTCGCATCGACGCCCGCGACGACCTGATCCGCGACCTCACCGCGCGCGGGCGCGCCTGCTCGAAGCAACGCCCCGACGCCGAGTTGATCCTGCATGCCTATGCCGTTTGGGGCGAGGGCTGCGTCGAGCATCTGCTCGGAGATTTCGCCTTCGCCATCTGGGACGCGCGCGAGCAAAAGCTCTTCTGCGCCCGCGACCATTTCGGCGTGAAGCCCTTTTTCTACGCCCATGTCAGGGATTGCGTCATCTTCAGTAACACCCTGGACTGCATTCGCGAACATGAAGATGTCTCCGACGAGCTTGACGAGTTGTTCATCGCGGACTTCCTGCTGTTCGAGGTCGGCAGAGACTTTGATCGAACAGCCTTCGAAGCCATCCGCCGACTGCCACCTGCCTGCGTGCTGGTGACACGGAGAGGGCAGCTGCTGACCCGCCTCTACTGGAGCCTTCCGGCTGACCAGCCACCTCGTTTTTCCCGCCAGCGCGACTATGAAGAGCACTTTTTGCACCTGCTCGCAAAAGCGGTGGGGGACCGGCTGAGGACGAACAAGGCGGCTATTCTGATAAGTGGGGGCCTGGATTCCTCCTCGGTTGCTGCACTGGCGAAGCGGCTGCTGGAGACCCGCGGCCGGAGCTATAAGCTCACCGCCCATACGCTTGCGTACCATCAACTATTCCCTTTCCCCGAGACCGAATACGCGCGGATAGTGGCAAGCTTCCTAGATATCCCCATCTATCCCTTTGCATTCGATCAGTACCGTCCGTTCGAGGGGTGGGACCAGCCCGGCGTCCAGACGCCTGAGCCGACCACAAACATCTTGATGATTGGGTCTCGCTCGTTTGTGAGCTCAGCCGCTTCGAGTGCCCGTGTGGCCCTTACCGGACAGGGCGGCGATGCTGTGTTTGTCGCTCTCTCCTGGCGATACTGTCGTCAGTTGCTCCAGCGGGGTCGCTTTGGTCGCTTGGCCGTGGACGGCTTCCGGCACCTGACCGAGGCTCGGCGCTGGCAACGCCTGAGAGCTGGTTACGCGCTCGCGTGGTGGAAAAACCGCGAGGGCCGGCACGTGCCGGACATCTATCCTGAATGGCTGAATCCTGACCTCGAGCGGCGTCTCGCGCTCCGGGACCGCTTTCTGGAGGGAGAAGCCCCGGCCGTACCTCAGGAGGCCGTTCGCCCCGAGGCTCACCGTCTACTCATGCGAACCTTCTGGTCACGAATGTTCGAGGGCTTCGACTGGGGATGGAATCGCGCGCTTCAAGACGTGCGGCATCCCTTTTTCGACATCCGTTTGGTCGGATTTATGTTAAGTCTGCCGGCTTGGCCGTGGTGCTCGGAAAAAACGCTGCTGCGGAAAAGCATGCAGGGGCTGCTGCCGGACGAGATCCGCTTCCGCCCGAAAGCGCCCATGCCCGCCGACCCGCAGATGGCACACTGGAAAGACGGGCCACCGCCATCGCTCGATGACTTCCGGCCCACGGCAGAGCTCGAGCGGTTTGTTCGTTGGGACATGGTTCCCCAGATTTCGGCGGCCACGACGTCCATGGCCGCCAGGACACATCTACGGCCAGTTTGCCTGAGCTTCTGGTTGCAGGCGGTCGGCCATATCGACTATAAAACAGCCTAGGAGGAAGACAATGAAGCTTGCCCCACAAGGCTCGCCCAAAAAAAAGTATCGATCTCCCGAGCTCCGGGTTTACGGCGATGTGGGAGTCATCACGCGGACCAGCGGCAAAGGCTCCTATGACGTTCAGCCGAGCTCCACAAGCGCTGGCCACCATTCGACCTCTAAAACCGGCAACGGGTAGCCCCTTCCCTTGTTCCGCTATCGTCTGTACGGGCTCAGTGTGCTGTCAGAGCGGGCTGTTGTGGGATTATCGGAATCTCACCCCGGGGGCGGAAAACGAACTGACGTCTCGATCTACCTGCAGAAGCTTCCGCCCGGGATAGACGCGGAACGTCTGGCAAATACGAAACCTTTTTTTATCAGCGAGTCCCGCGTCGCCCAAGGCCAACCGGTCCTTCAAACTTGGTGCGAAACCGGCTCCGGGTACTATTTTTTTCGCTACGGCTACGGTTTCTCGTTCGCGATCGAGCGTAACGGCAGGTCGATTTGGGCCAAGTGGCACGACTCGGTTCCCTTCGCCGATGTCAGTGCTTACCTGCTCGGCCAGGTTTTTGGCTTTGCGCTGCACCTGCGTGGATACGTTTGTCTTCACGCCAGTGCGGTCGCGATTGATGGCAAGGCCGTGCTGTTCGCAGGAGATCCGGGGACAGGGAAATCGAGCACCGCAGCGGCGTTCGCCGAGCAAGGATGCCCGCTGCTGGCCGACGACATCTCCGCCGTGAAGCGAGAGGAATCGGGGGAGCTACTTGTGGTTCCAAGTTTCCCGCGAGTTTGCCTGTGGCCAGACTCCGCGGAACTGCTTTACGGCGGCTCCGCCCGAAGCTTTCCCCGCGTTCATCCCAGTGAAGAGAAATACCTGGTCCGGATGGGCGAGCTCTCCGGGAAGTTCCGTGATAGGCCGGCGCCGCTGGGCGCTATCTACCTCCTTACTCCGCGGAGCGCCGACCCGGCGGCCCCCAGGATCGAACCGGTCAACGACGCTGAGCAATTGGTGCTTCTTCTCGCCAATGGATTCGAGAGTCTGGTGCTCGACGGGGAGCAAAAAGCCCACGAATTCCGTTTGCTAGGAGAAATGTGCCGCAGGGCTCCGGTGCAAAGGCTGACGCCGTCGAGCGATCTCCGAAAGCTGCGCCACCTTTGCGAACTCGTGGTGAACAACGTGCGCGCCGGGAACCCTGCGTTTGCTGGGCACTGAAACCGAGAGCCGGACGCTCTGGTGCCTGGCATTTCTCGCCGTCTTTCCTATTTCCAGCACATAATGTCAACGTGCCAAGCGCTGCACAACGTCTCCGCGTCGCACAACGCGCCGATCTGCGGCCTGAGCATCGGCTGGTCGTCGCGTGCTCCGCCGCCCCGCCATCCCCGGATCAGCGCGCGTCAATTGCTGCGCTGCTCGGCGAAACGGTCGATTGGCGTCTCGTGCTCGAGACGGCACGAGCGCAGCGCGTTGTGGGTCTCTGCTATCCTGTGCTTCAGGAACTAGGCGGAACGGTCGTGCCCGCCGAGACAATTGTGGCCTTTCGGACCGAGGCGATGGCGACCGCGGCACAAAACCTGCGCCTGGCCGCAAAACTCCTCGAAATCGTCGCGCGTGCCGAAGCCGGAAAAATCACCTTGGTTCCTTACAAAGGCCCGGTGCTGGCCGAATTGGCTTATGGCAATCTGGCGCTGCGGCAGTTCGTCGATCTCGATTTCATCCTGCCGCATCGCGACTTGGCCGCCGCTTGGCGACTGCTCGAAGCCATCGGCTACCGGCCGGCAAATCCGGCCTTGGGCGCTTCTGGCGCGCCGATTCCCAGCGAGTACGTTTTTCTTGCGGCAGAAAGTGACGTCCAGGTCGAGTTGCACACCGAACTCACCCTGCGCCACTTTCCCGCTCCGCCCGATCTTGAGCCGCTGCTCTGTGCCCTCCGGCCGGTCACGCTGCTGGGCCGCCGCGTGCTCACTTTTTCCCGCGAAGATACGCTGACGCTGCTGGCCGTACATGGCGCAAAGGATTTCTGGGCGGAGTTGCTCTGGATCTGCGACATCGCCCATCTGATCGATGTGCCAGGTTTTGACTGGGATAGTGCCTTGGCGCGTGCCGATGCCATGGCCTGCCGCCGCATGACGAATGTGGCTCTGCTCCTGGCAAATGAAACCATGCAGGCGCCTGTGCCGGAAAGCGTCTTGGCCGCGGCGCAAGCCGATGCCCACGCACAAGCCGAAGCGCGTTGGCTTGCCGCGCGCCTGTTCGCACCGGCTCCGCTCGGCCGGCGCGAGCAGTTGCGCTACCGGATGCGGATGGTCGACGGTTTCTGGCCGGGCCTGCGCTACGTGGCGCGCTTAGCAACCACCCCCGCCGCGGACGACTGGAACGCTATACACTTGCCCGCGCCGCTCGGCTTTGCCTACGCGCTGCTTCGCCCGCTTCGCCTCTTTCGCCGGTAGTCCGCGTTTCTCACTGGCGAAACCGCTCCGTGGGCCTTTGGCAAGGGGGCCGGTCCGAGCAGCTCCTTGTAGAGCCGCTTCCCAGGACGGCTTCTCGAGAAGGGTGGAACGAGTTCGGAGTTTTTCTCTACGACTTCTTGCCGACGATTCCGACCAGGCAATCGGCCACATACTCGGCCTGTTCGGTGGTCAGCTCGGGTGAGATCGGCAGGCAGAGCACACGCTGGCAAGCTCGTTCGGTCGCCGGCAAACTGCCCGGGCCATAGCCGAGTTCAGAGCAGGCCCGCTGAAAATGCAGCGGCTCGGGATAGTAGAGCGCGGTGTCGATTCCCTTTTCGGCGAGCTTCTCGCGCACCTTGTCGCGCTCGTCCACGTAGACGGCAAAGGCGTGGTACACGGGATAGGTTTCCGGTTCGTCGACAGGCATATCGAGCCGGGCCTCTGATAGCCGCTCGCGGTAGAGCGCGCCGATCCGCCGGCGATACTCGTTCCACCGCTCGAGCCAGCGGATCTTGACGCGCAGCACGCCCGCCTGAAAAGCCTCCATGCGGTAGTTGTAGCCGATCCGCTCGTGCACATAGCGGCTGCTTTGCCCGTGATTGCGCAACGAACGCACCATCTCGGCCACCGCCTCGTCGGCCGTGAGCAACGCTCCGCCCTCGCCGTAGGCGCCCAGGTTTTTCGTGGGGTAGAAACTGAAAGCCGAAGCCAGGCTGAAGGCCCCCACCGGCCGGCCGTGGTAGCGCGCGCCGTGAGCCTGGCAGGCGTCTTCGATCAGGGCGATGCCGTGCCGGCGCGCCAATTCCTCAAAGGCGTCCATGGCTGCCGGCCGCCCGTAGAGGTGCACCGGCAAAATCGCCCGCGTGCGCGGCGTGATCGTCCCTTCGGCCTGTTTCGGGTCCAGATTGGCCGTGCGTGGATCGATATCGGCAAATACCGGCCGCGCGCCCGTGTAGCGAATCGCCTCGACAGTGGCGATGAACGTGTTCGAGGTGGTGATGACCTCGTCTCCCGGCCCGACGCCGGCGGCTAGCAAGGCCAGGTGCAGTGCGCTCGTGCCGGAATTCACCGCGACAGCAAACGGCAAACCGGAAAATTCCGCGAATTCGCGCTCGAAGGCCTCCACTTCGGCGCCCAACGTAAAGGAAGCCTGGCTGCATAGCCGGTCGAGCGCCACGAGAATCTCCTCCCGCAGCGCCGCGTATTGTGTGCGAAGGTCGAGAAAAGGAACGCGCATTCGAACTCGCTGACAGGCCACTCCTTGCGCGTTCCGGACGCGCCGGAGGACCAAGGGAGCGATGCTACGGCGCTCTTGCCGCGGAAGTCAATTCGAGGCAGTACCGGCAATCCTGTGTCTTGACAGCTCCCATCAAGCATAGTCGAATGAGCGCGCTGTCCTGCGGAAGTAACCTGCGGAAGTAAGTTGTTGTGGGGGAAAGTGTCGGGAGGAAAGGGATGAATTTTCGCAAACGCGTTCTTGTGTGTCTATCCATGGCGGGGGTGCTAGTTGCCTTGCCCGCCTTTGCGTCGAGCCCTCAAGGACTTGTAGGCGTCGCTCAAGGAACCGGTTCCATCAAAATCAATGGCCAGCCCTTTGGCGGGCAAGCCAGCCTCTTCAGTGGTGACAAAATCCTCACCGGGCCGCGCTCGCCTTTGACGGTCATCTCGTCTCCGTCTGAGCAGGTCCGCTTCGAGCCGGGTACCTCCGCCCAAGTCGCTCGACATGGCCGGGGCACCGTCATCCGCTTGAACACCGGCGCGGTGGAATTCCGCACTGCTGGCGCCGTGCAAACCGACCTGTCCAATGGCATTACGGTGCGGCCGGCGGTTAACACCACAACCCTGGCACAAGTGAACCACATGGCCAACGGCACGTCCGAGGTCTCCGTCTACAAAGGCTCGGTGGTAGTGGCCAATGCGGAAGAACACGTTACCGTGAAGGCCGGGCAGACCGCCGCGATCGGGTCGAGCGCCGGTTCGCAGAACGGCAATTCGAACCAGAACAAAAACAAAAAGAAAAAGAAGAGACTCTGGGCCATTTTCGTTGCCACTGGATTGAACGGCGGCGCGGTCGCGGCCATTCTCGCCAACGAGCCGTCCAACAACGTCAGCGTGGTCGATCCGTAAGGCGGCTCCAGCTTCTCCGCACGCCCTGTTTTTTCCATGGATGCCCGGGCGCATCGGAAGCGCAGGCAAAAGGTGTAGAATGCGCTCCGGCATGGACGTCTCCCTTTCCAGGCTCCCCGCGCGCATTCTCCTGGTGGCCGGGGCCGTGGCCTGTGCCGGCGCAATTACCTGGGCCGCCGGCCGCAACTGGATGGCGGTCCACTGGTTCACCACGCGGAACCCGGCCGATTGGAATCGGGCGATCCAGCTGGAACCCAACAACGCCGGCTACTGGGACCGGGTCGGCCTCTACGAGGAATGGAATTTCCTCCACGGCAATATCCACGGCGCAATTGCCGATTTTCAACGCGCCACTCAGCTCGATCCCCGCTCGGCGCGCCATTGGATGGCCTTGGCAGGGGCCTACGAGGTGGCGGGCGAGACAGCACAGGCCCGCCGGGCCTATGAACGAGCCCAGGCCGATCACCCTGTTTCCGCCGATGTTGCCTGGCGGTTCGGCAGTTTCCTCTTGCGGCACGGGGATTGGTCGCAGGCGGCCCTGAAAATCCATCGCGCCCTGCTCGACGAACCGGAATTGACCGGCAGCGCCGTCTCGCAATTCTGGAAGGCCGGCGCGGCAATCCAGATGATCCTCAACCACGTTCTCCCGGACCGCAGGAGGGTCTATCTCGCCGCCATCACCTATTTTCTCGCGCAGAACGAGGACGACCCGGCGCTGGCCTGTTGGCAGAGGCTCGCCCGTTCCGGCCAAAAGATCAGTTTGCAAGAAACCCTGCCGCTGATCGATCACCTGCTCGCGGGGCACCGTGGCGCCCAGGCCGCGCAGGTCTGGCAAGAGGCTTTGGCCGCCTCGGCTCATCCCGGTGCTGCGAGCGACGGTTCGCTGATCTTCAACGGAGACTTTGCGTACCCATTCGTGGAGGGTGGGTTCGGCTGGCGCCAGAGCCCGGTCCCCGGCACCGCCTTCGATCTGGTGACTGACGTGACCCACGACAGCCCGCGGGCGGCTCGCGTCGTCTTCGACGGCAGCGCCAACGTGGATTACGCCAACCTCTGGCAATTCGTCCCGGTCACTCCCGGCACCCGATACCAGTTCAGCGCCTTCATGCGCACTGACTCGATTTCCAGCGCGAGCGGCCCGCAATTTCAGCTGCGAACCTGCTCGGAGCCATCGAAGGTCGAGGGGCAAACCCCGGTCATGACCGGCACTCATCCCTGGACCAGGGTGCAGGCCGAATTTACCACCGGCCCCACCGAGCACTGCGTCGTCGTCAGGCTGCGGCGAAAGCCCAGTCCCTTCGGCAGCCACATTCGCGGCGCCGTGTGGATCGACCATGTTCAGCTGAAACGGCTGCCGGCAAGCGGAACCGCGCGACCATGAGGGTGATTCGCATCGGCATTCTCCTGCTTACCGCCTTTGCCGTGCTGGCCGACGGCGCTGTCGAGCCCTGGTCCCAAGCGATTCTGGAAATCGGCGCCGCCCTGTTGCTGGTGGTCTGGGCGGTGCAAGCGGCATTACGACGCGAGTTTGAATTCCGCTGGAATGCGCTGTTGATCCCGGTCGGCGCGCTGCTGGCCCTGGCGCTGGTGCAATGGACCGCGAATCTTACGGCCTACTCCTTTGTCACCAAACTCGATTCCCTCCGCCAGGCGGCCGAGCTGATTCTGCTCTTCCTCACCGTCCAGGCCTTCCGCACTCCCAAGGAATGGCGAAATCTCGTCTGGTTCCTGATGGGTTTGGCCTTCGCCGTCTCGCTCTTCGGCATCATCCAACACTTCACCTGGAACGGAAAGTTGTATTGGTTCCGGACGCTCCACCATGGAGGCGCCCCCTTCGGCCCGTTCGTTGACCGCGACGATTTCGCCGGATTTGTCGAATTGATCCTGCCGCTCGGCTTGGCGCTGCTGGTGCTCGACGGTGAGCAGCGCGAGCATCGCCTGTTGGTGTCGCTCTTCATGGTGTTCCCGGCAGCCGCGCTGCTGCTCTCCGGCTCGCGCACCGGCATCGTGATTTTCGGCTGCGAATTGGCGATGCTGGCCGGCTTGCTTTGGATCTATGGCCGCCGCTCCCAACGCTGGCTGCTGCCGGCGGTCGCCGGGGCCGTTGTGCTGCTCGCGGCGTGGCTCGGCGTCGGTCGCAGCCTGGCGCGTTTTACCGGGCCCACCGGAACCGAAGTCTCGCTCATCCAGCGCTTTGATTGGAGCCGCGACACCTGGCATATCTTCCTGCACCACCCTTTCATCGGCACCGGCATGGGAACCCTCCAAACCGTCTATCCCCGCTACGAGTCCCATTACATCGGTCTGGTCGTCAATCACGCGCACGACGACTATGTCGAATTGCTCTCCGACGCCGGGATCATCGGCGGTGCGTTCGGCTTCGCCTTCCTGCTGATTCTCTATCGTCGCGGCATCCGCCACCTGCGCCGCGCCCGAACCCCGCTGGTACGCTCTCTCTACGGCGGAGCATTGGTTGCCTGTACCGGCCTGCTGATTCATGAGCTTGTCGACTTCAATCTACACATTCCTTCGAATGCCATTATCTTTCTACTAATAGCGGCCCTGGTAACATCCTTGATTCCCGAGCCAATAGCTAACCCACGCCACCTTTCACATCGCCGGCATCTTCCGTCTTGACGGGCCAGGCAGCGGTCGTTAGTCTAGCGACGTCGGGATTCGCGATTTATCTAGCGGCTTGCAAGATTCCATTGCATTGCGAGGAGGCTCGGGCTGTCCCGTGAAAGTTAGAGCCATCACAGCCATTGTGTCTCTACTGGTCCTCGGCGCTTGTCCCGTTCTGGCTCAGCAGAGACCGAAAACCAAGTCCCAACCTCTGCCGGCGCTCGAAACGGTTAGCCAGGCGAACCAGAAAATCCGTCTGCTCGCCTCTACCTCGACCAGCGTGGCACAAGCCACGCCAAATGCGCTCGAGCCGGGCGACCTCATCAGCATCGACGTCTTCGATATTCCGGAACTTTCGCGCAAGATTCGAATCGACCCTAGCGGCTACATCTCCATGCCACTGATTCCCCAGCGCATTCATGCCGCGGGCCTCACCTCCTTTCAACTGGAAAAGGAGGTTGCCGGCCTGTTAAAAGCCCGGGGGCTGGTTTCGCATCCGCAGGTCAGCGTCTTCGTCATCGACCGGGAGGGCCAGCCGATCACCATCATCGGCGCGGTCGAGCATCCGATGGTCTACCACGCCGTCGGCCCGACCACGCTGCTCGAGGTCCTCTCGGCTGCCGGCGGCTTGACGAGCACCGCCGGTAACTTCGTCACCATCAGCCGCACCAGCGCGAGTGGCAAGAACATTTCTCGCCGCATCAATCTGCAAGCGCTCATCGATCGCGGCGATCCCCGGGCCAATATCTTGCTGCAGGGTGGCGACGTCGTTGCTGTACCCAAGGCCGGCATCGTCTATGTCGTCGGCGCGGTAAACCGTCCCGGCGGCTTCGTCATTCAGAACGATACGAACCAGATGACTGCCCTCAAGGCGCTGGCCCTGGCCGGCGGCATCAAGGGTCAAGCCAAACCGCAAGACGCCGTCATCATTCGCAAAGATGGTCAGACCGGCCACACTCAAGAAATCACTATCAACATCAAGAAAATTCTGGATCGGAAGAAGAGCGACGTCAGCCTGCAGGCAAATGATGTCCTCTTCGTACCCAACAGTCCCGGCAAGAAATTTCTGGCCAAAGCCGCCCAGGCCGCGCTCTCCATCACGACTGGCATCGTGATCCTGCGCGGCTCCTCGGGCACTTTCTGAGAGAGAACGAGGTCCCTATCGCCATGCAGGAAGACCGGTCCAAACTCTCGCGGCGCGACCTTCCCTGGGAAGATCCGCTCGCCCTGCCGGGATATCCGCATCCCAACGGCGGCTGGTCGCCTTCCCACACTCGCGAACTGCACCTGTTCGACTACCTCATCGTTGTGCGCAAGCATCTGGCGCTCAGCCTTACTTTTCTGCTGACTCTGGTCAGCGTCGTGGCGATCGCCACGTTCCGTATGAAGCCGGTTTACGTTGCCACGGCTCAGGTCGAGGTCGATCGCGGCTCCTCGAACCTGCTGCCCTTTCAGAACGACCAGTCGTACAGCTACTGGTATGACGACGAGAACTACGTCGAAACCCAGATGAAGATTCTCGAGAGCGATACGCTCGCTCTGAAAACCATCAAGTCGCTGCGCCTGTGGAGATATCCCGAGTTCCGCTCCAGTCCCCAGGAAATTGCTGAACTGGACGCCTTTGCCAACCCTAGCGAGCAGCCGATGGCCCGTCCACCCATCCTGGGCGACTTCCTCGGCCGCTTGAGCGTCAAACGCATCCCCAACAGCAACCTGCTGCAGGTGAGTTTCGAATCCCAGGATCCGCGCCTGGCAGCAATGGTCGTCAATAAGCAGCTTCAGAACTTCATCGACCTCAACTACCGCAGCCACTACAATTCCGCCAAGCGCGCTTCGGCCTGGCTCGAGGAGCAACTCGCCGATTTCAAGGCCCGCGTGGAAAGGTCCGAGAACGCTCGCCTCGCCTACGAGCGCAAGAACAAGATCTGGACCGTCTCGGAGGGGCAAAATCTCACCACCCAGAAACTCTCGGAATTGAACAAACAGTTGAGCCTGGCCCAGGCCGCCCGCATGAACGACGAGGCCAACTACGTGATGGTCAAGGACGGCCAGATCGACGCGCTGCCGGCCGTGCAGCGGAACCCGGTGATTCAGGAGCTCACCGACCAGCAAAATTCGCTTCGCAATCAGTACGCCGCCGCTCTGAACAAGTACGGGCCCAACTACCCCACCGTCCAGCACATTCGCGCGCAATTGAGTTCGGTCGCCAAGTCGATCGCCGTGGAAAAGCAGGCGGTCGCTCAGGAAATCGCCACCGAGTACCACACGGCGGTCCAGCATGAGCGATTGCTCGAAGGCGCCCTCGCCAAGCAGGAAAGCCTGGCCAGCGAGCAGGCGCAAAAGATGGTGCGCTACAACATCCTGAAACGCGAGGCTCAGACCGACAAACAGCTCTACGTCAGCCTGCTGGAAAAGCTGAAGGAAGCAGGCATGTCCGCCGGCCTGCGCTCGAGCAATCTTCGGATTGTCGATCCGGCCCTGATTCCGCCCGCGCCTGCCCGCCCGCGCAAGGCCCGGGACATTGCCCTCGCGTTCTTCGTTGGCCTGGTCGGCGGCGTTGGCTTGGCTTTCTTCCGTGAATATCTGGATAACACCGTCAAGACTCCGGACGACATCGAAGTCCTGACGCACCTGCCTTCGCTCGCCATTGTTCCTTCGCTCTCGGCTGGGAACGGCTACGGCTACCTTCGCCCGGCGGCGCGAATGCTCAAGGGGAGCAATGGCCACGGCGGCGGGGAAAACGGGCGCCGCGTTGCTCTGATCTCTCAAGAGCAGCCCCACTCCCAGATCGCTGAGGCTTTTCGCGCCCTGCGCACCTCGCTGCTGCTTTCCCGCGCCGATCAGCCGCCCCAGGTGATCCTGATGACCAGCGCCCTGCCCAAGGAAGGCAAGACGACTGCAGCCGTCAATCTCGCCGTTACCCTCGCCCAACTGGGCGACCGCACTTTGCTGATCGATGCCGATCTTCGCAAGCCTGGCATCGCCAAGCTGGTGGGCATGAGCGGCGGCGTCCACGCCGGTCTCAGCTCCTATCTGGCCGGGGCCTGCGATCTGAAGGGATGCACGTATGCCTATCCGGGCGTGCCGAATCTCTCGGTAATCCTTTCGGGACCTATTCCGCCCAACCCGGCCGACCTGCTCAGCTCGCAACGCCTGGCCGATGTGATTGAACTGCTTCGCCAGCAGTACAAATTCATCGTGATCGATTCGCCGCCGGTCATGCTGGCGACCGACGCCGTAATTCTCTCCACCTGGGCGGATGGCGTTCTGCTGTTGGCCCGGAGCGGAGCGACCCCGAAGGGCGCCTTTTTGCGGGCGCAGGAATTGCTCAGCAACGTCAAGTGCCGGCAGCTCGGGGTGATTTTGAACGCGGTGAATACCGGATCGCCCGACTACTACTACCGCTATTATCCGTATTACGGCGATTACTACGGCCCGGAAGAAGCCGAAAATTCTCCTGAACGGGCCAAACATTCAACCTAGTTGCTTCCGAACGAAGGGGGAAAGGTGCGTTACCTGATCACCGGCGGAGCGGGATTCATCGGGTCCCACCTCGCGGAATACCTGCTCGAGCGGGGCGATAGCGTGATCCTGCTCGACGATCTGTCGACGGGTAGCATCGAGAACATCCGCCATCTCAAAAACGATCCCCGCATGAGCTATTTCCTCGAGCCGATCGAGAATCGGCACGTGCTTGCCGAGCTGGTCGACGAGGCCGACGTTATCTTTCATCTGGCCGCCGCAGTCGGGGTGAAACTGATCATCGAGAAGCCGGTCCATACGATCGAAACCAACGTCAACGGCACTCAGTTGGTGCTAGAAGCCGCCGGCAAGAAGCGCAAACCGGTTTTCTGCGCATCCACCTCGGAAGTCTACGGAAAGAACACCTTGGTGCCTTTTACCGAGGATTCCGATCTCGTGCTCGGCGCCACCACCAAGGCCCGCTGGAGTTACGCCGCATCGAAGGCGGTCGAGGAGTTCCTTGCCCTTTCCTACTGGAAGGAACGGCGGCAGCCGGTGGTGATTGGCCGGTTCTTCAATACCGTCGGGCCGCGCCAGACCGGCCGCTACGGCATGGTGTTGCCGAATTTCGTCCAGCAGGCGCTCGAGGGTCACCCGATCACCGTTTTCGGCACCGGCAAGCAGTCGCGCTGCTTTTGCCACGTGAAGGACGCCGTCGAGGCCATCGTCCGGGTGATGGACAACGGCCACACGATCGGCGAGGTCGTGAATATCGGTAGCTGCCAGGAGATCACGATCGAAGGATTGGCCCGGCTGGTGCGGCAGCGAACCGGCAGCGACTCTCCCATCCGGTTCGTGCCTTATGACCAGGCCTACGAACCCGGTTTCGAGGACATGGTCCGCCGCGTTCCCTCTATCGAGAAGCTGGAACGGCTCACCGGATTCGTGCCTCAAACCTCGCTGGTGAGCATTGTTGATTCCGTGATCGCTCATTTTGACGAAAAGCGGCGCGAACCGGTGATCGAGGCGCGCGCCTCGCTCAAGGCGTGACGCCGGCTTCGGCGGCGTTGGCCAGCCGCCCGGGCCGCCGGATCACCCGCAGCCGGATTGTCGCCGTTCCCAAATCCGGTGCTCTTTGGGCGTGGAGATCTCGACCCCTTAGCTGATCGGCCAACCCCACAAACGAAATTCCTCCCAGCCCACGAGCCGTCGGAGAAGATGAGGGTGCTCAGGCAAAGCAGATGAGCCTCACAACCACACTTTCAGTGATCGTCCCGGTCTATAACGAGCAGTATCTCGTGGCGGCCAGCCTTGCCCGGTTGGAAAAACTCTCCGATTCCCCGCTGCTCGACCGGGTCCGGGTCATCGTGGTCAACGACGGCTCCCGCGACGGCACGCAGGCCGTGCTCGACCGCTTTCGCCTGTCGCTAGAATCTCGTCCCTGGCCCGATCGTTTCGAGTGGGTCTTCCTGCGCCACGAGCGCAATCAGGGAAAAGGCGCCGGGATTCGCACCGCCTTGGCCCATGCCGATACCGAACTGGCGGTAATCCACGACGCCGACCTCGAGTATTTCCCCGAAGACCTGAACAAAATGATCCCGTTGTTTCTCGAGCAGCAGGCTGACGCCGTTTTCGGCTCCCGGTTTCTCTCGAGCGACTTCCGCCGGGTCCTTTTCTACCGGCACGCCCTGGCCAATCACCTGCTCACCTTCCTCTGCGATCTGGTCTGCGACCTGAACCTCACCGACATGGAAACCTGCTACAAGATGGTGCGCACCGATCTGCTTCGCAGCATCCCGCTCGAAAGCCGCGATTTCCGTATCGAGCCCGAACTGGCGATCAAGCTCGCCAAGCGTGGCGCGCGCATCTTCGAGGTTCCTATCCGCTATGCCGGCCGCAGTTATCAGGAAGGGAAAAAGATTGGTTGGCGCGATGGGATCAAGGCGCTCGGCGCCATCCTGCATTTTGCCATCTCCGATCGTGTCTACGTGGAGGACAGCTACGGTGGCGAGATTCTCGGACGTCTGTCCCGCGCCCCGAACTTTTCCCGCTGGATGGCGAGTGCGATCCGCCCGCGCGCCGGCCAGCGCGTGCTCGAGATCGGCGCGGGCACGGGCAACATGACGGTCAATCTGGTGCCGCGCCAGTTCTACTGCGCCAGCGATCGGAACCCGTCCTACGTCGCCTTGCTCGAAAAGCTCCGCGAAAGCCGCCCCTATCTGCGCGTCAGTCATACCGACGGTTGCTCGCTCGCATCCTATCCGGAGGAGCGGGATTTCGATACGGTCGTCTGCCTCAACGTCGTCGAGCATGTCGACGACGACGAGCGCATCCTGCGCAATTTTTACGAGGTTCTCGCTCCCGGCGGCCGCGCGATCATCCTTGTCCCGCAAGGCCAGTGGCTCTTCGGCACTCTCGACGAGGCGCTCGGCCACCGGCGCCGCTATTCCCGCGACATGCTGCTGGCCGTCGGCCGCAAGGCCGGCTTCGAATGCGAGGAAATTGTCGGTTTCAACCGGACCGGTGTTCCCGCCTGGTGGCTGAACGGCAAAATCCTTCGGCGCCGCACGTTCGGTCTTTGGCAGGTGAAGCTGCTGAACCTGCTGGCGCCGCTCCTGTGCCGGCTGGACCGCTGGCTGCCTTTTCCCTCGCTCTCGCTGATCGCCTTTTTCCGCAAACCCAAACCGGTTGCGCCAGCCGGATCGGCCAAGCAAGCTGCGCCGGAGGCGGACGCGCTCTTGCAAAAGCAATGATGGCGGCCAGGCAAAGGAAGCGTTTCTCCTTCGCGGCCAAATTGCTCGCGCTGCTTTGGCTGGTGACGCTGCCGCTCGTGAATCCCTGGGTACGCGGCGACGGTGTCGGCTACTACGCCTACATCCGCTCGCTGCTGGTCCACGGCAACCTGAATTCCCGCGGCGATTGGCTGCATGCCAACCCCTCCTTCCGGATGGGTCGCGTCAGCGCCCAGGGCCAGATCCTCCGCGATCAGTTCACCGCCAACGGCCACATCGACAACCATTTCTCTGTCGGGCCGTCGATGCTGTGGGCGCCCTTCCTGGTCCCGGTGGACGGGGTTGTGCTCGCCCTCGATCATCTCGGCTGGCGCATCCCGGCCAACGGATTCTCGCGGCCCTACCTGGTGACGATGGCACTGGCAACCGCCTTCTACGGCTTCCTCGCTCTTTGGCTCAGCTTTCTGCTCGCTCGTGAGTTCTTCGGCGAATCCGTCGCGCTTGTGGCCACGCTCGCGATCTGGTTCGGCTCCTCGCTGCTGGTCTACATGTATTTCAATCCCTCCTGGGCCCACGCCCAGGCGGCGTTCGTCGTCGCCCTCTTCCTTTGGTATTGGCATCGCACCGGAGCACAGAGAACGCTCCGCCAATGGCTCCTGCTCGGCCTGACCGGGGGCCTGATGCTCGATGTTTATTACCCCAACGCCATAGTCTTCCTTTTGCCGTTGGCCGACGCAGTGGCCGTCGACTGGCAGTTGCTCCGGGAACGAAGCCGGGAACCCGGTCGCTGGCTGCACCGCCTGGGACCGCAGTTCCTCTTTGCCGTCGCGACCGTTGTCGCGTTTCTGCCCACGCTGGTGACGAAGGAGATCATCTACGGCAGCCTGTTCCAGACCGGCTACAACGAACGCTGGTACTGGACGGCGCCCAAGCTGCTCCAGGTGCTTTTCTCACGCGATCACGGCCTGTTTTCCTGGACGCCGATCCTTGCTTTGGCAGTGGCCGGCCTGTTCGTCTTCTGGAGAAAACAGCGGTGGCTGGGCGGGCTGCTGGTGCTGGTCTTTCTTGCCTTCTACTATCTGATCGCCTGCTATCAGGACTGGAATGGCATCTCGAGCTTCGGCAACCGCTTTTTCGTTTCGCTCACTCCGCTCTTCGTCATCGGCCTGGCCGCGCTGCTCGACGGCGTTCGTCGCTGGAGCCGCGATCGGCAATGGGCTTGGCGTGTGAGTTGCGCCGTGTTGGCGCTGCTGGTCTTTTGGAACCTGGGCTTCATCTTTCAATGGGGAACGCAACTGGTGCCCGCCCGCGGCCCGGTTTCCTGGCGAAAGGTTGCTTATAACCAGGTGGAAGTCCTGCCTCATGTAGCCGTCGGCGAGCTGGCCCGCTATTTCCGGAATCGCCATGGCCTGATGCGAACGATCGAACGGCGCGACCTGAAGCGGCTCGCGGCCAAGCCGCACGCTTCGGCCTCCGTGTCGGTCGAAATCCAACAGAATTGATGCTGCCGGCATGAACGAATCTGCCCAATCCATCCCCTCTACCGCGAACTCCAAGCCTGGCAGCCCGGCCGCGGCGGCTGAGGTCAACTCGCCGGAGGCGCCTTTTCCCCGCTCCCTGCGAAACGTTCTGTTGATGTCCTCGAGCAGCATCGTCACGCGGGTTCTCAATCTGACACGCGGCATCATACTCGCACGGCTGCTGACGCCTTTCGATTTCGGCGTCTACGGCCTCGCCGGATCGATCGTCGGCATCAAGGAGCGTATCGCCGATATCGGCGCGGGCAGCTTCCTTGTCTACCGCCCCAGCGAGCTCGAGCAGCACGCCGAGACGACGTTCTGGATCAATCTCACGCTCTCTTCCTTCCTGATGGTCCTGCTGGCGGTTGCCGCCCCGTTCCTCAGCCGCATCTACCATGAGCCACTGCTGATGCCGGTCCTGATTCTGTTGGGGCTCGGCGTCTGGGCCCGGATCAACGGGTCGATCCATCAAAGTCGTCTTCGGGTTAGTTCCCGCTTCCGCGCCCTGGCGATCATCGACAACTGCTCGAGCGCCACCTGGCTGGCGATCGCAGTTGTTCTGGCGTGGAAGGGGTTCGGCGTGTGGGCGCTGGTCGCTTCAGCCGTCTCCGCCGGCGCCGTTTGGACGGCGCTGCTTTTCGTCGCCGACGGCTGGCGCCCTCGCTTCCGCATCTCCGGGCATTCGCTTCGTCTTCTCGGCGGCTTTTCCTTCTGGTTTCTTGGCCAGGGCATCTTCTGGTATGCCGCCGCCAACCTCGACAACTGGCTGATTGGCCGCTATTTGGGCATGGGTCTGCTGGGCATTTACGCCATCGCTTACAATTACGCCTTGCTTCCCATCACGCTCGTGGGAAACGCCATGGGCAACGTCGGCTTCGCCGAATTGCCCAAGCTCTACGGTCACCCCGACCGATTCTGGTCATCCTATCGCGAATTCAGCCGGGTTCTGGCCTTGCTGGGCTGCTTCCTCTCTTTCGCGGCGATTGTCGCCGCTCCCGACCTGATTCCCCTCGTGCTCGGCGCGAAGTGGGAACCCTCGGTCGTTCCTTTCCAGATCCTTTCGCTCTATGCCGCGGCGAAATGCCTGTGGATGGACCCCTTCCTGTCGCTCGGCAATTTCCGCTTGAGTTGCCTGACCGGTGTCTTTGCGGTGATCATCGTGGGCGGCGCAATTGCCTTCGGGTTGCGGTTTGGGCTGGTCGGGGTAGCCTTCGCCATGCTGAGCACTCAAGTGGCCTACCAAGTGGCCTCGCTCTTCCTCGTGAGCCGTTCCTGGCGCCTTGTGGCGAACATGCTGCGGCTTTCCATTCCTTATCTGTTCGGTGGCGCTCTGGCTGCCTCGTTCGGCCTGGGCATCTGGCATTTCGCGCCGGCCGGTACACCCGTGACGAGACTCCCGATCGACCTGCTGGCCTTGGCCGCGTTCGCAGCCACCTATGCCCTGTTGTTCCGCCGCGACCTCGGAACCACGCTGCGGCAACTGCTTGACAGGAGGACCGCTTGACCACCGGATGCGCCAACGGGGGGAGTGAGGAGACGACCGGATTCGTCTCGGTCATCATACCCACCCGCAATCGCGCCCCAGTGCTTGCGCGCTGTCTGGAAGCCCTCGCCAAACAGGGCTTCCCGCCTGCGCGCTTCGAAGTCATCGTGGTCGACGACGGTTCGACAGATGGCACACCTGCCCTTGTTGAGCGTCTCACCGGTGCCTTGCCCATCGAAGTTCGCCTGGTTCGACAGCCTCGGCCGCGCGGCGCCAACGCAGCCCGGAACCGTGGCGTCAGGGAGGCGCGCGGCGATCTCCTTGTCTTCATCGATGACGATGTGCTTACCCCGGAGGAATGGCTCAGCTCGCTCGTCTCCGGTTTCCTCGCTGCCCGGCTCCCCGTGGGCACCGGACCGGTGCGGCTGGCTACCGACGGCAAGCTGCCCGGCCGTCATCGCGCGGAGATCAGCACCTACCTCACCGAGGTACTCGAGCCCGCCACCGGTCCCGGCGGCATTCTCGTCCCCATCTCCGCAAACATGATTTCCCGTAGGGAAAATTTCCTCCGGACGGAATTCGACGAGACGGTGCAGGCGCCCAATGAGGAAACCGACTGGCTGCTCCGTTCCGGTCTCACTGTCGCCTTTCTGCCATCCGCCTGGGTTTGGCACCACAAACGGGAGGCGGAGTTGCGGCGTTTTCGGATCCTGCGCCTGGCATGGCGCCGGGGCGGTGAAGGAGGCAGGTGGACTCGCGAACGACTGAACCCGTCGCTCCGGGGCCGTACGGAAGCCGCCGGCCAGGCGCTGACCACTGCCGCGCGCGCTTTTGCCCACGGCTTACTGCGCGTTTGTTGGGGTGGAATCGCCATTGGGACAAGCGAAACGTCCCGCGCGCTGGCACTCCTGGGACTCACGCGGCGCAGCGGTTTGCCAAAGGAGCAGCCGTGACCCCGTCTGCGCGTAGGAATCCTTTCCGTGTGGCCCAGCTGGCGCCACGCGGCGCCGTGCTGGGCGCCGATCCTTGCGGCGGCTCGGAAGTGATGCAACGCGAAGACAAGCAGATTCTTCAACAGGCTGGCATACCCGTTTCGGTTTACGCTGAGAAGGCGGCGAGTGGGACCTCGGTCACGCAGCTCCCACTGCGCTCCAATCTGCCCCTGCTGACCTCGCTCGAGTATTGCCTTCCCTATCTCCGCCGGGAGCCTCAGTCCCTGCTTCTCTCCTACAACGAACCCAGCGTTGCCGGCTTGGCCCCTGATCGCTCGATCATCCGCTTCGATTGGACCACCCCGCTGCCGCGCTACTGGAAATTCCCCTTTTGGCTCCCGCGCTTCCAGCGCTCGCTCTATCTGTTTCCCAGCGAAAGCGAACGAAAGATTTTTCTGGATGCCCATCCGCGGATTCCCGAGGACCGCGTCGTCGTTATTCCCAACGCTGTCGATACGGAGCTTTTTTATCCACGCGAGCGCCAGGGTCACGTCCCCCGCGTTGGGTTTGCGGGCCAGTGGACGACGGGAAAAGGTGTCGATGTTCTGCTGAAAGCGTGGGAGATCGTTCGTCGAACCTTGCCCGAGGCCGAGTTGTGGTTGGCCGGTGGTCCCGGCCTCTGGAAAGCCACGACAGAGAAAATGAAAACCCTGGAAACCGCCCGGATTGTCGCCCAGGTCGAATCGGCCCGTGGCATGAACGTCAAGGTGTGCGGGGAAATGCCACGGAGCCTAATGCCGGGCTTTTGGAACTCCCTCACCCTCGCGGTCGTGCCCTCCCTTTGCGAAGCTTTTGGTCTCGTGGCGCTCGAAGCTCTCTCGTGCGGCACGCCGGTCGTCGCCAGCCGGGTGGGTGGCCTGCCGGAGATCGTCTCCGACGGCGAGTGCGGCCTTCTGGTGCCGCCGGGCAACCCCGACGAGCTGGCGCAGGCCTTGCTTACGCTGCTCATCAACGAGCCGCTTTCCCGCCGGTTCGCACTTGCCGCTCGAAACAGGGCCATGCGGTTTTCGACAAAGAGGCGGGCACACGACCTCCTGCGCCTGCTGGAGGGCCGGGTGATCGGCGGTGGGGGGAATCGCCCTTCCGGCTCCTCCGGCAGTCAGCGGGAGATGGCCCATCCCATGCCGGCAGGCAAGGGCAAATGATATGAGCGCCGGAGAAACGATTTTTGCTCATCTGCGATTGGAGTTCTCTGGAGCCGCTGCTCGGCTCGCGCGCGTGCCCCTGCTTGGCACGCTGCTTCGCAAAATCGGCAACCGCGTCGTCCCTCGCGGCAGCCTGGTCTGGAGCAAGATCCAGCTGGGTCCCGCCCGGGACTTCTGGATTCTGCTCGACGCCCGCAGCGAATCCGATCTTCGCCGGGGCGACCGGGAACCGGCCGTGCAGGAACTGCTGAAACAGTGGCTCGCTCCCGGTCAGGTGTTCTACGACATCGGTGCAAACGTCGGCTTTTTCTCTCTCGCCGCCTCGCGGCAGATCGGGCCGCTCGGCCGGGTGTTCGCTTTCGAAGCGGGGCCGGATGTCGCCGCGCGCCTGCGAAACACGATCCAGCGCAATCACCTCTCAAACCTGACCGTGATCGAGGCAGCGGTCTGGTCGGAAAGCGGCACCGTCTGCTTTGACCCGAGCCTGGCCTCACCCGACCGGATGGTTGGACATGTTGTCGAGCAACCCGCCCAAAGCGAACCGGCCTGCGTTGCCGTTCCGGCAATCTCCCTCGACGATTTCGTCCGGACTGCGCCGCCGCCCCACGTCGTGAAATGCGATGTGGAAGGCGCCGAGTCGAAAGTCCTGCAAGGGGCAACCACACTGTTCGAGCAGGTACGGCCGCGCCTGATCTGCGAAGTTCACGACTCGGCGAACGAGCATTTCCTCCTGCACTGGCTGGAGAAGCGCAGATATTCGGTTCGCTGGCTGGAACCGGGAAATGAATTCCCGCGCCACCTTTCCGCGGAACCGAAACAAATGCCCCAGTGCACGCCGGAGACGCAACCTTCATCCTCCGGACCCGTCCCCTCATGAGCGCGGCTGCCCTGATGACGAATTCCCAACGCCCTAGCCGACTGCTGGTCGTTCCGCATATTCCTGCCATGGATATTCGCGTTCGAGAAATCGAGCTGGCACGAAGCCTGCTAGACCACTTCGAATCCGTCTTCTGCCTGCACTGGTCCGACGCGCTTCACGACCTTTCCGGCGGGCCCGTCCGCCGGCGCTGGCGGCAAGCGCGCCGGGCGATCGGTTCCCTGGCTGGCTCGACCGGTGCGCCCCGAAACCAGGGGGGCATCCGGCGCGTCGACGTCCCCGTGCTTCAGCCAATCCTGTTGCACAGGCTCCTGGGAGATCGCGCGGCGCTGCGTCTGAGTCGCCGGGTGAACGGTCCGCAGGTCAACCGTTTCATCCGGGAGTATGGTGTTACGCATGTGCTGCTGGCCACGTCCATCTTCGGCGTTCCGAATGTCTCGGGCGTGAGGACGTTCTACGACTTCGTTGACTGGTTCCCCGAGGAGTCAGCTTCGCCCCGCCGGATGCGCAATCTCCGTGAAGACGTGGCTTGGCTCGCCGGTCGCGTGAACGGATTCTTTGCAGTGTCCGAGCCGCTCGCGCAGAAATTGCGCCGCGACTACGGCCTCGCTTGCTCGGTATTGCCCAATGGAACGGGCCTTCATGCGCTGCGCGCGGTCTCACCGGCCGATGTCAACCGGCTTCGTGCCCGCTGGAACGCGCAGGGTAAATACGTCATCGGCATGATCGGCAATCATGGCGACTATGTTCCGCTCGACTTCGCCGTGCGAGCCTTTCGCCGCGTCCGCGCCCGAATGCCCGATGCCATGCTTTGGGTCGTCGGTCCGGCCGAGTTTTGGCGCAGCCGCCTGCAAGGCGAGCCGGGAGTGACGTTCACCGGCCAGGTCGCTCCCGACGCAGTGGCCGCCTATTTCCAGGCCATCGACCTCGGTTGGCTCGTCCAGGAGAAAAACGCGGGAACGGAATTTGCCTTTCAAATCAAAGTGGTCGAGTACACTGCTTGCCGGAAGTTTGTGATGGCTCCGAAATTCGAGACATGGCGCCGACTTTCCTGGCCCAACGTGCGCCTGCTCGATTTCGACCCGGATGCCTGGGCGGCCGAGGCCGGCTGCTTGCGCAAAACGCCCTGGGTCGCGGAATGGGACCGGGTAGTGGAACCCTACGACTGGTCCCGGCTGGCGGCAGATGCTGTCCGCACCCTGCTGCATACTGGTGAGGACTAATGGCCGGCTTACTTATCGTTCTTGGCACGCGACCGGAAGCCATCAAGCTGGCGCCGGTGATCGACGCCGCGCGCCGCCGCGGCCTGCCCGTACGCGTCTGCGCCACCGGCCAGCACAGCGACATGCTCGCCCCGATCCTGAAGTTTTTCTCCATCGTGCCCGATTACGACCTGCAGGTCATGGCCGAAAATCAGTCTCCCCTCCAGGTCGCCGCTCGCGTTTTCGAGCGCCTGCCCGCCGTCTTTGCCGATGCGCGCCCGGACTGGACCGTGGTTCAGGGCGACACCACCACCACCTACGCCGCCGCCGCTGTCTCTTTCCACGAGCGCGTTCGCCTCGCCCACGTCGAAGCCGGTCTCCGCACCGGCGATCGCTTCCGCCCATTTCCCGAGGAGATCAATCGCCGGCTCACCACCGTGCTCGCCGATCTGCACTTCGCTCCCACCGAGCAGGCCCGGCAGAATCTGCTCCGCGAAGCGGTCCCGCCCGAGCGCATTTTCCTGACCGGGAACACCATCGTTGATGCGGTCACCGCCATCTTGCAAACCCCGGCGCCCCTGCCGGAAGCCGTCGCCCGCCGCGCCGAGCGGTTGGTCGTCGTCACCGCCCATCGCCGCGAGAGCTTCGGTCGTCCGCTCGAGCGCATCTGCCGCGCGGTCCTTCAACTCGCCGAACGCCACGCCGATCTGGCGATTGTTTTCCCGGTGCATCGCAATCCCGCGGTACGCCAGGCGGTGGCCTCCTTGCTCACCGGCCATCCTCGTATCCTGCTGCTCGACCCGCTCCCCTATCCCGAATTCGTCCATCTGCTCAGCTGTTCCTGCCTGGTGCTCACCGATTCCGGTGGCATACAGGAAGAGGCCCCCACCATACGCGTTCCCGCACTGGTGCTCCGCGAAGTCACCGAGCGCCCGGAAGCCCTCGATTCCGGCTGGGTCGAAATGGTCGGGTCCGATCCCGCCAAAATCCTCGAACGCGCCGAGGATTGGCTGACCCGCGATCCGGCCCGGCGGCTGCCCTCGCTGGAAAATCCCTTTGGCGACGGCAGGGCCGCCGAGCGAATCGCCGACCTTTTGCGCGCCCGCCTGGCCGCTCCGCCCACTCGCTCCTGATCCTTCCCGATTTCCACCGGCTCCCTGCCGGCAATCAGCCGGCCTGCACCCCGGTTTCGGACCCACATGCCTCTGCAGCCGGAACCGGCGCACCGCTGTGCTAGGATGGGTTTTAAGTATGGCCGCCAAAGCCACGATGGCGTTCGGGGAAGCGGTGCGGATTGCGCTCGACAGCCTCTGGGCGCACAAGCTGCGCAGCCTGCTGACGCTGATCGGCGTGGTCATCGGCGTGATGTCGGTGATCACCGTGGTCAGTTTCGTCAATGGCGCCAATAGTTACGTGGCCGAAAAAGTCTTCAATCTCGGCACCGACGTCTTTCTGGTCAGCCGCGCCCCCGTCGTCATCACCACCTACAAGGAATACGAGGAAGCCCAGCACCGTCCCAAAATCACCATGCAAGACTACAGCGTCGTGCGCCAAGCCTGCCGCATCTGCGCCAGCGTCGGCGCAGGCGTCACACGTGGCGACGGCGAGGTCAAGGTGGGCAGCAACTACCTCACCGGTACCAACGTCCGCGGCTGGACCCCCTCGGTCACCCACATCTACAACGTCGAACTTGCCTTCGGCCGCGAGATCACCGATTCCGAGTTGCAGCATGCCGCTCAGGTCTGCGTCGTCGGCTGGGACATCTATACCGAACTTTTCTCGGGCATGGACCCGATCGGCCGCAACATCCGCCTCGACGGCCTGCCCTGCGAGGTCGTTGGCGTCGGCAAAAAGCTCGGCTCGGTGCTTGGCCAGTCCCGCGATAACTGGGTCATCCTCCCGATCACCACCTATTTCAAGCGCTACGGCACCGGCGACTCGATCACCCTTTGGGTCAAGGCCCATTCGGCGGATACGCTCAGCGCTACCATGGACGCCGTCCGCCAGATCGTCCGCGGCCTGCGCCATCTTTCCTACGAGCAGAAGGACAACTTCGATATTGCCACCAACCAGTCCCTGCTCCAGATCTGGGCCAGCATCAGCTCCGGCTTTTTCGGTGGCACCATCGCGCTCGCATCCATCTCGCTCCTGGTCGGCGGCATCGTCATCATGAACATCATGCTCGTCTCGGTCACCGAGCGCATGCGTGAAATCGGCTTGCGCAAATCGCTCGGCGCACGCCGGGTCGATATCCTGCTCCAGTTCCTGATCGAGTCCGCCACCATCTCCGGCGTCGGCGGGCTGATCGGCATCGGCATGGGCATGCTGCTGGCCAAGCTGGTGAGCTGGGTCACCCCGTTGCCCACTTCGATCGCGCTCTGGCCCGTCCTGGTCGGCTTCGGCATGTCGATGCTCGTGGGCCTGTTCTTCGGCATCTATCCCGCGTCCAAGGCGTCGCGGCTTGATCCGATCACCGCCTTGCACGCCGAGTGAGGAGTTCATGAAGCGCAGAGGCACCGGCGAATTCTGGGGAGCGGTCGGCATGGCATTCGACGCGCTCCGGCGCAACCCTTTGCGCTCCTTCCTCACCGTGCTCGGCATCGTCATCGGCGTCGCGACCGTCATTGCCGTCAGCGCCGTCGTCAACGGCCTCAACAACCAGATCGTCGGCTCGGTCGAATCGCTCGGCTCCAACGTCGTCATGGCCTACCGCTTCCAGTGGGCCTCGCTCGGCCGGCCGCCCAGCGACTGGCTCGACCGTCCCGACCTGCAACCGCAGTGGGCCGCCGACATCGCCAAGCTCCCGCACGTGGTTGCCGCCGGCGCCGGTCTGCGCGTCTTCCAACCGCAATTCGGCTCCGGTATCACCACCGTCCGCCACGAAGGTCACGACGCCGAAAACGTCATCCTCGAGGGAGATCCGCCCTCCTTCGCGCAGATCTGGAATATCAACCTCATCCATGGCCGCTGGTTCAACCAGACCGACGAGGAACATCGCCGCATGGTCGTCGTCCTCGGCTACGACACTGCCAAAACCCTTTTCCCCGATCCCGGCGACGATCCCATCGGCCAGGAGGTCACCATCAAGGGCCACGTCTTCACCGTCGTCGGCGTCGCCGCCCGCAGCAAGCAGATCTCCTTTGGCGGCAGCAACCCAGAGGACAACAAGGCGATGATGCCGCTCTCGGCCATGGAGAAGCTCTACCCCGCCAATCGCGACTTTGTGCTTTTCGCCAAGGCCGATTCGGCCGGCAACGTCGATCAGGTGAGCCAGGAAATCCGCGAGCTGCTGCGCCGCAAGCGCCGCCTGTTGCCTGGCCAGCCCGATAATTTCGCCGTCTTCACCCTCAACGTCTTCATCGATTTGTGGAAGCAGCTCACGGTGGCCCTGTTTGCGGCGATGTTCGCGGTCGGCTCTGTCGCGCTGATGGTCGGCGGCATCGGCGTGATGAACATCATGCTGGTTTCGGTCACCGAGCGCACCCGCGAGATCGGCCTGCGCAAGGCCGTCGGCGCCCGTCGCCGGAACATCCTCGCGCAGTTCCTCCTCGAAGCCACCGCGCTCTCGACGATTGGCGGCCTGCTCGGCGTGCTGGTCGGCGCCGCGATGGGTCTTTCGCTTCGCCTGGTCTTTCCGGCCCTGCCCGCCCGCATTTCACCGTTCTGGGTGCTCGTCGGCCTGTTTGTTTCCGGTTTTATCGGGATTTTCTTCGGCGTCTATCCGGCGTGGAAGGCGTCCAAGCTCGATCCGGTCATCGCCCTCCGCTACGAGTAAAAGCCACGGAGGCTTCTTGTCTCGCATGCAGCAAGGATTCCAGCAACCAGTGCACAGGTTCGGCCTGTGTCCTCCGGGCAATCCTCGCTTTCACCTGCTCCGGGGTAGCCACGGTCAGTGCCTTGCTGACCGTGGGCTTTCCGCGCGCGCTGCCTGCTACGGCTTGCCCTCGCTGGCCGCGCTTCCTTTTTCCCCCGCCAGCCGCCGCAGCGACTCTTCGTAAGGCGCTCGCGCCACGCCGCGCTCGGTGATGATCGCCGCGATCAGTTGGTGCGGCGTCACATCGAAAGCCGGATGTGCTGCCGGCACGTCGGGCGCGATTTTCAATCCACGGATGTGCGTCACTTCCTCCGCCGACCGCTGTTCGATTGGAATCTGTTCCCCGGAAGCGAGCGTCAAATCCACCGTCGAAATCGGCGCCGCCACGTAGAACGGCACTCCGTGTTCCCGCGCCAGCACTGCGATCTGATAGGTGCCGATCTTGTTGGCCGTATCGCCATTGCCCGCAATCCGGTCGGCGCCGACAACGACCGCGCCCACGTTTCCGGTCTTCATAAAATGGCCCACCATGTTGTCGGTGATCAGCACGAGCGGGATCTTCTCCTGCTGCAGTTCCCAAGCGGTCAGCCGCGCCCCTTGCAGGTACGGCCGCGTTTCCGGCACCAGCACCTCGAGCTTGTGCCCCTCGGCCACCGCTACGCGAATCACACCGAGCGCGGTGCCGATCCCGCCAGTCGCCAACGCCCCGGCGTTGCACTGCGTCATCACGCGTCCGCTCGGCGGCAGCAGCGCCGCGCCCAGCCGCCCGATCGCCGCGTCGGCGTCGCGCCGTTCCTGGTGAATCTGCTGTGCCTCCTCCACCAGCCCGCGCCGGATGCGCTCCACGCGTTCCGGCTCGTTTCCGTTCCCGGCAGCCGCCAGCGCATCGAACCGCCGCCGCATCCGCTCGATCGCCCAGAAGAGGTCCACTGCGGTCGGCCGCGTCTTGCCGATCGCCTCGGTGATCTTTCCCAGATCGGCCCGCAGCGCTTCGACGCTTCGCGCCTCCGAGCCCCGGATTCCCAGCGCCACGCCCATCGCCGCGGCCACGCCGATCGCTGGGGCCCCGCGAATCTCCATGTCGCGAATCGCGCCGGCCACTTCGCGATAATCCTTGTAGGTGTGGTGCACCACCTCGCCCGGCAGTCGCCGCTGGTCGAGCATCACCACTCCCTCTTCCGTCCATTCAATCGGTTCGACAGACGCCACCGTTTTCTCCATTTCTCCACCCGATTTGCTTCCCGGCCGGCGATCCCGTGCCGCCCGCGTTGCGCCGCCCGCACTTCGTCGATTCTACGCTCCCGGGCTCCGTTCTCACAGGGCGCGGCCCGGCGCACCCCGACGGCCAGTGCATGGAAACCCGCTCATCCCGCGTGAGACATTCAGACTAGGTCGGCGGCAGATGCCTCAGCCCGCCGGTTGAGACGAAGAACCCGGCGAAAAGAAACGTGTTGTAGCCGACGTGCAGCAACCAACTCGACAGCACCGTCCCGGTCCGCGCTCGCGCGTAGGTCAGAATGATGCCTACCAGCATCAGCAACGCGATTTGCCCCCAGCCGCCCCACAACTGCGGCGCGTGCATCAGCCCAAACAGGATTCCCGTCGCTAGGATACCGCCCTCCACCCCCAGGCTCCGCGCCAGCACCGGATAGAGATAGCCGCGGAAAACCGTCTCTTCCACCGCCGGCGCGACCAGGATCCCCACTCCCATCAGCCACAACACTCCTATCCGGTTGTGAAACAGCGCTTCGATCGGCAGCTTCGCCCTCGTCCGCAGCGCCAGCGACGCCAGTTCCACCACCACCGCCAGCGCCATCCCGCCCACTGCTCCCATGGCGTACTTGGCCAGCCGCGGCATCTCCCCCGGGCGGAAATTCCTCCAGCCGATCGTTCGCCAGAACGGCACGTGCCGGCCCAGTCGAATCGTGGCAAACAGATACGTCATCAGCAACACGTACCAGACCGCCGTGCGCAGCGAAAGAAACGTCGCGCTGGTTTCCGCGAAATGTTGGATGTTCACCTCTTTCACGTGAAACCAGAAAATCGCGCCGAGCGCCATCAGGTTGGTCAGCAGAAACAGCGTCGCCAGCGCCACGATCAGAAACAGACACAGTTGGCCCCAACCCCACGGCGTGAACACGTCGGCGGGCAAATTCCGCCGGGGCTTTGCCGCCGGAACTTCTGCCGGCCCGCCCGGTGGCGGCCACGCATCCTCCACGGGAGCGACCTGTCGCGCCGATCCCGGCTCGGTCGGCTGCTCGCTCGAAGGTTCCTGATCCATTTCGCTCATCGTTTCTTTCCCCGCCCCTTCCCCGGCGGTCGGCTGGCTTCGACCAGCGCCGCGGCCAGCAGCGGCAACAAAATTTCATGATGCCCGGTGATCGCATATCCACGGGAGCCGCGCTCGCGCGTCGGCCGCTGCACCACGTTTTCCCGCCCGCGATACTGCTGCAGAAAATCGAAATTGGCCGTGGTAATTGGCCGCAACGGCGTGCCCAGATTGCGCACCGCCGAAACCGCCTTCAGGAACACTTCCGGCAGCAGCACCGCCGATCCCCAGTTCAAATAGACGCCACCCGGGTGCATTCGTCGCACCAGCGCGCAGAAGAGCCGGAAATCGGCCAGTGTTGCCGCGCCCAGCGCCGCACCGTCGGCCGAAGGATGCATGTGCGGCGTGTCGGTCCCGATCGCCAGGTGAACCGTCACCGGCACACGCGCGCGCCAGGCGGTCACCAGCACGCTCGCCTTTCCGTGCCGCGCCTTCCATCGCTCGTTCAGCAATTGGCCGGCCGCTTCGCCCATCCCGATTCCTCTCGCCGCCGCTTCCTTCGCAATCTCGTTGTAATACCGCCCGGTTTCGTCCGCCATGCCGAACCGGCCCCGGCCCAGCCGCGTCTCCACGTGTTCCGACGTCTTCCCCACTAGCGCAATTTCCATGTCGTGAACCAGCGCCGCGCCGTTCATCGCCAGCCCGGTGACGTAGCCGCAGCCGATCAGTTCGTTCAGCACCGGCGCCAGGCCCACCTTGATCACATGTCCGCCGATGCCCCAGAGAATCGCCCGGCGGCGCCGCCGCGCCGCCACCACTGCTTGGATGATTCCCCGCAGCTCTTCAGCGGCTAAAATCCTCGGCAATGTATCGAGAAACCGTTCGATAGAGCGCCCGCCGCGCCACGGGCGTCCGAATTGCCGCATATTCACTTTTCCGGGAAGTTCGGAGAGAGGAAATCGCCGGAGCCGGTCGAACTCGAGCGGAGCGACGTCGTAGCGGCTGGCCATGTCCCGCTGGCCACTGTAAAGGCTGTTGGCAGCCATGCGCAAGCCTTCCCGTCCCCGTCCGGTCACCCGGCCCGCAGCCGTCGCCCGTCTACTCACTTCGCCACCGGGTCGCCGTCTGTCCTTTTCCTGTGCCCGTTGCCCACCACCTCGGCCAGCGCCTGCCCGGTCCACGACTTTCGGCTTCTCGCCACATGTTCCGGCGTTCCCTGGGCGACGATGCGCCCGCCCGCCTCGCCGCCGCCCGGCCCCAGGTCGATGATCCAGTCCGCCTGCTTGATCACGTCCATGTGGTGCTCGATCACCAGCACCGTGTTGCCCAGATCGACCAGCCGGTTCAGCACGTCGAGCAGCTTCTTCACGTCGTCGAAATGCAGCCCCGTCGTCGGCTCGTCCAGAATGTAAAGCGTGCGGCCGGTCTGCCGCCGCGAAAGTTCGCGAGTCAGCTTGATCCGCTGCGCCTCGCCGCCCGAGAGCGTGGTCGCCGATTGCCCCAGTTGCAGGTAGCCCAGCCCTACGTCCACCAGTGTCTGCAGCTTCTGCCGCACCACCGGAATGTTTTCGAGCAGCGGCAGCGCGTCTTCCGCCGTCATCTCCAGCAGATCGGAGATCGAAACGCCCTTGTAGCGCACCGTCAGTGTCTCCGCGTTGTAGCGCTTTCCGCGGCACACCTCGCAGGTCACATAGACGTCCGGCAGGAAATTCATCTCGATCCGCCGCAGCCCGTCGCCCTGGCACGCCTCGCACCGCCCGCCCTTCACGTTGAAGCTGAAGCGTCCCGGCCGGTAGCCGCGCTCGCGCGATTCCGGCAGCATCGCGTAAAGATCCCGAATCGGCGTGAAGAGTCCGGCATAGGTGGCCGGATTCGATCGCGGCGTGCGCCCGATCGGCGCCTGGTCGATCTGGATCACCTTGTCGATGTTTTCGATGCCGCGGATCGCTCGATGCGCACCCGGCTGCTCGGCCGAACGGTAGAGCTGCCGCGCCAGTGCGCGGTAGAGGATGTCGTTCACCAGCGTCGATTTCCCCGATCCGGAAACCCCGGTCACCAGAATCAGCAGCCCGAGCGGCAAGCGCACGTCGATGTTCTTCAGGTTGTTCGCCTGTGCCCCCTCGATCACCAACTCTTTCCCGTTCGTCTTGCGCCGCTTCGCCGGCACCGGAATCTCCAGCTCGCCGCGCAGATAGCGCCCGGTGAGCGATTCCGGATGCCGCTCGATCTCCGCCGGCGTCCCCGCGGCCACCAGATACCCACCCGCGCGGCCAGCTCCCGGTCCCAGATCCACCACATAATTCGCCCGCCGGATCGTCTGTTCGTCGTGCTCGACCACCAGCACCGTGTTGCCCAGGTCGCGCAGCTGCCCCAGCGTGGCGAGCAGCCGCTCGTTGTCGCGCGCGTGCAGCCCGATCGACGGCTCGTCGAGCACGTAGAGCACGCCGCGCAGCCGCGAGCCAATTTGCGTCGCCAGCCGGATCCGCTGCGCTTCCCCTCCCGAGAGCGTCGAAGCCGATCGGTCCAGCGTCAGATACCCGAGCCCCACCGCCAGCAGAAAATCCAGCCGCTCCCCGATCTCTTCCAGGACGCGTCCGGCGATCTGCTTTTGCCGTGACTCCAGCTGCTTCTCCAGCCGGTGTGCCGCCTGACGGGCCTTTTCCGTTGCCAGCGCCGCGAATTCCGCGATCGAAAGTCCGCCCACGCGCACCGCCAGGCTCTCCGGCCGCAGTCGCCGCCCGCCGCACGCCGCGCAAGCAGCCGGCGACATGTACTCGCTCAGCCAGTCCCGATAGCCTTCCGATCCGGTCGAATCCAGGTTCTCTTCCAGGTAGCCGATGACGCCCGGAAAGCGTGCCCGCTGCCGCCCGCCCCGGCTCCCGTACAGGATCAAGTTCTGAATCCGCTGCGGAAATTTCTCGAAACTCGTTTTCAGGTCGAAATCGTACGTTTCCGCCATCAGCTCCAGCATTCGCCGCAAATACGACGAGCCCGAACCCGGCCCCAGCCCGCCCTCGAGCAGTGGCTTCGTCCAGTCAACGATGATCTTCGCCGGATCGAACTGGTATTTCGCGCCCAGCCCCTTGCATTCGGGGCACGCCCCGTACGGTGAATTGAAGCTGAACGAGCGCGGTTCCAGCTGCGGCACCGAAATCCCGCAATCGGGGCAGGCGAGCTTTTCCGAGTAGAGCCGCTCCTTCCCGCCCACAACGGCCACCGTCACCAGCCCGCTGGCCAGCTTCAGCGCCGTCGTCACTGATTGCTCCAGCCGCTTGGTGATCCCTGCCTTCACCAGCAGCCGGTCCACCACGATCTCGATAGTGTGGTTGCGGCGCCGGTCGAGCGGAATCGGCTCGTCCAGGCTGCGCAGTTCCCCGTCGATCCGCGCCCGCAGGAAGCCCTCCCGCGCATACTTTTCCAGCTGCTTGCGGTACTCGCCCTTCCGCCCCCGCACAACGGGCGCCAGGATCATGATCCGCGCTTCTGCTTCCAGGCCCTCGATTGCCTCGACGATCTGCCCCACCGATTGCCGTGCGATCTCGCGCCCGCACTGCGGGCAACGAGGCGTCCCGATCGAGCTGTAGAGCACGCGCAGATAATCGTAGATTTCGGTGATGGTACCGACGGTCGAGCGCGGCGAGCGCCCGGTGGTCTTCTGCTCGATGGCGATCGAGGGCGAGAGCCCCTCGATCGAATCCACGTCCGGCCGCTCCACCTGGTCGAGGAACTGCCGTGCGTAGGCCGAGAGCGACTCGACATAGCGCCGCTGCCCTTCGGCGTAGATCGTGTCGAATGCCAGCGACGATTTCCCCGATCCCGAAAGCCCGGTGATTACCGTCAGGCTGTTGCGCGGAATCTCCAGGCTTACGTTCTTCAGGTTGTGCTGGCGTGCTCCTCGAATGATGATGCGGTCGAGCGACATGCGGGAATGACCGGCCCCAGACACCGCGCATCCCTGGGCTGGGGCACACGAAGCCAGATTAACCTTTCACCTTAACAATCCCCTCCTAAAAGGGTCAAGGCGACGGCCGGACACATGCCGCGTCTGCTGCTGCATGCCCGCCGCCGCAGCGGCGCGCCACCGGCATCTCCCTTCACCCTCCATGGCAGCATGCGCGATTTTTTAAAGCTGTATACAATAATAGAAGCCCTGTTTTTTTGGGGCGTGGTCCAATCGGTAGGACACCGCACTGTTAATGCGGATGGTGGAGGTTCGAGTCCTCCCGCCCCAGCCATCCTTCCTTGGCGTTCGCCATCCATTTCTTTTTTGCCACCATGCATAGCCCCACGGGCCGTCTGGACACACTGGGCCGGTTTGCGGACAAATTCACTTGCCGCCACTGTCAGCCTAATTTTTCAGGAAGTAGGGAGGAGGCTGGGGATCGCAGTCCTGCGGTGCTGCGCTCCCCAGCCATGTGAGGGGCCACCCTGTAGGGGGCGGATAGGGACCTGCTTACTAACGTTGCGTGTCGAGATTCGTGGCTCGTGCCACGGGTCGGAACTGTACACCAGCGTCCAGTTGGCGTCAAGATAATTAACGGCAAAGTAAATAACCTGCACAAAGGGTAACTCCCACCCTGCCCCAGCCTACTTCGCACATCGCGCAGGATACTTATCCCTTGTCAAAACAACTGGTTCCAGGAAAGGACCTCGGCACGGGCACGCGCGGGGAAAGCTGCCCTTCGTCCAAGCTTGGCAGCCGCCGCGGGTCCGTTCGATCGTCACGCGAGCCTTGCGCGGGAATTCCCGACTCCGGCTCGGCTTTTATCCTTCAGCCCGCTTCCTTCATGTCCCGCCAATTCGCTCCGGTCTTGATTTCGACTACCAGCGGCACCTTCAGCAGGTGGACCTGCTCCATAGCCTCGCGCACCAGGACTTTCAAGGCGTCGACTTCGTCCTCTGGCACTTCGAAAAGCAGTTCGTCGTGGACTTGAAGGATCATCTTGGCCCGCAGACCATCGGCGGCCAACCGCCGGTCCGCCTCGATCATGGCCAGCTTCATCAGGTCGGCAGCTGTGCCCTGGACCGGGGTATTCAGCGCGGTGCGCTCAGCCAAGCCGCGCATGGCGGCCTGCGAGGCGTTGATTTCGGGAATCGGCCGGATGCGCCCGAAAAGCGTGCGCGTGAATCCGGTCTTCCGGACAGTTTCGAGCTGCCGGTCGAGCCATTTCTTCACGCCTTGGTACCGCTCGAAATACCGGGCGATGAATTGAGCCGCCTCTTTTTGCTCGATCTGCAACTGCCGGGCCAGCCCAAAGGGCGAAAGCCCGTACAGAATTCCGAAATTGATCACTTTGGCCACGCGCCGGTGCTCGGGCGTCTGGGCGAGTGGCCCAACTCCGAAAACCTCCTGCGCCGTGCGCGAATGGATGTCCTCGCCCGTCTGGAAAGCCTCGATCAGTACCGGATCGCCGGAGAGATGGGCCATCACCCGCAATTCGATCTGCGAATAATCGGCCGAAACCAGTCGCCGGCCGGCTGAGGCGACGAATCCCGCTCGAATCCGGCGCCCGAGTTCGGTTCGCACCGGGATGTTCTGCAGGTTCGGGCTCGAGCAGCTGAGCCGGCCCGTCGAGGTTCCCGTCTGGCTGAATCGCGGATGGATACGCCCGGTCACCGGATGGATCAGCCGGGGCAGCGCGTCGGCATAGGTCGATTTCAGCTTGGCCGATTCCCGGTATTCCATCACCAGCGCCGGCAGCGGATGAAACGGCGCCAGGTCCTCAAGCACGTCGGCCGCGGTCGAGCGCACCTTGCCCTTGCCGCGCCGCCGAGGCAGCGGCAGGTTCAGCTTGTCGAAGAGCACTTCGCCCAGCTGCTGCGTCGAGTTGATATTGAACTCGTAGCCGGCGATCTCGTAAATCTGCCGTTCGATCCGCCGAATCTCGGCTTCGGTGGCCGCCGAAAACGCCTCGAGCGCTTCCCGGTCCACGCCCACTCCGTGCCGCTCCATTCCCGCCAGCACCGGCGGCAACGGCAGGTCGATCCGCTCGTAGACTTCGCCGAGTTTCTGCTCCTCGATGTCCGCCCGGAGCAGCGGCGCCAGTTGCTGCAGGTAATCGGCGTGTTCGCCGGGCGTGCCGCGCAGCGTCACGTTCAGCCGCCGCACCACGATGTCTTCGAGCAGATGTCGCGCCGTCGTCGGCCGCAGCAGGTAGGAATAGAGGTCAACCGCGTGCCGCACGCCCGCCAGCGTGGAACCATCGCCGCGCGCGGCCAGCAGTTCCACCAGCTTCGCGTCGTGCACGATTTTCGGCCGCGCGCCGTCGCTCAGCCACTTGCCGAGCGCCTCGAGCATCACACCCTTCTCATCCACCCACGCGACCACGCCGCTTCCCGCGCGCGTCGAAATTTCCAGGCTCGCCACTCGGCTGCCGTAGCCGGGCTCGCCGTCTTCGGGAGAGATTTGCAGCCAGAGCGCCGCTTCCTGCCCCGGCCCGATCGCCGCGAGAAATTGCTGGAGCGCCGCGGGGGAATCGAGCGTACAGTATTCACCCTCCTGCTCGGCGGGCGCCGGTGCCAACTCCCGCAGCAACGAGGCAAATCCCAGCTCGGCGTAAAGCTTGCGCAGCGCCTCGGTATCCGGCTCGCGGCGATGCAGCGCGTCGAGGTCGAGCTCCACCGGCACGTCGGTATGAATCGTCGTCAGCTGTTTCGAGAGCATCACCTGCTCGCGCTGGCCGAGCAACGCCTCGCGGTACCGCTTTCCTTCCACCTCTTCGGCGTGGTCAAGCGCCGCTTCCACCGAACCGAACCGGACGATCAACTCCCGCGCGCCTTTCTCGCCGATCCCTTTCGCCCCTGGCACGTTGTCGATCGAATCGCCCATCAGCGCCATCACGTCGACCACGCGCTCGGGCGGCACGCCGAGCAGCTCATTCACTTTTTCCCGGTCGACTACCAGGTCTTCTTTTGTGGGAATCAGCACGCGGATGTGCCCGTTCACCAACTGCATGAAATCCTTGTCGCTCGTCACCACGAAAACGTCGATGCCACGTTCCGCTCCCTGCCGCGCCAGCGTCCCGATCACATCGTCGGCTTCGTAGCCGGGGTATTCGAGCTGCGCCAGCCGCATCGCCTCGCAATAGCGCCGCACGTAGGGCAGCTGCACCGAAAGATCCTCCGGCATTGGCGGCCGTTGTGCCTTGTATTGGGCGAAGAGCTTGTCGCGAAAAGTCGGCGCTGCCACGTCGAAGACCACCCCGAGATACTCCGGCTGCCATTGCTTGGTCAGCCGCCGCAGCATGCTTGCGAAGAGGAACGGTACCTTGGTCGGCAGGCCCGCCGGACTCCGCAGCCGCTCCATCGGCGCGTGGTAGGCGCGAAAGATATAGCCCATCGCATCGATCAGAAACAGCCGGGACTGGTTTTTTTCGGTCATGAGTCCAGCAGGCAGGCGAGTATAACAGACCCGCGCGGGCACACCCTCGCCCCTGCCGAAAGGTTGGTAGCCACAGCCGATGGTTTCCCGCCGTGGGCCTTTTCCCCGAATCACCGCGCGTCGGGCTTGGGTGCCGGCGCGAAATGCAGGAAAGAAGGAAAACGTCAGCCCTGCGTGATCCCCATCCGCTGGCCCACGCGGCTGATCACATCGAGCGCCTGCTCCAGCTCCTTGCGCTTGTGGGCCGCGGTGACGATGGTGCGCAGGCGGGCCTTCCCCTGCGGTACGGTCGGATAGCCGATCGCCTGCGCGAAGACGCCCTCTTCGAAGATCGCCTTCGAGAACTCAAAGGCCTTTGCCGCTTCGCCCACCATGATCGGCGTGATCGGCGTCTCGCTCGCACCGGTATCGAATCCCAGCTTCTTCAGCCCGCGCTTGAAGAATTTCGTATTGCTCCACAGTTTCTTCACCAGCCGCTCGCCGTCGGGCGAATCCAGCAGGGTGAAGGCGGCCTGGCAGGCACCGACCACTGCCGGCGGATGCGAGGTGGAAAACAGGAAGGGCCGCGCCCGCTGATACAGGAATTCGATCAGATCGCGCGAGCCGCAAACGTACCCGCCCATCGATCCGATCGCCTTGCTCAACGTGCCCACCTGAATATCGACACGGCCGTGGCAGCCGAAGTGGTCGACCGTGCCGCGGCCGCCGCGCCCCAGCACGCCGGAGGAGTGGGCATCGTCGATCATCATGATGCAATTGTATTTCTCGGCCAGGTCGCAAAGCCCGGGCAGCGGCGCGATGTCGCCGTCCATCGAGAAGACGCCGTCGGTGATCAGCAGCTTGTGCCCGGACCAGTTTTCGGTTTCCTTGAGGATCCGCTCGCAATCCTCGAGGTCCCGGTGCCGGAAAATCTTGATCGTCGCCTTCGAGAGCCGGCAGCCGTCGATGATCGAGGCGTGGTTCAGTTCGTCGGAGATGATCAGGTCGTCCTTGCCAAGCACTGCGGCCACCGTCCCGGCGTTGGCGGTGAATCCTGACTGGAAAACGACCGCGGCTTCGGCGTCCTTGAAGCGGGCGATCTGCTTCTCCAGGTCCATGTGGATTGTCATCGTGCCGGCGATTGTGCGCACCGCAGCCGTGCCGCAGCCGAATTTTCTGGTCGCTTCGATCGAGGTGCGGCGCAACTTGGGATGCGTGGCCAATCCCAGATAATTGTTCGAGCTCAGATTGATCACTTCCCGGCCGTTGACCACGGTCACCGCTTTTTGCTCGCCGGAAAGGATCGGCAACTCATGATACAGATTCTGCGCTTTCAGTTCCTCGATCGCAGTGTGCAGGTACTGAAGTTGAGGGCGCGCCTCGCTCGTCATGATTCCTCCTCGAACTGCGGCGAATGAGAAAACCCATTATAGGCAGCGCGGCGGGGACCAACGCAATGCGGAATCGATTCCCGCACCCGGCGGCAAAACGGCTCCGGTGCCGCCCGCGATCCCGGCGCCGTTTCGCGCCACAGCCGGCGCCAGGCTTCCGTGGGATTTTCGTGGTCTGGGCGCCGGCCGGCGGACCTCGCCGCGCCGCGCTCTTTCGGCGAGCGCAACGGGATGGAAACGCGATAGTAGCATAGGCCCCGCCGAGCCCTGCTCCGCACTTTCCATAAAAATTCCTCCCACTACCCCGTTCCTGCCGTTACAATCTCGCCCAGCTTCGACGGGAGGCGCGTTTGAGTCTCGGTGATCGGATTCAGCAGGTCCGCCACGGATTCCAGTCCGCGTTCTGGGTCGCCAACAGCAGCGAGATGTTCGAACGGCTCTCCTTCTACTCGCAGCAGGCTTTCCTCTCGCTGTTTCTGCTCGAGATCGTCAAGCTTCACGAGGTTCCAGCCTCGAATTTGATGGGCTGGTTCGGGCTGCTGGTCTATGCGCTGCCGGTGGTGGTCGGTTCGCTGGCCGATCGTTTCGGCTTTCGCTGGGGACTGGTCGTTGCCTTCCTGATCGACGGCACCGGCTATTTCCTGCTTGGTTCGTTCAACTCTTCATGGATGCACCCGATTCGTGCGGTACTGCCTGATTATTGGCTGCTCTTTGCGATTCTCACCTTTTCTGCTTTCGGCCCGGCGCTCGTGAAGCCCTGCGTCGTCGGCTCGGTCGCGATCGCTTCCACCGAGCAGGTCCGCTCGATCGGCTACGCCATCTACTACTGGTTGGTCAATATCGGAGGTGCACTCGGTCCGATCCTTGGCGCGGCGGCGGTGGCCGCTTTCGGCATGTCCACCAATTTCATACTCTGCGCGCTGCTCGTTTACGCGCTGGTGTTTTTCGTGCTTTTCTTCTACCGCGAGCCGGCCCAGGTCGTTGCCACCCGTTCGACCATGACGATCCGTCAGGCGCTCGCCAATACCCTCTTGGTGCTTCGCAACTGGCGCTTCGTACTCTTCATGCTCATCTTCTCCGGCTACTACGTCACCTTCTTCGCTTTCTTCGTCGTCATGCCGGACTACATCCACAAATACGTCAATCCTGCGCTTCCCGCCGCCGATATCGGCCGGCTGATCGCCATCGACGCCGGAATGATCATTGTCTTTCAGATCCCGGTCAATCATCTGACCCGTCACGTCGCCACCTTCCGGGCGCTGATTTTCGGCGCGGTGCTCGCCGCACTTTCCATGGTCACCGTTTCGCTCCACCGCTCGGTCTGGATGGCCGCGGCGGGACTGGTCGTTTTCTCGATCGGCGAAATGACCCAGGCGCCGCGCTACTACGAGTACATTTCCCGGCTTGCTCCCGAAGGCCAGCAGGGCGTCTTCATGGGCTATGCGTTTCTGCCTATCGCGCTCGGCTATTTCTTCGCCGGGTTAATAGGCGGCCACCTGCTGCACTACTACGGCCAGGTGCTAAAGCAGCCCTACGAAATGTGGTGGGTACTGGCGGGCGTCGGAGCGCTCGCCACCGTGCTGATGATCCTCTACAACCGCGTTTTCATGACCCGCGGCGGGCCCAAGACCGCCTGAGCCGCCGGCCAGCGCGCCCTGCCGGAAGCCCGTTTCAGCGCGCGCGCACCCGTGCGGATTCTTCCGCCGCGGCCACGGCTTGCTCGGTGCTCCACAGGCGCGCCCCGCGCGCGGTGAGTTCGGCCAGCGTGCGCCGTCCGTCGGCCTCGGCGAGCGTTTCGATCGCGTCGGTGACCAGGGTCACTCGACAGCCTCGTTCCAGCAGACCGCTCGCCGCCAGCCGCACGCAGTATTCGGTCACCACGCCAAAGACGATGTACTCCACATCCGGCCCCAACCGCTCGACGATCCGCTCGGTGTGCGGATTGTCGAAATCGTCGAGCGTCTGCTTTTCAATGATCAACTGCTTGTAGCGGCGCAGGTCCTCCGGCAGGCGGAACGCGGGATCGTTGGGCACCACCAGATAGTCGTCGGTCATCGTCTCGGGGATCTTTTGCTGGCCCCGCGTGCCCTGCACGCAGTGCGGCGGCCAATCGCGGAACTCCGGATCGTCGGGCGTGTGCGCGTCGGTGGTGGAGATCAGGAACAGCCGCCGATCCCGCGCCAGATCGACCAGGCGTTTCAGCTTCGGGATTCGCTTCTCGGCCCCGGGAACGTAGAGCTTGCCGCCCGGCAGCATAAAATCCCTCTGCGTATCCACATCCCACAAAATCATTTCATCCGTTCTCATTCGCTCCCCACGCAGACGGTATCCCGTCGTTGCCCATTATTTTACCGCGCCTCCTCGCAGCGCGGCCCGCCGCATTCGCTCGAACATTCGCTCCAGGCGCGGGCTGTAGCTCACCGGGAACTCGATCCGTTTGTCGATCCGCTGGTAGCGGTCGGGCAGCAGCAGCAGCTGTTTCCGGCAGCGCGCCCGCGCCTCCTCCAGCAACTCGGCCGGCCGAATCCGCCGTCCCTTGCGCAGCGCCGGCACCAGCAGCGGCTCGCCGCCGCGCGGCCGCTCGTCGGCCAAAGCAATCTGGTCCCTGGCGAACTGGCCGGAGCGGTCGTGGAAGCGGAAGACCTGCTTCGGGCCGGGATGGGTGGCCTTTTCGGGGCTGAACTTGGCGACGTGGACCGCCCGACCGTCGCGCTTCACCTCGACCAATTTGTAGACCACGCCGATCGAGGGAGCATCGGGCGAGGTCACCATTGCGGTGCCGACGCCGAAGCCGTCGACTTCCGCTCCGGCGCGCAGCAATGCATCGATCTTCCGCTCGTCCAGGTCGCCCGAGGCGAAGATCTGTACGTCGTTCCAGCCCGCGCGTTTCAGCCGGCGGCGCGCCCAGAGGCTGTCAGCCGCCAGGTTGCCGCTGTCGAGCCGCAGGCCCGCCGGCTTGCGTTTCATGGCGGCGATCCGCTCGATTGCGCGTCGCGTGTCGTAGGTATCGACCAGAAGGGTGGAAGCCTGGGGAAACACATCAAGGAACTTGGCGAAGGCTTCTTCTTCGCTGGCGTGGGCCATGATCCACGAATGGGCCTGCGTCCCGAAGGTGGGAATGCCGTAGGCATTGCCGGCGTAGGCGTTTGAGGTGCCGTTGCAGCCGGCAATCCATGCCGCGCGCGCCGCGAGCACGCCGGCCTCCACGCCATGCGCCCGGCGCGACCCGAATTCGATCACCGGCCGGCCGCGAGCGGCCAGCACCACCCTCGCAGCCTTGCTCGCGATCAGCGTCTGGAAATGCACAGCGGCCAGCAGGTAGGTTTCCACCAGCTGGGCTTCGGCCATCGGCGCTTCCACGCGCAGCAGCGGCTCGCCAGCGAACGCCAGCGTTCCCTCCGGCATGGCCCACACGTCGCCACTGAAGCGGAATCTTGCCAGGTAATCAAAGAATTTCCGGCTGACGTTGCGAAAGGCCGGGTGCCTCCGCAGGTAGCCGATTTCTTCCCGAGTGAACCGGATCGTTTCCAGGTAGTCGAGCGCCTGCTCGATGCCGGCCACGACCAGGAAATTTCGCGCTTCGGGCAGGTGGCGGGCAAACAACTCGAAGGTTCCGCGGGAACGGAGACCGGTCTGGAAATATCCGGCCGCCATTGTGAGTTCGTAGAGGTCAGTCAGCAGTCCTGATTCATGGCGCATGGCGTGCATGATTATGCCACGTCGCGTCGCGCCGCGCCGTCCGGTCCGCCGCATCGGATTCTTTTTCGCTCCGCCCGTCCGCGCGGCAAGAAGTCGGCGCTACTCCTGTAGTTCCAGAAGCCGCGGCTCGCAGTTTTTCAGCCGCGAACCATGCTGATGCCCCGCCCAAACCGGTCACAAGGTGCCCGTGCCGGCCACACCGACACACCCCTCCGCAGAGACGTCTACGGTCACGTTCTCATTTCGGAAAATCGTGAGAAACCGCTACCACCGGAGGGCCTGCATCGGCCCTCCCGGCGGTGCGGCTGAACGGCGTGATTTACTTGAGCAGCGAGTCTTTCAACTGCTTCGAAGGCCGGATCCGCACGACCGTCTTCGCCTTGATCTTGATCGGCTCTCCGGTCCTCGGATTGCGGCCCATGCGCGCTTTCCGGTGCGCCTTCACCACTCGCGCAAGGCCGGGAACGACGAACTTCCCGTTCCCCGACTTGCACTCTTTCACGGCGAGCTTGAACAGCTCGTCAAAGAACGAGCTCACCGTCTTTTTCGGAACATCACACTTGTCTGCCAGATAAGCCACAGTCTTGGCTTTGCTCATCGGGTTGGCCGGCATTGAATTCGATCCTCCTCTTGACAATACCCACGCTTACCCCGCTGGGCATGCGCGTCTCGCGGCACTATAGCATCCCTTCAAGCGAAGGCAAGCAAAAAATCGGCAAAAAGGCCCGAAAATTCGGTTTCCGTGTCGAAAAACCCGCAGCCAAGGCTCATCGCCGCCTTCGCGACCCTGCCTTGGTGCTCTCCAAACCCGCCAATTCCTCGTAAAAACGGGCCACCGACCGGATGCCGCCGAAGTAATGTTCGAGCGAAAGGTGCTCGTCGGGCGCATGGGCATTTTCGTCCGGCAGGCCGAAGCCTATCAGCACGCAAGGCATCCCGAGCAGATCGTCCACCTCGGTCACGAACGGAATCGACCCCCCCTCCCGAATGAACACCGCCTTGCGCCCGAACCCCTCGCTGAGCGCCCGCGACGCCATCTGGAAGATCGGCGCCTGATAAGGAGCGATCCACGGCTTGCCCGTGCTCAGCGTTTCGAATTTGCAGGTCACCGTCTTCGGCAGCAGCCGCCGCACCTGCTTTTCCACCAACTCGGCGATCTTCTTCGGGTCCTGGTTCGGCACCAGCCGCGTCGAAAACTTCGCGTACGCCTTGGCCGGAATCACCGTCTTCGCGCCCTGGCCCGTGTAGCCGCCCCACATCCCATTCAGTTCGAGCGTGGGCCGGCACCAGAGGCGTTCGAGCGTGCTGTAGCCCTTCTCGCCGGTCAGCCGCGTGGCGCCGACGAAGCGCTTCACATCTTTTTCGCTCCAAGGGAGGGCCCGCAGCGCCTGCCGCTCCTCGCCCGAAACGGCCCGCACGTCCCGGTAGAATCCCGGGACGGCTACGCGACCGTCCTTGTCGTGCAGCCGTGCGAAAAGCTCCGCCAGCACCTGGAGGGGGTTCGTGACCCCGCCGCCGTACACCCCGGAATGCAGGTCCTGCTTCGCGGCGGTGATTTCCAGCTGGTAATAGCTCAGCCCGCGCAGGCCATAGGTGATCGACGGCACACCCGGCGCCACCATGCCGGTGTCGGAAACGACCAGCGCATCGGCGCGCAGCTTGGCCTTGCTTGCCCGGATATATTTATAAAGGTTCTCGCTGCCGACCTCCTCTTCGCCCTCGACAATCACCTTCACATTGACCGGCAGCCGGCCGTAAACCTTCATCAGCGATTCGAGGGCCGCCAGGTGAATATGCACCTGCCCCTTGTCGTCGGCCGCGCCCCGGGCAAATAGCAGCCCTTTGCGCACCGTCGGCTCGAAGGGCGGCGAGGTCCACAATTCCAGCGGCTCGGCCGGCTGCACGTCGTAGTGGCCGTAGAAGAGCACGGTCGGCTTGCCCGGCGCCCGCAGCCATTCGGCGTACACAAGCGGATGCCGCTTGGTCGGGATGATCTCCACGCCGTCCATGCCGATGGCGGTCAGTTTGTCGGCAATCCATTGGGCGGCGCGCTGGATGTCGCCCTGGTGCTCGCTCTTGGCGCTCACGCTCGGAATCCGCAACAGGTCGCCAAGCTCCTTCAGGTGCTCGTCCTTGTGCTGATCGATGTATTCGAGCAGGTTCATGGCGGTTTCTCTCCCTTTCGTTTTCTCGATGGCCACGGCCGGCGGGAGCGAAGCGGCGCCGCTCGTGTGTCACCCATTCTAGGGACGGCCGGTCCGCCACTACAAGACCTTCCCTTTTCGCTCCGCGCCGAACTCACCGTCCCCTTTCCAGGACGATCCCCAGCCCGCAAACCTCCGGGCCTTGGGGCTTCGTCCCGGCATACCAGCCGTCAACCCTTTCGCCGGCCGTGGGCTCGGTTTGGGTCCGAGCGGCCCTTGCCTTGCTCCGTCATACCGGCGCTACAATTTCTAGGTAATTGCCGGGCGCCTCTTTCGGGCGGGCGCTGGATCGGATAGGCGCCGGCGGCTACGCCGGGCGAATCGGGTTGCGAGGCGCTGGTCCACAGGGCTGTAGCTTCCTCAATTCGCCTGCGGGCAGGAGGACCCCGCTCTCTCTGAATGATCCGAGGTCTGCTCCGATTACATCGAATACCTTAGGGCCGGCGGTGATTTTGTCCCGCCGCTTGGCGCTGATGGCCCGGGCGCCGATGTGAAAAGGGAAATGGTTTAACTTGGGCGCGATCCTGATCTATTGCTTCCTTCTCGGCCTGCTCCACGGCATTCTGCCGGATGAGCATACATGGCCGATCACGTTCAGCTACGCCATCGGCGCTGGCACCGCCCCGGGCGGCATGCGGACCGGAATGTATTTCGCGGTTGCCTTCACCGTCCAGCGCATGCTCATGTCCGAACTTGCCTACCTCGCCCTGGCCCCATTTCTCCGGTCCCCCGCCGTCAACGCGGTGGTTTACGTGATCGTGGGTGTCGCGATGTCGTTTGCCGGCTGGCTCTTGGCCCGCCGCCAGCGCTACGGCCATTGGCATCTCCTGGGCCACCATCATGACCGGCCGCAAGACATGGAGCGCTCCCGCGCCGTGTTCACCCGCCATCACGCTCAAAGCGCCCGGGAGCAGTCTCTTCCCGTGCGCTGGACCCTCCTCCACGGCTTCGTCGCTGGCTTTGGCCTGGGCGGCTTCGCCCTCTTCGTCAACGCCGTCGCCGCTCCAAAGATGCCCAACGCTTGGCTCGCGTTCCTGCCCGGACTGCTTTTTGGCGCGGGAACGATGGTGATGCTGGCGGCTGTGGGCGCCGCTTTCGCCTTTGGCTTCCGGATGCTGAGCGGCCTGACCGAGCAGGACGCGCGGCGTTTCGGCGCTCATGCCGGTGCCAGAATGCTCCTGGCCGGCGGCTTCCTCTTTGTCGCCGCTGGGCTCGTCATGGCCTTGGGACTCGGCCGCCACTGGCCCGTGGACGACAGTTATCTCGTGATCGCCCTGTTCGTTCTCGTTGTTGCGATCCCGGTCCTGGTCCGCTCCTGGCGCGAGCTGTCCGCTGGCGCAAAGGAAATGACTCCGGAAAAGGTCGGCGACTCCGAGGGCACCGCCCGCTGACCACCCCCCTCCCTCGCCCCCTTCGTCACAACCCCGGCCTCTCCTCCAATATTTCCCCTCTCCAATCCGCATGCGATTCCCGCCTGAGTCAACGCATTCAACGCCCCTGCCGAGCTTCGTTGACTTTGAAACCTTCGAGGTATACCTTGCTACCAATATCCGGCCTTAAGGGGGGAAGTCTTACCACCCATCTCGAAACCTGTCGGCAAGGAGAGAACGATGGCGCCATCGGCGAAAATAGCAGCACTCAGAAGAATGTCTGTTTTCAGCTTCATGACACTGGTAGCGGGCATCCTGATGCTGTGTCCCGCCGCGCTCAGCGCTCAGCAGAAGCCGGCGCGCGGGAAGGTCATCGTTCCGGCAACGAGCGTGGTGCGGCCCGAGGACCGCGGCAAACGGGCGCACACGAACTATCTGATATTCGTTCCAGCGAAAGGCAAGCCGGCTCCGGGCAATCCGGGGCCGCAGGGCGAGACGCCCGGCTCACTGGCCTGCATCTACCAGACGGTTTCGCCTACGCCCGGTTGCCCGATCGGCACAGCCAAATCCACTCCAGCGGGCGGCTCGGGTGTCATCGCTGTCGTTGACGCGTACGATTACCCGACCGCTTCGAGCGATTTCGAATATTTCTCTAAGCAGTTCGGATTGCCGTACGGCAATGAGTGCAACGGCACCAATCCTTGCTTCACCCAAGTCAACGCGACGAGCTCGAAGATCAAGCCCAACAGCGGCTGGGCCCTGGAAGCGGCGCTAGATATCGAGTGGGCTCACGCCATGGCCCCACACGCCCAGATCATTCTCGTCCAGGCCAAAAGCAACAGCTTTACGGATTTGTTGCAAGCCGTGGATGTCGCCAACAACGAGGTCCTCTGCGGCGAAACAACCTGTCCCAACGGGGGCACCGGCCAGGGCGAAGTCTCGATGAGTTGGGGCGGCAGTGAATTTTCGGGCGAAACCGGCTACGACAGCGACCTCACCGGCTCAGGCATCACCTATTTCGCATCGAGCGGCGACAGCGGCGGCGTGGTCACCTGGCCCTCGGCCTCGCCCAATGTCGTTTCCGCCGGCGGAACGACCGTTAACCGAAACAGCAGCGGGAACTTCACCGGCGAGACGGCCTGGAGCGGATCGGGCGGTGGGCCGAGCCAGTACGAAGGGATCCCGGCGTATCAAAGCGTGATCGCTTCGATCGTCGGCAATTACCGGGGCACGCCGGACTTCTCTTTCGACGCCAATCCGGCTTCCGGCGTCTCCGTGTACGACACCACCCGCTACGAGGGGATCAGCGGCTGGTTCGTCGTCGGAGGAACCAGCGTCTCGGCGCCGTCGCTGGCCGGCATCGTCAATCTGGCGGGCGACTTCAACTCCGACGAGGGCGAACAGAACATGATCTACACCACCTACGGCACGTCCAGCGGCTCCTGCAGCTATACTGACGCCTTTAACGACATCGTTGGCGGCTCGGCCGGCAGCTACAGCGCGTTCGCAGGTTGGGATTTCGTGACCGGCGTCGGCAGCAACAAAGGCATTTCCTGCGGGAAGTGAACGAGCGCTTCCCTGCACGTCAGCTCGTCGTCGCCAGGGAGAACCGTAAACCGCTGGAGGGCTGATGGCTCTAAGCACCGAGAAAACCGGTGTGCCCGATCGCATCCTGGTCTGGGGTGCGGGAGCGATCGGGGGCACCGTCGCCGCCTGTCTCGCTCGCGCCGGCCTCGACATGACGGTGGTGGATGCGAACGCCGCCCATGTCCGGGCGATCCGCGAGCGCGGGCTGGCCATCACCGGCCCGATCGAAACGTTCACCCAGCCGCTTCCTGCCTTCACGCCTGCCGACGTCGCCGGCGTTTGGAACACCATTTTCCTGTGCGTCAAGGCGCTCGATACGGAAGCGGCCGCGCGCCAGCTCCTGCCGCAACTCGCCAGGGAAGGCGTCATCGTTTCTCTTCAGAACGGCTTCAACGAGCTGGCAATCGCCGAGACGGTGGGCCGCGAACGCACGATGGGCGCCTTCATCAACTTCGGCGCCGATGTGTTGGAGCCGGGCGTGGTGCATTTCGCCGGCCGCGGGGCAGTCGTGCTGGGCGAACTCGACGGCAGCCAAACCGATCGCCTCGCGCGCGTGCACCGTGCGCTGCTCCACTTCGAGCCGGCGGCGATCACCACGGACAACATATGGGGCTATCTGTGGGGCAAGATGGGCTACGGAGCACTGCTTTTCGCCAGTGCGCTTACGCCGGCCAGCATCGTCGACGTGCTCGACAACCGCGAGGCGCGTCCGGCACTCACCGCGCTGGCGCGGGAAGTGATGGCTGTGGCCGCGGCCGAGCGCGTGACGCCTATGGGCTTCAACGGCTACGACCCCGCCGCTTTCGGTCCCGACGGAACCGCCGCCGCGGTCGACGCTTCGTTCGACGCCATGGTAGCGTTCAATCGCCGCTCGGCGAAGACGCATACCGGCGTTTGGCGCGACATCGCCGTTCATCACCGCAAGACCGAATGCGACGCCCAGTTCGCCCCGATTCTGAAGCTGGCGCGCCGCTCCGGCATTGCCATTCCCCATGTCGAACGACTCGTCATGCTGATGCGCCAGGTCGAGAGCGGCGCTCGCCCGCAGGCGCTCGACAACCTGTCACTTTTGGCCGGCTAGCGCAGTGCGTCAGACAAATGTTGTCTTGCTCTGCGGCTGCCGCCGTCTTCCTATCTTCTGTAGCGCCGAGCTTTAGCTCGGCACATGCTGTAGAAGCCGCCTGCTTGTGAGGGTCCGGCTGCCGCGACAGAGAGTCGGCATAGGGAGCAACCAATGGAAATCCGCTTCGACGATCGAACCGCAATCGTTACGGGCGCCGCGCATGGCTTCGGGCGGGCCATCGCTTTGAATTTCGCGAGCCTCGGCGCGCGCGTGGTCGCCTGCGACGTGCTCGCGGCCGAACTCGAGGAAACCGCGCGGCAGGCGAGAGAGCAAGGCATGCCGCTCGAAGTGCGCACGGTCGACGTGAGCGACCGCGCGGCGGTGCAGGCCATGGCCGCCGAAACGCTGCGGGTCACCGGCCGCATCGACATCCTGGTGAACGACGCCGGCGGCGTGATGGGCCAGGTGGGCCGGCCGCTCGAGGAAGTGTCCGAAGCCGACTGGCGTGCCATCTTCGCCGTGAATCTCGATGGCGCGTTTTATTGCTGCCAGGCCGTCGTCCCGGCGATGAAGGCGGCGCGCTACGGCCGCATCGTGAATATCTCGAGCGGAGCCGGCCTCGGCATCAGCCTCACCGGCATCCAGGCCTACGCTTCGGCCAAGGCCGGCCAGATCGGCCTGACGCGCCAGCTCGCCCACGAACTGGGCCCGTGGGGCATTACGGTGAACAACGTGGCTCCCGGCTTCGTCCGCTCGAATCCCACCACCGAGAAGCAGTGGCGATCCTACGGCGAGGAGGGACAGCGCCGCCTCGTCGAAAACATCGCCTTGAAGCGGCTCGGCTCGCCGCAGGACATCGCCAACGGCGTCCTCTTCTTCGCCAGCGACCACGCCGCCTGGATCACCGGCCAAATCCTCGCCATCGACGGCGGCCGGTAACCCCTTCCAACCGCTTTTCTGCCGGCTCGCTCCGAAGGCCCGAATTCACGCCCACCACGCTTTCCGGGTAACCAACGCGCGCGGGGAATTCCACCCCCATTCGCCGCTGACCAATCCGACTCTGCAGTTGGTTTCTGTTTCGTACCACGCTTCCACAAAGCGGAATCGCGACGCGTCGCCTCAAACGAAATTGCAACGCCAGTTCTCGTGGCAGGGGGCCTCATGGGCAACGTACGCTCGTTCGTCGGGCCGACCCCACGACCCGGCGAAAGTACTTCCATTGGGGATTTAAGATCCTCCCTGCATGGGGGCTATGTCAGGGGTGGGCCTCCGCCGCGCCGGGCATCGCGGCGTCAGTTTGAAGCGAGAAGCCGCAGCGTGGGCAGAACCGGTATCCGGCACGAAGCGGAAGCCGGCACTCGGGGCAATGAGGCCGCAAATTGAACTTGCAGGCCGGGCAAAAGGTGAATTGGGCACTGACTATACTGCCGCACTGTGGGCAGTTGACGGGCAGCGGATCGCGCACCACAAAATAGAGAATCACGCCGATCAGATAGGGTACAAATAGCGCCACCAATACCCACAGCACCGGCCTCATACCCCTGCGCCTGGCGTCGCGACCAATGTAGACCATCAACATCACGAAAAAGCTCACTCCTGCCGCAATCCCCGTAAGGACGCCAAAGACCGCGAGCAACCTCAGGGGCAACGGTTCTACAGCGATGCCAAACGGATGAATGTTTGGCATCCAGACACCGAGCCAGACCAGCACGCCCAGCGCTGCAACGTATACCGCGAAGAGCACCCACTTCAGCTGTCGAGGAACTAATCTCAACTCGGCCCGCAATGTGGTGCTTTCCATGGCGCGTTGCTGCCAGTTTTCTTTCACCTTGCCCATAAAGTCGTTCGCCATTTTCAAATCCTCACCTTCTGCGCGGGTGCGTTTCGCGGCACATCTCGCACTGACCGGTGCGGGGCTCAGGCGCCGCAATACAACCCGATCACACGAAGTCGGAATCCGACATGTTCAAATCGGTACGGCTGCGCGTGCGCGCCACGATAATCACCAGAGTCGCGGCTGCCGCGGGGACAAACCACCAGAAAACAAAGGCGAGCTGCCACACCATGCCGGGCAGGTCAAGCGCCGAGCCAAGCCAGGCGAAAAGCCTCCAGACGAGAGGGGCGCTGGCGACACCCGCCACCCAGGAAAGCGCGCACGCCGCGGCGAGTGCCAGATTCTGCGCTCTTTGCTTTCGAAGCTGTGCCCCCCGCTCGCGGACGAGCAGGGTTGCCGACGTCGCGAGTCCGGGGGGAACGGCAACGGAGACGGATCGGAGCATGCGAAGCGCCGCCTCGCCGGCCTCTGCCCAGGCGGCGCACGTTTCGCAGGCTGCGAGGTGCGCGTCCAGCCAGCGTCGCTCCTCGAGAGCAATACCTTCCACTCGGTCCCTATCCATCAACCGCTGCGCGCGTTCGTGAGCATTTCCGTCATTCATGGCCTCTTGTCCTCCATCAGCTCGCGGGCGGCGCTCAAGCCGCGATAAAGCCGGGATTTCACTGTGGAGAGCGGCGCACGGATGACAACCGCAATCTCCTCCAGCGTCAACTCCTCCTGAAAACGCAGAAGCAGGACCTCGCGATACACACCTGGTAAGCGCGCCAGGACCTCACCCAGCCGATTTGCCAACTCCCGGCTTTCGTACTCGGCGAGCGGCGAGGCAGCGTCCGCGGCGCGAGGTTCGCGTTCCCTGCCCTCAGCCGGCTCGAACGCCTCCTCGAAGCTGACCAAGCGTCTGCGGCGGCTGGCATCGATCACTAGGTGGCGGGCAATCGAAAACAGCCACGGCTCGAAGCGCGAAACGCCGTCATACTGATGGCCACGCGTCAACACTCGCAGCCAGGTTTCCTGAAACAGGTCACTGGCCGCCTCAGCGCTGCCGGTCAGGTAAAGCAAGTACCTGTAGAGACGGTACTCGTATCGCAAAATCAGGGCTTCCAGCAGGTCCGGCTCACGCCGGCGCAAACCGCGCGCCAGCGCTCTGGTTTCCGGTTCCATGGCAAGTGCGTTGAGGGAGAAAACGCCCTCCATTCTACCCTCCTTCTTGATCTACGATGAACCCATCGAAAAAGACTCAGGGGACATTCTTCCGGGAAGAGCTGATGAAGCGGTGTGAAGAACGGGGGACTCGATCAGGCGCTGGGGCTGGCGAAGAGCGAGCAGCTAAAAACGGCAAGCGGCGAAATCGCCTTTCAAGACCGCCGATTTCGACCGCTCACCCACTCCTCCGGGCCGAGAGCCAGGCGATTGCAACATCAGTCGGGTGCGACGGCAGCCGGCCCGGCCCCACGCTGGGCGCGACAAAACGGCAAGCCCCCGTCCCGGACCCACGCACCCGCCCTTCGGCCATTGTCCACGTAGACCTACCAGTTGTTTCCGGCCTCAACCGCGCCTAAAATCACCCCGCGCGGGTTATATCCCCATTTTCCCCTCCGCCCGTCGCTCTCTCGCCTTCTTGCTTCTCCGCCTTCCCACCCCATCACCGAAACCCGTACCGATTCTCGATATCGATCCCCATGAAAATGCGCCACTTCCCCGCGAGAAGAATCGCCACAGCGTACCGATCCTCCACACGCCCCACAGGCCGCAAATCACGAGCCACGAACCACGCTTCCCTGTTTACGTAGACCATGCGCTCGCAATCGGGCGACGCTTCCGCTACAAGACTGGGAGAAGGAGACGCCAATGGCACGCGTTACGCGAGAAAAAGTTTCACCGGAACCCGATCCCGTTCTTGCCGGACCGGATCCACATCTGCATCAAGGCAAATGCACGATCTGCCGCCATCCCCAACGCAAGGAGATCGAGCGAGCGTTTGTCGAGTGGACAAGCCCGCGGGAGATCGCACGGGTGTTCGGCCTGCGCAGCCACACCACCGTCTACCGTCACGCGCACGCCAGGCATCTTTTCGAGCATCGGCGGCGCAATCTGCACATGGCGCTGGGGCGCATCGTCGAGCGGGTGGGCGAAGTCGAGCCGACCGCCGCGAACGTGATCGCCGCGATCGCGCTGATGGCGAAAATCAACCCGCGCGGCGAATGGTCTTCCGGCCGCTTCAGTCTTCACGAAGCTCGCGACCGCGCCTACTGGGAAGGGGTCTCGGCCGAACAGTGCGAGAGCGCGCTCTCGGCCGCTCTCGCCGGCGAGACAACCGCCGAAGCGGCAAACGGGCAGGAAGAAGAACCCGAAGCGGAAGCCGAAGACGAAGCCGTAGCCGAATTCGAAGACGAACCCGAATTCGAAGACGAGGCGGAACTGGAGGGCGAAGCGGAACTCGAGGACGAAGACGGGGCCGATGAGATCGGCAGTCAGCAGTCGCAGGACTTTTTTAGCGGCGACCGATCCGGCCGCCCGTCTCCCGAGCCTGCCGTAGCTATTGGCATGGGCAGCCCGCACCCGTCCGGCCCTACGCTTGCCACAGTTGCTGGTAGCGGCGACGTCCCGTCACCCGTCCCTCCGCCTTCGGAAACGCGGCCCAGCGAGTCCGAGCCGCAAACGCAAAACACCGCCCCGGATCCCGCGACGTCCACTCCGCCCATCGCGCTTTCCGGACCTCCGCTCGTTGCCGGTATCCCCTGGCCCTGGTCACCGAAGAACCCCTTGACCTTCAGCCGTCGCCGGCCACCACCGCGATAAAACCCGGCTTCGCCTTTCCCTCCGCTGCCGCCGACTGTTCCGACCGTTGCTAGCGCATGCGACGAGGCAGATAGAGCGCATCTTGGGACTTGCACGGGAATCGAACCGGAGACTCCGGCAAGCGATCAGGCGGCGGTGGGCAGCGGGCGAACGATTTCCACGGTGCAGGGCGCGTGGCTCAGAATGTATTCGGAAACGCTGCCGAGTAACAAGCCACGGGGACCTCGGGAACCGACCACGATCATGTCCGCCTTGATTTCCCTGGCGTAGGCGACGATCGCGGACCTGGGTTCGCCCTCACCGATCGAGGTGGTCACGCGGTAGCCGCAATCGGTGAGCAGATTCGTTTCCCGATTGATCAGTTCCTCGGCCTGGTTGCAGTTGGTTCCGAGAAGGGTTTCAGCACGCTTCGCATCGGGCGCAGCGCCCTCATAGAGCGGAACGTAAGCCTTCGGGTCGACGACATGCAGCAGGAACAGCTCCACGTTTTCCGGCCGGAATTGCCGGAGGACAGCCTGCACAGCGGCAATCGAGAACTCGGAACAATCCACGGCCACAAGAATTTTCATCATGACAATTCGCTCCGCCTGTGGTGTTCGTGCGCGCCGCGGGGCGATCGCTTGGCAGGCTGGCGCGGACCTGCGGCTTGAGGATGGCAAGGGGACACACGACGGCGTTCGCGGGAAAGGATCAAGGGAAATCCAACCATGAAAGAGGAAAGCTGCAATTGGCCCAGGCCCGTAACGCGCGTGGCGGCTTTCACCATCGGTGCGCCCCTGGCAGGCGCACACCCGGTCCGCGGTGCCCAACCCACCGCAAAAGAAACAGCAGGCCGCCGGGCAGTGCCCACCCGCGGGCATCCTCCCGTTTACGGACAACTCAACGCCCGGACCTCTTGCATGCTCCTTGCCAGAGCGAGCGGGGGCGGGGGCGGAGGCAGAGGATGAGCTGTCGTTTGATGGCGTTGCGGAAGAAGGCCCGGAGGCGGGCCGCCGTTGTTGTGGAAATTTTCTCTTTTCCGCTGCGGCTTTTGACGTGCAGTGCGCAGTTTGACAAGAGCGGGCAGGGGCGAATTTTTGACAAATGGTTTAAAAAGTCAACTCGCTCTCAGTGCCCTGGCGAATTTGCGCGGAGAGAAAAAAACAGTTCCTGGCCGCTATGCGCAAAAAGCGCGGCTGGATTCGGCATGTCGGTGGCCGGGTGAAATCACGCAGAGGCGCACAGGCGGATTTGGGGGAAATCACGCGGAATGACGCGTCGGACCGGACCCGAACTGGAAGCCGTGTGCAAATGCAGTTAGCTCGTGTGCAGGGACTCGGGTGAAATTGCACACGCCAGCGCCAGAATCCGCACGTGGAAACAAGGTAATTCCCAGCTTGCGATGAGAATACAAGGCTTAGTCTTACTGTAGTTTGGCTTTCCGAGTGCTTTCTACCTTGCTTGGAACCACAGGCAACCACTCAGTAGATGTGGGGACCGCTTCACGAGGCTCGATGGGACTATGGAGTACGGATACGCATCTTCCCCAAACAATTCGCCGGATACGGGGGAAGACGTCGAGCTAGTCAACCTGGTCAAGCTTCCACCGGAACAGCTTGGTAGTTTGTACGCAACTTATAGGTCACGTATCTACTGTTTGTGTCTGCGCATGACCGGAAACTTTGCCGAAGCCGAAGACCTGACGGAAGACACGTTTCTGCGTTTGCTACACAAGTTCGGCAGCTTCCGCCAGGAATCGTCGCTATACACATGGCTGCGCCGGCTGACGATCAATGTGGTATTGCTGCGGTTCCAAAAACCGGGCTGGCACCGGGAAACTTCGCTGGAGGGCCTGGCCGAACCAAACGGGCCAACCGGCGAGGAACCTGGAAGGGAATTTGGCTGCGTCGATTGCGATCTGCAGGCGGTGCTCGAACGGATTGACCTCGAGCGCGCGCTCAATCGCTTGCCTCCCGGATTCAGAACAGTGTTGATTTTGCATGACGTCGAAGGTTACGGCCATGGGGAAATCTCGCGCCTGATGGGTTGCTCGGTGGGGACATCCAAGTCGCAGTTGCACAAGGCACGGACAAAGATGCGCGATTTCCTTGGTGGATACAGGAGGGGTGAATTGGTGGCCTGATCGCAGAGAAAGCGACCGGCCACCGTGCGGACGCTCCGCCGGCGCACCCAAGAGCGCCCAGGAGCGCCTAGGAAAGTCGGGAGGGTGGTTAACCACCCGTGAACGCATATCCGCACTCCGCTCCGAGGATCGTCGTTGCCGGGCTCGCTGGCGACGCGGGGAAGACGCTGGTTTCGTTGGCGCTACTGCGCGACGCGCGCCGAAACGCCACACCGACAGCCGCGTTCAAGAAGGGTCCGGACTATATCGACGCCGGCTGGCTGGGCTGGGCCGCGGGTCGGGCGGCGCGCAACCTGGACACTTTCCTGATGGGCAAGGCCGTGACCGCACGGCTCTTTTCCGACCACGCCATTTCCGACGGACTCAATCTGATCGAAGGTAATCGCGGGCTGTTCGACGGCCTCGACGAGCTGGGAACGCACAGCACGGCCGAGCTGGCCAAATTGCTGAACGCGCCGGTGCTGCTGGTGATCGACGCGACGAAGGTGACGCGGACGGTGGCTGCGCTGGTGCTGGGCTGCCGGGCGCTCGATCCGGCGGTGCAGATTGGCGGCATCGTTTTCAATCGCGTGGCCGGTGCGAGGCAGGAGGCGGTGCTGAGAAAGTCGATTGCCACCGTCTGCGACATCCCGGTGCTGGGTGTCATTCCGAAGATCGCCGAACAGGCGCTCCTGCCCCAAAGGCATCTGGGACTGGTCACTCCCGAGGAGCATGGCCGGCCCGAGGAACTTGCCGGATACCTGGAATCGCTGGCCGCGGAGCGGCTGGATACGGCGCGGATCCTGGAAGTGGCGGCGGGCGCGCCGGCGATCGAGAATCCTGCTGCGAGTGCGCGGATCGCGGTGCCACACGAGGGACTGAGGATCGGTTACCTCAAGGATGCGCCCTTTACCTTCTACTATCCCGACAATCTCGAGGCGCTCGAGAGGAGCGGCGCGCGGCTTGTGCCGATTCCGGTGCTTTCGGCCACACGGCTGCCTGACGGGCTGGACGCGCTCTATGTGGGCGGCGGCTTTCCGGAAACGCACGCGGCGCTGCTGGCGGCGAACACGGGGCTGCGCGGGTCGGTCCGGGAGCGCGCGCTGGCGGGTTTGCCTGTCTATGCCGAATGCGGCGGCTTGATGTTCCTTGCGCAATCGATTCGCTGGCGTGGCGAGACGTTTCCGATGGCGGCCGTGCTGCCCTTCGCGGTCGAAGTAAGCGGGGCGCCGCAGGGACATGGCTACGTCGAGTTACTGGTGGACCGGCCGAATCCTTATTACCCGGTGGGGACGGCGATCCGGGGACACGAATTTCACTATTCCCGCATTGTTGCCCAGCCGGAGATGCCCGCGACGGCCTGCGCGATGGGGCGCGGCGCCGGGGCTTTCGGTGGGCGCGACGGCGTGCTGCTGAAAAACGTGTGGGCAAGTTACACGCACGTGCATGCAGCCTCCACGCCGGAATGGGCGGAGGGTTTGCTTCGGGCCGCGGGCAGTCATGCTGCCCGCCGGCTGGCAGTGCCGCGCGAGCGGAGTTACGCGCTGAGCGCGGGAAGTAAGGATGGAGTGGCGTAGAAGCAAAAGGTCGAACGGATGACAAACGGCTTACGAGTGACTCACATCGATTCGTCGCATCGCCGGCGCCTCTGGCCCGACGGGCGCACGATCCCGCTCCACCGGGCCATGACTCAAACCGGGGCTGGCCGCACGCGCTGCGGAAAAACGAACGGAGCGCGCGCAGGGCAACCCTCTGTTCCCCTCGGCTGTCTACATCTCGGATCGTTTGCGTAAGGAGGGTCAATGCCGAGCTATGTCAATCCCGACAAATGCGACGGATGTAAGGCACAAGACAAGACGGCATGCCAATACATCTGTCCGAATGACTTGATGGTTTTAGACAAGCAGAAGATGAAGGCGTACAACCGCGACGTCTCGATGTGCTGGGAGTGCTACAACTGCGTGAAGATCTGCCCGAACCAGGCCATTGAAATACGCGGCTACGCCGATTTCGTGCCGCTGGGAGCGAGCGTAACGCCGTTGCGTTCCACCGACTCGATCATGTGGACGGTGAAATTCCGCAACGGCACCCTCAAGCGGTTCAAGTTCCCCATCCGGACGACCTCGGAAGGTTCGGCCGTGCCCGATGGCGGATTCAAGAGCTCCAAGGATCTCAACAGCGTGGAACTCTTCACCGAGCCCGAGTCGCTGGGCTTGCCGGCAGTTTTCACCCTCGACGGCAAGGAGGCACCGCATGCCTGAGTTCGAAAAAGTCATCGTCGAAACCGATCTGCTGATTCTGGGCGGCGGAATGGCCGCCTGCGGCGCGGCGGTGGAAGCCGCCCATTGGGCCAAGGAGAACGGCCTGCGCGTGACGTTGGTCGACAAGGCCGCCGTGGACCGTTCGGGAGCCGTAGCCATGGGACTCTCGGCGATCAACCAGTATGTCGGGCTCAAGGACGGCGCCAACACGGTGAAGGATTACGTGAACTACGTGCGCAACGATCTGATGGGGGTGACGCGCGAGGACCTGGTCGCCAACATCGCCCGGCACGTGGATTCCACCGTGCACCTCTTCGAGAAATGGGGCCTGCCCATCTGGAAGGACGCCGAGGGCAAGTACGTTCACGAGGGCCGCTGGCAGCTGATGATCAACGGCGAGTCCTACAAGGTGATCGTGGCCGAGGCGGCGAAGAACGCGCTGCTCGGCAGCGGCGTCGGGCAGATCTTCGAGCGCGTGTTCATCGTGGGGCCGTTGATGGACGGCGACCGGTGCGCCGGCGCGGTCGGCTTCTCGGTCCGCGAGAACAAACTCTACTTCTTCAAAGCGAAGGCAACGCTGGACGCGATGGGCGGCGCGGTGCACGTTTTCCGGCCGCGGAGCACGGGCGAAGGCACGGGCCGTGCGTGGTATCCACCGTGGAATTCCGGCTCGTCTGCCTATTTCACCATGAAAGCCGGTGCGGAGATGACCTGCCAGGAAGTGCGCTTCATTCCGGTCCGGTTCAAAGACGCCTACGGACCGGTGGGCGCGTGGTTCCTGCTCTTCAAATCGCGCGCGACCAACGCCATGGGCGGCAACTACATGGTGGAACGGCAAGCGGAACTGGAGAACTGGCTGCCTTACGGCAAGGTGAAGCCGGTGCCGGCCAACCTGCGGAACTACCTTGGCATGCTCGACGTGATGGAAGGTAAGGGTCCGATCTACATGCGGACCGAGGAAGCCATCCAGAAGATCGCCGAAGAGTACAAGGACGATCCGAAGGCCTACAAGAAGAAGATGAAGGACCTCGAATCGGAAGCCTGGGAAGACTTCCTCGATATGACGATTTCCCAAGCGATTCTCTGGGCTGCCACGAACGTGCAGCCGGAGGAGAAGAGCTCGGAGATCGCCGCAGCCGAGCCGTACTTCATCGGCTCGCACTCGGGCGCCTCGGGCGCGTGGGTGAGCGGTCCGGAAGACCTGCAAAACGACAAGACCAAGAGCGAGTACTTCTGGGGCTACTGCAACATGTCGACGGTGAAGGGGCTGTTCTGCGCCGGTGACGCCTCGGGCGCCTCGAGCCACAAGTTCTCTTCCGGCTCGTGCACCGAAGGACGGATTGCCGCCAAGGAGGCCGTGAAGTTCGTCCTCGACAACAACCAGATGCCGAACTTGGACGAGAAGCTGATCGAGTCGCTCTCGACGGAAATCCTAGCCCCGATGGCCCTCTACGAGGCCCACAAGAACGACACCACCGACCCGGAAATCAATCCGAACTACCTGAAGCCCCGGCTGTTCATGTTCCGGCTGCAGAAGATCATGGACGAGTACGCGGGCGGCGTGACGGCGCAGTTCACCACCAACCAGTCCCAACTTGAGCGGGCCCTCGAACTGCTGCAGTACCTGAAAGAGGACTCGCAGAAGCTGGGAGCGGCCGACCTGCACGAACTGATGCGGTGCTGGGAAAACATCCACCGCATGTGGCAGGCGGAAGCACACGCACGCACGATGCTCTTCCGGGAAGAGACACGCTGGCCGGGCTACTACTTCCGGTCCGACAAACCCAAGATGGACGAGGAACATTGGCACGTTTTCGCCAACTGCCGGTACGATCCGGGCACCGGCAACTGGCAGCTGCGTACCCGCCCCATCCACCAACTGTTCGCTTAACACCCGCCGGAAACGGCGGAATGCCGCTGGCTCGAACGGGGGGTCCGCGCCGCAGGGCGCGGCCCCCCCGAACGAGGAGGGTCGATGGCCGACTCGACGCAAGTTTTGTGCCCACATTGCCGCCAACCGATGAGCCGCTGGCGGAATCCGGAGCTCGCCTGCTGGAGCGGGGAATTTCAGTACGTCTGCTTCAACGACGAGTGCCCTTATTTCATCCAGGGCTGGGAATGGATGGAGAGCCATTTCCAAGTGAAGAGTTCCTACCGGCACCGGCTGGACCCGGAGACAGGTGACAACGGCCCGCTGCCGGTCTGGTCCAAGGACGCTTTGAGAAGTTTGATCGCCGTCGAGGAGGGCTGAAGCATGGCTGAAGAAACCGTGGAGCAGGCCGTGGGGCACGCCCATCCGGTCCAGCTGGGCGCGGACGACGCGCTTGATTTCCGCTGCGATTGCAGCCGCGACTGCTTCACCGATTGCTGCCGGGACGTATCGATCATCCTGACGCCTTATGACGTGCTGCGGATGAAGCGGGCGCTGAGGATCGATTCCGGCACCTTTCTCGACCGATACGCGATTCTTTCGTGCACACGGGACAAGAAACTGCCGGTGGTGCTGCTGCGGATGAATGCCGGGGACAAGCGCTGCCCGTTCGTGACGCAGGGTGGCTGCTCGATCTACGCGCATCGGCCCTGGGCGTGCCGCATGTATCCGCTGGGCCAGGCGCAACCCGATCATCCGACACCGACCGAGCGGGGCCACTACTTCCTGATGCGGGAAGAGTTTTGCCACGGGCATGGGCAAGGCAAGGGGACGCGGACGGTGCGCGAGTGGATCCGCGAGCAAGGGATCGACACGTTCGAAATGATGGGCGCGTCCTTCGAGCGGCTGATGTTGAACGAATCCTGGCAGAAGCAGGAGCCGCTATCGCCCGACAAGTTGGCGATGTACCTGATGGCCTGCTTCGACCTGGATCGCTTCCGGCGTTTCGTTTTCGAGACGCGTTTCCTGGAGCTATTCGACGTTCACGAGGACCGTGCGGAAGCGCTGAAAACGAACGACGAGGAACTGCTCGAGTTTGCCATGGACTGGCTGCGATTCAGCCTGTTCCAGGAAAAGACGATGCGGCTGAAAGCCAACGCGGCGGAGGCGAAACGACGCACGCCAGCGGGGGAAGCGGCCGCGGCGGGACATTGAGGACTTATGGGTAGCGCTGTTCTTTCAAATCGCGAGGAGAAAAGCCTGCTGGTGATCGGCGGCGGCATCGCCGGGGTGACGGCCGCACTCGAGGCCGCCGAGGCTGGCGCCAGCGTGATTCTCATCGAGCGTTCGCCCTTCCTGGGCGGCCGGGCCATCGCCTTGCACCTCTATTTCCCGAAGCTCTGCCCACCCGAGTGCGGCTTCGAAATCAATTTCCGCCGGCTGAAGAACAATCCGCGGATCACGGTGCTGACGCAGGCGGAGTTGGAAAGCCTGAGGGGTAAGCCAGGCGATTTCCAGGCGACCGTGCGGATCGATCCGCGCTACGTCAACGACCGATGCACGCTTTGCGGCGATTGCCTGCAGGTGTGTCCTGCGGAAAGGGCGGACGATTTCAATTTCGGGCTGACGCGGACGAAGGCGATCCATCCGCCGCAGCCGATGGCCTTCCCGGCGGCCTTTGTGGTCGACCGGGCCGCGTGCCCGGAAGGCTGCACGGCGTGCGTGGCGGCCTGCCGTTACGGCGCGATCGATCTGGGGCAAGCGGCGGAGCGGCGCACGTTCCCGGTGGCGGCGGTGATCGCGGCGACCGGCTGGGAGCCCTACGACGCGAGCCGGCTGGTACATCTCGGCTACGGGAAGCTGCCGAACGTGGTGACGAACGTGATGCTGGAGCGGATGGCGGCGACCGAGGGACCGACGGCGGGCAAGATCGTGCGGCCGTCGGACGGGAACGCACCGAAGACGGTGGCTTTCGTGCAGTGCGCCGGCTCGCGCGACGAAAACCATTTGCCGTATTGCTCAAGCGTCTGCTGCCTGGCTTCGCTGAAGCACACCACCTACATCCATGCGCTCTACCCCGAAGCCGAGGTGACGATCTTCTATATCGACATCCGCACTCCAGGGCTGCTGGAGGATTTTCGCACCAAGGTGGCGACCAACAACCATTTGAAACTCGTGAAAGGCAGGGTGGGCAAAATCGAGGAGGATCCGGAAACGCACAATCTCCTCGTCACCGTGGAAGACGCGCTCGCCGGCAAGAAGTTGACCGAGGCGTTCGATCTCGTCGTTCTGGCGACGGGGATCGTGCCGCGCTCGGGGGGCCTGCCGGCAGAGTTTCCGCGGGACGAATTCGGCTTCCTCACCAACGGAACCCCCGGTTTTTATGCAGCAGGCTGCGCCAAGCGCCCGGAAGAGGTGGCGGCAACAGTCCGGGACGCGACCGGTGCGGCGCTGAAAGCCCTGCAATACGCGATGCGGAGTGCTCGCCATGAGTAAGCGCGTCGGAGTGTATATCTGCAGCGGGTGCTCGATCGGCGAGTCGCTCGATCTCGACCGGCTGGCCCGCGTCGCCCATGAGGAATGCAAAGCACCGGTCTGCCGGGTCCATCCCTTTCTGTGTGGTGAGGAGGGTCTGGCAACGATCCGGAAGGACGTGGCCGATCAGGCCGTCGATGCACTGGTAATCGCTGCCTGTTCGCCGCGCATGAAGACGGCGGCCTTCACGCTGGACCCAAGGATGCCGATGGACCGGGTGAATCTGCGCGAGCACGTGGCGTGGGCACATCCGCCGAAGGACGAGGATTCACAGGCGCTGGCCGAGGATTACCTCCGGATGGGGATCGTCAAGGCGGAAAAGAGCGAGCCGCTCGAGCCGCTGGCCAACGGGATTTCGCGGACGATTCTCGTGGTGGGAGGCGGCGTCGCCGGAATCCATGCGGCGCGGGCCGCGGCCGATGCCGGGTACGACGTCGTTCTGGTGGAAAAGGAACGGGAACTCGGGGGGCGGCTGGCGCATGTCGAGTTGGATTTTCCGACACGGGCTCCCTACACGGAACTGGAAGAGACGGGGCTGGCTGCGGAGATCCGGAAAGTCGGCGCGCACCCGAAAGTCCAGGTGCGCATGTTGACGCGGGTGGTCCGAACCGAGGGCCAGCCGGGCGCGTTCGCGGTGACGCTGGAGAGCCAGGGAAAGCAGGGCACGGTGACGGTGGGCTCGATCGTGGTGGCCACGGGCTGGCGGCCGTACGATCCGACCCGGCTCGGCCATCTCGGCTATGGCAAATCGCCGAACGTCGTGACCAGCGACCAGTTCGACGCGATGATCGCAGCCGGGGCGCCGGTTCGGCCATCGGACGGGAAACCGGCCGAGAGCGTGTTGTTCATCCAGTGCGCCGGCTCGCGCGACCAGAATCATCTGCCGTACTGCTCGGCGGTGTGCTGTATGAAGACGCTCGAGCAGGCCGACCGGATCCATCGTCGCGATGCGGCAACCAAGGTCTACATCATCTATCGGGACATCGTGACGCCCGGGCAGTCGGAACGGTACTACGCCAGGGTGCAGAACCACCCGGCCACTTTCCTGCTGAAGGGCGACGTGGCGGGGGTGCGCAATCACGGGGACAAGATGGCGGTGGAGGTGAAAAACACCCTGCTCGGCGAGCATGTGGAGGTGCCCGCCGATGTGGTGGTGTTGGCCACCGGGTTCGTGCCCAATGCGCCCGGGCCGATCGAGACGAGGAATCCGGCTGACGCACCGGGCGGCGCGAGTGGCGCGCAGGCGCAGGGGCAGACCGGCAATGGCGAAGCGGTGGCCGGTAAGCCATGGGAGCCTGAACCGGAGAGCATCCTGAACCTGACCTATCGGCAGGGCCCCGAGCTGCCGATCTGCCGCGACGGCTTTCCCGGCTCGAATTTCATCTGCTTCCCGTACGAGACGCTGCGCACGGGGATCTACACCGCGGGCGCGGTGCACGCGCCCATGGACGGGTTGACCGCGGCGGAAGACGCGGCGGGCGCGGCGATGAAGGCGGTGCAGTGCGTGGAGATGATCTCGCGGGGACAGGCCGTGCATCCGCGCGCCGGGGATCTCTCGTATCCGAGCTTTTTCCTGCAGCGCTGCACGCAGTGCAAGCGCTGCACCGTGGAATGTCCGTTCGGGGCGATCGACGAGGACGAAAAGGGCACGCCGAAGTTCAATCCGAACCGGTGCCGGCGCTGCGGGGTGTGCATGGGCGCCTGCCCGGAGCGGATCATCTCGTTCAAAAACTATTCGGTGGACATGATCGCCGGAATGATCAAGGCGATCGAGGTGCCCGACGAGGATGAGGAGAAACCCCGGGTGCTGGTTTTCATGTGCGAGAACGACGCCTATCCGGCGCTGGACATGATCGGGATGAAGCGGCGGAGCTACGACCCGTCGGTGCGGGTGATTCCGCTGCGGTGCCTAGGGTCGCTGAACGTGGTGTGGATAGCCGACGCGCTCTCGCGCGGGATCGACGGCGTGATGCTCATCGGCTGCAAGTACGGCGAGGATTACCAGTGCCATTTCGCCAAGGGAAGCGAAATCGCGAGCCGCCGGCTGGAAAACGTGAAAGAGACGCTGCAGCGGCTGCAGCTCGAATCGGAGCGGGTCGAGGTGCTGCAGCTCTCGCTGGACGAATATGCCCAGCTGCCGGAGACGATTGACGCGTTCGTCGATCGCGTCCGGGAACTAGGACCCAATCCCTACAAGGGTTTTTGAACATGGCAACCGCACAACCCATCGAGCCGGACGTCGGATTCCTGAAGCAGGTGATGGCGCTGGGGGCACACGATGCGAAGAAGTGCGTCCAATGCGCGACCTGCACGTCGGTATGCACGCTTTCGACGGCCGAGACCGGTTTTCCGCGCAAGCAGATGCTGCTGACGCAGTGGGGTCAGAGGGAGCAACTGCTCTCGGACCCGGCGCCGTGGCTCTGCTTCTATTGCGGCGAGTGCTCGAAGGAGTGCTTGCGCAAGGCGAACCCGGGCGAAACGATGATGGCGCTGCGCCGCTATCTGACCTCGCAATACGACTGGACCGGCCTTTCGCGGCTGATGTACCGGTCGGCGGCGTGGGAGCTGGGGATTCTGGGCGTGGTGGCAACGGTGATCGTGCTGCTCTTCACGCTGCCGCGGAATTTCGGTTTCGGGTTGCTGAGCCAGGCCGGGCCGCAGGCGCTTTCCTCGGTGATGCTGAACAAGTTCGCGCCGGTGGAGACGGTGCACCTGGCGGACACGACGCTGGCACTGCTGCTCGGCTTCTTCCTGCTGACCAATGCGGCGAGGATGTTTCGGCGGCTGACACGGGACGACGGGATTCCGCTGGGGACCTACATTCGGTACCTGCCGACGCTGGCGCTGCACCTGTTCACCCAGGCGCGGTGGAAGGGCTGCGCGGCCGGCGACGCGATCAAGAACTGGGTGCGGCACCTGCTGCTGGCGAGCGGCTACATGCTGATGTTCACGCTGGTGGTGATTTTCCTGCCGTGGTTCCAGGTGCCGAACGACAGGCTCCACTGGACGAGTTTTCTCGGGTACTACGCCACCGCGGTGCTGCTGGTCGGCTCGGGCTGGATGATTCTGGACCGGGCGCGGAAGAACGGGGAGATGTACCGCTTCAGCCATCTCTCCGATTGGCTGTTCCCGACCCTGCTGCTGCTCACAGCCGCCACCGGCATTCTGGTCAACATCCTGCGGGTGCAGGACCTGCCGATGCCGACTTACGTGATGTACATGATCCACCTTGCCATCGCCGTGCCGATGCTCGTGGTCGAGGTTCCCTTCGGCAAATGGGCACACCTGCTGTACCGGCCGGTGGCGATCTACGTTGAAGCGGTCCGCCGTGACGCGTTGGCCCGCGGCGCCTGAGAAGCGGAACGAAGGAGGAAACGAGCATGCCGGATGAGAAGAAGAAAACGCCACTCCTCGACGAACTGGAAAAGGGGCCGTGGCCGAGCTTCGTCAAGGACATCAAGGCGGCCGCCGAAACGCAGCCGATGGCGGAAGACCTGTTGGGCCAGCTGGAACTCTCGTACAAGGACAAGATCAGCCACTGGAAGCACGGCGGGATCGTGGGCGTGATGGGTTACGGCGGTGGCGTGATCGGGCGCTATAGCGACGTGCCGGAGCAATTCCCGAACGTGTCGCATTTCCACACGATGCGCGTGAATATGCCCTCCGGCTGGTTTTACACCAGCGACGTGCTCCGGAAAATCTGCGACATCTGGGAAAAGCACGGGTCGGGCCTGTTCAATTTCCACGGCTCGACCGGCGACATCATCCTCCTGGGCACCAAGACGGACGAGCTTGAACCAACCTTCAGCGAATTGACGCATCTCGGGTTCGACCTGGGCGGGTCGGGGTCGGTCATGCGGACGCCTTCGGCGTGCGTCGGCAAGGCGCGCTGCGAGTGGGCGTGCTACGACACGATGGGGATGTGCAACGAGATCACCCATACCTACCAGGACGAGCTGCACCGGCCACCGTTCCCGTACAAGTTCAAATTCAAGTTCAGCGGCTGCCCGAACGACTGCGTCGCATCGATCGCCCGGGCCGATCTTTCGATCATCGGCACGTGGAAGGACGACATCCAGCAGGACGACGCGGCGGTGGCGCAGTATGCGGCCGACGGGGTCGACATCCAGAAGGACGTCTGCGACCACTGCCCGACCAAGTGCATGAGCTGGGACGGGAAGCAGCTGAAGATCAACAACCGCGAATGCGTCCGCTGCATGCACTGCATCAACGTGCTGCCCAAGGCACTGCGGCCGGGCAAGGAAAAGGGCGCGACGGTGCTGATCGGCGCCAAGGCCCCGATCCTGCAAGGCGCGCAGCTTTCGTCGGTGCTGATTCCGTTCGTGCCGGCCGATGAAATCCTCGACACGCTGAAGGAACTCGTCTCGCGGATCTGGGATTTCTGGGGCGAATACGGCAACAACCGCGAGCGGGTGGGCGAGCTGATCCAGCGAATGGGCATGGCGACATTCCTGGACGCGATCGGACTCGATCCGGTGCCGGAAATGGTTTCGGCCCCACGCGACAACCCCTACATCTTCTTCCGGAAAGAGGACGAAGTTCCCGAGCCGGAAGAGGGCGCAGGCGAGCCGAAGCAGAAGTAGCGACGAGTGGAGGAGGCGAGAGCATGGCAACGCAGACAGAACGACTGACCGACATCGGGCCGCCCGATTTTCATCAATTCCTGCATCCGCTGATCAAAAAGAACTACGGCCAGTGGAAATACCACGAGACGCTGGCGCCGGGCGTGCTATGCCACGTTGCCGAATCGGGCGACCGGATCTATACGGTGCGATGCGGCTGGCCGCGGCTGGTGAGCCTGCACAGGGTGCGCTTCATCGCCGAGCTCGCCGACAAGTACTGCGGCGGCTACCTGCGGTTCACGAGCCGCAACAACGTCGAGTTCCTGCTCGACAATCCGGAGAACATCGAGCCGCTGAAGAAGGATTTGGCGGCGGCGGGATTCCCTGTCGGCGGAACGAACAACTCGATCAGCAACATCGTGCACACGCAGGGCTGGGTGCACTGCCACTCCTCGGCCACCGATGCCTCGGGTATCGTGAAGTCGGTGATGGACGTGCTCTGCGACCGCTTTACGCACGAAAACCTTCCGGCCAAGCTGCGGATCGCGCTGGCGTGCTGCCTGAACATGTGCGGCGCGGTGCACTGCTCGGATATCGCGATTCTGGGCATTCACCGGCGGCCGCCGCGGGTGATGCACGACACGCTGAACAAGGTCTGCGAGATTCCCAACGTGATCGCCTCGTGCCCGACCGGCGCGATTCGCTCGGCGACGTACGAGGGCAAGCCGTCGGTGGAAGTGATCGAGGAGCAGTGCATGTTCTGCGCCAACTGCTACACCGTGTGCCCGGCGATGCCGCTGAACGATCCGGAAAACGACGGGCTCTCGATCTGGGTGGGCGGCAAGGTGAGCAATGCCCGCTCGGAGCCGCGCTTTTCGAAGCTGGCGATTCCCTTCATTCCCAACAACCCGCCGCGCTGGCCCGAGGTGGTCGACGCAGTGGTGAACATCGTGGACGTCTACGCCCGCAATGCGCGCAAATACGAGCGGGTCGGCGAATGGATCGACCGCATCGGCTGGCCGCGGTTCTTCGAGCTGACCGGAATTCCGTTTACCCGGTATCACATCGATGACTTCCGGTACGCCGGACTGACCTTTGCGCGCTCGACCCATATCCGCTTTTAGGAGGCTTCGATGGCCGTCTCAGTCGAAACGATTGCCGAGGAAATGTACAAGATGGTGGTCGAATACCTGGGCAAGAAAAACCTGAAATCGACCGACCTCACCAAGGCGATGATCGCCAAATTCGGCGAAGCCGAGTGCACGAAGGACGACTGCAAGCACGCGATCCGGCAGCTGATCGATTCCGGCCGCTGCGTCTACAGCTACTTCGGCGGCAGCTTCATCACCATTCCACACAAGGAAGGCGCCGCGCCGGAATAGATTGCCGGCCGCCGGCGACTTGCCGGCCGTGGGGGTCTGTCCCGAAGGAGGACCGATGAGCGCAACCGCTCCGAAAAAGCGCAAAGCGGCGGAGAACCTGCCGGAACTGGTCGCGACGCTGCGCCGCTGGCAGGAAATCGAGGATGCCAGCGTCAGCGCCTGCGACGGCATCGCCGGGAAGACGAAAAACCCGCTGATTCGCCTGATCATGGAGATCATTCGCCAGGACTCGGTCATGCATAAGAAGGTGCAGCAGGTGATGATCGACAGCCTGGAAAAGCAGGCGATCAGCCTGACTCCGGAAGAGCTCGGCGAGATCTGGGAGAGCATCGAGCGCCATGCCGAGATGGAGAAAGAAACCATCGCGCTCGCCGAGACGGCACGGCGCAATTGCCGGCTGTTCGTTTTGCGGCACCTACTCACCTATCTCATCGAGGACGAACAGAAGCACGACCGGCTGCTCGCGCAGCTGGAGGACTTCAAGCGAGGGATCTATCCCTACGCCTAGCGGGGATCGAGACCATGACCATATTTAAACCGGTGAAAAAGCCGGCCGCGCGAACGGCGGCCGGGCCGGGCGCTGAAATCAGTCCGCTGCGCCCGCGTTTCGTGGCCAAGACGCCGCCATGCGCCGAGGGGTGCCCCTGCGGCACCGACATTCGCGGCTGGATCACCATGCTGGCGCAGGCGGCGGCCTACGGCCGGACGAAAGAACAGGCGTTTACGATCGCCTGGAACACGATTACCGACCGGAATCCCTTTCCGGCGGTCTGCGGCCGCGTGTGCCCGCACCCTTGCGAAGACAGCTGCAACCGCAACGAGAAGGAAGGCGCGGTAGCGATCAACGCGCTCGAGCGCTTCATCGGCGACTTCGGGATCGCCAAGCAGTTGCCGCTCAAAAAGCTGACCGAAGAGAAGCGCACGGAAAAGATCGCCATTGTCGGGTCGGGGCCGGCGGGGCTTTCCTGCGCCTACCAGCTGGCGCGGCGCGGCTATCCGGTGACCGTCTTCGAGGCCTTCGCCAAACCCGGCGGGATGCTGCGCTACGGCATTCCGCCCTACCGGCTGCCGCGCGAAGTGATCGACGCGGAGATCGGGAAGATCCTTGATCTGGGTGTGGATCTGCGTTGCCAGACCGTCGTCGGGAAGGACATCACGCTCGATGAGCTGCGGCGCGATTACCAGGCGACTTTCGTGGGCATCGGCGCGCACAAGGGCCTGCAACTGGGCGTCGAAGGCGAGAACGCCTCGAATGTCTTCACCGGGACCGAGTTCCTGAACCACGTGAACAGCGGCAAAACGGTGGAGCTGGGCGACAAGGTGATCGTGGTCGGCGGCGGGGACACGGCGATCGATGCGGCCCGGGTGAGCAAGCGGCTGGGCGCCTCGGTGACGATTCTCTATCGCCGGACGCGGCAGGAGATGCCGGCGATCAAGCAGGAGATCGAAGGTGCGCTGGAGGAAGGCATCGCGATCGAATTTCTCGCGGCGCCGCTACAGGTGCTCCGCAACAACGGCAAGGCGACCGGGCTCCGCTGTATCCGGATGGAACTGGGCGAGCCGGACGCTTCCGGCCGGCGGCGGCCGATCCCGAAGGCGGGCTCCGAGTTCGACCTGGAAGCGACGGCGGTGATCACGGCGATCAGCCAGGAGCCGGAATTCGCCGGGTTCAACGGGCTGCACGAAGGCAAGGACTGGATTAAGGCGGACGAGTGGGGGAAGACGGCGATCGAGCCGGTGTACGCCGGAGGCGACGTGCTTGAGCTGGGGCTGGTAACGATCGCGATTGGCCAAGGACGCTTCGCGGCCGAGGCGATCGATGCGCGGCTGCGCGGCGAAAAACTGGAGAAGCCCGTCGCGCCGCCGGTAATCAAGACCGACCGGATGAAGCTCGGTTGGTACAAGGAGGGCGCGCGGCACGAACGCGAGCGCCTGCCCGTGGCCGAGCGCGACATGACGGCGGAGATCGAAAAAGGATTTTCCGAAAACGAGGCGATGACCGAAGCGGAACGGTGCATGTCGTGCGGCATGTGCATGGACTGCGAAGTCTGCTGGATGTACTGCACCAACAACTGCTTCGTGAGAATGCCGAAGGGAGAACATTTCCAAATCAAGCTGGAGCTGTGCAACGGCTGCCAGAAATGTGCTCAAGAATGCCCGTGCGGCTATATCGAAATGTCGTGAAGGAGATGAGCATGCCAAGTTACGAATGTGAAGGCAGGACATACGACGTGGACGAGGACGGGTTCCTGCAGGACCCCGGGCTCTGGAACGAGGACGTGGCCAAGGATTTCCGGGGCACCGAAGGGATTACCGAACTGACGCCGGATCACTGGAAGGTGATTCACTACATCCGGGATTACTACCTGCAGTTCGGGATCGCGCCGATGGTGCGGAAGGTCTGCAAACAGACCGGCTTCTCGCTGAAGGAAATCTATCAGCTCTTCCCGTCCGGACCTGCCAAGGGAGCCTGCAAGCTCGCCGGCCTGCCGAAACCGACCGGTTGCGTCTAGGCGGCGCCATGCCCGGCATTTCGCCAAGCCAGAAGCAAGCGATTGCGGAGCGATGGCTGGCGGTTGCGCTGGAAACCTACCCGGCCCAGAGCCGCCAGTTCCTGGAGGGAGAGAAGGATCCGTTCCGCAACCCGGTTGGCCAGTCTCTGCGCACGCAGATCCCGAAGCTCGTCGACGAGCTTTTCGGGGACATGGATCCACAGCGGTTGGGCCAAGCGCTCGAAGAGTTGGTTCGGCTGCGCGCGGTCCAGCAGTTCACTCCGCGGGAGGCCCTCGGTTTCCTTTTCCTGCTCAAGCCGATCTGCCGGGAGGAGTTGCCGGCCGACGCGCAGGCGAGGGCCGAACTCGAGGACCGGATCGACGAGATAGCGCTCGTCGGCTTCGACATCTTCGTTCGCTGCCGGGAGCAGATCTACGAGATCCGGGCGAACGAGGCCAAGCGCCGGGTGGCGCTGCTCGAACGGATGAACCCGGAGGCCGGCCGGTGAGGACGATCTCATGAAGCCACTCGTACCGCTGTTCGTGATCCTCGCCGTGATCGGCCTCGCCTACGGGGGCGGCCAGTTGGCCGATACCCGGTACCTGCTGGGCATCGTGCTGCCTTACGCGGCGATTGCGACGTTCCTCCTCGGCTTCAGCTACCGGGTGATTCGCTGGGCGCATTCGGCGCTGCCCTTCCACATTCCCACCACCTGCGGCCAACAGAAGACGCTGCCGTGGATCCGCTCGAGCTGGATCGAGAATCCACACAACAAACGCGGGGTGCTGACGCGGATGGCGCTGGAAATCCTGCTCTTCCGCTCACTCTTCCGCAACAGCCGGGCGCAGATTGAGGAAGGCCCCCGGCTGCTCTACACGGAAAACAAGTGGCTCTGGCTGGGCGCGCTCGCCTTCCACTGGTCGCTGCTGGTGATCCTGCTGCGCCATCTGCGGCTCTTCGTCGAGCCGGTGCCGCGATTCGTCATCGGGATGGACACGATCGACGGATTTCTGCAGATCGGGGCACCGCAGCTGCTGATCACCGACGTGGTGGTGGTGGCGGCGCTGCTCTACTTGCTGAAGCGCCGGTTCACGGACCGGCGCCTCCGGTACATCTCGCTTTATACGGACTATTTCGCCCTGTTCTTGCTGCTCGGGATCGTCATCACCGGCATCCTAATGCGCTACTTCTTCAAAGTGGACCTGGAAGGCGTCAAGCAGCTTGCCCTGGGACTGGTCACCTTCTCGCCGACACTGCCGGCGGCAGTTGGCCCGCTGTTTTTCGTTCACCTGACCCTGGTGAGTCTGCTCTTCGCCTATTTCCCCTACAGCAAGTTGATGCACATGGGCGGCATCTTCCTCAGCCCCACGCGCAACCTGGCGAACGACAGCCGCCGCCAGCGGCACGTGAATCCCTGGAACTATCCGGTGAAGGTGCACACCTACCAGGAGTGGGAAGAGGAATTCCACGACAAGATCAAGAATTCCGGTCTGCCGCTGGAGAAGGAGTAGATTGATGCCCGAGGCAACTCCTAAACCCGAAGAACTCGTTCAGATCAACTACGATCCCCACGAGAAGGACTGGCGCAAGACCCGTCCGGAGTTTCGCAAAGGGACCTTTTGCCATGCCGCGTTGCCGAAGGACGTGAAGTATCTGGGCCTGCCGAATCCCCGCGACTGGCAACCGCCCGACGTGGACTGGAAACTGCCCCCGAACTGGAAGGAGATCATCCTGCAGGGGATGAAGGAGCGACTGGAGAAATTCCGGTCGTTCCGGCTCTTCATGGACATCTGCGTACGCTGCGGGGCGTGCGCCGACAAATGCCAGTTCTTTCTCGGCTCGGGCGACCCGAAGAACATGCCAGTTCTGCGGGCCGAGCTGATCCGTTCGGTCTACCGCCGCTATTTCACGACGACGGGCAAGCTGTTCCGCGGTCTCGCCGGGGCGCGGGACCTGACCGAAGACGTGATCAAGGAATGGTTCTACTACTTCTACCAGTGCTCCGAGTGCCGGCGCTGCTCGGTTTTCTGCCCCTTCGGGATCGATACCGCCGAAATCACGATGATGGTGCGGGAGCTGTTGAACCTTGTGGGCGTGAACACGAACTGGGTGATCGGGCCCGTGGCCAACTGCTACCGCGTGGGGAACCACTTGGGGATTCAGCCTCACGGCTTTAAGGACAGCATCGATTTCGCCGTGGACGACCTCGAGGAAATCACCGGCGTTCGGGTGGAGGCGCCGATCAATCGGAAGGGAGCCGAGGTGCTGTTCATCGTTCCCTCGGCCGACTATTTTGCCACGCCGCACTATTACACGCTGCTCGGCTACCTGATGCTGTTCCACGAGATCGGACTCGATTACACCTTCAGTGCCTACGCCGCGGAGGGCGGCAATTTCGGCCTGTTCAGCTCGCACGAGCTGGCGAAGCGGCTGAACGCCAAGATGTACGCCGAAGCGAAGCGGCTGAAGGTGAAATGGATTCTCGGCGGCGAATGCGGGCACATGTGGCGGGTGGTGAACCAATACATGGACACGATGAACGGGCCGGCGGATTTTCTGGAAGTGCCGGTCTCGCCCTTCACCGGCACGCGATTTGAAAACACGCGATCGACGAAGATGGTTCACATCTGCGAATTCACTTCGGACCTGATTTACCACAACAAGCTACGGCTCAACCCGAGCCGCAACGATCACTGGAAGGTGACCTTCCACGACTCGTGCAATCCGGCCCGGGGGATGGGACTGCTCGAGGAGCCACGCTACATCCTGCGCAAGGTGTGCAACCACTTCCACGAGATGCCCGAGAACACAATCCGCGAGCAGACCTTCTGTTGCGGCAGCGGCGCCGGCCTGGGCTCAGACGAAAACATCGAGGCGCGGCTGCGTGGCGGATTGCCGCGGGCCAATGCGGTGAAATACGTGCGGGACAAGCACGGCGTAAACCTGCTGACCTGCATCTGCGCCATCGACAAGGCCACGCTTCCCACCTTGCTTGAATACTGGACACCGGGCGTGGACGTGGGCGGGATCCACGAGCTGTTGGGCAACGCGCTGATCATGAAGGGGGAAAAGGAGCGCACCACCGACCTGCGTGGACAGCCGCTGCAACAGAAGAGCGAGGCGGTCCATGCGTGAGAAGCTCTGGATCTACGGGGGCCTGCTGCTCTTCCTCGTCGGCGTCACCTTCCCCGTCTGGCGCGATGCCATCACGCATGCCACAACCCAACCGCCGGCCCTCGAGATGCCCGCCAACCAGAAACAGTGCGTCGCGCCGACCGATTACATGCTCACCTCGCACATGAAATTGCTGATGGACTGGCGAACGAGCGCGGTGAGGGACAACAACTGGAAGTACACGTCCTTCAACGGAAAGGTGTACCAGAAGAGATTTTCGGGGACGTGCCTCCAATGTCATAGCAAAGCGAAATTTTGCGATCGCTGCCATACCTACGTAGGCGCCCGGACGCCCTACTGCTGGAACTGCCACGTGGATCCCGCGCTGGTGAAAGGGGCCACGCCATGAAGATGACCAGGAAGGAGTTTCTGAAACTGACAGGCGCCGGATTGGTGTTGGTCTTCGGCGGGCAGGAACTGGCCGCGCTCGACCGCATGGCACAGGCACCGGGGCCGAACGGCGCGAAGCCGCAGCGGCGGAAGCAGTGGGCGATGATCGTCGACACGCGGAAGTGCGCCAAGGACCGGGGCTGCACGAGTTGCATGGAAGCCTGCGACTGGGCGCACAACATTCCCGATATTCCCGACAACGCGCACCAGATCAAGTGGGTCTGGAACGAGCCGGTCGACAAGGTGTTCAACGACTACGACGTGCGCTACATGGAGGAGTCGCAGCGCACCGAACCGATTCCTGTCATGTGCAACCACTGCGATTCGCCGCCGTGCGTGCGGGTGTGCCCAACCGGAGCGACCTGGAAGCGACCCGAAGATGGGATCGTGATGATGGACTGGCACCGGTGCATCGGCTGCCGCTACTGCATGGCTGCTTGCCCCTACGGTGCCCGCAGCTTCAATTGGGTGGATCCGCGGCCCTACATCAAGAAACTCAACCCCGACTTCCCCACGCGGACCAAGGGCGTGGTGGAGAAATGCTGCTTCTGCGACGAGCGGCTGGCAGTGGGCAAAGCGCCTGCCTGCGTTGAGGCGTGCCCGGAGAAAGCGATGATGTTCGGCGACGTGAATGACCCGAAGTCCGAGATCCGCGAAGTGCTGGCGAAGAACTACGTCCTGCGGAGAAGGCCGGAGCTCGGCACCGGGCCCAACATTTATTACCTGATTTGAGGCAAGGACGATGTTCCTGTTCGAAAAAGCGCTGGTCGGCAGTCGAAGATACAAGATCTGGGTTGGCGCGCTGCTTGCTTATATCACGCTCGCTTTCGTCGTCTACCTCTACCAGCTAAACCAAGGTCTGGGAATCACCGGGATGAGCCGCAACGTTTCCTGGGGGCTGTATATCGGCCAGTTCACCTTCCTGGTGGGGGTGGCGGCATCGGCGGTGATGGTGGTGCTGCCCTATTACCTGCACAACCGTAAGGAATTCGGGCGGATGACGATTCTCGGCGAATCCTTGGCGGTCGCCGCGGTGACGATGTGCCTGATGTTCATCATGATCGACATGGGGAAACCCATGCGGGCACTCAACGTGCTGCTCTACCCGCAATTCCACTCGATCATGTTCTGGGACATGGTTTCGCTCGGTGGTTACCTCATCTTGAACGCCGTCATTACGGTGAACGCGCTGCACGCCGAGCAGCAAGACCTGCCGCTGCCACGCTGGCTGATGCCGATCATACTGCTCTCGATTCCCTGGGCGATCAGCATCCACACGGTGACCGGATTCCTTTACGCCGGACTGCCGGGCCGGCTGTCTTGGCGAACGGCGATCATGGCGCCGCGGTTCCTGGCTTCGGCGTTTGCTGCCGGACCCGCCTTGCTGATCCTGCTGTCCCTGCTATTGCGGAAACTGACGCGCTATGACGTAGGCAAGCGGGCGATCAACGGCCTGGCAGTGATCGTGACCTACGCGATGGTCATCAACACATTCTTCATCCTGATGGAGTTCTTCACGGCGATGTACAGCCGGGTTCCGGGGCTGACCGAGGATTTCCAGGACATTTATCTGGGACAGTTGGTACACACCTCGCTGCTGCCCTGGGGCCGCACATCTCTGGTGCTGATGGCGGCGGCGTTGATCATGCTGCTGATACCGAAAATCCGCCGCAACGAAAGGACGCTCGCCATCGCCTGCGGGCTGGTCTTCTTGTCGCTTTGGATCGACAAGGGCTTCTGCATGGTTGTCGGAGGGTTCATTCCCTCGCCGCTCGGAACGATCACTCGCTACGTGCCCACGCTGCCCGAGATCGCCATCACGGTTGGGGTCTGGGCGGTGGGCGCGCTGATGATCACGGTTTTTTACAAGATCGCGCTTGCCGTGAACGCAGGGGAAGAAGAGCCGGCACACGCTCCGATCGCGGAAGTGGCCCATAGCGTGACAGCGATCGGCTCGGCGGCGCAGGCCAGCAGCACCAGCCTGCATCCAGGGCTGATGCCCTCCGGCCCTGACGGAAGGGGAGCTGCCGGAAAGGACGAGCAATCATGGCATCGGTGATGAAGTCGCTGACGCGGCCGATGACCGCGGAGGAACGCGAGAAGGCGTATTCGACGCCGAAGAAACCGGACGTGATGGAACGCCAGCGGCTGCCGGTGCGCTATCACGTGGAGGATTTCAACGTCGAGGACCGGCCGCGGCGTTTTCTGGAGGTGTTCGCTTCGGTGCTGCAGCACCATCCGAACTATCGGCTGGCGCTGGACCATTACATGCGGGTGACCACGCGGTGCGCGCGGTGCGCGGTGGCCTGCCCGATCTACGACGCGACCCACGACCCGCACGACATTCCCTGCTACCGGTCGGAGCTGTTGCTTTCGATTTACCGGAGGCACTTCACCGTTTCCGGGGCGCTGCGGGCGCGCCTGCTGGGCGATCCGGGACTGGCCGACGAGAAGCTGCAGGAGATGGCCGATTCCTACTACAACTGCACGGCCTGCCGGCGTTGCCATTTCGAGTGCCCGATGGGGATCGACCATGCTCTGGTGACGCATCTGGGGCGCTACCTGCTTTCGGAGATCGGGATCGTGCCGCGGGCGCTGGTGGTGAGCACGCGGGAGCAGTTGATCGGGAAAACCGCCAATACGTCAGCGATTCCGCTGCCGGCGCTCATCGACACGCTGGAGTTCCTCACCGAAGACATCCAGGACGAAAAGGGTGTGCACGTGCCGTTTCCGATCGATCAGGAAGGCGCCGAGTACATCTTCTTCACGTCCGTTTCCGACTTCATGATGGAGGCGGAAACACTGAAGGGCATCGCCGCGGTGATGAAGGCGACCGGGGACAGCTGGACGATCGGTAGCAAGTATTACGACGGGATCAACTATGGGCTGTTCTACAGCGACCAAGTGATGGAGCACGTGCTTCACATGATGAGGGCGGAGGCGGAGCGGCTCAAGGTCAAGAAGATCCTGATTGGCGAATGCGGGCATTCGGCCCGGACGGCGAAGTTCTTCTATCCCACCTACTGCGGCGGCAAGAACGCTTTGCCGGTGATCAGCATCCTCGAATACACGCAGCGGGCGCTGAAGGAAGGCCGGATCAAGCTGGACCCGAAGGTCGTGACCGAGGCGGTCACCTACCACGATCCCTGCAACATTGCGCGACCGGGCTGGATCGTGAATCAGCCGCGGGAAGTGCTGAAGGCCTTCTGCTCGCAGTACGTGGAGATGGCGCCCAACGGCCGGATGAACCTGTGTTGCGGCGGCGGTGGTGGCACGGTGTCGATCGATGAGATCCGCCCGTTCCGCACGGCCGTGAGCGGGAGACTGAAAGCCGAGCAGATACGCCGCACGGGCGCGACCTATTGCGTGGCGCCCTGCGCCAACTGCAAGAAGCAATTGCGCGAGCTGATGGAAGACCAGGGCGTGGAATGCGAAATTCTCGGCCTGCACGACCTGATCTACAAGGCCATCCTGCTGCCGCCGGATTCGGCGGAGGAAACGGCCGCCGCGGAAGCCGCGGATGGCTCAACCGCGTCGCCGGCGGAAGGGAGCCCCTCGTGAGGCCGAAAACCACGGCGGCGAGCCTGGCGGCTTGCGGCTAGACGTGATGGCGGCGACCAGGAACACGGGGTTGCCGCGGAAACGGCGAGCGGCGCCGATTGGGAAGTACGGAGCCCTTAGCCGGTTTGGAGAAAACTTGTGACGGCATGGATTGATTTCGCACGCGGTCCGTTGTTCCGGCTTTCTCTGGCATTGATGGTGCTGGGGCTGCTGCGTATTTTCATTATCACCCTGCTCGAAGTCAGGGACGGCTACCGGGCCAATTCGGACAAGATCGTTTCCTGGAAGGAAATTCGCCGGCAGACGCTGGGCTGGCTGTTCCCGATGTTTCGTCTTTGGAGGCAGCGGCCGATCTACAGCACGGTTTCCTTTCTCTTCCACATCGGCCTGATCGTGACGCCGATTTTCCTGGCCTCGCACATTCTGCTGTGGCGCCAATCGGTAGGCATCAGCTGGGCGGCACTGCCGCAGGTGGCGGCGAACTGGCTGGCCTTGCTGGTGATCTTCACGGGAGCGGGGCTGTTTCTGGGCCGGGCGCTTTACTCACCGGCGCGGAAGATCAGCCACCGGCAGGACTACTTCTGGCCGCTGCTGCTGATCACGCCATTTGTGACCGGCTACATCGCTTCGAACGCGGTGATCAGCCCGCGCACTTACCAGGAGATGATGCTGGTGCACATCTACTCGGGCGACCTGATCCTGCTGTTGATTCCCTTCACCAAGCTGGCCCATTGCGTTTTGGCGCCGCTTTCGCAACTGGTGACGGGCGTCGCCTGGAAGTTCCCGCCAGGTGCCGGGGACCGCGTGGCCGAAACGCTGGGATTCGCCGACCGGCCGACCTGGGTGCTGAATCCCCGGCTGACCACCGCGCCGGTTGAGGAAGCGATCAGGAAGGGAGGAGTGGCGAAATGAGAGCGGCCATCCTCACCGACACCACCAAATGCATCGGCTGCAGCGAGTGCGTGATCGCCTGCAAGAAGGTGAATCACCTGCCCAACGACATTCCCCAGCGCTGGGACATGAACGACGGGCTCTCGGCGGACAACTGGACGTCCGTGATCGGCGAGCCCGCCGACAAGTTCGTGCGGAAACAGTGCCGGCATTGCCTGGAGCCGGCCTGCGTTTCCGCCTGCCCGGTGGGTGCGATGCACAAGACGGAGCTCGGACCGGTGATCTACGAGAGCGCGAAGTGCATCGGCTGCCGCTATTGCATGATGGCATGCCCCTTCGGAATTCCGCGCTATCAGTGGAGCGATCCGGTTCCTCACGTGCGCAAGTGCATTCTCTGCTACGACCGGATCAAGGAGGGTGGGCAACCCGCCTGCACCGAGGTCTGCCCCACGAAGGCGACCATCTACGGCGACCGGGACCAACTCCTCGCGATCGCGCACCAGCGTCTCCGGGAAAATCCCGGCAAATATATCAACCGCGTGTGGGGCGAATCGGAGGTCGGCGGCACTTCGGTGCTCTACATCTCCGATATCGATCTTTCCTTCCTCACTTATGGCGAGCAATTCGGCAAGATGCCGCTGCCCGATGCGACGCGGCCGGCGATGGAAGCCGTGCCGTTCGCTTTCGTGGGCATGGGCGCGGCCATGGCCGGGCTGTACTGGATTATCAAGCGGCGAATGAAACTCGAGGCCGAGCGCGCGGACGAGAAGGCCGGCGGCAAACCGGGTTCGGAGGAGTAAATGGACAGGGTACGGCGGCTGAAGCTGATTCTCTGGATGCTACTGGGGCTGGCCGCGGCCGTAGCCATCACCCGGTTCTTCTTCGGCCTTGGTGCCACGACACATCTCTCCGACGCGACGCCGTGGGGCCTGTGGGTCGGCTTCGACGTGATGGGCGGAGTCGCGCTGGCGGCGGGCGGGTTTGTGGTGACCGCGACCGTCTATATCTTCAAGCTGGACGAGTTCCATTCGATCGTGCGGCCGGCGGTGCTGACTGCGTTTCTGGGCTATGTGGCGGTCGCGGTGGGGCTGCTCTTCGACCTCGGCTTGCCGTGGCACATCTGGTACATGACGATCTACTGGAATCCGCACTCCCCGCTTTTCGAAGTGGGCTGGTGCGTGATGCTGTACCTGACGGTGCTGACGCTGGAATTTTTCCCGGTGCCCGCCGAGGACATTTCCGCGCTGGCCAGCGTGCGGCGTTTCCTGGTGAAGCTGCGGATCCCGCTGGTGATCGTTGGCATCGCGCTCTCGACCCTGCATCAGTCGTCACTCGGGTCGTTGTTCCTGATCATGCCGTATCGGCTCTTCCCGCTGTGGTATTCGCCGATTCTGCCGGTGCTTTTCTTCGTTTCGGCGATTGGCCTGGGACTGATGATGGTGATTCTCGAGAGCCATTTCACCGCCTACCTCTACCGCCGCAAGCCGGAAACGAAGCTGATGCGGCCGCTCGGGGAAGCGGCCGGCTGGGTGCTCATCCTTTATTTAGCGCTGCGATTCGGGGATCTGGCCTACCGGGGACAGCTGCACTACCTCTTTGCGTCGGCGTGGCAAGTGAAACTCTTCTGGGTGGAAATCGCGGCGATGGCGATCGTCCCGCTGGTGATGCTCTGGCAGCGGCAATTCCGGAAGAGCAGCAACTGGCAGTGGGCCACGGCCGCGATTGCGACCACCGGCATTGTGCTGAACCGGATCGACGTGGGTGGGCTGGCCGACCTGAGCCGGGGCGGGAGCCTCTACCTGCCGGAATGGACCGAGATCGTAATCAGCCTGGGGATTGTGGCGGCGGCGACGCTTCTCTTCCTCTTCATGGTGGAGCATTTCCGCGTGTGGGAACACAGACCGGCCGATCCCGATGCCGATCCCCGGAAGCTGCCCGAGTTCAACAAGGTGGGGTTCACGTGGCTGGGCACGCCAGTGATCGCCGGGCGCGTGAAGTATTCGCTGGCCTTTGTGCTGGCAGCCGGTTTCGGTTTTCTGCTGCTCGGCAGCCCGCGAGCGGCGAGCATGGGCGCGACGCCCACGCCGACGCATCGGGCGCGCGGAAATGTTGGCAATATTGGCCTGCAACTGGCCGCCGCGCGCACGGGCAAGCCGGCGCCGGCGACGGCCGGCACGGGCGTGCTCTACCTGGACGCCGATTTGACCAACTGGGGCGTCACTTTTTACCACCAGCGGGAGATCGATCGGAACGGCGGGGAGAAGTCGTGCGTGATCTGCCACCACATGAACATGCCGCACGACCAGGAGTCGGGCTGCTACGAATGCCACCGGGATATGTATCTGCCCACCGACTCGTTCCGCCACGACTGGCATGCTTCGCCAAAGGGAGCGAATCTCGCCTGCGTGCAATGCCACGAGCGAGGCTACCCGCGCACGAGCGCGCACGTGAAGCCTTGCTCCGATTGCCACAAGGACCTAGTTCCCGCGGGAGCTACGATCAAGATCACCACTTATATCGCGCCTTCTTATGTCGACGCCATGCATACGCTCTGTATTGGTTGCCATGTCAAAGTCGCTCAGAAGGAGAACAAACCCGAAATTGCCCGTTGTGCGGAATGTCACAAAGGAAAGCTGAACTTTGCAGCTGCTCAAAACTACCTCTACAGCCGGCACGCGCCGGCTGGGCGTCTGGTGGTTCTGCCGCCGCCCAAGGTAAGCGAGGTGCATTAGAAACGCCGCCGGGCGTTGAGCGGGATTTCGCGAAAAGGAGATTTCATATGAGCAGACTCGTACCGCCTCACGGGAGTCCGGAACTCAAGCCGCTATTGCTGGAGCCGGCGGCCCGAAAAGAGGAGTTGAAGCGCGCCGAGGGGCTCAAGCGCATACCCATGACGAGCCGGGAAACCGGCGACCTGATCATGATGGGCATCGGCGCTTTCACGCCGCTCGACGGATTCATGGGCAAGGACGATTGGCAGGCCTGCTGTGATCGTTACACGCTGCCCACCCGGAAGAACCTCTTCTGGCCGATTCCCATCACCCTCTCGACCACCGAGGACGTGGCCAAAAGCCTGCGCATCGGCGAGGAAGTGGCGCTTTTCGACACCGAGACGAGCACGCTGATGGGCACGATGAAAGTGACCGAGAAGTATTCGATCGACAAGGAGCACGAGTGCAAGGAGGTGTTCCGCACGACCGATCCGGAACACCCCGGCGTGCAGAAAGTGATGAGCCAGGGACCGGTGAACCTGGCCGGGCCGGTGAAGGTGCTTTCGGAATCGTTCTTCCCCGAAGAGTTTCGCGGAATCTATCAAACGCCGAAGCAGGCGCGCAAGCTCTTCGACGAACGCGGCTGGAGCACCGTGGCGGCACTGCAACTGCGCAACCCGATGCACAACTCGCACGCCTACCTGGCCTGGATCGCGATCGAGGTCTGCGACGGCGTGTATATCCACCAGCTGCTCGGAAAACTGAAACCGGGCGACATTCCGGCCGATGTGCGCGTCCGCGCCATCGACGCGCTGGTGAACAAGTATTTCCGCAAGGAGCGCGTGATCCAGGGCGGCTATCCGATGGAGATGCGGTACGCCGGACCGCGCGAGGCGCTGCTGCACGCCGTCTTCCGGCAGAACTACGGCTGTTCGCATCTGATCGTCGGCCGCGACCATGCCGGCGTGGGCAACTATTACGGGCCGTTCGATGCGCAGACGATCTTCCACGAAGTGCCGGCTGGCGCGCTGGCGATTCAGCCGCTGTGCATGGACTGGACCTTCTACTGCTACGAGTGCGGCAGCATGGCTTCGATGAAGACCTGCCCGCACGAGAGCAAGGCAGTGATCGACGAGAACGGGAACTACAAAGGCGGGGCGCGGCTGCTGCTCTCGGGGACCTTGCTGCGCAAGCTGATGAGCGAGGGCAAGCCGGTTCCAGCCGAGTTCTCGAAGCCGGAAGTGATAGCCATCCTCAAGGACTATTACGACCACCTGGAAGAAAAGGTCGAAGTGAAACTGCACAACGCGGCAACCGGCGCGCAGTAGCGCCAAACCTGCGGCGGAAACGGCGGGGGGAAACCGCTCGGCTGCTGCGGCGCCATCCAAGGCCCGCAGCGCGGCCACGCCGCCGGGAATGCCCGGCAAGCCGGGCGCTCCGCGATAGAGCGGTTCCTACCCGCCCGGCCGTTTGGCGAGGCCCGACGGGAGGGCTCGCCATGGAGGATGGCAATGTCCGCGTTGCTCTTCTTGGCGTTGGTCGCGGCAGGTGGTATCGGCGCCGGCATCCTCGGCGCCCTGACCGGCGAAGGAGGAGGCATCCTCCTTGTCCCGGTGCTCGTGCTGCTGCTGCACGTCAACCTGCACAACGCCGCCGGGGCATCGATCATCGCGGTGACGATGACCTCGACGGCGGCGACCGTCGCTTTCCTGAGGCAGGGTTACACCAACATCCGCGTGGCGATGTTTCTTCAGCTCACCTCGATCGCTGGCGGGATTGTTGGCGCCCTGCTGGCTGCCTTCGTGCCGGTTCAGGCCCTGATGATCGTCTTCGGCGTGGCGCTGTTGTATTCCGCCTACCTGTCGTTTCGCCGAAAGGAAGAAGCCGAAGTCGATCGCCCCTCCGATCCACTGGCCATCCGGCTGGGCATGGAGAGCAGTTATCCGACAGTAGACGGCTGGAAGCTCTACACGGTGCAGCGGGTGATGCCGGGCTCGCTGCTGATGGGCGTGGCAGGCATCTTTTCCGGCTTGCTCGGAATCGGCGCAGGCGCGGCCAACGTGCTGGTGATGGACCAGGTGATGAAGCTCCCGTACAAAGTTTCGACCACGACGAGCAATTTCATGGTCGGGATCACGGCGGCAGCGAGCGTAGGGATCTATTTCCGCCATGGGTATATCGACCCATTTCTGACCATGGCGGCGGTGATCGGCATCTTTGCCGGGGCCCTCGTCGGGGCCCGGCTCCTGATGATCGTGCGCGCCAAGCTGTTGAGGCTGTTGTTCAGCTCTCTCGTGCTGATCATGGCGCTGGAGATGATCTACAAAGGCGCGCTGAGCGCGCAGCCCGGAGGTTAGCGATGCTGCCGGCGTGGTTTCCGCGTTCAGGAGACTCGTGATGGCCACATGGCTATTCCTGCTACTGGTAGCGCTGGGGTCGTGTGCCGCCGGAGCGGTAGGAGCGCTCACCGGCATGGGCGGCGGGATCATCATCGTGCCGATGCTGGTGCTGCTGTTCCACGTGGAGATGCACTACGCGGCAGGGGCATCGCTGGTTGCGGTCATCGCGACATCGTCGGGCGCGGCGGCGGCGTACTTGAGCGAGGGATACACGAATCTGCGCGTGGGGATGTTCCTACAGCTGCCCTGTATTGCTGGTGGCGTCTGCGGGGCGCTGCTGGCGGCGATTCTGCCGGTCCCGCTGCTCTTCACGGTTTTCGGCTTCGTGCTCTTGTTCTCCGGCTACCTCTCGTTTCGCCGAAAGGAAGAGGCAGAGCGGGAGCGGCCGTCCGACCGGCTAGCCGTGCGGCTGCGGCTGGAAAGCAGCTATCCCACCGTCAGCGGTTGGCGGGCCTACAAAGTCTACCGCGTGCTGCCCTCGTTCGTGCTGATGGGCGTTGCGGGACTTCTTTCCGGGCTGCTGGGCATCGGTTCGGGAGCGGTGAACGTGCTCTCGATGGACCAGATCATGCGGCTGCCCTACAAGGTTTCGACCACGACGAGCAATTTCATGGTGGGAATAACGGCTGCGGCAAGCGCCGGCGTTTACCTCAATAACGGCTTCATCGATCCGGGTCTGACGATGCCGATCATGCTTGGCGTCTTTGGCGGATCGGTGGCGGGAGCCAGGATCCTCATGTTCGTCAATCCCAGGCCATTGAGGATCCTGTTCAGCGCCGTCGTGCTGCTGATGGCGGTCGAGATGATCTACAAGGGTGTGACGCGATGACCCTCGTAATGCGGCGCCTCGAACGATTGATCGGTTTTGTCCTGCTGGTTGGAGTGTTGCTCTCTGCGGCGACCGTGCTTTTGGGAGGCGTGCTGTTTCTGTGGCGGCACGGTTCCACTCCCGTCCACTATCGCATCTTTCGCGGCGAGCCTTCCGATCTGCGCACGCTATTGGGCGTTTGGGGCGACGTGATGAAGGGCTCGGGCCGCGGAATCATCCAGGTCGGCTTGATCCTGCTGGTGGCTGTTCAACTGGTTCGGGTGCTGTTGACTGGGATTCTCTTCCTGCTGAGTCGCGATAAGACGTTCGTAGTGATCACAACGGTTGTCCTGGGGCTGTTGACCTATGCGCTGTTTTACGCCGGGAGGTAAACACACCCGGTCTTCGGCATTTTAGCGAAGCGGACCCTGGGGCTGTTCGTCGGCCCTAAGGAGGTGTTGGTTATGGCGATCGTTACCATTTCACGAGGGTCAATGAGCGGAGGAGCCGCTTTTGCCCGTTGCCTGGGGACAAGCCTGGGCTATCCGGTGCTCGCCCGTGAGGTGCTCGTGGAGGCCGCCGCGAGGCTCGGCGTGCCCGAAGACGTCTTGCGAAAGAACATCCAGAGCTGCGAGAGTTTCGAGAGCCTGCGCGAGGAGCGCAGCCTCTTCCTCTATGGCCTGCAATCGGCTCTGGCCGATCACTGCCTTTCGGGCGACCTGGTCTATCACGGCCACGCCGGCCAGTTCCTGCTGAAAGGCCTGCCCACGCTTTTGCGCGTACGTCTGATCGCGCCGCGCTCGGTGCGGATCCGTACCCTGGTCGAGCGCCAGGCGCTCGATCCGGCCGCCGCGCGCGAATATATCCGGAACGTGGACCAGGAACGGGTCGAATGGACGAAGTTCGTCTATGGGGCCGACTGGCGGGATCCGAAGAACTACGACCTGGTGATCAACCTGCAGAACGTGAGCATGGACACGGCATGCGAGATGGTGTCGCACGTGGTGAAACTGCCCGCCTATCAAACCACTCCGGCCGTGCTCGAAGGACTCCGCAATTTCGCGCTCGCCTGCCGGGTACAGCTGGCGCTGGCGAACGAACCTGCGCTGCGCGGGATCCGCTTCGAGGTGCGCGCGGACGCGGGCAAGGTCGAGGTCGACTGGCACCGGGCTCCCGGGGCATGGAAAGCCGGCCCATCGGGATTCCCCGAGGAGTTGATCCAGCGGACGGCAATGACGGTGGAGGGAGTTCGGGAACTCACGCTGCGCCTGCGTGAGTCAGGCAGGCACGGCAAAGTCGCATGAGTCGCGCCGGTCGCCCAAGCTCCGGCAAAGCGGGGCGCGAGTTCCCCTGAGGGGGAATCGCGGTGCGCTACGAGCGCGGCCGGGACTCCAGCCGACCAAAGCCGGCGCGGGCATGCCTATCGTGCGGGGCAGCGCGCGAGCCTTGGTGGAGTCTCGGTCGCGGCTAGCCGCGAGGCGAAGCGTGGTGCGCTTCACTCGCCCGCTCCGGCGCGCGGGACGCGGCGGGCCAGGGGGATGAACGATGACGTGGTTTTTTACCCTGTGCATCCTCGCAGGTTCCTTGCTGGCCCGCTCGGTCGGGGCGCTTGTCGGCATGGGAGGTGGAATCATTCTGTCGCCGAAGCTGATTCTGCTCTTCCACGTCAACCCGCACCATGCCGTGAACGCGTCACTCGTCTCGGTGATCGCCATCTCGTCCGGCGGGGCAGTTGCCTACATTCGCGAGCGGTATACCTATGGACTAAATCATGTGACTGCCCTGCAGCGGGACGACCACGACAAGCAGCTTCATGATCGGAATCACGGCCGCCGCGAGCTCCGGCATTTACTTCGGTAAGGGCTTCATCGAGATGGAGAAATGAACAGTGGCGAGGTTTTGAGGTAAACCAGAATGGTCAATACGATTTTTGGCCTGTGCTTACTGGTGGGCTCGCTATTCGCCGGCTTGATTGGTTCGTTAACGGGGCTGGGCGGAGGGGTGCTGCTCGTCCCGATGCTGGTGCTGCTTTTTCACGTCAGCGTGCGGTATGCCGTGGGTACGTCGCTGATCTCGGTGATTGCGACGTCTTCCGGCGCCGCGTCCGCGTACCTCACCGAGGGCTACACCAACCTGCGGATTGGCATGTTCCTCCAGATGGCGGCTACGGCCGGGGCGATCGTGGGGGCGATCATTGCAGGACTGCTTCACGGGACAACGATCGCGATCATTTTCGGCTTGGTTCTTCTCTACTCGTCATACCTTTCGCTGCGGCGGAAGGAAGAGGCGGAATCGCCGCGTCCGTCGGCTCGGCTTGCCAAACAGCTGCGCCTGGAAGGCAGCTACCCGACTGCAGGCGGGTGGAAGGGGTATCGGGTATACAATGTATCAGGCGGGTTTTCGCTGATGCTGGCTGCGGGCACGCTTTCAGGGCTGCTCGGCATCGGCTCGGGGGCTGTGAAGGTGTTGGCAATGGACCAGCTGATGCGCCTGCCCTACAAGGTTTCGACCACCACCAGCAACTTCATGATTGGCATCACCGCAGCCGCGAGTGCGGGCATTTACCTGCACGCGGGCTTTATCGACCCCGGTTTGACAATGCCGGTGATGCTGGGAGTGCTGGGAGGGGCCTTCATCGGCGCAAAACTGCTCATGCGGGTTCCGACCAAGCCGCTGCGTATATTTTTCAGTCTTGTCATCTTCGTCATGGCGGTAGAGATGATTTACAGCGGTTTGACGGGAAGGCTCTGATGGCGGTCTGGTTTTCGGGACTGATTTCTGACGGCGAAGCGTGTGCTTCCCATCACGCTGCCGACTCTGGCTGCACCACAAACGGGGGAAAGAAAGGAAGCCTTTCATGGCAATAATCACCATCTCGCGCGGCTCCATGAGCGGCGGCATGGCCCTTGCCGAATGTCTGGAAAAGCATTTGGGCTATCCATCGCTCTCGCGAGAGGTCCTCGTGAAAGCGGCGGAAAAGTTGGGTGTTCCAGAAGAGACGCTGCGCGGCAAGATCGAGAGAAGCGCGAGGCTGTGGGAACGGCTTACGTCGGACCGCCGGCTCTATTTGCTCGCGTTGCAATCGGCGCTCGTCGACGCGTGCGTGGGCGGCGACCTGGTGTATCACGGGCATGCGGGACACCTGCTGCTGAAAGGCGTTCCCAACGTGCTGCGCGTCCGGCTGATCGCTCCGCTTTCGATGCGCATCCGCGAGGTGATGAAGCGCAAGGAACTCGATTATTCGGCCGCGAAGGAATACATCAGTTTGATGGACGAAGAACGGGTCCGGTGGACGAAATTCGTTTACGGGCTGGACTGGCGCGATCCGAAGAATTACGACCTGGTGATCAATCTCGGAAACATCACCATCGAAACCGCCTGCGCAATGATCCGCACCGTTGTCCGGCTGCCCTCCTACGCCACCACCGAGGAGGTGAGGAAACAGCTACGGGACTATGCCCTGGCCTGCCGGGTGAAAGTCGCGCTCGCCGCCAATGCCCGCTCCCGGGCCACTACCTTCGATGTGCGGGCCGACAACGACGAGGTCGAGGTGCTCGCCGAAGTCGCTACGGGCGGACTGCTGGTGCGCAAGGCCGGGCCCAGCGAGGAAGACATCCGGCTGATCGCCCGCACGGTGGAAGGCGTGAAGAACGTGCGGGTGAGTGTGAGACGCTTCCCGGAATTCCCGGACTGAGTCCGGAAGAGGCGGCGCCGCTGGAGAGCCGTGCCGCGCGTGGCCGAACGGCGCGCGCCGCTTTCCCCGGCGTCGCCGGCTGAGGAGGATAGCTTGGCCAAGATCGCGATTATCTACTGCAAACGCATCCAGGATTATTCCTGTATCGCCTGCGCCAAATGTTACAAGGCGATGACCGAAAAGAGCGCCGAATTTGCCCGCCACGACGATATCGAACTGGTGGCCATGACAAACTGCGGCGATTGCCCCGGACTGGTGGTGCCCCGCGTGAAGCTGCTCGAGGAGGTGCTCGGCCGCCTCGGTAGCGGCATCGATGTCGTGCACTTGGGCACGTGCATGAAGATGGCCATGGAAACCGCCCAGTGCCCCATCGATTTCGACGAACTCAAGCCGATGCTCGAGAGCAAATTTGGCGTGAAGGTGGTGTTGGGTACCCATTCGTATTGACGCGCCGGGCCGGAGCCGCCGACTCGGAGGGGCGCGAGCGGCTCACGGTTTCGGGCGCGCAGGAGCGGCCTGACTGTCACCTGCACCGAGGCAAGCGATGAATGCGCTCTTCCCGGTATTTCTGAAGTTGAAGGGCCGGCGGGCCCTGGTTGTCGGCGGCGGCACCATCGCCACGCTGCGCGTCGAGCAACTGCTGCGGGCGGGCGCCCGCGTCACCGTGACCGCTCCCGAGGTAAGCGCCGAAATCGAAGCCTGGGCCAAGGATGGCTCAGTCCAGCTGTTTCGGCATGCGTTCCAGCCAGGCAAAGTTTCCGGCCGCTACTTCGTCGTGATCGCGGCTACCGGCGATCCCGCGGTGCAGGCCGGCGTGGCGCGGCTGGCCGAGCGGCAGGGCGCACTGCTGAACGTCGTCGATAATCCGGAGCTTTCGACTTTCTATACGCCGGCCGTCGTGCACCGCGGCGATCTGACGATTGCGATCGGCACCAGTGGACAAAGCCCGTTTCTCGCCGGCCGGCTTCGCGAATGGCTCGAAGCGGCATTGCCGGAAAATGCCGAAGACCTGACCCAAGTGCTCTCGCTCCTTCGCTCCCGATTGAAATTCGAGATTCCCCACGATCTCGAAGAACAAAAGAGACTTCTGAACGACTTCCTGGAAGGGGTGTGGAAAAAATGAGCACGCCGGAAAACCATCGGGGGAAGGCATTGATCGTCGGGGCCGGTCCCGGAGCCGAAGACCTGATCACCTTGCGCGCACTGGAGGCCTTGCGCGCGGCCGACGTGGTGCTCTACGACGCGCTGGTCAGCGTGAAGCTGCTCGACCGCACACCGCTGCACGCCGAGCGAATCTATGTAGGCAAGCGCTGCGGGAAACATACAATGCGGCAGGACGAGATCAACCGGCTGATCGTTGCGAAGGCGCTCGAAGGCAAGACAGTGGTGCGGCTGAAGGGCGGCGACCCGCTGGTCTTCGGCCGCGGCGGCGAAGAAGCACTGGCCTGCGTGGACGCCGGAATCGACTTCGAAATTATCCCCGGCGTCTCGGCCGCGCTCGGCGCCGCGAGTTACGCGGGCGTCCCGCTCACCCACCGCGACGTTTCGTCGTCGGTCGCCTTCGTCACCGCACACAGCGCGCGCTGCGGCGCTTCGGCCGACCTCGGCTGGATCGGGCTGGCGACGCGCGTCGATACGTTGGTCATCTTTATGGGCGCCACGTGGCTCGGCGAGATTGCCGCCGCGCTCGTCGAGGCCGGCTTGCCGGCCAGCCGTCCGGTCGCGGCAGTAAGTCACGTAAGCGAGGAGAACCAGGCCACAGTCGTCGCCACGCTGGAAACGATCGAGGCCGAGGTTAAACGCAACGGGCTGCAGGCGCCGTTGCTCGTTGTGGTCGGCGAAGTTGCCCGCCTGTCCGAGAAACTGAACTGGTTCGAGCACAGCCGGCTCTTCGCCGGAGTGGTTGACACGAGCTGAGGCGTTTCCCGCGCATCGCAGCAGAAGGCGCGGAGCAATAGTTGCGGCGGCCTCTCTCGGGCCACGTTTGGCAGCAATTCAGTGACATCCGTAGATCGATAGTTTCGGCTTCGTTTGACTTTGGCAAGTTGGGTTATAGCTGAATGCGGCGGGTCAGTTGCCCATGAGTGCAGGGGATTATCTGGAAACAGAAGACGGCGCCAAGATCTACTACGAGGATCATGGAGAGGGCCAGCCGATCCTGCTCGTTCACGGCTGGATGTGCTCGTCCAAGTTCTGGCAGAAGAATTTCCCTGGTCTCGCAAGCGAGTTCCGGGTGGTGAGCATGGATCTGCGGGGCCATGGAAACTCCTCCAAGACGCTGGCTGGCCACACCATTGGACAGTACGCGCGCGATGTGCGGGAAGTTTTAGAACACTTGGGGCTCAAAGACGCTCTTTTGGTGGGCTGGTCCCTGGGCGGGCCGGTAGTTCTTTCCTATTATCAGCAATACGGTAGAGATAGCCGTCTCAAGGCGCTGGGATTGGTCGATACTACTCCTTTCCCCTTCAACCCGGCGGACTGGAATAGCCACACACTCAAGCACTATAACTACGACGGCATGCATGCAACGTTTGCCGCTTATACCGCAGATCCCAGGAAGTTTTGCCTCGGTTTCACCGCGAGGATGTTCAAGGAAAAGCCTTCGGAGACGGATGCGGATTGGGTTGTAGCGGAGCTGATGAAAACACCAGCTTGGGTCGCCGAAGCCATTTACTCCGATTACGTGATGAGCGATTTCACCGAGACACTGCCCTTGATAGAGGTTCCCGTCATCGTTTTTGCCGCCAACTCGGAGATTTTCCGCAACGGAATCGCGATGGGGCGAGCCATTGCCGACCAGGCACAGCACGCGACGCTTGTCCCCTTCGATGATGCAGGCCACATCCTCTTTTATGAACGGCCGCAGAAGTTCAATGCCGCCTTGGCGGCTTTCATCAAGGGACTGTAGGAACTGATTTCGCGGTGCTCATGCCATCCGTGTAAAAACAGGGCCGGGGTGGCGGAATCGCGGCGAACAAAGCGGTAGCGTTTTGTGGGGACGAAAGGCCTCGGAATTGCCGATGCCCAGGACATTCGGAGATCCGCTGAGCCGGGTGCGACGGAGAGCGGATCGGATTTCAGCGGCACGAGAGACAGCGAAAGAGTAGGTGCTTGAGGAATCGGCCGAAACGCAGACCGTCTCGGGTTCGAGTATTCCAGGAAGCGTTCAATACTGGCCCATGCGACAACGCGGCGGCCCTCCACGCCGAAGGCCGATCCAGTCATTGCCCCCAAAGACCGCCGGGGGTATGCTGCCAGAAGATCTGGAATCCACAATGGAAATCCCCGTTGGAGGTTCGCCATGCGTAGAGTCGGCGTGATTGTGGCAGTCGTGTTGGCCGTGGTAATCGTGGCTGCGGCAGTATTCCTAGCGACCTTCAACGTGAACCGTTACCGTGGTGCGATTCAGTCACAGCTCGAACAGAGCCTGGATCGCAAGGTTACGTTGGGAGAGATGCATTTGAATCTGATCCCCCTGCGAATCAGCGTGCAGAATTTGGCCATTGCCGACGATCCTGCCTTTGCCACGAAAAAGCCGTTCGTGCAGGCGACACAGCTGGATGTGACGGTCCGAGTGATTCCACTGTTCAGTGGCAACGTCGAGATTGAGTCTCTGGCTTTGCAACGACCAGTCGTGCAACTCGTCAAAAGTCAGCAAGGCGTGTGGAATTTCTCGACCTTGGGAGAAGCTTCGCAACAGGGCAATCAGGGCGGTCGCACTTCTTCGACTTCCACGGGGGCACAGTCACAAACCGAAGGACCGAAGGGCCGTGTCTCCCCAGCGGGTTCGCCTTCCGGGTCGAGCGCTCAAAAGGGCTATGCGTTTTCGCTGGCCAATCTCACCATCTCGGATGGTGAGGTAGCTGTCACCGATCTGCAGGCCAATAAGCCAAGGACGGTGTATGACCATATCAGCGCGAGCGTTCGGGATTTCGCTATGGACAGACCGTTTTCGTTCGATGTGGCGGCCCACCTTCCGGGTGAGGGGACAGAGGAGATCCGGTTTCAAGGGCAGGCCGGACCGGTTGTGAGAAACCAGCCTGCAGCTACCCCGGTTCGCGGAACCCTTGACCTGAAGCAGGTAGAAATTGCGGCCCTCAGAAAATTTCTCGATTCTCCAGCACTGGCCAGCATGGATGGCGTACTGTCCGGGCAGACAAAAATCAGCAGCACATCGGGCACGCTTGCCGCGAACGGAAAGATCAGCCTCCAGAACGCCCGACTCAATGGCCGGGCACTTGGCTACCCGATCACGGCGGACTACGACATCAACGATGATGTGTCCACCGACCTGGTCACGATCCGCAATACGACCTTGACCCTGGGGACAATGCCAGTTTTGATCAACGGAACGGCGGACACCAAACCAACCCCCGTGCAAATCAATCTCCAATTGAGGGCTGATAATGTTTCGATTGCCGAAGCCGCCAAACTGGCTGCCGTCTCCGGCATCGCCCTGCCTCCGGATGCGTCCGTGACCGGGAACATCAGCGCCAACCTGCAGGCGCAAGGCGCCGCTGACAAGCCAGCGCTGAGCGGGTCGGTTTCGGGTCAGAACCTTCAGATCACCGGCAAGAGTATTTCTCAACCCGTGCAAGTGAAATCCATCAACATGGTCCTTACACCGGCAGAGATTCGCTCCGACAGTTTCAACGTTTCCTCAGGCGGTACGACCGTTGCGGCTCAATTCGCCTTGCGGCAATACATGGCGAAGTCGCCGCTGGTGGATGCGACGCTACGCGCCTCCGGCGCCAACCTTCCCGACGTTTTATCGATGGCCAAGGCATACGGCGTCACCGCACTCGATAACGTCAGCGGCGCGGGCAAGCTCAACATGAACATGCGGGCCATGGGTCCGCTGCAGACTTTGACCTCCGCCGCAGTGGTGAGGGCCTTGAACGGGTCCATCGGTCTTGATTTGAACAATGTCCGCTATAACGGAATAGATATCGATTACCAACTGGCTTCGATCGGGGGATTCCTGAAGTCAAACCAAAAGAACCAGGGATATACGAATATCTCCCGCATGACCGGCGATGTTCTCGTGAAAAACGGCGTCGCCCAAACAAACAATCTGCTGGCGCAGCTGGGCATCGGAAACGTAGGCGCATCCGGGACAGCCAATCTGGTGAATCAAGCATTGGATCTGCGTGTGACAGCAGTCCTCTCGAAGGACTTCAGTCAGCGGGTCGGGGGTACCGGGGTTGGGGGATACTTGAGCACCGCATTGGCAAATAATCAAGGAGAGTTGGTGATTCCCGCCATCGTTAGGGGAACCTTTCAGAAACCGACCTTTGCTCCGGACCTGCAAAAGATTGCTCAGATGAAACTAAAAGGACTGGTTCCGAACAGCAGCAACCCACTGGCTGGAGTATCCGGACTTTTGGGAGGCTTGCTGGGCAAAAAAGGCGCTAATCAAACTCAGCAGCAACAACAGCCGCAGACAAATCCAGTCCAACAGCTTATGAAACTGTTCGGCAAGAAGAAAAAGAAGAAAACCAGCGGCCAACCACACCCCTAACCTGAATAATTCTCGAATTCCTTAAACACGAAAAGCCTCCTCATGGTAAAAAACCGTTGTGCACGCGGTTTTTCAGACCACAGGGAGGCTTTCGCTTGAGCCACAATACCACGACAGAGTGT
>JAKBLM010000004.1 GCA_021832085.1 Acidobacteriota bacterium | reverse complement strand
GCGAAACTTTCCAGCAGTTCTCGCTCTTTCTTGCGGAGACGCAAAGGTTGAGCAGCTTTCCACATGCTGCCCACTATACCGCGAATCACGCGTATTGTAACGTTATTTATGCAACACTACACTAGAAACCGAAAATGCAACCCCGTTGCGCTGGCATTTCCTCAGCTATTCGGCAGATAATCCTGCCCCATGAACCTGACTGAGGCCGCTTGCTTCCCTGGCGTAAAACGGTGAATTCATCTACAGACTACATGCGTCGTTGTATCGAATTGGCCATGATGGCGAAACAAAAAGGCCACGCCCGAGTGGGCGCGCTGATCGTGCGAGCCGGCCAAGTCATTGCCGAAGGCGTGGAGTCCGTTTGGGTGCGGCTCGACATCACGGCTCATGCCGAACTGGAGGCGGTTTGCCTTGCCTGCCAAACACTCGAATCGCTCGATCTCAACGGATGCATACTGTACACAACGGCAGAACCGTGCTGGATGTGCTCGTACGCAATTCGAACGACGGGCATCCGCGAGGTACTTATCGGAACGCCCGCTCCGGAGGCAGGCGGTGTGACTTCCATGCATCCCATTTTGTCTGAACCGCAGATTGGCTGCTGGGCCGCTCCACCGAGGACCGTGTGGAGCGAGTTGCGCGCTGATTGCGAGGCTTTGCGACGGAAACAGGAAGCGAACGACTTTTTCGGAAACATATGACTCCGCAAATGGAAGCGATTCGCGTCTTCATTGGCGCCGGCGTGGCCGTGATCGTTCTCTTTGCCTGGATCGTCCTGAGCGCGCGCCACGCACGCACAATCGACGTCCGAGCCGGTCTGCATCGAAGTCAGCACCAAGAACGAACGAAATAGTGTCGTTCCTGACGTCGCTCTGGGCGAGGAGATCGCGGCGGATTACGGCGAAAACACGGGTCACGCCGGCGAATCGAGGGTGCGATACGGGAAGGCCAAGAACGGTTGCGATGCGACGTCCTGCTTCTCATAGCCGCCTTCTGGTATTGACGGTTGGGCATTCAACCCGGTCGCGGGCAGATTTTCTCGCTCTCCTGAAGGCACACGGTGTGAAGCGTCTGGTGGACGTCCGTACAATCCCCCGGTCACGCCACAATCCACAATTCAGCCGTGACCAACTCGGACCTGTCCTCCGGCGGGCTGGGATCAGCTACTTGAACATAAAAGCGTTAGGAGGGTTGCGGCGTGCTCGCGCAGATTCCGTCAACACTGCATGGCGCAACGCCAGTTTTCGCGGTTTTGCCGACCATATGCAAACCCAGGAGTTTGCCCATGGTCTCCGTCGGCTCATGACACTGGCAAAGGGCAAACAGACTGCCATCATGTGCGCCGAAGCAGTGCCTTGGCGTTGCCATCGCTCCCTGATAGCCGACGCGCTGCTGGCGCGTGGCAGCGCCGTGGAGGAGATCGCCAGCTTGAGCAGCACACGCCCGCATCGGCTTACTCCCTGGGCCCGTGTGCGCGGTACCCGAGTCACCTACCCTTCTGGGATCCAACCAAAAGCACAGGAATCCACGAACGCGAAACGAACGTCGTCGCGCAGTCGAGTGCGTTAAACACCGCGTAATCAGGGAGACAAAGATCGTTTTACTGTCTAGCTCCTCCTCGGCCCTTTCCGGCGTCTCTCCGAAGTCTGCACGCCCCTGCGACCCGATGCGTGCCGTGCGCCTCGATCTTGATCCAAACCGGCAGCGTATTGGCAGCCGTTACGCTTGTCCCTCTCCACGTTATGCGCGACTCATTGTCCGTATTTGAGTTCCGGCGGAAGATAGCCTTGTCCGAAACCAAGACGGGACAATCGGGAGCCACAGAAAGGCACAATCGTGAACAACGGAAATGGCAATCACGAAAAAACGGGCGGCATGGATGAATTCGTGCTGAGTGGATGGGAGAAAAAGAACAATTTGCTCCATCTCCCTCCTGTGATGCTCGAAACGACCGGAGACCGGCTGGAAAAGATTGTCCGGCTACTTCTTCAGGAGCTCGGTCTGGACGTCAACGACCAGCATTTCCGCGATACACCGAGACGCGTCGCACGCTACTATCGCGAGTTCACGCAGGGCCAGCGAGCGCGACCTGAGGACATCCTCAAAACATTTCAATCCACGTCCTCCGCTCTGATCACGGTTTCCTCCATCGATTTCTACTCTCTCTGCCCGCACCACCTACTTCCCTATGGCGGAAAAATTCATTTTTGTTACGTGCCCAACGGCAGGATCGTTGGTATCTCCAAGATTCCGCGACTGGTCCACGCCCTGGCGGCCCGTCCTGTAGTTCAGGAAGACCTCGTGGAGAATATTGCCGATGCTTTCATGAATGTGGTGAACCCACTCGGCTGTGCCGTAAAAGCCATCGCAAAGCATGATTGCGTCGCAGCGCGTGGGGTGAAGTGCCCATCCGCCGCGATGACAACCAAGGCGATGCGTGGAATCTTCCAGGAAAAACAATTCTTGTGCCTACAGTTCGAGGAAGCCGTTGCGGAAGGCGGGACATGTGTCCGATAGAACGCTCTGACGGGAAGGGCGGTTTTGGCGATTTGAACGCAGAGCAGCCAAAGACAACCGTCCACGCAGGGGCAGATCTGCGTGGCCAGTTGTACCGAGTGAAGCGCCAGATGCCCGAGGAGGAGGCAAAAGAATTCCTACGTTCTCACAAGGTGGCCCACGTGGGGACCGTTGACGGGCAGGGCTGGCCCTACGTCGTGCCTCTCGTTTACATCTACGAAGGCGGGGACGTTCTGTACCTGCACACGGGCGATCACCAGGGCCACTTCCTGACAAATATTCAAGGGAATCCTCGGATCTGTGTTGAGGTGGGCGAGATGGGCCCCCTACACCGGGGCAAGCCGTACGCCTGCAATTCGGCCCTTGTTTATTCGAGCGTGATTGTCTTTGGCGGCGTCCGCATCGTGGAAGATCCGGGCAAGAAAGCATGGTTTTTCGACCGGTTGATGGAAAAATACGGGGAGCCGGAATGGACGTTTGAACCAGGCTATCCGCACATCCACCGAATCGTTCTTTACGAACAAGCAATAGAAATCGTGACAGGAAAGCGCAGTACGGGGCTTTATCACTGACGCTCGCGCAGAGGGAGGAGTCTATGCAGCCAAGAATGGAGTACACAAGAATTGCGCCGGAAGCCATCGCCGCCATGCGAAATGTCGAAGAGTACGTTCACGAGTGCGGCCTGGAGCGATCGCTCATCGAATTGGTCAAGCTGCGGGCGTCTCAAATCAACGGGTGCGCCTATTGCGTGGACATGCACACCAAGGACGCTCGCTCCAGCGGTGAAACGGAGCAGCGTTTATATGCAGTCGCGGTCTGGCACGAAGCACCATTTTTCAGCGATCGCGAGCGAGCTGCCCTTGCATGGACGGAGGCCGTCACGCTGGTCAGTGAGGGGCATGTCCCGGACAGCGTGTATCAATGCGCCAAGAAGTATTTCAACGAGAAAGAGCTAGTGGACCTTACGGTAGCGATTATCGCCATCAACGGCTGGAACCGGCTGGCGGTCAGCTTTCGCGCGCTGGCGGGAACTTACGAGCCGGCGCAAACGAAAGAAGCGGAAGAGCTGGCTTGCATGAGCACATCGGGCGAGTGCCGTTAACCCGAGCAACTCTCGGAGGCTGGGGGGAGATAAAGGTTATTGGCGCCTGGGCCAGCTAACCAACTCGAGACGGCAGAACAGCTGAAAAGGAAGCGATAGATGCTAAGAAAAGCTACGCAAGTCCTAGAAGAGGAACATCGCGTCATTCAGGGAATGGCAGCTTCTCTGGCAATCGTGGCCGAAGATATCGAAAAAAGAAAACCGGTGGATGGGGAGACGTTGCACAACTTTGTCACATTTCTGGACGTCTTCGTTCAGCGATGTCACCACCGGAAGGAAGAAACGTATCTCTTCGCGATTCTGGAAAAGAAAGGCGTGCCAACGGAAGGGTGTCCGCTTGCCGTGCTGAATAACGAACACGCCAAACTGCGGTCGCTGTCGTCCCAGTTTGCTGATTCCGTCGAGCTCTACACAGCCACCCAAGGACAGGCCCGGGTCTCACTGCAAAAAACAATTCATGCCCTCCTGGAACTGCTTCCGGGACACATCTGGAAAGAGGATTATCTACTATTCCCGATGGCCGATAAACTGCTCTCTCCGGAGGAGCAGGAATTGCTTCTAACTCAGTTCGAGAACGTCGAAGCACGGATCGGTCCTAACATCCATCATGATTTCGAGCGATTGGCCAAGCGGATGGAAGTAACGGCTCAGCATCCGTGATTGTGGCGACGCTGACAAGGATATCGAAGCGTGATCATTAACGCAATCGAAAGGCGGGGACCGATGGCAACAGCAAGCGTTCAGAACACAGTGGAAAACAAGCAAGAGGATATTTGTTCACACGAGCCACTTGGTGGACCGTTTCGCGAACTGCGTTTGACCTCACAGATCAAAGAATTACGGCAAGGACCCGGCTGGCTGGCAGGACGAAATTCGAGGACGCTGGTTAAGCACCGCGATGTGCGTATTGTTCTGACAGCACTCAAGGCACGAGGATACGTCCACGAACATCACGCTGCGGGAAGCATCACGGTGCAAGCGCTCGAGGGCCACATTCTGATGCACATCCCCGGCCACACGTTTGAGGCCTCGCCAGGCTGGTTGATTGTCCTGGAACAAGCCGTTCCGCACGAAGTGGAAGCCGTCACGGATAGCGCCTATCTTGTGATCATTGCGTGCTGCGAACCATTTGCCATGCTTGCAGAAATCGTTCCCGCTCCCGGAAGTTCCTGGCATGGCTCGCTGCATCATGCACCGCTGAGGGCAGAGACCAGCACAACAGAGTGATGGCACGACGCGTTCGTCGAACTCGGCACTCACGGGGACACACAGCGCACGTGTGCGGAACGAGCCCACAAATGAACCGGAGGCTGCACAGCCCAGGTATCTCGGTTGCAAGAAACACTCCAAAAACCGCATGCCGTTTGCCGGCTAAGAGCTTTCGAGGAGGGTAGCGATGAGGAACTTGCTTATGACTGCTCTGCTGTTGGTGCTCGGGTCGTCGGTGGCCTTAACGGCCAACAAGACTTTCACTGGCGAGATCATGGACAGCGCTTGCGCGAAAATGGGCAACCACGACGCCGGATACAAGATGACCGGCACGCACACACCGAAGGAGTGCACGCTGGCTTGCGTGAAGGCGGGGAGCAAATTTGTTCTCTACAATCCGACAACAAGAACGATCTACCAGCTGGACAATCAGACGACACCCAGAGCTTTTGCTGGCGAATCAGTGAAGGTGGTCGGAACCTATAACGCGTCGGACAAAATGATACACGTAGTGAGGATCGAGCCTGCTGGCTAGCACGACCAGACGTGCTTCGTCACGCGCCCGGGCCAGGCAACGGACGAAGAACGGGCCTGGTCCGAACTGAAGCTTAGGCGATAGGTTCATGCCCGATGTCGAACCGACCCGGTGCAAGAAAGAGCCGAGATTCATGAAGCGCCAAGGATTTTCTCTAGCAGCCATCGTCTTGGCGCTGATTCTTATTGTACTGGCATATGCTCTCACTCAGGTGAGTGTGAGCGCCCTTCCAGAGCCAGGCGTGCTTGAAACCGCAGTAGCCACAAGAGCCAGAGATTGGCTGATTGCACGCTCTGCCAGGGCCGTGCCATACCCGAGCGTGAGGGCAAGCCCGGTTGAGATTGCGAGGGGAAAGGCGCTTTACGGAATGGATTGTGCCTCGTGTCACGGCGAGGATGCCCGTATGCCAACCCCGATTGGCAAGTCCATGTACCCGCGCGCTCCGGATCTTGGGTCGCGGCTGGTGCAGCACCTTACTGACCGGCAGCTTTTCTGGGTTGTCAAAAACGGGGTACGGCTGAGCGGTATGCCCGGTTTCGGCAACATCGACACGGATGAGGAGATCTGGCAGCTGACCTACTACGTCCGAAGTGTAGGCAAGCCGCTGAGGAGGTGATCCGCGGCCGAGGCGAGGGCGCATTCGTAAGTTCTCGTGGTGCAGGGCCCCTGGTCCTCGAAAGGCCGCCGAAGCGGGAAGGTTTCTTCATGAGATCTGAAAAGGGTGGGCAACTCAAGGAAGGAGAATAGATTTCCGTGAATGCAGCGGAGACGGAGAAATGCACATTGCCAGGTGACGACATTTTGAGGAGAAGGTTCGGAACACCGGACATTCCTGTCGAGTCCTGCTTGTCGGAAGACGTCGCGCGCCATATAGAATCTCTCGACTTCTTCTTCATTGCCACCAGCAACCGGGTGGGGGAATGCGATAGCAGCTATCGTGGCAAAGGCAAAGGGGTACCGGCGCTGATAGTGCTGGATTCTCGAACAATTATCTTCCCTCACTATATCGGCAATGGCACGTTTCGCAGCCTAGGTAACATCCTCGAGAATCCGCATATTGGAATGTTGTTCCTGAACCTGCAAACCGGCCGGCGAGTGCGAATCAATGGTCAGGCAGAGATCAGCGACAATCCGGAATGGCTGCAATGGTTTCCACACAGTGTGCTAACCGTGAAGGTCACGGTCCAGGAAGCTTACGAGCAAAACCGTCCGGTGCGGCCGTCGTCGAAGTAAGATATGCACAATCTTATATGGCCGCGGCGATCTCGAGCATTTCTGGGTATTCGAATGTCTTGAAGTGCCGGCATGTGGTTGAGGAGGGATGCTCCATGGCAACTCAAGGAAGAGTTCAGATTCGACGCATCAGCGTGGATGAAGTGCGCAAGCGAAAGAAAGAGCTTGTTTTCGTGGATGCGCGAAGTGCCACTGCGTTGACCCGAAACCCGCGGCGAGTGCCCGGAGCCATTCCCGTGCCCATGAATATGCTGGAGGACTCCGCTAAGCAGTTGCCCCGAGGCCGTGCCCTGGTGACGTACTGCACTTGACGCGGCGAGAAAACCAGCGCCCGTGTGGCGCGCGCACTGAGAGAACGCGGATTCCAGAAAGTGTATGCTTTGCGGGGTGGATTCGCAGCCTGGCAGCGCGCCGGTCTGCCTACCGAAGCCGTGCGCCGTGAGGAGTGATGACCCCCTCTGATGGTCAAACGACTTCTTTATAAGTTGGTCGAGAGCCCCGCAGAACTCGAAACGCTTGCGGAACCGGCTGGGCGGGCACGGCGATGGCTGTAATTTAAGCGAAGCATGAGTGCTCGTTTCACATTTCTTTCCATTACTTCTTTACGTGCTCAAGCGACTGGGAATGAGCGTTCCGAACACCCAACCTTTGCGTCACGAAAATGTCACGCTGCTCGTGGCAAATGGCTGCAAAACGCGTGAAAAGCAAAAAGACTTTGGCTTGTCCCGTTTTGTGCCCACTTGCTGAATTCCCTTCCGTCAGGGCCGACTCGGACAAGTTTTGGCAAAATAGACGGCCCAGCGGTTAGCCGAAACGCTGTGGGTTCGAATCCCACCAGGGAGCCATCTTGCCAACGTCCGAGCGGGACCGGAACCACGCCGCTGTGCGGTGGTGGCAGCGAACTCGCGAACATCCACTTCGAACCAAAACTTCGCAGCGACTTCGGCGCCTTCAAAAAATCGGCGGCTGATTTTCGCGTTGACATAGGCTTCGCCGCAATTGTCGCAAGGGCGGCCAGCGATACCCCACAAGCGAGCATCACCCTCCCTCGTTCCAAAGCGATAGCGGTGCTGCCGGATCGCGTCTCGCCGATTTTACAGGACACGCGCTTCATGACTTCTCCCCTTGAAATCCGTGCCCCACGGAGCCGGCACGTCGCCACAGATTGAACTTTCGCGTACCACTCGATTCGCCTCGCGGCATGTCAAGCCCGAGTTTTGCTGTTCGGTTTTTCAGGCAACGGAAAAGCGGCAGCAAATTGCCCCTCATTTCAGAGAAAAATCCTCATTCCGTAGTATTCAAAGGCAACCGCGACAGAAGTCGCGGGCATCGAACTCAAGAGTTCCCAAACCCTGAGGAGAGATTAGCAGGGGGGACTGTCCTTTGCAGGAACTGGCCCTCGCTCGTCGTTTCAGTTGCGGCGCATTTTTAATAGTTGTACGAAGTTCTGGGGCGGGCTATGAGAGAGGGTGTTCTCAAGAGTCATGAAAAGCTGAAACAGACCGCATGCAAACAAAGGTCGGTCTCACCGGCAGGCGGCGACATTCTGCGGCTGCAGAACGCGACGGAGACCGGTACGGCTGGACGTGCGTCGTCGAATCAAAGCCTGGTTCTCCGCCGCATTCTTGCGAGACTGATCGAAAAAGACGACCTGGACAAGATTCTGGATCAGTTGCTGGCCTCCGTGGTCGAAGAATTGAGCGCACATTCAGCGGCGCTTTGGCTGCACGATTCCCGGGACAGAACGAACCTCCTCCTGGAAACTTCCCATCAAGGCAAGATTTTCAAAGGGGGCAAACAGCTAGGGCATCCTTACGCTGCCAAGCACGGCCCTTTCAAAGCGAAATTGATCTCGCACGTTCTCCGGCACGGCTCAGTGGTGATTCCGCGGGTGGCCGAGAGCCCGCTGGTCGAGCCGCAGGTGGCACGGTGGATGGCAACGCGGGGGGTGAAATCACTGCTCTGCGTCGCCCTGACGTTTGGCGACGAATCGGTGGGCGTGATGACGATCCGAGGCTGCAGCGAAGATGCCTTCAGCCCCCGCATGGAGCGGTTGGCACGCCTGCTTTCCCATCCAGTGAGCCTCGCGCTCCATCTCGTGCGATTGGCGCGGGAGGCGGAACGCTCGGCGGTTCTGGAGGAGCGTGCCCGGATGGCCCAGGAGATTCATGATTCGGTGGCTCAGATCCTCGTAGAAATCGTCAGGCGACTGGATTTTCTCAACTGTGCCGACACAACAGACGTGAATGCGGGCGCGTTTGACATCCGTAGGAACCAACTGGAGCACCTGCAAAACCTGGCCCGGGAAGCGCTCACCGAAGCGCGAAGGTCGGTTTGGGCGCTCGGCCCTAGGCAACTCGAGGGGAACGACCTGCTCTGCGCCCTTAGGCAACTGGCCGTCCGCCACAACTCGCAGGCTCAAGTCGAATTTTGCCTGCAAGGGAGGCCCCGGTCCCTGCCTCGGGAAACTCAAAATGATCTCTTTCGGATCTGTCAGGAAGCCCTCAACAATGCGCTGAAACACGCAGGAGCGAATAAGGTTTGCATCGAACTGGCCTACGAACGTGGCGGCGTTGAACTCAAGGTGGAAGACGATGGCCAAGGTTTCGACGTAGAGAACGTGGATGGCCGTGGAGGGTTCGGGCTGATCAGCTTGCGTCAAAGGGCGGAACGAGCCGGAGGGCAGATTGCCATCTTGAGCGATGCCGGCGGTGGGACACGAGTTGTGGCGAAGCTTCCCGAACCAGCCAGCGGCGGAAAGGGAAGGGTGGCGTGAAGGAATGGACGCGGATCCGGATTCTCATCGCGGACGACCACGAAGTTTTGCGTGTGGGACTAGCATCGCTGGTCAACCGGCAACCTGACATGCGAGTGGTGGCCGAAGCCAGCGACGGGGACGAAGCGGTGAAAAAATTCGAGTGGCACCGCCCCGACGTGGCCGTGCTTGATTTTCGCATGCCGGGAATGAACGGCATTCACGCCGTCTCGGCAATCCTAGAAAGGGTTCCCGAGGCACGGATCATCCTGCTGAGCGCGTTTGCCGAAGAAGAAAAGATTTACCAAGCGTTGTGCGCAGGGGCGCTGGGCTACTTGCGGAAAGACGCGAGCCTGGAAAGCATTGTCCACAGTATTCGTTCCGTCTATTTTGGAGAGCGATCGGTACAGGCCTCCATGGCGGCAAGGGCGGCCAGTCACGGAAACCGGTTGGGACTCTCCCCGCGGGAACTGCAGGTGTTGCGCCTCGTGGTTGCTGGGAAGGCCAACAAGGAAATCGCTTCGCACCTGAACATCAGCGGGGGCACGGTGAAGATTCACATGAATCACCTCATGCGAAAGCTGGGCGTGAAAGGACGCACGGAGGCGATCCACACCGCGTTGAAGCACGGGATCGTGGACCTGGAATAGCACCCTCTTAGCACTACTGTGTCATAAACGGCGGCCTCCGCAGAACGGGCAGTACGTCAGCCGCCTGAGCAAGAACCTAGCGAGCCGGATGCGGAGCGTGGCGATCGAGCCCGGGTTGTGCCGTTCGGCGCGCACGCGGCCTGCCGCGAGGGACCAAGTCGGACGGAAGTTTCGGGGCGCGTAGCTCCAGCCCGCCAGCGCGGGCGGAGGGGGAAAAACGGCTCCTTTCCGCTACCAGGAAGCCGTAGGCGGCAATACACAGCGTGGCGTGATGATGAAATCCCCGCCAGCCACGGCCTTCGTAATGTCCCAGTCCCAACTCCTGCTTCAGCTCTTCGTAATCCCGTTCGATGATCCAGCGATGCTTGGCCAGCTTCACCAGTTCCGCCAGTCGGATATTGGTCGGGAGCGTCGCCAGCCAGTACTTGGTCGGCTCGCTCTCTCCCGCGGGCCATTCGATCAGCAACCATTCTTCCGGAGGCAGCTTGCTCCTCCAATAGTCTCGATGAGCAACCCGCACGCGCCGGGCGGCGAAACGAGAGCAGAGCTTCCGCTTGACGCCTTGGCGCCAGCAGATCGATTTCCAGGCACGCGGCGACAACCCCTGCGCCAACTCTTTGACCGTAACCGGTTGATGGTGTTTATCCCGACGCAGCAGTCCGGGCGGGCGTCCCTGGCCCTTCCAACGCTTCGCGGGCAGCGGCGCTTGGCCAGGCCCCCAAACGGTCGTCGAACTCTGAATGCCGACGATATATTCCAAGCCCAGTTTGCTAAGCCCATCTCGAAATTGACTATCGTTGCCGTACGCCGCATCGGCCAGCACGGGAGCCCGGGAAACCCCTTCTTCCACCGCTTGGCGAATCTGCCCGAGCGCAATCGCCGGTTTGGTGGCGAAGGAAACTTCGGGAGGGATGCCGGCTTCGGCGCGCCGCTTGTGATCCTGGGCCCAGATCTCGGGCAGGTACAAACGCCAGGCGATCGGCAGGCTGGCCTGTTCGGTGGCCACCGACAAACTCACCGCGACCCGGCAATTTTCCTGCTTGCCCACCTGGCCGCAGTACTGACGCACCACGCCAACCGAATGAGTGCCTTTCTTCGGGAAACCGGTGTCGTCCACGATCCAGGCCACTACCGCCCCTTTCCGCTCCATCACCGGCAGCACGTATTGGCGCACCGTTTCGAGCAAAGCTTCGTCAGTCCACGGCGCGTTCGCCACGAAATGATGCAGGGACTGATGGACACGCCGCACATCCCCGGGAGCCAGCCGCGCGGCCATCGGCTCGACACTCTTGCGCTCGCCGGGGAGCAACAGGCCGGTGCAGTAGGACTCGAGCGGCGCCGTTCGATCGGCGTGCCCTGCGGCGCGCGCCAGGCTGTCCAGATAGGCCGCAAGGCGTTGTTGCTGCGCGCCTGGCGCGGGAGAAGAGGCGCTCATGCGCCCAGACTACCAGCCCGCGGGAGAGTCCTGCTTCACCAAATCAAGCGCGTGCGTCGTTTATGACACAGTAGTATTAGTCACCTGAGTTCTAAGGGGACCGAACGGGGGCTTGTGCGCGCTCTAGTCGGCCGTGCAAATCGTCAGACCAGCACATGTTTCTTCTCGGTTTACCTTTCCGTCAGGATGGATTCCAGCTCTGCCGAAACTCGGTCCTCCTTCTTTGTGGACAGATACCAGTCGATCGTACGATGGAGTCCATCGAAGAATTTCACCTGCGGCTCCCAGCCCAGCAACTCCTTTGCCAGAGAATTATCGGCGACGCGGTTGTAGGGGCCGGTCGGCATTTCGGGGCGGGGCTCTATCCGGGCACTGTGGTGCATGCAGCGGAGCACTTCCTTGGCCGCGTCGATCACCCGGATGCGCTCCATCGTTCCCAGGTTGACGGCAGTGCCATCGTCGATGCGTTCGGCGGCGCAAATGGTGCCCCGCACGATATCGTCGATGTAGGTCCAATTCCGGATCTGCTCGCCTGTTCCCCAAATGACGAATGGATCCTGCTTCACAAAGGCCCGAGCGATCATGGCGATCACAGCGTGATTTTCGACGCCGCGCGGGCCGTACACGGTGAAATAGCGGCAGGAAGCGGATTTCATTCCCCAATCCTTGTAGTAGGAACGGAGGGTCATTTCCGCCATCAGCTTTGCCCAGCCGTACATATTGTCGGCATCGTAGGGCGGGCCCACCATGTCTTCGGTGAGATACAAGATCTCGTTCGGATCGGTTTGCAAGTGGTTCGGATAGACGCAGCCGGACGAGGCGTAAACGACCTTGTCGACAGAAGCGTGGTAGGCAGCGCGAAACACAATGCCATCCAACAGCAAGTTGGTGGCGCAGGCAGCCTGGTGAAGATCGACATAGCCGCGGCCGCCATGGTCCGCCGCCAGGTGAAACACCACGTTCATTCCTTTTACCGCCTGATCCGCAACCCAGGGTTCGCGGAGGTCCCGCTCGATAAATTCCACCCTTCCCTTTGTTACGTGGCCAGCAACATTCTCGAGCTTGCCACTGCTCAAATCGTCCACAACGCGGACCTGGGCGCCTCGTGCCACCAAAGCATCAACTAGATGGGAGCCGATAAACGAAGCACCCCCGGTTACCAGCACACGACTTTTGTTCCAGTTCATCAGTTCTCCTCCGTATGCTAGGTGAATGTTTTCAAATGAAGCAGTTCAAGACTGACATTCCATACAAATCCGGACCCGTAGATGATGTATCTGCGCCACAGCCTGTGCGGCTCGCACCACAGCCGGAAAAGGCATTCCAGCCCGTGCTCTCTCATCCAGACCGGTGCTTGTCTCACTCTCCCTGTGGCGAAGTCGAATGCCGCGCCCACGCCGATCATCACGGGGACATCCAAAACCTCGCGCTGTTCCCACATCCATCGTTCCTGTTTTGGCGTTGAAAGGCCGACCCAAAGGACGTCTGGGGAAGTGGCCTGAATCCTTCGCGTTACTTTCTTCCGTTCCTCGGGCGTCAGTGGGCGAAACGGCGGCGAGTAGCTGCCGGCTATTCGAATGGCATATTTTCGCCTCAGTGTTCCGGCCAGCAGGTCGGGAACGCTTTCCGCGCCTCCGTAAAAAAAGTGCCGGTAAAGAGGCCCGGTGTACCGGCAGAAGGTTTCCATCAACTCCGGTCCGTAGACGCGGCGTTGCATCGGAATGCCGTGGCGGCGACCGAGCCAGACAAGCGGCATGCCGTCAGCAACCACCATGTCCGCATCCTTGAGAATCGTCTTAAAATCGGGATTACGCTGCGCCTCCATAACTCCGTGCATTCCCGTGACCGCGACAAAGCGACTCCGATCTCGCGCGCGAATCCATTGCTCGATTAGAGCGATAGCTTGCGGGATTTGCACCCCGTCGACGGGCACGCCAAGTACCTGGAATCGTGGTGGGCCCAGCGTTGGCTCGATCTTATTCAAAACACCCATGGCGAAGCCGGCCCGTCGATAGAGTTTCCAAAGGATTGGTGCATCACATCGCGAAGGTTTTACTGCAGCCGCTCGCTGATGGTCCGTTGGTAAATGTCGGAAAGAATCTCGTAATTCTTTTCCGCGGTGTATCGGTGTTCGTATTCACGCCGGGCTTCTGCGCCGATGACCCGCATTGGCCCCGGGTGTGCCCATGCCCACGCGACTTTTTGCGCCAGATCGTCGCTATTGCCCGGCTCAAAGAAGAGTCCGGTACGGCGATTTTCGACGATGGTCTGCATGGCGCCGAGCTGAGAGCAGATCACTGGCGTTCCCGTGGCGAAGGATTCGACGATCGTCATGGGAAAGTTCTCGTAGCATTGGCTTGGCACAATTACAAACCGCGCGCCTTTCACCAGTTCCAAGGCAGTCTGGCGGGGCACGCGGCCCAGGAATCGCACGGAACCCAAGCCGTTGCGTTCGCACTCCTCTTCCATCTCTGCGCGCAAAGGACCGTCGCCCGCAATCACGAGTGGAACCGTACAGCCCAATTGCGCCCAAGCGCGAAGCAGCGTGGCGACACCCTTCTCGCCGGACAGGCGGCCGACAAAGAGTGCATAATCGCCGCTCCGCTCACCTGGCCCGGGATCCGGATAAACGAAATTGGGTTTTACCGAAATCTTTTCCGCTGGGAAGCTCGCTTCGACAAATTTCCACCGGGTAAACTCGCTCGGGGCGATGTAGCGGTCAATCTTGTCTTCCCAGGTGCCTAGCACTCGATGAGTCGTTAGCATCAGGGCCACCGAGGCGGTTTGGGCATGCGAGTCGTGGTAGCAGCCGTGGGCGACTCCGCGCCACAGGCCGTGTTCCGCGCACTCCTCGCACACGTGACCCTGGCGGAAAAAGGTAGCTGCGGGGCACAGCAGCCGGAAATTGTGGAGTGTCTGAACGACGGGAACGTCCGCCTCGTTGCTTGCAGCGAATACACACGGCGAGATTTGCATGAACGTGTTGTGCACGTGAACGATTGCCGGCCGTTCTCGCCGAAGTATCGCGGAAATCTCCTTTCGGGAGTCCTCTGCCCAAATCAGCCGCTTCACAAGCGAAGCCCGCTCCAGGTTGGATTGGACACGGATCTCACTGTTGCCCCGCCGGTAGACCAGGACTGTGTGCCCGAAGCGCGAGAGAAGCTCCGCTTCCTGGCGGAAGACCACGTCTTCTCCTCCCGGTTCCCGGTATTCGTTGTGAACGAGCAGAACTTTCATTTTTCGGAGGGACAGACGTCGTTGCAAGGCAAGTGGCTTTTTTGCGAAGGGAGCATGTCGAGGGCAGCGGCGTTGGGCAGATACAGCACGTCTGCCCGCCCGCTAACGTAATCCAAGATCTCTTCCAGGTCATCCCAGAGTTGCAGCTCGTCCACTTCCCATGAATGCCCATAGAGGTGCCAGATGCCTCCCCGCCGCAGCGTGAGATCGAAAAGCACCTTGCTCAACTCGACCCAACTGCCCGCGTGTCGCAAGCGCATGAGGTATTTCCAGGCGCCGGCGAAATCGGCGGCGCGAATTGCGTTACGGACGTAAACGGAGGGGGAATGAGGATATACGTGGACAGTTGTTGGCATCCGGTAAGGATCGAAGGCAAGGTTCTGGACAAGCATCTGCGTAGTTCTGGCGCCGGCATAGCCTGCCCGTTTCACCGCCTGAATGACCATGTTGGTGTATTTGCCGCGCGGATAGGCGAACATGCGAACCGGGTCGCCAAGCAGATCCTCGAGATGTTTCTTGCAAAACTCCACTTCCCGCGTCAACTGCTCGCGGTTGCACGTGGGCAGGGTCAGATGGGACGTCCCATGTGCCCCAATTTCAAATCCAGCAGTCCGCAAGGTGATCAGCTCCCGGGCACCCATCACGCCAGATCTGTGGTGTCCCGCGATGGGAACGTAGAACGTACCGGCCAGTTTCCGGTCGCGGAGAAGCGCGGCGATGCGAAGGTCAGTAACGTCACCATCATCCCAGCTCGTGGTCACAATTCGTGAAAGCGGCATAGGCAGAACGGACAGAGAGAAATCGTCTTGCGAACAACTCAATGGCGAATCATCATTCATCGGTTATTCTCGAGGCGCTCAAAAATGAGGAATGTCGTGGCGCGCTGGAAATGCGAAGGAGTTATGGCTTCCGACGGTCAGTCTTCCACTGCCGAAGATTAAGGTCGGCGCCCAACCAAGCGAAGTACCTTATGTGGCCGGCGGCGAGGTGATAAATGTTATCGGCGAAGCGATTGTTCCAGGATTCAAAGACGCGTTTTCCAAATTCCGGGGCCGCCACGATTCCCGCAGCGATTCCGGATTTTTGGGTGATGACGTTGTTGTGAACGTCAAGGTTCCTGAGTTCGTAGGACGCGCCGGTCTTCGGATTGTTTCCCCGCTTGGCTTGCATCCCGGCGATGCCGTTCATGCAATCAACCACCGTGTTGCCGTATACTTGCACATCCGCGGAATTCGTGACGAGAATCCCGGCACCGTACCAGAGGCTGGTCCCTTTCGGCGAATAGCCGTCGTCCACAACCACATTGTTCCGGATCACAGCATGGTAGCTGATTTCGTAATGGATTCCCGCGACGAGATTGTGAGCCGTATGGTTGCCCTCGAAGACGAAGTAATTGTCGCCGATATCACCATGTAGCCCAGGCCCTTTGTTGTCGTGCACATAGTTGTCTCGAAACGTAACATGCGTGGAGAAATAGCCGATCTTCGCTCCTCCCGCTTCCCAGTCATAGGCGTAGCCGGCGTAATTGTTCCCGTAAATATCATTGTTTTCGATCAGGATGTTGTTGCCCCCTCCCCCGATGCCCATCTGACCGTTGTCGTAGATTTTATTGTGGCTGACGATCATGCCGTTGGTGACGTGCACGCCCAAACCATGGTTGAGATATATATTGTTTGATTTCACAGCCCAATCCTTCCCAGCGGGTCCGTAGCCGGAAAGCACAACCATAGGGGTGATAGCTCCTTTGCCGGCGATGGAAGCATACATTTTGATGGTTAGGCCCTTGATCGTTACGTTGTTGGAGTCACCCCAAAAGGCTGCACGCGCGGAGCTCATTTCCACCTTGTGCCCGTTTGGGTCGCTACCGACATATGCCTTCCCTGTGGCGTAATCCAGGTACCATTTTCCGGCCCTCACAGCAGATAATGCGGTGACGCGCTGCAGGGGCACGCTATCGAAAAAGAGATCCTCCGGAAACATGCAGCCCAGATGTTTGGGGCCGCATTTGCCGCGATACGACTGTTGCCGTGTAACATTTACTTTAGCCACCCAATCTTGCCCCTGGTGAGCAAAAGAATGGAGCACAACGGCACCGCTCAACACAGCGCCGGGCTCGCCAATAAACGAGTCGCCATCCTTGGGACGAATTGACTGGAGCCTGTAGACGCCGGTAGTAATCCGGAACGCAGTGCCTGGCGGATGCGCCGCCACCAACGCTTCGATGTTGTCTCCCGGGCGAACGACTACTTCCCGCACCGGAGAGGCCCCGACTGAGAGGCGGACGCCTGGGAGGCTGGCTAACGTCGCGAGGCAAGCGACACTAATCCACAGGCCTGCTTCAGGTCGGCACGCGTTTCTCAGCCAAGAGAACAAGCGCCGGGTAATTGCCTCAAGGTGTTGCGTCATGAAGAGTCACCCCCGGGTATAGGATTTGCCGGGCACGAACGTTCAATACGGAAACCGCGGCTTGTCGACGCCGCAAGAATTCCGCGTATCCGACGATCACCAGGAAGTAGAGGGACGCCTGCCAGGTGAGCATCGGCAGGAATAGGGAGTTGAGCGAAAGTACACCCAACACGGTAATGGCTTCGTAGGCAAGTTGCTGCTCCCGTCCCTTCGTCCGTGAACGGCGCAGAAAGCGGGTCAAGAACCACCAGATGCCCAGTAGGGCGGCCAGGAATGGGATCAGTCCCCAGATTCCTGTTCCGACAATGACTCCCAGAAAATCACTATGCAGGCTCGATGTATAGCCCATCCCCATCTTCGCCAGAACCGCAAATCTTCCGGCGGCATAAGCGCCGAACCCCAGCAGAGGACGTTGCATGAATTTGTGCCAGGCGAACGACCACCAGACGAGGCGACTGCTCAAAGTCGAAATCTGATTAGCGTTCTCGCCGCGCTTGAGATAGGTCCACAGCGCACCACCGATCGGAGTGATCAAGACCATCGGGACCAACAAAAGCAGCGAGGCTGCCCCCAGGCGCAAACGCTTCGAGAAAACCACGAGCAGAAACAGCCCGAATAGGAATCCGGCGATGGCCGCTCGCGTTTGAGAGAGAACCATCGTCACCATGCTCGCTGTCAGCAGCAATAGGTACCAAGCACGGGCTCGCCGTTCCCCGTCAATTGGCAGCAACCGGCACAGAGCAACCAGACCGAGAATGGCCGCGTAGACGCCCACGTCGTCGGCGCTCACCGCCGGCAAAACCCCCGTCAGTCTCACCCCCAGTACGCCAATCTTGAAACCGCTAGGGTACAAGGCGAGCTTTGGCCAGATGGCAACGTCTAGCCAAGCGGAAAGAAGAAGTGTGCCATAGAACGCCCACGTCCAATTGAACAGTGATTCGTATGTCTCCGGCGACGACACTGTTTCCAGAATCGCGGCAAGTAAAGCAAGATCGAGGAGATACTCACAGGATTTGTAGAATGTCCAAGCGGGGAAAACAGACCATACGCTTGATGCCAAACAGACAAGCGAGAAGAGTGTCAGCATCCCTACAAATCCCCGGAACATCCCGCCAAGCCACGGCGGGCGGCGCAGGGCGAGCCTGATGAGTAGAATCCCTCCCACGATCAGCTCTAACCCGACACGGTAAAGCGCCCACGCGTCGAGGGGATTCGTATCGATTTGATTCACACTGCGGATCCGGAAAACGAGCGCACTGGCAAAAATGAGGAACCAGAGGGTGTGCCACCAGGTCCAGCGAGCTTGACTGCGTGCACGGCTGCGTGGGCGGCAGAACAACTTTGCGAGGACGATTCCGACCATACCTAGGGCTACGGGAACGGCAACGACGGCCAAGAGGGCAGCCTCGCCGCCGTGATGCGCTGCAATGGCAAGAATTCCCAAGGTCGCAATCATGCCTATTACGACAAAGGGAAGGATGAACCACGACGACCCGGCGCTTTGGGATTTCACCAGTGCCGGAACATCAGGATAGGCAACGGTTTTTGACGAGGACCTCATTGCTTCACTTCATTTCATGATGGATTCCATTCAGACTAAAGACCGATGGGTAACCGAGCCATCGCGGCCATTTAGTGTGGCCGACTGCTGGATCGGGTCGAGACGTCTGGAAATCACATAGGGTTCGAAGAAAACCCGGTAAAGAAACGCGTTGACGCCCGCAATCCTTCCCAATCGTTTCCGTCGGGTCAAGAGGCGGGGCAGATCATGCTGAAAGAGATATGAGAGCGCGAAGCCGTTCACGAGGATCTCTGTTTCAGGCGAAACGGTCCCGTAGCCGGCCCAAAAGGATCTTTCCCACGATTGAATCACGCCCTTAGGAATTACGGGGTTGAGGAGCTGGGCTCGCAGGTGAGCGATCAGGGTAAAAAGGTCGTGCCAAATGGGGCGCACACCCGATAACTCAAAATCGACCACGCTGAGTCGGTTAACACCCTGATTCCAGATGAGGTTTGACAAACAGAAATCGCCATGCGTGAACGCGACCGGTACAGTAAAGACTGACGACCCGGCATCATTAATGGTTCTTTTCAAAACCTTGACCGCTATTTCAAGATATTTGCGTCGAGCATGGCTTTCCCGAAGGCTTTCCTTTTCGAGACTTTCAACCACAGGGGACAACTCAATGGTCCGCGCCGCCTGAACCGAGGCGTCGTGGGTATTTCTCAACCACTTGCCGGCTTGTTGCAACGCGTCGCCTCCGGCTTGCGACATAGAACTGGCCCACCAAACCCATTTCGCTGTCTTCTGCAGCACCATGCCGGGTGCTTCCTCCCAAACGATCGTTCGTGCCGATAGCGAACATCCCAGTGGAGCGGGAACGCAGGCTTTTCCCGGAAGGTCGCGCATCCGCAGGGTCATTTCCCACTCCACGGCAATCTGTTCGTCAATCGTTCTGTCTCTTTCGCTCACAGACCCAGGTTTTTCCCATGGGGCATTGAAACGCTCCGGAACGGGGTAGGGATCGGCTAGAAATATCTTTGCGAAATACCTTTTCCCGTGTACTTGGCCGGTGCACCGCAACATCCACCGGGATGGGCTGTACTCGTAACGATCCACGGCCACGTCGGATGCTCCCACGGAAAGAGCGCGGGCGACGCGCGTTCGAATTCCTTTTGGCCCGTCGAGAGCGAGGCGCGACATGGCGGGCGAATCGGCACGCTCGTGGCCCGGTTTGCAAGGAATGCGAAAGGAGCGAGAACTCATACCCGGTTGCCGCCAAGCCGAAAAGCTTTATGGTGGAAATGTTTCCTAATGCGTGGATTCAACACCGGTTTTCTCGCACGGAGCGCTACGTTATGTGCAGGCGTGACACGTCACAGAAGAGGCTCGCACCTGCGGTCCTGCTGATTGCCCGCGTTCTGTACTTCAACGCCGGTAGGGGCTATCCCATTTGCGTGAAGGGGGTATCCATAGGTCGAAAGCCAAGGACTGGTTAGAGCTGTCACCACGAACTTGTCCCTCTCCTTCATCTGCGATTTCCAGCGCTCGTCGAGCTTCAATTGAACCTCGCCAGTGTGGAATCTGCTCGGATTCCCGAATACGCCGTGCAGGGGTTGGAGAAAAACCGAATTTGACGACAGAAAGGACAACGGATGCGCTGGTTCTCCAACAAATTCAAGGATCCGCCGGACAGTGTCTCTGGGTTGAGTAATGAAATCCTCGTACCGTACGAGCATGTATCGCTCGCAGGAATCGCCCCAGAGAACGCGAAATGCCAGATTGGACCCGATCCATTGCAGAGAACTCTTGGCCGGATGCATTGTGGGCATCCGGCGAATTCCGGGGTCGGGATGCGGTTTGCGAATCTGGTAAGAATAGGCGCAACCACGCGGGTCACGGACCAGGTGCACGATATAAGGAACGCCGATACCGGAGAGCTGCAGGAGATAGGCGTGGGTTGGCCGTTTCGAGGAGTCAACGATCACTCGGGCGCCTGTGACGCGGCTGACTGCCTGATACAGTTTTTGGGTCAACTCCAAATGAGGTTCGAGCGATCGCTGGAAGAGCCGCCGGAGCGGCGGGTTTGCCAGAAGCCAGAGATGGCGAAATCGCGCCCAGCAAGGCCGATCACGGCGGGCAGCATGGAAATCAAAGCGGTCAGGGCCCACGCCGAAAGCCTCAGTGAAAATCCGATTCCAAATGCCACAATTCTTGAGGATACTGCCACAACCGCAAAGGCAATCGGGGCCTCGGTCCCAGATAGCCGCAAGCTCGCCGACGGTAAAAAAACCTTCCAGTTGTCCTAATATTTGGTCGAGAATCGTGCTGCCGCTTCTATCCCAACCGGCGATGTAGAGAAGTTTGCTCTTATAAGTTGACATCGAACTGATCCTCCTCGGTCTTTAGGCGAACTCTCCTCGTCGGAACCCGAGGCATGTAATTCCTCAACAGGAAAGTACGGTCAGCTCCTGCCCGAAAGCCAACTCCCGAGAGCTCGCGAGAGATGGTTTTGTCCATCGGCCGAAAATGCTATGAGGCCGTCGCGGCCGGTTTCCAACTGGTTGAAGGTCATTGACTGGCCGTCCAGGCCTTTTACTGTGCCTCCGCCCGCCTCGACCAATGCGACACCAGCGGCGATGTCCCACTCGTTCTTGGGCACAAACGTCCAAGTTGCCTCGGCCCGGCCCACGGCAACCAGCGCCAGCTTGTAAGCGATTGAGCCGACCGTGCGTACCTCGAGAGGCGCTTCTTTCAGCCAGTCCCATTCTCCGCGTGCGACTTCACTGCGACTCGCCAGAACAACCGGTTTCCCTCGCAAGGAGGAACCAAGGCTTTGGTGGTTCCGTGGCCAGTAGCGGATTCCGATTTCTCGCGAACCAATGAACATTTCCCCTGTCGCCGGGTTGCAGATTCCTCCAGCGACGGCTTCTTCGTCTTCCACCAGCGCAACAGAAACGCACCACTCGGGGATGCCCCTCAAGAACTCCTTGGTGCCGTCCAGCGGATCCACGACCCAGACGCGGCGACTGGCCAAGCGGCACCAGTCATCAGGCGTCTCTTCCGAGAGCCAGCCCTCCCCGTCGCGTGGCAGCATTTCCCGCAGGAGTTCATCGACTGCGCGGTCGACCACTGTCACCAGTTCACCGCCGGCCTTGCTCTCCGCCTGAACCATGTCGCAGATGAAATTCTTGCAAAGGTCGGAGGCTGCTTGCAGTGCACCTTCAATCCTGCGAAGATCACCCCGTCGAAAGTCCCACGCCGCGTTGCATGCGTAGCTCATATCGTGCTCTTGTGTACGTTTCATTTTTGCCTGCCTCCCACCGCACACGAGGAATTCGCCGATTCCCGTTCACACCGGTACCGTTGTCCTACGCTTGCGCGAAGCCTTCTGAAGGATGGCCGGCTCCTGTCCAGGCGTCCGGATATGGCCATTCCTGGGGAAACGCCGGTGATTGCCGACCGGCCCGGAGGGACGCACGTAGCCCGCGTTCTCCAGATATTCAAAGATCTGCTGCACGGCGTCCTCCGGACTCATTTGCGTTGTATCGACAACAATTTCCGCGTCTGCCGGCGCCTCGTAGGGATCGGAGATGCCGGTAAAATTCGACAAGATTCCGGCACGTGCCTTGGCGTAAAGCCCCTTGCGGTCGCGCTGCTCGCAGACCTCAAGAGGCGTGGCCACATGCACGAGGATGAAGCCTCCCACCGACTCAATCATTCCTCGCACCTCTTTGCGAACGTTGTCGTAGGGTGCAATCGGCGCACAGAGAGCAATGCCACCGTTCTTGGTGATTTCGCGCGCCACAAAGCCGATCCGCCGGATGTTCAGGTCGCGGTGTTCCTTGGAAAATCCAAGCTCGGAAGAGAGATGTTTCCGTACCAAGTCACCATCCAGCAAGGTCGCGGGACGACCGCCCATTTCCAGAAACCGAACCAGCACAACATTTGCCAGCGTCGACTTACCTGCCCCGGAAAGACCGGTGAAAAAGACGGTGAACCCCTGGGCCCGCCGGGGCCGGTAGGTCCGTTGAAGCTCCTTAGCAACGGGTGGGAAAGTAAACCAGTCCGGAATGCTTCCGCCTTCGGCAAGCAATTGCCGAAGGCGCGTTCCGGAGATCGTCAGTGGCTTCGCTCTAGCTGGTATCGCGTCTTCTGGGACGTATTCGTCGCGATCTGCGAGGTAAACCATCATCCGAAACGGAACCATCAGCACGCCCAACTCCTCTTGGTGCTTTGCGAGAAGTTCCTGAGCTTCGTAAGGACCATAGAAAGGTTTTCCGCTGGAGGACAATCCCGGCCCGGCGTGATCACGACCGACGATCAGGTGACTGCAGCCATAGTTCTTGCGAATAATCGCGTGCCAAACAGCTTCTCGCGGCCCGCCCATGCGCATCGCCAGTGGCAACAGCGAGAGCAAGGCAGTGCGTCTCGGATAATTCCGCAGGAGCGCCCGGTAGCAGCGCACACGCGTGTAGTGGTCCACATCACCAGGCTTGGTCATGCCGACCGACGGGTGAATCAGCAGCTTGCTGCAGGTGTCCCTCGCCGCTCGCAGAGTCAGCTCGAAATGCGCCCGATGCATGGGATTGCGAGTCTGGAAGGCGACAACTCGCGTCCAGCCCAGCCGTGTAAATCGCGCGCGCAATTCCAGTGGAGTTTGTCGCAGAGACTGAAAGTCGTAGTGAGCCGGTAGCTGCAAGCCCTCCAGCCTCCCTCCGACGTACCATGAATTGGTTCGATCCAGCAGGCGCGCAACTCCGGGGTGATCCTTTGACGCGGTTCCGAATACTGCTTGCGCTTCCTCCAGCCGGTCGGGCTCCCAAAGATCATCCACATGGAGCGCGGCCAGCATGACTCCTTCCGGATCCCGGAGCGCCATCATGTCGCCAGCACGTAACTTGCGTGCGATTTGCTCGGTTACGTCGAGAGTTACCGGCATGGGCCAAAGGATCCCGTTCGTCAGGCGCATGGAAGCACAAACAGACTCATAATCCGCGCGCACCATAAATCCCTCAAGCGGAGAAAAACCCCCGTTCAGTAGGAGTTCCAAATCGCAGAGCTGCCGTTCGGTCAAATCCCAAGAAATCCAATTCCGTGAACCTGCAAGGAGTTGTCTGCTCCGCTCAGTGCCTGCCAGCAGCTCCGTTAGCCGGCCGCCATGAGGCACAATCACACCTTCCGATTGGGTAGTTTGTTTTGCAAATCCCTGAGTGTCCACGTTTGCCTTTATATTCATGAGTTCTCCCTCGTGAAGTTATTGACGGATTTGCCCGTGTGTTGATCAGAGGCTCCCAGGAATTCAAACTGCCTCGGATGAGGAGCCGTGCCGCGCTCGGCTGCCTAAGCCGATCGCCGGTCCAACACAGCCCAGCAAGCGATGACTGGAGCCGACGCTTCCGTTGAGTTCCAATTTGTTATGGACTGCAGATGCACGCCTGGAGGTCATCCTTAGCGCCCTGACACCAATAGAAAGAGTATTCAGTTACCGAGGATGTAGGTGCCGGAGCCGGAGTTGGGAATTGTGGTCCTGACGCCCTCGAAGCCGGAAATGACAATGAGGGTCTTGTACACTCCGGTCCCGCCAGGATACTCGGCCCCCCACCGAGGATTGAATTACTGATGGAGCCTCCGAGAATTTGCACGCCACTGCAGAACCCACTTGCGGGATCGAGCTGCATGGCTGGAGTGATGAATCCCTCGAAGCGATCACCCATCAGCATGTCGTTGTCGCAACGATCCATCTTGACCAAGGTATCTAAACCGTCGATGATGTCGCCCCAGGCCATTGTGGAGTCGCCGGCCGAACCTCTCTGGTAGATGCCAATCGATCCGCGCAGCGGACTCCCAAAGGTGTTGCCGTTCAGGCTGTGCGCTATCAAGGCGTACCCGATGCCCGACGCAATTCGATGCCAATGTTGGAATTCGTGAAGATGCTGCTCATTACCACACCGTATGAATCGATGTCGTCGCTGCCATCGACGTACAGGGCGGAGTGACCAGTGCCGGTAAAGCCATTGGCGTTTACCCGTTTGATCGTGAAGTTGTTGGTACGCAAGGTGTGGATGCCGCCCACGGCACTCGATTCAGCCATGAAGGAGCAACCCTTGATGACGGGTCCCGCCACGATTGTGGATGTGCCCGAAGGATTGAAAGTGAAACCCACCGCGCCCGACGGTACGTGGATTCGCACCGTTTCGTTGCTGATTCCGGTTCGACAACAACCGCGACCTCATTTGCAAAAACCGCCTATCGGCGCAAGGCGGGCTGACCCGACACCTGGGAAGGCGGCACCACCGTCTTCACCTCTTCACGGGTGCGGAGTTGGAGCGGGTGCCGGCCGCCGACAATCTCCTCGTAGAGCTGACGCATCACCGCAACTCGCTGTGCCCAGGTTTGGTTCCTGGCAAATTCCCACGAGACGCGGCCCATCCGATTCCTTAGCCCTGCCGAAGCCAGTAGCCGCCGGAGGGCGCCGGCGAGCGCCTGGACCGTTTCGCCTGGACTGGATACAGGAACTCGAATTCCCGCGTCGGCCGGCATAAAGCTACCGACTCCCTGATGATCCAACGCCACGATCGGCAATCCGGCACCCATCGCCTCGAGCACCTGAGAGCCAAACGAATCACGCAAGCTGGTGAACACGAAGACGTCCGCAGAGCGGTAGAGCCCCGGCATCTTGCAGTGAGGGATCTGTCCGAGGAAGGTCACCCGGCTACGCAGCCCCAGCCGGTCAACCAAGTCCTGCCACTCTTTTCGCATGGAACCCTTGCCGGCAACGAGCAGGTGAAACGAGTAAGTTCTAATCTGCGCGAGCGCTTCGAGCGCCAGTGGCAGGCACTTGAGGGGCTCGAGTTGGCCTACCCAGAGAAGTAAAGGCTCGGTCGCCGATTGGCGTAGCACCGGTTTCGGAGCGAGGAAATCGTCGTGGAGTCCGGAATCGAGAAACAAAGGCACATCGTGCGCTCCGGCTCGCTGCAAAACGCCTGCGGTTTCTCGATTCGTGGCGAGGACGAGAGCCGATCTGCCTATCGCCTGTCGAAGCGCCGGCCGGTAAGGTGCCAGCCGTACTCGAATCGTTCGCGCGGACTCCATCATCCACGCAGGTCCTAGATACTTTCTGAAAGCAGACGGAGCGACCTGTCCGCCGCCTACCGGGCCCCAGACAAAGGGAACCGGCAAGCGCGAAACCAGAGGCGGTTCGCTGACGGTTCCCCAACTCACGTGATGAGCGACGTCGAAATAAATAGTTTCGTGCAGGCGCATTGCTTGGCGAAGAGCGGCGTGCTGCCACAGCAGGTAGTGCAGTCGTATCCAACGGTCTCCGCTCAGAGGATCCCAGGGATCGCACCACTTGGGAACTGTCACCCAAACGAAATGTAGGTTCCTCGCAGAATGCTCCTCCAAATATCTTTCGATCGCGGGCCGTTCCTGCGGATGGGTGAGCACCCACACTTGATTTTCTTGGGCCAGATGCCATGCCCAGTTCCAGGTGACGGCGTGTTCGGTGCCGCGCCTTGGACTGCATGCGTGGCCGATCAGTAGAACTTTCAAGGGATTGGCCGCGACACCATGCTTTGGAAGTGGGCAAAGATTCTCGTTATAGGAAATCCGCGATGAACCATGATCAGAGCAACGACCAGGGCAACACCGTTTGAAAGAGCAAATGCGATTACGGCACCACGCAGCCCGAACGCCCAGGCGCAGGGCACACCAACCAACAGCGCCGCCAGGCAGGACCCGGAGTAGGCAACAAAAACCAGTGCAGGCGCTTGCATCGCTCTCAGAGTGACGGCTTGGGCGGTTGCCGAAAGACGCAGAATCGAACCCACCGCAACCCAGGGCATCAGGTAGGCAACATCTGCATATCGTCCTGCATAAAGGAGCCGCACAAGCTGCCCGCGCCAGGCGACTACGGTTACCCAGTAGAGAATCGCACCGCCTCCATAGAGTGCGGTGAGCTTCCAGACCAGACGGCGCGCGCCGGCAGGGCCGTCCCGATGGTGAACCCGTGCCGCATACGGCAGAGAAAGCAACGACAGTGCGACGAACACTTGCGAAACAGGCGATGCGAAATTCATCAGGGCTTTCAGTTCTCCCGCCTTCGCCAAGCCGCGCAGGCTTCCGAGGAGCGGGTAATATAGCGCTCCGGAAAACCAGATCGTCACCGCGCTGCCGGCTGCCCAACGGCCATATCCCCAATGCTTTCGGAGCACCTCGGACAAAGCCGGACCTCCAGCTCCAGGCACGAGACTCGTTCGCAAGCGCAGGAACATCGTCACGGCGGTTGCCACGCCACCGGCGGCCATCAGCAGAAAGGCTTTCGCCGGGGTAACTCTTCCGAATCTGTAAACAACGAGCAGTCCACCGATAACCACGGCGAAGTACACGGCAGCGCCGAATACTGCCTCTCGGGGACGAATCTCCACGTAGAAGGCGCGGCGCGCCAGCCAGAAAAGGAGAACGCAGGGCGCGGCAACGGACACCGCAAGCAACGCATAGGCAAGACTTTGACCTCGAGCGAATTGAAAGAATATCCACGCGGCGGCTCCAACCAGGCACACCACCGCCATTCCGACGAGCGAATGGATCCGCAAAAGTGCGCCGACATATCTCCTCAGCCTGTCGCGGTAATTGGAGGATCCGAAAACAACCAAAGGCTCAAGGATAAAAGCACCATACAAAATGGTGAGGAACAGGAACACCTGATACGCTATCGCAAACGTTCCGTAATCCCGGGGCAGCAAGGTGCGGGCTAGCAGTATTGTCATCACAAACCCGGCCCCGGAAATCAGCCCTTGATCCAAAAGAGCATAGATGGCTTTCCCAGACCATCTTCGTGTAGCGGACTGCATGGCCTTTCTAAGCCTGACTGTCGGCCGACCCGTTTCCGGTCCGCTGGTGGCGGGATCGAATAATGTAGAAGCGTTCATGCCACTATTTGCCATTCCGAAGTGAGGAAATTCAGGACCAGCTTGACGAAAAGAAACAATAGGGCGTTGTCCTCGTTCTGCAGCTCGAGAGTTCCTATGTTTCAGAATTGAATTCTGACGATCAGATGTGTCGTGAAAGCTGTGTCTGCTTGTTTTCGAGGTGAACTTGCGGAACTCCTGCGGAGCAAAGGCAGGATTCTTCGAGACGTGCCGCTCCGACAGGTTCACTTCCACTCGGAAATGGCCTGGGAGTCGTCGGCGCAACAATTGCCAGCTTTTGCCCGATTCGTCGAAACAGCTCGCCGGCACGCCTCAGGCACATCGGCACGAGCGGCAACAAGTCGTCCGACGCGAAGAATGCTGCTTCGTCGATTCCCCGGAGTGAGCGCAGCCACTGGACCAGCGTCAATTGCCCTTCGCGGTGATAGCGCAGGCTCGAAACAAAGTCCAGATCCTCCACGATCCACTTTCGCCCGTATACCGGACGAGACACGGACACTGGTTGCCCGGTCAAATGGAGATACAAGGCACGAGCCACGTCCATTCCATTCTCGTCGACGAACAAACGGAACGTAGCGCCGATCCTCGGGTTTACATCGAGGACCTTGTATTGATGGTCGCGCGCGTCGTAGCGATAGCCGATATCGAGAATGCCCCGATAATCGATCGCTTTCATGAACGTCTTCGTGACGCTCTCTACCTGGGAATTGGGAAGACACACGCCGAGGCTCGTGCATCCGACATGTACCGGGCATTGCCGGATTTTCTTTCCTGTGAAGCCGACGAGGCAATTCGACGCCTCGTCGAAATAGCCGTTGAACATCCACACCGAATCTTCACCGCCGGGGATGTACTCCTGCAGCATCAGATTCGGATTCTCCGGGTCCTCGAAGGCGTCGTACTTCTCCAGGAGCTCGGCAGGAGTGTGAGTGATGACCATTTTCTTCCGCGTTCTGTTCCACAGGCGTTGCCCGTCAATCCCCTTCAGCATCACGGGAAAGCGAGCCGAGCGAAGGAACCTTAAGACATCGTCGCGGGATGTCGGGAAACTGGCTCCCGGCGTAGGAATGCCGTGTTGCCGCGCGAGGCCGTACATCCCTTTCTTGCTGCAAAGAACGAACACGAGTTCACTTTGTTGTTCGGGAAAGAGATACCAATATTTGAGCGTTGGCCCATATTCAGCAACGAACATCGAGGCGTAGTCGGTGGTGGGAATCAGGATTGCCGGCCTTCCGATGATTCGCGAGATTTCGATCAAGTATGCAAGCGACTCTTCGGCGGGTTTGCTTTCGATGTCCCAGAGGAAGTGCCGCCGGCAATATCGGGAAGCAAATGACGGGGCCCAGGGATTGCCGTCCAGAATGTATATCGGGACACCAAGCCTGCCGAGACTTCGCAGGATATTCAAACCACCGTGGCTCTCGGCTCGGAGTACGAGGACTGGTGTTGAGGTATCGGAAATCTTCAGCATGGCCAAATCCGCCGCGTGCCTGGCGTCAAGGGGATTCCCAGCCCAGGCGTTGGGATGGATTCAGAGGAGGCAACGGCAAAGACTTCGCCTGCTTCCTGTACGAACACCATCGGAAGATCGTTAATGTGCGACAGGATGAAGTCGAGATCCTTGAGTTGGCCTGTTCGCCTCAGAAAGTCTACGCTTTTGCTGACGAGGATCGCTGCCGGGTCTTCCAAAGCCCAGCGAGCCACCAGTCCCACGGTTTCCCGGTTCTCCGGCTCGTAGCCTGCGGCCAGGAGTTTTCTGGCTATCCACGCACAGCAGATTTGGTCTTCCTCGCGGAAATCACCGCGTGTTCCAGCTCCAATGAGCGCGACGCGCTCATGTCTGCCGGCGAGGTGTGTGGCCAGGTAGCGCCAATTGCGCAAACAGGCGAGATAAAGCGTGTCGCAACGGCTGGCCTCGTGGAGCAGTTTCGTCCCCGAAGAAGAGAGCAAGATGACCGGGCGCGACACGTCGCGGCGCGCGGCCAGTTCCGCGGGACTGTTGTTCATGTCAAACCCGGGAGCGATTTCCCCGGCGCGTTCGCCAGCCAGAAGCGGGTTCTTCAATTTTGCCTTCAACTGAAGCGCCGCCTCGACCGTAGCCACGGGAAAACAGCGCCCGCCCGTCGCTGCCACGGAGATGGCCGAAGTGGTTGCCCGAATAACGTCCACCGCGACCACCACGTAGCCGTGCGCATAGGCCCGAGCGCTTTCTGGAAAGCAGTCAATCACGACTGTTCTTTGCATGGTATTGCTTCCCTCAGGTTGATTCGGGGATTAGCCTTGCCTCACGGGCCGGAGCTTACTGATGCCGAAAGCATCGGAATGCAGTCCACGACGATAAATCTCCACGCGCAAAACCTCTTCGAGGCGCACATTGCACAGATGAACCTCGCGGCCGAAGTGATTGAGCAGCGCGAACTGGCTCTGTTTCGTTGGGGCCTCGAACATGACGAGATCCAGCCCAAAGGCCTTGGCGAAGGAGTCCGCAAAGCGGGGATTGAAGGTTCCCGTCGTGTCAAAAAGTCCGACGTCACGCGCGCTTTCACGCGCCTCGATCACGAGTTGCCGCGCCCCGCTGCCCAGCCATCGCATGCCCTGTGCGATGAGTTCGGCTACGCCTTCCTTACTGAAAGGTCCCGAGTGCTTTTTGCCGAGCTCAAACTGCACTTCCAGCCCTCTTTCCCACGCCATCTTGATGACCTGTGCCGGGTTCAAGTTCATCTCGGTGAAACCTTCGCCGCATTCGATTCGGTCGAAACCGATTGACGCGCAAAGGTCCAAATACTCGGGAAGCGTGCCCTGCGCCACAGCCACTTCAAAAGGACCTCCGCCTGTAACTGTCTGAACGCGATGTTGCTTCGCCGCTGCAACTTTCATCCTGGTCGCGCTCTCTTTGGCGACCATCCAGCACGCCATCGAGATCTTCAGGATGGAGAAGAGATGCGAACTTTGTTCGAGATGGCTTGCCAACGTTAGGGGATCGTACCCCGGGTCAAACGGACTCGTCAGGGGCGCCAAAGTCGGCACTCCAATCATCTTCAAATAGCTGGCGGTGTGGGACTCGGGCCGAACCAACGTTTCCTCTGCTTTATTCATCGATCAGTCCTCCTTTTGTATCAGGCGAGTTGCCTTCCTGCTCGAGACCACGTATTCGACTCCGGCCGAGCGGATCAGTGGGAATCCCCGGTCAGCGAGTGCCTGGAGTTTTCCGTTAACCCTGAGCTCGGCAGAACTGGACAACAGCTTCCGGTTGAAGAGGCTGAAGGGGCCAAATCCCACGGTAACGCCCTCGATTTTTTCAAGGCCTGCGTGGGATAAGATTGCGTCGAACTCGCGTACGGAATGGTAGCGATATCGCAGCGGGCGAGTAGACCGGATCATCAATCGCTCCAGTGCCCCCGACATCTTCCACCGAATCGGCCGCATCGCAGGAAAGCAAAAAGGGTCCAGGATGTGAGGGAGGCACCACAGATTATCCGCGCTCAATACGACGTAGCGGCCGGGCCTCACCACACGGACGAGTTCGCGGATAGCTCTTTCCGGATGTTCCGACCAGGGGACCACGCCAATTGCCAATGCCAGATCGAACTGCTCGGCGGAGAAGCCCGTATTGTGAACGTCGCTCTGAATCAGTCTGATCCGGCCATTCACACCTGCCTCGATTGCCGCCTGACGAGTCATCGCAAGCATATGCGTCACGGTATCAATCGCGGTCACCAGGAAACTTCGCTTGGCCAATGCGACGGCGATTCGGCCAGTACCGCAGCCCGCTTCCAAGACGCGAGCACGTGGAGGCAATCGGAGATTGTCCACCAAGGCAAGAGCCGCTGATTGTCGCTGCCGATGGATTTGGCCGCTCAGGTCGTTCCGGAGATAAACGTCCCGCCATGAACTCGCTCCTGCCTGGAAATGTGCATCAACCAGGCGTTGGCGTGCCGACTTATGATCGCCGGTATGCCCACGTGTTGTATTTTCGGCACACATTATGAACATCCTTTGTTTCCGCTTACCTTTTGTGAAAGAAGCACGGAAGGATAAGCGGTTGCACGCAATCAGGCGGCACCGCTCCCTTTGAGGACGGCGGGAATCGTTCCTACGAGGATTTTGAAGTCCAGCCACAACGACCACTGGTCGATATATTGCATATCGAGTTCCATCCACCGGTCGAACGAGATGGCGCTCCTCCCACTGATCTGCCACAGACAGGTGATCCCTGGACGCACACTAAATCGCCGACGATGCCAGTCCTGGTCAAAGCCCTCGTAATCGCGAACCGGCAGCGGCCGTGGGCCTACGAGACTCATGTCACCTTTGAGAACGTTCAAGAGCTGAGGTAACTCATCAATGCTGCTCTTGCGCAATATCTTACCCACGGGAGTTAATCGGGGATCGTTTTTGATCTTGAAAACCGGACCACTGACCTCATTCATGTGACCCACTTCGGCCAGACGCTTTTCGGCGTCTGGAACCATCGTGCGAAACTTATAGATTCGAAAGCGGCGCTTGTTCAGTCCAAGCCTTTCCTGGGTGAACAACACCGGCCCTGGTGAGCTCAACCTGATCAGCAGGGACGTCAGAAGGAATACAGGGGAAAGAAGGATCAACACAACGAGCGCTATCGTGAAATCAAGCACCCGCTTGGCAAGTACCGGCCAACCTCCTAGCGGCCCACCGTAAAGTGTCACCAACGAGTCGGCCTCGAAGTCCTCTTCCGAGAAACCGGCCATTCTCAAGTCGAGGGCACTTTTTAGAAACCTCACAACGATCCCCTGCTCCTGGCACAGTTCGGCGATTCGCGACACCTGGAAGTAACGTGAAGTAATCGGCAGGGCAATGACAACCTCGTCGACCACGTTCTTACGAATGAACTCGACAAAATGCGTCAAGTCGCAAACCACGTTATATCCGCTTTCGCGGAACTCATTGTTCTCCGCCCTCCTGTCATCAGAGAAGCCAACGAGCTGATAGCCGAGTTCAGGCCGGCCTGTAGCCTTCCGTGCGAAATCCATGGCATGGGGGCCGGTGCCGACAATCAAAAGGTGTCGGAGATTATGTCCCTTCTCCCGGATCCGCCTCAGGACGTATCTCAGGGCCAGCCTGCTCGCTACCTCGCCCGTACTGCTAATCATCCAGAAAGCCGCGAGAAACGTCGCGTTCGCCATGCGAATCTGGAACAAAACGGCCGCTATGGCGATAACGGCCGTTCCCAATGATGTTCCCTTGAGGATATCGAGGATCTCGGAGCGCGCGGCCACCAAGCGGCGCGACTGGTAGAGGCCAAGCGCCACGAAAAGAAGGTGCCAGGCCAGGACGAAACCCAGGAAAATGATGAAATTCTGAATCGTTACTCGCAGCGAGAAGAACTCAGACAATGACACAGCATGTGATTGATACAGTATCGGAATGGTCGCAAGCCCGAAGCTGGCCACCATGATCGCCAGATCGAGCAACTTAAATAACGTCAGCAGAATGCGGCGGCGTGTAATTGGCATGGTGTGATCCTTTCCGACGGCAACGCCGTTTTCGAGCTGTCTTGAGGGCACCACATGTTGGTTGAATCGGTCTCGAGTCAGCTGGTAATTTTCAGGAAAGAGTGTTTGTGGCCGGTAGCATCGCGGCAATTCGATTCTCCGGTCCTCCTCTCGTTGCGAGAAAAAAGCGCAACAGGTTTCGGCATTCGAGGTTGAACCCGGCCGCAATCTTGAGCGGTCATATGATCTCCAGATCGAAACCGGAGACACGGATGACCACCGATTTCCGGATCAGTTCCACGGATACGACCACGCTGCGATTGGAATTCACTTCCACCAGGCGTCCCTCCACGCCATGCAAACAACCGCCGCGGATCCTGACCCGTTGCCCGGCGTGTAGGAAAGGAAACACGCTAAAGGGCAGGTTGCCAGAAAGAAGAGTGCGAATGTTGTAAATCTCCTGGTCCGGAATCGGTGTCGCAGTCCCCTGGACTCCGACAAAACCCGCCACACCAGGAGTGCGGAGGACGGAAAGAGTGCGTTCTGCCGTATTCCTGATGTGCACGAACACATAACCGCGGAAAAGGGGTTGTTCGATAAGTTTGCGGCGATCGCTCCAGCGGTGAACTTCCTTCACGAGCGGCAGAAATGTCGTGATCCGTTTCTCCCGAAGTAGCGCCGCAACCCGTTTCTCATGACGCGAGCGAGTCCGGATGGCATACCAAGCCGGTGCGTCCTGGGAAGCGCAGACCGGTGGCGCCGTCGTTTGAAGTTCGACCATTGATACATTAAGGGACATAGCTCCGCCTTGTGAGTCCCATACAGGGTTCTTAAACGGACAAAACTTCGATTTTGTGGCACTCCCGCCGCTCTAAAGCCTGTTGTAGATCCAGGCGGGAACCGGGAACGTGCGCTTGTTGAGTACGGCTCCCAACAGACGCACCTGCGCAGCCTCAAAAGTCTCCTTGGCAATTCGAGCGACTTCTCTCCGTGTTACATTTGCCTCAAGCACCAAGACGACGCCGTCAGCGAGCCTGCCCAATATCACTGCGTCCGCGCGTCCATCAACCGGGGGCGCATCCACCAGCACATAGGCAAATTCGCGACGCAGTTCCGCCAAGCGCAGTTGAAACTTTTCCGCAGTAAGTGTGGCATGAAGCCGTGAGATATTCGATCCGCACGGCAGCAGCCAAAGATTCCCTCCGCGAAGCCTCTGGAGGTAGTTGCTCAAAGGCCTATCTTCTGCAAGAGCGCTGGTCAATCCGTTGAGATTCTCCACCCCGAAACAGAGATGGAGAGCAGGATTCTCCACGTTGGCATCTACCAAGCAGACTCCCCGATCTGTTTGGGCGGCTAAAATCTGGCCAACGCCTACAAGTATCGAACTGCAACCACTGCCTTTTTGCCCGCCAGTAAAGACCACGACTCGTTGTCCTTCCGGTTCTGACAGGAGAAAGGCCCGCTGGATGAGCTTGATCAACTCTTCGTGCGACAATGCGCGAGGATCAGGCTTCAGCCGTTTCTTCGTTGGAATGATCGGCTCGGCTTCCCACACCCGGGTCCTGTCGACCGACATCTGTTGAAGCAGTTCAAAATTTCTACTCAAGGGCTCCCCCTCTTTGCGCACCTGGATCCTGCCGGCCGTGCAAACGATCTATCTGTTCTCCCTCATTCGGCCCTCTCATCGCGGTCGGCCATTTCACAGTGACTCTCAATATACCGTTGGGCTTTAGGAAGAACGTGCCGACGTAGGGTTGGCCACCGTTTCGCGGAATGGCTTTATACGTATGTTCCCCGGCCGGAAGGGTGCCTTCGACGGGACTCGGTCCGTAGTCTTCGCCATCAATGAACACCGGCACCCCCGGTGGCTGTGTCTCAATTTCCACCACAGCGCTGGGGCGGCCTAGATTGGCGAAAGACCATTTGGTCCTGCCCTTGCCCACATACACGGTCTGAGACCAGGGAGAACGGCCGTCTTTCCGAACTGAAACCCAATAGGTGCCCACTGGTAGCAGGAAACTATGCGGCGTTAGCCAGCTCGGTTCACTTTTGCCATTGATATACACCCTGGCGTCGTGAATATTCGATTCGATGAACAGCTCGCCCAGTTCACGCTTGGCCGTGACTTGGGGCGAGTTGAGTCCAGAAGGATGGCTCGCCCGTGTATGGGAATGATCAGGTGAAACGACTGCTTGGTGCACGGTAAGTCGAGAACTGCGGTGCGAGAAAAGGCTCCCTGACAGAGCGCCCGCATGGGTGAGCGCCGCAAGGGCCGAACCCGCAGAACTCTGAATGTCTTGACCGGCAGAAGCAGACCCGGGGTCGTCAGCGGCCGAGTCGAGTCTCTGCGTTTTTAAGCTGGCGATTCCCGAGTCGGAGTCACGCGGGGCATCCGACGCCGGTGTCGGATTCTTTCCAGCGGCAGCGGCAGGATCCTTCTCCGGGGGCGCGCTGTGATTCTCTGCCACGGCTCCCACGCCCGATACGTGGTTGGCGGCAAACTGGAGCAACCGATGTGCGTCATTGCGGGATGCCTGCATAACAGCCGCGAAATTCCCCCTAGTCAGGCTCCACGCGATTGCTATTGCAAGTAGGAGCAGCAACAAAAGGACAAAAGTCCGTTCCGGGCTATGCGTGCCCCTACCATGTCGGACGGAATCTTTCGCGAGGAGTGCGAAAGCTGCGTCGTTCCAGCGATAGGAATCCTGATAAGCTGGGGCTCGCCGGCCTGTCTCGTCGTCCGAGGGTACTTCGCGAGTATTGCCCGCCGGGGACGAATATTCACGCGGCTCGCTGCTTTGTTTCCGCCCGGTTCCGAGGAGTTCGAGTTCGAGGTCGGCGAGTACTTCCCGCACAATCGGCAGATCGATCTTTTTCTGCTTCAATGCACAGCCGAGGGACAGAGTGTGAAAGCAAATGTTGTTGATGTTCCGGGGGATACCCGCGCTTCGCTCAAGGATCATGCGCAGGGCATCCGGCGTGAACAGCGGGCCTCCCTTATATCCCGCGATCCGCAGCCGATTTTCGATGTAGCGGACGCCATCTTCAGGGCTCAACGGATCCACGCGGCAAATCACCGACATGCGCTGTCGAAGCTGTGTCATATGGTTCCGCGCCAATCGGTCTGCCAGCGGCGGTTGGCCGGCCAGCACAATCTGCATGAGCTTGCTGCTCTGGGTCTCGAAATTGGAGAGCATTCGCACAGATTCGAGGACCTCGTCATTCAGGTTTTGAGCCTCGTCGATGACCAGAACGAAACGCCTCCCCTGTTGGGCCTCGCGAACGAGGACTTCGTTCAACTGGCTTTGCAGCGCGCTCAGGTCTCCGCCGACGGGCTCGAGTCCCAAATCGGCAAGAACATTGGTCAGTAGTTCGGTGGTAGTGCCTTGGCTCTGGAACAGAAATACGGTGCGGGCAGAGCTCTGCAGGTGTTCCATGAGCTGGAACAGTAGGGTTGTCTTTCCCATGCCAGGACTGGCGATAAGGGCGAGGAAACCACGCCCCGTCTCGATTCCATACTGCAGTGACGCGAGCGCTTCCCGGTGCGAAGCGCTCATGTACAGAAATCGGGCGTCCGGCGTTACGCCGAAAGGTTGTTCCGCCAATCCGTAGTACGAAAGAAACACGGGCAGCTCCTAATCTCCGTTTCGCTGGCGCCAGAAGAGCAATCGGCTTCGGCCGTGGCCCGATTCGGACGACACGAATGGATAGCTGTCACCATCTGCCTGTAGTGCGAACCGCGCCGGACCGCCGGTCATCGGGAGGGCCGCCAAGACCGGAAGTTCCAGATACCTGGCAACCTCATCGGGTGTCCGGAAAGTGGAGTCGAAATAGTCCGCCAGGAAGGCAACACCCACGCTTAGAATCCCTGCCAGAATGATGCTGGCGGCCAACAGTAATATCGGTGACGTCGTAGGAAGCGCGGGGACGGTTGGCGCCTCCGCCACGGCCACATTCAGGATCTGCTGTTTATCCAGGGCTTGCGAAATCCTGGCCTGTTCCAGCTTCTTCAGATACAAGAGGTAGTTTTGCTGATCGACCGTGACTGACCGGACGAGATTCTTCCGCTGAATGTCTTGGACGTCGGAAACCAGCGCGGCTTTTTCGTATGTTTGCACAACCGGGGCGATGGCGGCAACCCTCTGGCGCAAACCAAATAGGCTAGCTCGGCTCTTTGCCAGTTCGGATTGCAGCATTTCGTAGGTTGGGTTCCGGTCGGTGGTTTTCCGCTCCAGCGGCCTGCTTTCCGCCTTGGTAATCGCTGCTTTGACTTGCGCGATCTGTTTTTCGACGTTGCGGACCGGACGATAAGTCGGCTGATAATTGGCCAACAACACCGTGCGTTGGTCTTCCAGGTTTTGCAACGTCGATTTCAAATCCGCCAACAACTGGCCATTCTCGGAGAGCGTTTGCTGCGTGGACAGTCGAGGCGGCGTGTCAGAAAGCTCGGCTTCGAGTGCACGGTCGAGTTGTTGGGTTTGCGCGATTTGCACCTGGGCACTCCGAAGTCCGGCTTCGAACTCGCTTCTCTTTTTCAATACAATTTTTCTTTCCAAGTCGGGCGCCGCGGCGTCTTTTGCCACGTCGAAACGTGCCAGCCGCTTCTCCGCATCGACGAGCTTTCCTTGGTAATGCTTGGTCTGCTGCGCAAAAAAGTGAACCACATCAGGAGGACGGTTCACGGCGATGTGTTTGGCGATGTAATACTTATCCAAATTTCTCAGTATGGTGACAGCCTGTTCCGGATTACGCGAAGTGTAGGAGACTCCGATCAGATTGGAGTCGGGGATAGGCGCTACTGTCAACTTGGCCCTCAATGCCCGTACTGCCTTGGCCATCCCGCTGTTCGACGTGTCCCAGACCTCTAGTCGTCGGCCCCACGAGTGGTGGGAATGAAGAAACAGATTCGATTGCCGAACTACTTTCTCGAGCAAATCCCGGCTCTTGAGCAGCGCCACCTCGGTATTGATCTGGCGTTTGCGCGTCAGGTCGCTCCCGGGGGGGTGCGGTTGTTCGCGGCCGGCGGAAATCATTTCGTCGCTTCTATCGCTTCTTACGAGAATTGTTGTGTGGGCTCTGTACTTGATTCCGAAAAGAGCAATCGTGATTACCGCCCCTGCCAGAACGGCAAAGAACGAAACCAGTATGAGCCGGCGATGGCGGAAGAGGATCTGCAGCACTTCTCGCGGACTGGCCGGAATGCGTCGAACCGGATCATAGACGACAATATCGCGGCTTTCCATGGCGCGTCTCCTCTCAGGGAACCGGTGTGCGGTAGAGCGAGTAACCCAAAGTCGGGAAAGGAATGAACCGACTAATTTTCGAAAGTATGCTGGACGGAACGTAAATCATGTCACCCGGGTGGAGTTCCGGGTCTTCGGCAAGGTTTCTCGCGCTCAACATCCTCTTCAAGTTCACCTTTGTCACGGATACCCAGTTTTCAGACACACGGTGAAACAACAGAACTTGAGAGTCCTTCGCCTCTCGCGTGAATCCTCCGGCCATGCTGACTCCCGCGGCGACAGTTATCCCTCCGCGTAGGTCGTACTTGCCCGGGTGCGTCACCTGTCCGAGGGCCACGAAAAACGGCTTTTCGAACTTCTTCAGCGTCACGGAAATCTCAGGCTTCCGCAGGGTCTTCGAGTAATCCGTGTAGAGTGTTTTCCGAAGCTGCGGAAGAGTGTCTCCTTCGACATGAATGTCCCCGACGTCTTTCAGACTGACGAAACCGTCCGGCTGGACCGTGACCTTCTGGTTGAATTTCGGTGTGAACGGAAACTGGATTGCCAGTACATCACCGACATTCAACTGATAACGCGGATCGCGCTGGGAAAGTCTGGGCTGGCCCTGAATTTGTTTGATATTGATCTTGTTCACTCCCGACGCCACGATTTTCGCGATGGGATCAGGCGGATGAGGTGAACCTTTCTTTTGGGGAGCCGCCCAAAGGCTCGTCGCAGCCAGAAGTAAAACGAAACCTATCCCTGCAAATCGTGTGATCCTCATTGCTATTCCTCGGAAAAAACGCGCTTCCGATCCCTCAGAAAGCCAAAGAAGGAAGCGAGCGCCTGTCTGTTTCGCATTGCCGCAGGGTTGTGTTCGGGTGTTTTCCCCCTTGCGGCAGTCGCTTTATGGCGCATAAGTGAGTGAATGAACCGGAATTGTTTCTGACCGAATCTGGCAAAAGCGAGTGCTTCTGCAGGCAGAGAGCGCGCAGGAAACAGCCTTGTTGGGAAAACAACGTTTTGATAGGCTTCATCTCAGCCATGGCGGACTCTCCGTGTGCGTGTAAAGTGCGTTATGGCCTGGGATGCGTGGGAGCCGTGAACTCCCACGCATCCCTCTACGTCGCGCCCGCTTGTTAAAGCCCGACTATCACTGCAAGCCCGGCGCCTTGTCAATTCACCAAAAGGTTATATGTCGGGCAGCGTGGCCACTGCTTCCTTACCCTCTGGATTTGGTTGCCGTACGGCCTTCTTGGCCGGCGGCAAGTTGTCAAAAGTCGGTAGAGTGTTGAGCACCTGCATGCTTATCCCAGGGGAACACTATTCCGTGTCCGGCAAGGTGGCATCAACCTGCCGTAGCGACACTTCGCCCCGGAATGCAAAGTCCGGTCTTCCCGACCGGGTGCTCATATGAGGGGCGAAACCGCCTCGACGCCTTACTCCGCCGCATTCCCCGGCGCGAGACGGTTTCGCCCCGACAGCATGTTTGTAAACAAGTGGCGGCTGCGATGAGAGGCGGGAAACCGTGCGTATCGCGAAACTCAGTTCCCGCATTCCTTCCATCGCAACGGGTGCGAAACGGTGCCGGTGATGATGCTGATCAGCCGGCCCGACTCGCGTTTACATCGCAGGTTGGATGTTCGAGACACGGATGGTGTCGGTGCTGGCATTGAGTACCCCAGTCACCTTCACCTGCTTGCCGACGTATTTGGCGGCGTCGGTCTGGTCGCTCAGCTGGTAAGCGGTTCCCGCCACTTCGAGCACGTACGACCCTCCGGATTTGACGATTGTTCCCGTGAACGTTTGCTGCTGTGCCTTGCGCGTTAGCGGCGCCGCGTTCGCGTGCGACGCCGTGTTGGCTGGCCGGTTTTGGGCAAACAACGGTCCTGCGACGAAGACCATACCCAAGACCAGCGAAGCAACCACCGATGTTGCAAAGTAGCGATGCATGTTCATGGTTCCCCTCCTCGTGGTTTGCGCTTTTGGCACTTCCGGCCATACCCCTTTTCGGTGCGATGAGGTCATGTTGTCTTGCGTTGCTTCCGTGGGAGCGTCGCGATGCGATTCCCCTGTGACTGAGGAAAATTACGCACTTCCGCGCGCTCAAGCAATTCAGAACGAGCGTTCCAACCGCCCAATATTTGCCGTGATTGGAATGTCACGCTACTCGTGGCAAATGGCTGCAAAACGCGCGGAAAGTGCGAAAAGAGAAAAGGAAATTAGCTTGTTCCTCTTTGTGCCGAGTTACTGAATTCCTTTCGCTTAGAACCGACTCCGGCAAGCTTTGGTTAGATGACCTTCCTGGCTGTAAACCGGAACGCTGTGGGTTCGAAGCCTACCAGGGGCCAAACCAAATCTCACTCACTCTGTCATTTACACGGCCACTCCGCTTTCAACTGAGACCGAATTTCAACCCGAAAGGAAATCCCCGCCATTCCGTGAACGAAATGGCGGGGATTGAGATTTGACACGCCAAGTGAGCCGGACTATGCGAGATCCTCAGGGCGGTAGGGAATCTTACGGAGGCGTTTGCCCGTGGCCGCGTAGATGGCGTTGAATACCGCCGGGGCGATCGGCGGTACGCCCGGCTCTCCCATTCCGGTCGGCGGAGTTCTATGGCTGTCGGCGATATGCACCTCGATTTGGGGCATTTCGTTCATGCGCAGGACTTTGAATGTGTCAAAGTTTCCCTGCACGACGCGGCCCTTATCGATGGTAATTTCGCCCTTGAGTGTCTGCGACAGGCCGTAAACGACGCCGCTGCAGACTTGTTGCTCGATGATTGCGGGATTTACGGGCTGACCAAGATCGACGGCGACGACGACGCGGTGAACTCTTACGTTCTTGCGTTTGTCTAGTGATATTTCCACAACTTCCGCGACGTAGGTATGAAACGCCTCGACGACAGCGATGCCGCGATAGCGGCCATGCGGCAAGGGTTTGCTCCACCCGGCTTTTTCGGCAACGAGATCCAGGACACCGAGATTGTGCGGCGAATGCGCTAGCAAGCCGCGGCGGAATTCGTACGGGTCCTTGCCGGCCTTCACGGCAAGTTCGTCAATGAAGCACTCGCGAAAAAAGCCGTTTTGCGAGCATCCCACCGAACGCCAGAAGCCCAGCGGAATCGGGCCGGGAATAAGTTGGTAGTCAACGAGGATATTCGGGAAATCGTAAGGACTGTTGGCAAGCGCATCGACGCTGGTTCCGTCCATTCCGTTCCTCACCGAGCCGAAGACCCATCTGAGAACGGAATCACAGGCAACATGGGCGGCGAAAGAGGTGGGATTGCCCTCGGCATCGAGGCCAGCGGAGAAACGAGCCAGGGACGCGGGGCGATAGAAGTCGTGCCGGGTATCGTCATCCCGTGACCAGGTGACTTGCACGGGAGCCTTCATCGCTTTTGAAATTTCACAGGCCTCGGCCACGAAATCGGTTTCACTTCGTCGGCCGAAGCCACCGCCGAGGAAAGTAGTATGCACTGTGACCTGCTCGGGCTTGACGCCGGCGATCTTGGCGGCAACCTGCTGCGACGAGGTCTGGGCTTGCGTGGGAACCCAGAGCTCGGCGCCGTCCTCGCGAATGTCCGCAGTGCAGTTCATCGGCTCCATGGCGGCGTGAGCTTCGTAAGGAGCGCGGTACTCTGCTTCCACCTTGGTCGCCGCGGTCGACAGAGCCGAAGCTGCATCTCCCACTTTTTTAGCCGGTACCCCGGGCTTTTCGAGCGCCTTGGAGAATTGCTCGAAGATGGAGTCGCTCGTGACATCCGCACTCGAGCCTTCGTCCCATTTCACTTCGAGAGCGCGGCGGCCCTCCATGGCATTCCAGGTGTTGTCGGCAACAACAGCGATGCCGCTTGAAATCTCGAAGACTTCTTTCACCCCGCGAACGGCCTTCGCTTTGGTGGCGTCGAAGCTGGCGACTTTGCCTCCAAATACGGGGCAGCGCAAGACCACGGCGTGGTACATGCCGGACCGGCGGACGTCGATCCCGAATCGGGCACGACCATCCACTTTTTCCTGCACATCGAGTCGCTTGAACGGCTTGCCGATAATCGTGAACTCAGTGTAGTTCTTCAGCTTGACGCTGGCTGGAGGAGGAATCTTCGCCGCGGCTTCTGCCAGACTGCCGTAGGAGGCCCTCTGCCTTGTGCCAGGATGGACTACCTCGCCGTGTTCCGCATGGCAGTCCCGTGCATTGACTCCCCATTTTTGGGCCGCTGCGGCGATGAGCATCTCGCGAGCCGTGGCGCCCGCCTCGCGCAAAGGTTCCCAACAGTCATGAATGCTGGTGCTGCCGCCGGTGAGTTGCCTGTGAAACGCCGGATCGAAGTAGGCCGGAGCGGCCGGAGCAAATTCGAAGTGGATTGTTCTCCAATCGCATTCAAGCTCTTCGGCAACGAGCATCGGGAGTGAAGTGGAAACCCCCTGGCCCATTTCCGACTTGCTCACCAGAATGGTGATCCGGTTTCCCGGGCTGATGTGTATAAAAGCGTTGAGTTCGGCGATCGCCGGATCGGCTTTGGCGTCGAGAACTTCGTGGCGGCCCGGAAGGTAGAAGCCGACGATCAGGCCGGTAGCTCCGGCCAGGCTGGTCTTGAGGAACCTACGGCGATCGATTTTGGTGCTGATGACGCTCATTCCGCACCTCCTGCGAGAACTCCTGGCTGCAGGTGATCGAACTCGCCACTCGTTGATGGGGCTGTCTCACGCTGCATCGAGGCGGCGCGGAGAATTGCCGCTTTTATCTGCTGGTAGGTGCCGCAGCGGCAGATGTTGCCGGCCATCGCATCCTCAATTTCGACATCGGTCGGGTGTGGGTTCCTGGCCAGCAGGGCGGCAGCGGACATAATCTGTCCCGACTGGCAGTACCCACACTGGGGAACATCGATCTCCACCCAAGCCCGCTGCACCGGATGGTTGTGATCGGGCGAAAGCCCCTCAATCGTGGTAATTGCCTTGCCCTCGACGCTGGAAACCGGAGTGATGCAGGAACGTCTCGCTTCGCCGTTGATATGGACGGTGCAGGCGCCGCATAGTGCCTCGCCGCAACCGAATTTCGTGCCAGTCATGTTCAGCGTATCGCGGATCACCCACAGAAGCGGCATGTCGGGATTCACGTCCACCACATGGGGCTTTCCGTTTAAGGTAAACCGAATTGCCATAATGCCCTCCCTCCAACGTTTCGCATCCAACTCACGCCAAACAATCTTTTGCATGATTTACCCAGCCTCTCAAGTGTGTCAATCCCCAACCGCCGCCTGACGGGCAGTCACATCCATGGTCAAAAGCCTTCACAACAGGCAGAACCCTCCCGTGAATTTCGTGAAGGCAGATCGAGCGCTTCAGGGGCCATGGGTTGCTGCGCGGGTTGATCGGCATGCCGCCCAAAGCGAAACAGTCAGGCGGGCCTTACGCGCAGGCAGCCGGCGAAGAGCCGAGATCCTGCTTTTCGCTTATGGAAAACCCGTTACGTTTCCCGCCGGCGGTGGCGTATGATGCGGCAATGCGAAATCTTACCTGTTGTCCCGCGCTGTGTGCACTGGCGGGCGCTTGTTTTCTCGTCACGGTTTCGGCTCGCGCTCAGAAGCCAGGCTTCCCCTCTAACGAAGATCTCCGTCTTGTGCGATCGCTCTCCGGCCCGCAGCTGTCGCCAAACGGGAAAGACGTCCTGCTCGAGGTAGCCGATTCCACTGCGAAGGGAGGGAAAGAGCACCTCTGGCTGATCAATATCCAGCAGAACACTGCACGCCAGCTTACCTTTACTCCCGTGAAGGATTCCTCTGCAGACCTGCGCGGCGAGTACGACGCCTCCTGGATGCCCGACGGCGGCAGCGTGCTCTTCCTCGCGCATCGCGGCAAGCACACACAGCTCTTCCGCCTGCCCATGGATGGCGGGGAAGGACGTCCGTACGATCTCAAAGTGCTGCCTCGGGTGGATGAATCCAAAGCTCCGGACGTCATACCGCCAGTCAAAAATCCCACCACCGAAAAAGCCGCGCCTCTGGAAATTGATGTGGCCTACTATTCCGTTTCGCCGAACGGGAAATTCATCGCCATCACCGCCCGCGATCCTGAAACCCCGGGGGAAAGGGAAGAACTTGAAGAAAAAGCCGATGCCGTCTGGGTCGATCACAATCCACACGGCACTCGACTCTACCTGCTGAACCCCGCCGACGGGAAACTTACGCCGACAGGCGTTCCGCCGAACGTCAGGCGGGTTGCGTGGAGTAAACAGGGGAATCGCCTGGTGGCGATCGCCTCGGGGATGAATCATCTGGCTGAGCTTCACCCAGCCAATAGCGCGTGGCTGCTCGATGTGTCGCATCCAGCTCATCCTGAAAAGCTCAAGGAGATTCCCGCCACCGTCGAAGGCGGCACATGGTCAGAGGATGGCAGAGCCTTCTACTTCCTGGCCCAGTCCGTTGCGGACACCCCGCCAGGTTACGACGACCTCTACGCGCTGCATTTCTCCGGCGCCAAAGTCGCCGATCTCACTGGCGGTTTTTCCGGTTCGCTCGGCTATGGCCTGCCCATCGCAACCCGAACCGGTGTCTTGCAAACCGTGCAGATCGGTACGAGCGTCACCATGCTCGAAGCGCTAGGCCGCACGCACCGCGTTCTCCATTTCCCCATGACTGTTGTCCGTCAGCTTGAAACCAATGCAAAACAGACCGGTTGGGTATGGCTCGGCACCGGCAGCACCACGCCGACAACGCTGTATTACGATGCCCGGCTCGGTGATCAACCCATAGCCCTGCATGCGCCTTCCGTTATTCCTGCAGCATGGACGCCGGTAAAAGCGAAAATCGTGCACTGGACTAATGAAGGATTCCGCCTGGAAGGCCTTTTGTATTTGCCGCCACAGGCCAACGCCGGCCACAAGGTTCCGCTCATTGTCGATGTGCACGGCGGCCCCACCGGCGCATGGGTGGATGACTATTCGCAGTTCAACGAGTTTCTGCTCGGCCATGGATGGGCGGTCTTTGAGCCGAACCCACGCGGCAGCACGGGCTACGGCGCGAAATTCGTCGCCGCCAATCACAACGACCTCGGCGGCGGCGACTATCGCGACATCATGACCGGTGTCGACGCAGTCGTCGCACACGACCCGATCGATTCCACGCGCATGGCGCTCATGGGCTACAGTTATGGCGGCGAGATGGCCGGGTTCGTCGAAGGGAAGACCGCGCGGTTCAAGGCCATCATCGCTGGCGCGCCGGTGATCGATCAGGAAAGCGAATACGGCACCGAATCCGGCTCCTGGTACGACCGCTGGTTCTACGGGCTGCCCTGGGAGCACGCGGCCGCCGCCTGGCGCCAGAGCCCTCTCGCCTGGGCGGCTCATGCCAAGACGCCGATGCTGTTGCTTCAGGGGGAAGCAGACACCACCGATCCGCTCGGCCAGAGTGAGGAAATGTATCGGGCGCTCCGACAAATGGGCGTACTGGTCGATCTGATTGAATATCCGCGGGAGAACCACGTTCCGCTCGCCGAGGGAATTTTCGGCATGCCCAGCCCGGAACCGTGGCACGGCTTCGACGCGCGCCAGCGAATCGTACAGTTCATCAATGCGGCATTCGCCAAATGAGCTGGAACAAGGATGGGCAGGCGCTTCCGCCCGCCCATTCCGCTTTTCGTTGTCCGGCCGAGATAGGGTTCTTTTGCTCAATACCCGCGCACCACAATTGTCAGTACCGGCTTGCTGTTGTCAACCAGGCATATGAGCCAAGGGATGGTACGTTCTCGTGGCCGCACATATACCGCCGTGCCTCAGTTCATACTTCGCGTAGCGGTAGGGCCAGCCTTCGGCCTGCGCCACGGTGCGCGAATCACTTTCGGTCGTGTTTGAGGAAGTGGTTGGCAACGATGGCGGGCTGTTCGACGATGCGGCCGGCCTGAGCGTCGATCACCAGGCGCATGAACTGAGCCATGCTCCAGACGAGCGGAGTGGCGCTGCCGGTGCCCTGGCCGAAGACGAAATGGTAGTGGGTGGGGTTGGCGCGGTCCCAGACCTGTTCGGGAATCATGCCGCCGGCGTTGGCGAAGTGCAGCATGGCTTCGATGTAGGGCTTGGCGCTGCGGCCGAGTTCGATCTCGTATTCGCCGCGTTCGCCGGTGAGCAGCGGCCAGAGGCGGCCGATGCCCTTGCCGCGCCACGGGCCGCCGTAGAAGGTCTCACCGTAGCCGTCGTGATTGTAGCGGTGGAAGCCCGGGCCGAAGGGGGTCTCGACGCGAATGGTTCGGTCGATCACCTTCAGGGAATTCTCGATGGTGGGGTTGTTCGCCGGAAGGATTCCCAGACGCACAAGTTCGAGGAAACCCTGGTCGACGATATCGCTCTCGTTCCAGACGCCGCCGCCGTTGCGGATATCGAGCATGTAGCCGTCGTTGGGATTGGTGTTGTTGTCAATACGCATGAAATAGCCGAGTGCGTTCTCCTGCGGGGTGCCGAGGTCGCCGGTGGTCGTGACGAGCCACTGCTTGAGATGCGCAGCCCAGTCGTCGGCGGTCTTCATGTATTTCGTTGCGTCGGCGATGGCGCCGTTCTTGCGGGCGATGGCGCTGGCGCAGACCAGGCCAGCGATTTCCGCGGCGATGGTCGAAGGCGAATAGCCGGGCACCTCTTCCCAGCGCTCCTCCTGCGTGGCCGGGCCGTGCGAAACGACGAAGTTGGCTTCGGGGCGGACGTGCTTCTCCCAGGTGGCGCGGCCGGTGTCGCCGAGCTGCCAGGCGAGGATCATCGGATAGGAATCCTCATCCATCTGTTCGGCGGTGCCGTAAGGGCGTCCGTCGAGCCAGCTATTCTGCGGGAAGCTGCCATTGGGCCGCTGCTGGACGTTGTAGAGGTAGTCGAGGGCGCGGCGGGCGGTGATGCGGTCGCCAGCAACCATCAGGGAAGAGGCAGCTTCGTAGAGGTCGCGGGCCCAGACCAGGTGATAGCCGCCGACGGTCGGCTTGGCCGAGGAGACGGCGAATCCCCAGGGAATGGTCATCGAGGCGATGATCGCGCCGCGGTAGGTCTTGTCCTCGTGGGCACGGACGACCATCGCCGCCAGCTCGAACTCGCGCTGGTAGGCCGGGCTGACGCGGTGCAAGCGGGTGAGGTATTGGTGCCAGCCCGCAGCGTATTGGGCGCGAACGGCGGCGAAGCCTCGGGCGAGGCTGGCGCGGGCGGTGGCAATGGCCGCCTGAGGCGTGGCGCCAAAACCAAGAGCAAGAGTGAAGTGGGCCGGAGAGTCGATACGGGCCACCTGAATGACGTTACCGTTGTTGGCGCGCGAATAGGACCAGGTGAGCCGGTGATGCAGCAGCAGATCGGTGTAGCCGTCGTTGACGCCCTGGAAGCCGTTTGAGAGGTGCTCGAGACCGACGCTGCTGACCAGAGCCGAAGCCATTCCGGGTTTTTCTGCGACGAGCACGCCATGGTCGGCGAGACCCGTATTGCCGTAGCCGGAATTATCCAGTGCGGGGTGGTACAGGACGTAGAGGGAATCGCTGGCCGGCCCGGAGAAAGTGACGTTGATCAGCAGGGTGCTACGGTCGGGATCGGTGGCGTAAGTCTTGGTGATCGTGAAATGGCCCTGGGCGTCGGTATTGATCTGGCGGAAGAGCAAGGCACGATTGTCGATACGCTCGATGGCATGGTGCATGTCGCGCGATTCGAGCCAGACGTGCTTCCCGTTGCTCACGGCAAACTCGAGGGTACGGACGTCGGCAGTGTCGATTCGCGGGTAATAGACTTCGGTGAGCCGGCCGCCCTCGAGGGTGAACCAGACCTTCGATTGCGTGGTCATCGAAGTGCCGACGCCTTTCTTGCTGGCCGACGTCCAGGTGGGCATGTTGCCCGGACCACCCGGCGCGGTTTGGGCCAGCAAGCCCGCCGGCAGAAGGAGCAGGAGCAGCAGGAAAACCGGCACGAGAAGAGATTTCCGATCAATCATGAGTTTCCGCCTTTCCTAGACGTCTTGTTATTTTTCGCCGCCAGCGGGCATTTGCCGCCAGGCCGCGCCTGCCCGTTGCTGCCGGCGACATTTTTCATTCCACCTTGTAGAGAGCGAAGCCTGCCGCAGGCAGGGTGATTGCCACCTTGCCATTTCGGACCGCGAGCGGCGGGCCGGGGAAAAGGGGCACGAGTTCCTTGGCGCCTTGGAGTGGCGTGTCGCCGAAGGCGATCGGTATTGATTCGGCGGTCTGCCCGGCGTTGAAGACGGCCAGCACCCGCTCGGTTTTCGTGATGCGGGCGTAGGCGAAGCAGTGTTGGTTCCACGCGATTTCCCAGAGCCAGCCGAGGCGCAACGCGGGATTTTCACGGCGAATGCGCAGCAACTGCTGGACGTGGGAGAAGATGGCCTGCTGCTTGGGCGTGCGGCCGACGGCGGTGAATGCGTCGCGCGGGTCGCCGGGGAAGCCGCCTGGGAAATCGTGGCGATTGTAAGGGTCGTTCCCGCCGGTCATGCCGATTTCATCGCCGTAATAGAGCTGGGGAATGCCGCGCATGGTGAGCACGATGGATTGGGCAAGCTCGAGACGGGAGACCGAACTGCCGGGCGCGCTGGCGAAGCGTGGAACGTCGTGATTGCCGAGGAACGGCACCAGCACTTGCGGGTGCGGATAGAGGCGGTCGCACGCCAGCACGTCGATCATCCTTTGGACCGGGGCGTTTTTGAGCAGCACGTCGCGCAGGGCGAAGTAGAAGGGGTAATCGAAAACCGTGTTGACGCCGGTGTCGATGCCGAAATGGCTGCGGCCACCCGCGAAAAACGAAGTCACCACGGGATTGGGGTTGAACACTTCTCCGATGTTGAACAGGTGCGGGAAGAGGTGGTGCAACGTCCCGTTGTACTTGGCCCAGAAGCTCCGGGCAACGTAAGGGAACGTGTCGAGCCGGAAGCCATCGATGCCGGTCTGCTCGGCCCACCAGATGCTCACCTGGATGAAATAGCGGGCGGCGTCAGGATTGGTGAGATTGATGTCCGGGAGGATGTTCGCGAACCAGCCGTCGACGACGTTACGCCAAAGACGCGGCGAGGCGTGGGGATCGGTGATGGCCAGGAAGTTGGATGTCGCGGCGGTGTGGTGCTCGGGCGTGCCGTGAAACCAATTGGGCTCAGGCGGATTGGCGACCCATGGGTTCTTGGGGCCGACGTCGGTGACGACCATATCGAGCAGCACCTTGATGCCGACGCGATGGGCGGCGGCGACCAGGCGTTGCAGAGAGCGCAGGGTGCCGAAATGGGGGTTTACTTCATATTCGTTGTAGGCGGAATAGCCATGGTAATCCTGCGCGGAGCGGGGATCGTTGGCGACGATTGGGGTGAGCCAGAGCGCGGTGACGCCGAGCTTGTGCATGTAACCGAGATGCTCGCGAATGCCGCGCAGATCGCCGCCATGGTAGGCGCGCGGCAGGGAGCGGTTGAATGTGCCGGGCATCGAGGCGATGTGATCGTTCGCGGTGTTTCCGTCGGCAAAGCGGTCGACCATGATCAGGTAAAGGACATCGCTCGGGGTGAGACCTTGAAATTTGCCTTGGGGATTCGTCGGAGCAGATAGCCGGTAGCGGATGCGGGTGGTGCCGGCCGGGGTGCGCACCTCGCAGGGCATCTCACCCGGCCGCGTGGACTTGGCGATTTGCAGCCAAAGGAAGAGATACTTGCCACCATCGGTGACCCGGGTTCGATCCAGGTGAACGCCAGGGTATTGGCAGGAAACGTTTGCGCCTTCAAAGCCGTGGCCATAGACGAGCAGCATCACGCGCGGTGTGAGTCCGGCCCACCAGTTGGGCGGATCGATTTTCGTGACCACGGGCCGGGCAGCAGGCTGCTGTGCGGCGCCACGCGGCGCCCGAGCGGCATGGGCCAAGACGGCAGAGGCGAATAGCAAAGCGCAAACGAACAAGGCCAAGCGACTGATCTTTGACAGAGGTTTGTTGCTAGCGACAGAGGTGCGCACAAAGGGCCCCATGGAGGAAACGGCAACGGGGGAGCCGGCGCCCGACGCCGGCTCCCCTGATGCCTGGTTGCGTTAGAAGATGATCCTCACTCCGAGTTCGACCTGGCGGTTCGAATACGGGATGGTGTTGGTGATTTGCCCGAAGAACGGGTTAGGGTCGAAGACGGGCGTGCAAGGCCCGGTGCTGCCGCCGCCGGTGCAGGTGTCCTGATAACTGCCCAGCTGTCCGTTCGGCTGGCCGAAGTGAGGGGTGTTGGTCAAGTTGTAAGCTTGGACGCTGAACTCAATTCGCGAAGTTTCAGTCATAGAAAAGCTCTTGGACGCGGACAGATCCATGTTCGAGAGGCCGGGGCCGAAGAGCAGGTTGCGTGCGGCGGTGCCGGGCGCGTTGGCTACGATCTGGATGTTGTTGCCTGAGCCGTACAGAGTAGCGGCTGGGGCTGAGAGGCACGAACCGCCGACAACGTAGTGCTGCAAATTCCCGGGCTGCGTTCCGGGCAGGCAGGTGGCATTGGGACGAAGAACGGCATTGGAACTGCCGCCGACCGAAAGGTCGAAAGGCAAACCGGCTTGGAGGGTGTAGATGCCGTTGACTTCCCAGCCACCCAGGGCCAAATCGACCAGGCGGGACCAGTGGCTGCCCCAACGCTTGCCGCGGCCGAACGGCAGCTCATAAAGGGAACTGAGCACCATCACGTAAGGCTGATCGAGTTGGGAGTAGCCGCGGTCCTCTTGCAGAAGCAGATAATCCTGCGGCGCGGTGCAATCGAAGGCACCGCAGGAGGTGTTGAGGATCTTCTGCCAGGTGAAGGAACCGAGGAACTGCCAGCCGGCAGTCATGCGCCGCTGGAACTGGATCTGCATGGAGTTGTAGTCGGAAGTACCGACCGACGCCTGAACGGTGACAGAGTTCAGACAAGGGAAATTCACCGTCAAGTTGGATTGGCAAGGGTTGAACGGGTTGGGCGCCGAAGGCGCGGTACCGTAGACGGGCTCGCCGAACGGCTGGGCGTTGTAGTTGTAGTAGGTCATTTCGTGGAACCCATGGTCACCGACGTAACCGACGCTCAGCGACATGTTTTGACTGAGCTGACGCTCGACCTGGAAGTTCCACTCGGCCACTCGCGGTATCCGGTTGGAAGGAAGTGACGCGAACACGGAGACGTTTTGCGGCTCGGTCAGGTTGAAGCTGGATGGGAAATAGCCGAGCGGCAGGGGCTGCGTCGCCTGCGTTGCGTTGTTGTTGGTCGGAGAGCCGGTCTGGCCCGAGAGCGTGATGCGATAGCCCGAGTTGTAGTTAAAGGACTGCTCGCCGCTAAAGGGAGGGTTCTGCGCCAGCTGGTTGGAAATGCCGCCGCGGTCGAGGTAGGAGAACATTCCAAAACCGCCGCGAACGACTGTCTTGCCGTCCGGGGTTAGCTGGTAGGCAAAGCCCAGGCGAGGATTGAAATTCAGCCAATCTTGCGGGATCAGGGCTCGCGAGGAGCCACCAAAGCCGGCGACATAAAGCTGGCCGGTGTTGATGTTGAAATTCGATTGGCGGTTGAAGACCTCGAGGGGCCAGGTGATGACGTCGTAGCGGAGACCGAGGTTCAAGGTGAGGCGCGGCCGCACGTTCCAGTCGTCCTCGACGAAGAAGCCGTTTTCCCAGTTGCGGGTGCCGACCATGCCGTAGGGGGGGCCGATGTCATAGGTGCCGACGAAGCCGGCGAGCAGGTCGGAAACTTCGTAGTGCGTCGGGCTGCCGCTGCCGCCGTTGGCGAAGAGATTGAAAAAGCCCTTGCCGGCCAATGGACGGAACAAGTTGAGCTGTTGACGGATGATCGACGCGCCGAAGGTGACGTCGTGGTTGCCGTGGATCCAGGTCATCGCGTCGTTCCATTCGATGCCCGTCTGCGGCACGAGGTAGGGGCCATAGTCGCCGGTGTACTCGATCTGAGAGCCACCGCCGCCGATCAGCGCGATGCCGCCGAGCAGCGGACTCGTGTTGCAGTTCACGATGCCGAGTTGGGTGCAGAGCGGGATGCCCTCATCCGGCGGGGTGTAGCCGTAGGTGGTGCGAACGAAGCCCAGGTGCATCTGGCTGAGCAGGTTGGGTGAGAAGATGTGGGTCCAGCCCAGTGCCAGGCCGTAGGGGTGGTTGAAATTGGTGCCGGAACCAAAGCCGGAAGGCAGCGTGGTGAGGAAAGTAGTGCTGGTTTGGTCGGCCCGGTCGCGGGTGAAGCGGCCAAAGAACCGGTCCTTGCTGCTCAAGTCGTAATCGAGGCGGACGTCGAAGTCGTTCCAGTTCTCGATCTGGGAACGCGAGTTTACGTAGTTGTTGATGATCGTGCCACAGCGGGAATCGGTGGAGGGGTTGCAATTAGGCTGGGGAAATGCGTTCAGGTAATTCTGTCCGACCTTGTTGATCTGATCGGCCGGAATCACGTTCGGCTGGGAACCGTTGCCCATGAATTGCGTGCCGGTCAGCGGATTGATGATCCGGACCGGAGCGCTGAGGCCGGTACCGGCGCATGTGGGATTGCCGGGGCAGAGCAACTCGGAGAAGTTGCCTTGGCGCATCAGGTCGGTGGGAACGGTGCCGACCGAGCTTTCCTGAGGAACATTCATCCGCAGACCGCGGTAGTCCATGAAGAAGAACAGTCGGTTCTTGAGAATCGGGCCGCCGAGCGAGCCGCCGAAGAAGTTGCGGGCGAAGGGGGTCTTGGAGGTGTTGAAGAAGGGTATGGAATCGAGCGACTGGTCGCGATGGTAATAGTAGGCATCGCCGTGGAAGTTGTTTGTGCCGGACTTGGTCAGGACCTCGATGATGCCGCCGCCGGCGCCGCCATACTGTGCTGAGGCATTGTTGGTGACCACGCGAAATTCTTGGATGGCGTCGAAGGGAGAGAAGATGACGATCGTGTTGACCAGCGCTTCGTTGTTGGTGATACCGTCGAGGACGAAGTTGTTGGCCTGCGGGGGCAAGCCGTTCACCGCGAGCGAAGCGCCGCCAGCTTGGCCGTAGCGGAAGGTTTCGGCGTTGTTCTGCGAGCCGGTAGCGATGCCGGTGGGCACGCCACGGGTAACGCCGGGAGTCAGCGTAGCGAGTTGGGTGAAATTCTGCTCGTTGAGAGGCAACTGGGTGATCTGCGGCCCGACGATCACGTGGCTGATGGTGGAATCGGCAGCGTGGAGCAGCGGCGCACCGCCTTTCACGGTTACCGACTGGGTGACCGCGCCGACCGAGAGCTGGAAATCGGCGACGGCTACCTGGGAGATGCTGAGCGTCATCGTGCGGGTGCTTCTCTGAAAGCCGGGCTTCACCACCACCACGCGGTAGTGGCCGGCGGGCAGAGCCGGGGCAACGTACAGGCCACGGGCATTGCTCGTGACTTTGGTAACCAGGCCGGTTCCCGTGTTCGTGATGGTGATTGTGGCATTCGGGATGGCTGCCCCGGATGGATCGGTGATGGTTCCTTGCAGCCGCGCGGTGGTCACTTGCGCGAAGGCAGTCGCCCAACTGAACAAGGCGAACATCAGGGCAAGGCCCACAGCGCGGTACAGACTCTTACGCCTCATCAGTACTCCTTTCTCGATTACATCAGGAAAAACGAAGGCATCTCCCTCCCGACGCCTGGAAATGCCTTGGCGGTTGGGAACGGCAGCGGGAACCTTAGCTGTGGATTCCCTTGCCGAATATCAGGAGAGCCGGTGATTCGGTTGCACGCTGCCCCGGCGCAATCCGAGCCCCTAGGACTCCCTCTTCCCGCGAAGGATCAGTGAGCCGACGCGCCCTTGTCCGTCGGCCCGCATACGCACTACCGCTTTGCCTATCTCTACCCCGCTCGGCAGGCAAATTTCACCTACCCAGTGGCCTCAGTTGGAAAAGCAGGAGTGCGTCGGCGCATCCCAATAGCTCTGCGACACCGCAAAGTGCCGCACAGGCCCCCCAACCAAAGCGCCTGAGTGTGACGCGAAAAGGCGGGCGATCAGAAGTTTCTATCCGTTTTTAACGGTTAATGCCGATAAGTTTATTAATTGCTTAGGGTTCCGGATTTTGTTACTGTAATGTCACATCGATTTTATTGTCGAATAATGTTCACACGGGATCAGCAGGAGAGGCAGGTGGAAAGGCTGGTGGTCAGCCGCACCTTGCGCAGCTCCGAGTCACTTTGCCGGCTTCTCCGGTACCTGGCAAGCTGGGCGCTGGAACACCCAGGTGAACATCCCAAGGAATATCAGATCGCCACGGAGGCTTTTGGCCGTCCCGAGGACTTCGATCCGCGGGTAGATTCAACCATCCGCGTTCAGGCGGGTCGGCTGCGCCAAAAGCTCGCCGAGTACTACGCCGACGAGGGGATTGACGACCCAATCGTGGTGGATCTCCCGAAAGGCAGCTATGGGCTGGAGTTCCACCCAGCCGGGCACCAGCAGGCCAGAGGGCAATCGGTGGATTCGCCGCCGGGGAACGGGGAGGAACTGGAAGCGCCACCTGGACCGACAACGGCCCAGCCAGCAGGCAGCATTTCGATTCCGGCTTTTACGGTGTCGACGGCGCTGGTGGCGGCACTCGCCCTGCTGATTGGCTTGGCCATATCCCACCGGGATGGCCGGAGGGTGCAGGCGAACAGCGACAAACCGGTTCCGGCAGCGCTCGAGCAGTTCTGGCGACCATTTTTTTCCGGCCGGCAAGATCCGATCGTGGTCTACAGCAACGCGCTATTCGTGGGACGGCCTGAGACGGGACTGCGGTATTACAAGCCGGCGAAGGACGCCGGCGACCACGTCTTCGACCAATATACGGGTATCGGCGAAGTGATGGCGGTACACGACCTGGACCAATTGTTCGGCATGTTCGGCGACCAGATCGTGGTGAAGCGCGGTCAACTCTTCACGCTGGACGATGCACAGAACAACAATCTGATCTTTATCGGCTCCCCATCGGAAAACCTCACTCTGCGGATCATCCCGGGGACCAAGGAGTTCGTCTTTCACCGGCTGACTTCGGGACCCCGGAAGGGCGACCTGGCCATTCTGAACGAGCAACCGCGGCCGGGCGAGCAGACCTTGTTTCTGGCAAGCCCGTCCAATGGCCCAATGACGCACGACTACGCGGTAATTGCCTTGATGCGGGGCCTGAATCCGGCACATTGGGTGCTCATTCTGGCCGGGACGACAACCTATGGGACACAAGGGGCAGCCGAGTACGTTTGTCGGGAGCAATTCGTGCGGGATTTGCTGCTCCGGCTCTCGGTGGCGCCAACCGGCGAGTTGGAGCCCTTTGAAGCGCTGCTCAGAGTGAATATTGCGCATGGCGTTCCGCTGGACGAGAAGCTGATCGCCGTGCGAGAGCGGCCTTCGAGTTGAGGACTTGTCACGCCTTGTCGGCGTCGCAGACACGCCCGGGACCCGTGGGAAACTCTCCGCTTATGATCGCGCCAGGACGCTGTCCAACCCCACTATCCCGTCGAACTCATCGAGATCCCGGCCTTTTGGCTCGGTAGAAAAAAGAGGCGGTGCTGAGACTGCCGTCCCCGAGTTCCAACACCGGCCGAACCAACAGCGATAAGGTCTGGCAAGTTTGCCCGCCCGTTTGCAGTTTGGAACGGATGGGAACACAGGATAGCGGCAGCGGGCGGTCGACAGGAAACACGCGCAGCCGTCAGCGTAGTTTGGCCAGCTCCGAGGCGAAGACGTGGTTTTCGGGAAACTGGTCGTGCAGCTCTTTGAAGAGTTGCAGCGCCAATGCGGGCTGTTTCTCGCGCAGGGCGGCCAGGGCCAGCATGACTTTGGCAAAGGGCTTGAGGTAGTGGCCGTGCTGGGCGGCAAGCCGGAGCTGATGCATGCCCAGCTTGCGGCTGCCGTGAATTCCGCCAAGGCTGAGGAAGAATCGCTTGTAGCCGGGAAGGCAACCGATGATGTAGTTGGCCGCACCAAGCGCCAGGTAGGCATCGTCCGCGCCGGGGTCGACGGCCAGCAGCTTGCGCGCCAGCTTCTTGGTCCGGTGGAGCAGCATCAGGCTGTCCAGATCGCGCTTGGCGACGAGGGCATCGTAATCGGCTTGCATGCCGTCGGCGAGCGTGATGACGAAAAGGCCGGTGCGGTCGCTGGGATTGGCGGCGAGCAGGCGCTGGGCCATTTGCCGGGCCTGTGAATCGGCGCGGAGAAATTCGGTCTGGTAGCGATCCTTGCCGGGATCGGGGATGCCGCCGAGCAATTTTTTGTTGTTGAGGAAAAAAGAAGAAGTCAGAACGCCGTGCTTGTTGAACTCCTCGAACAGATAACTGGCGGCGAGCGAGACTTCGCCCATCGGATCGCTGGGATGCTTACGGATGTAGGAGTTGAAGACCTGACGAGCTTCGGGGAACTTCAGTTCGTACATGCGGTTAAAGCCAGCGTTGAGCGTATCGGACACGTTCGCCTTGGCCGAGACCGATTGGAAGGCCAACAGCAAAAGAAGAAGCAGGATCGATGGTTTGATAAGGATCGTCCGCAGGCACGTGCCACTGCCGCAATGGCCTGAATCGCGGCCAGGAAGCATCGAGATTGGCGTGCCGCCGCTCCGACGGACCCTAGGGATCCTGATGGGCCGGCACGACGACCCCGGGATTCCGCTTCCGGCAATCAACAGATCGACCATCGAGCTCCTACCTGACAGGGCTCCCGGGAATCGCCGAGCTCTTTCCCGTCGTACTGCCGGAGAAGAGCCGCGGCAGAAACCGAGGCTTGGCGCCCATCCGCCGCCGGTACCCGGGGTCGGCCAGCAGCACCGCGTCCTCGGCCCGCACGCGCGAGCGCAGAACAAGGAGGTGCGCCAAACTGCCGAGCCCGGCAGTGAGCCATGCCGTGTGAATCAACGGCAAGCAGAGCATCTCCACGAAGACGGCGACATAGTTAGGATGCCGGATGAAGCGGTAAGGCCCGCTCGTTACCGGGTCCATGCCGCTGGCGTTGATGACCTCGACACTCCAGCGCTGGCCGAGCATGACGATCACCCACCAGCGCAGGGCATTGGCAGCGAGAAACAGAATGCCCATGGCGATGGCCAGAGCCGGCAAGAAGGGCCGCCGCAGGAACCAAACCTCGGCTCCCGCACCCACCAGCACGCCGATATGGAGCAGCACCATCCAGCGAAAACTGGGGTCGGTCGCAGGCCGGCCGCCGCGCCCCAACAGGTGCCGCCGGTTGCGGCGCGAAATCCGCAACTCGACCAGGCGTAGCACGCTCACCAAGGCGAGGAGCACCAGGAAGGCAATGCGTGTTAGTTCCATTGCAGCAGCACCATTTCGGCGCTGAAGCCAGGGCCGAAGCCGGCCAGCAAACCGAACGAGCCGGGGCCAACACGGCGCTCGGCCAGCCAGCGCTCGAGCACGAAGAGTACGCTGGCGCTCGAAAGGTTGCCGTAGTCGCGGAGCACGGCCCAGGAATGTTGAGTTTGCTCGGGTGTCAAGCCAAGTTCCTGCTCCACGAAGGAGAGCAGCTTTTGGCCGCCGGGATGGAGGACCCAGGCGGCGATATCGTCCTGGTGGAGATGGTTGTGATCGAGGAAACCACCGACCAGTTCCTTGATGCGCGAGCGGATCAGCTCGGGGACCTCACGGGCCAGGATGATGTGGAAGCCCGTTTCACGCAGATCGAATCCCATCGCGTCGAGCGAATCCGGGAAGAGGAACGTTTCCGCGCTGAGGATACGGGGTCCGGACTGGCCCCGCCCGTCGATTACCGCGGCGGCCGCGCCGTCGCCGAAGAGCGAGCAGGAGATCAAGTTGGCTTGGGTGAGATCGTTGCGCTGGAAGGTGAGAGTGGGAAGCTCGATCGCCAGCACGAGGACGCGCCCCTCAGGGAATCCGCGAAGGAATTGCCAGGAGTGGCCGAGGGCGGCGGCGCCGGCGGCACAGCCAAGCTCGGTGATTGGCAGCCGGCGGACATTCGCGCGAAAGCCGAGGTCGTTGATCAGATGGGCGTCGACCGAGGGGATCATCACACCCGTGCAGGAAACTGTGATGAACAGGTCGATATCGGTGGGCTGAAGGCCAGCGGCAGTGAGGGCGGCGCAGGCGGCCTGACGGCCCAGGCGGACGGCGTGCTCACGATATTCGCTGGTGATGCGGGCCAGCGGTCGCGGTTCGACGAAGTAATCGAGAGGGAAGATCGAGTGGCGCTTTTCGATGCGGCCGTTATCGACGACTGAAAAGAGCGCCTGGAGGCGGCGCTCGTCGAGCGGGAAGACCTTGCGCATGTATTCCTTCACTGCTTCGCGGGTCATCGTGTAGGGAGGCAGTGCGGTTGCCACTGAAGCGATCGTTCCACCGTGCCCATTCTCTGGGGGCCGCTGAGCCGTCTGAGCCAAAGCTGGATCCTCCTTACTCGATTCTATCGGTTGCCGGGCGAGCCGCCGGGCGCGAATGCCGAAGGCGAATCTTGAATCGTATCTGCACCGCATTCTTCACGCGGACCGTGCCCCCGGCAATACGGATCGGGGTGATGCCGAAATCTGTTTGCAGAAGCGTCACGCTACCGGTGTAAACGCCCTGAGACTGCCGCGCCTCGAAGGTGAGCGGACGGGTAACGCCGTGAAGCGTGAGATCGCCTTCGACACGCCATTGGTCCGGGCCCGTTTTTTCGAGCTTTCGAGAAACGAAGCTGATGACGGGATAGCGCTTGGCGTCGAGCACCTCGGGGCCGAGCATGCGGCTCTGGATTTCCTGGCGCGTTTCGGCGGTGACGCCGAGATCGAGGACGCGGAGGCTGGCTGTCTCGATCTGCAAGCGGACCGCAGGCGAGGGGCTGAACTCAACGCTCCCGGAGGCGATCGGGGCTTCGATTTCGTGGTTGTGCGCAAACAGGGAAAAAAGGCCAGACTTGTAAACTGTGACGAGCAGCCGTGAACGACCCACGGCGATCGGGTAGCGGGCCGCCACCGCGCCCGGCGCGAAACACCCCAACAGCAAGACGACTGCGATCGTCTGCCTCAATCGAATTGGCTTTCCCCCACTACCAATCGGTCCCGTCTGCTGGGATGCAACCGGTTCATTGCCGAGATGCAAACGGGCCTGTAACCGGACGGGTCAAATTCAGCGACCCATCCAGCCAGCGACCTTCGAAAGACCGCGGTCGCGCGCAACATAATCCCCGAAACGGCAAATTGGGAAAGTGGCAAATCCAAAAGTGCCGCCAAGGGATTTTCTTCGATGCCTTTCCGGATCACGGCTTTGTTATACTGCGCGGGGTTTGTAGCGTCGGTCGCCGGTTTCTGTCTGGGCGGGCAGATGGCGCGTTGGTTTTGTTTCGCTCTCTTTGACATGTTCCGGGCCCGATCGCGCCGCACCTTTTGTTCCGCCTCCCCAGCAAACCCGCGCGCCGCACCGACCACATCCGCAACGCGATCGGGGGTGAACGATGCCGGATCCGATGACCGAGCAATTGTACCGTAAAAGCCGAGGGGGCAAAGGCGCCGGGCGTTTTCGGCGTTGGCTGTGGCGGGGTGCCGGTGGAGCGCTGCTGCTCCTCGTGTGCCTCGCGTTGGCGTCCCGCGCGCGCTCCCAGGGCCAGAAGCGGCCGTCCGATCCCTTTGCGCAACTGCACTGGCGGTTTATCGGCCCGGTCGGCAACCGCGCTTCGGCGATCGTTGGCGAGCCGGGTAATCCGGCGGTGGTCTACGTCGGGGCGGCCTCGGGCGGGATCTGGAAGACCAGCGACGGCGGCGTGACCTGGAAGCCGGTTTTTGACCATACCAACGTTTCAGCGATTGGGGCGCTGGCGGTTGCGCCTTCGGCGCACAACGTCGTCTGGGCGGGCACGGGCGAGACCTGGATCATCCGGCCGGACTACCCGATGGGCGACGGCGTCTACAAATCCACCGACGCCGGGCTTCATTGGCGGCACATGGGCCTCAGGAAAACCGGCCACATCGGCCGGATTGTGATTGATCCGCAGAATCCCAACCACGTTTTTGTCTGTGCGCTCGGCCAGTTGTTCCGCCCGCAGCACGAGCGCGGCATCTTTCGCACGCTCAACGGCGGCAAGACTTGGCAACAGGTCCTCTTCGTGAACGACAACACCGGCTGCTCGGACCTGGCAATCGACCCACACGATCCCAACACGCTCGTCGCCGGCATGTGGCAGGTGCGGGTGCACACCTGGAACCTCGATAGCGGAGGCACGGGGGGCGGCGTCTACATCAGCCACGACGGAGGGAATAGCTGGCACAAGATCTCCGGCAACGGCCTGCCGCGAGCCAGTCAGCCCGTAGGGAAAGTAGCCGTGGCGATCGCGCCGAACAATCCGCAAAGGGTCTACGCGCTGATCCAGGAGCGCAATCCGGCGCTCTATCGTTCTGACAATGGCGGCAAGAGCTGGACGCTCGTCAGCCACAACCACGCGATGGACCAGCGGCCTCCCTACTTCACACGCTTCGCCGTCTCGCCCGACAACGAGAACCTGCTCTATTTCGTGACCGTCGGATTCGTGATCTCGCCCGACGGGGGACGCACCTTTTTCCAGCCGGGGGGCTTTGGTCAAGGGCGCCACTGGCAGGGAGGATACGGCTCGCCGGGCGGCGACAACCACGATGTTTGGATCGATCCGCTGAACCCGAAACGGATTCTGGTGGCCAACGACGGCGGTGGGGCGATCAGCCTGAACGGCGGGAAGACCTACCAGCGGGTGGTTTTGCCCATTGGGCAGGTCTATCACGTCTATACCGACAACCGGATTCCCTACGACGTTTACGGCAACCGGCAGGACGGCCCCTCCTTCCGTGGGCCGAGCAACAATCTCGAGTCCGGATTCGGTGGCGGGAGGATCACCACCGGAGATTTCCGCACCATCGGCGGCTGCGAAAGCGGCTTCGGCGTTCCCGATCCGGTCGATCCGAACATTGTGTGGTCGGGTTGCTACAGCGGTTTCCTCACCCGGATGAACATGCGCACCGGCCAGGCGCGCAACGTCGCCGTCTGGCCCGATACCGCCTACGGATGGCTGCCGTCGGCCGAGAAATATCGCTGGCACTGGACCTTCCCGATTGCGATCGATCCGCTCGATCACAACCGCGTCTATGTCGGCAGCCAGTACGTGATGATGACAACCAACGGCGGGCAGAGCTGGAAACGGATCAGCCCCGACTTGACGCTAAACCTCAAGAGCCACGAAGGGAATTCCGGAGGCATCAGCTACGACAACCTGATGACCTACGACGGCGCCGTGCTCTACGCGATCGCCCCGTCGCCGGTGCGGGAGGGAGTGATCTGGGCCGGCTCGAATGATGGCCAGGTAAGCGTGACCGAGGACGACGGGGCGCACTGGACCAACGTGACCAAGAACATTCCGAACTTGCCGCCGTGGGGCACGATTTCGAATATTGACGCCTCGCCCTTCAACGCGGCCAGCGCCTACATCACCGTGAATCTGGAACAAGAGGGCGATTACAACGCCTACGTGTACCAGACCACGGATTTCGGGCGCACCTGGAAATTCATCAGCGGCTCGGTGCCCAAGGGGATGAACAGTTCGGCACACTGCGTGATCGAAGATCCGGTTCAAAGAGGGATGCTCTACCTGGGTACCGACAACGCCCTGTACGTTTCCTGGGATGACGGCGGCCACTGGACACGCTTGCGGAGCAACCTGCCACCGGCGCCCGTCTATTGGATCACGATCCAGCGCCATTTCGACGACTTGGTTGTGGCCACCTACGGCCGGGGCATCTACATCCTCGACGATATCTCTCCGCTGCGCAACTACCTGACCGCGAAGACCAAAACGGTCTACCTCTTCAAGCCCCGGCCCGCCTATCGCTTCCGTCACATGGACAGCGTTCGCCTGGCCGACGCCGGCAGCCACGTCGTGGGCCAGGATCCGCCTTACGGCGCCGACATCAACTTCTATCTGGCCTCGGCCGAAAAGCATCTGCGCATCGAAATCCTCGGGGCAGATGGTAAGAAGATCCGAACGCTGAGGGGAGACGGCAAGCAGGGGCTGAACCGGATTTGGTGGGACCTGCGCTACACGCCAGCACGGAAGCCCAAGCTGCGAATGCCGCCGCCGGGCGATCCGTGGGTGAAGAATGGGCCACAGGGTTGGCGACCGCTCGTCTCCGCTTCGGTCGATCCGGTGGTTCCAGGGCCGATCGTCGTGCCCGGCACCTATACGGTACAGATGATCGCCGCGGGACAAACACTCTCGGCACCGCTTCAGGTGTTGCCCGATCCCCACTCGATTGGCACTCCGGCCTCGATCCGGTCGCAGGTTGCTTTCTCGCTGGAGCTGGAAAGAGAAGTCAACCAGGTCGCCGCCATGATCGACCACCTCGAGTGGACGCGGAAGCAACTGGCGGACCTCGAGCGGCAACTCGGCGGCAGCCCCAAAGATCAAGCCGTGGTGACCGCGGCGCGCGCTCTCGGCCAAAAGGCGTTGGCAGTCGAAGGCAAGCTGGTCGATGTCCACCTGACCGGGGCCTACGAGGATTCCTTCCTCCATCCCAACGAGCTGTACTCGAAGCTGGCGCTGCTGCTCGAATCGATCGATAGCTCACTCGATGGCGGCAGCGGATCCGATCTCGGTCCGACGGCCGGCGACTTGGCCGTCAACCAGTACTATCGGCAGTGGCTCGCTCGATCAAGTCTGGCGCTGAAGCAACTCGTGGAATCCGACACGCCCGCCTTCAACCGTCTGCTCAAGGCGCACGGTCTCGCCATGCAGATCGAGCCCTGAGCCCGGCTGGCAAAAAGGACAAATGCCGGGCGGTTGGCGAACGGGCCGCCCGGCAGGAGCCGCGTTTCGCGGCGCTGGCGCGACGGTGCCGGCCGGCGATACACTTCCCGGCCGGGAGCGAAGAATGACGCTTCGCGGCGATGACGATGTTCTGGGCTGAAGAGGACAATTTCTTACATTTCGAATCTTTATCCGCTTTTCCCTCGATGCAGGTGAGCACAAGCGGCCTCCGGTCCGGCTCGTGAGCGACCTCGATGCACTTCGGCGGGAATTCCGCCAGCGCTTCGGGGCCGAGCCTCGCGTTTTCCGAGCACCGGGGCGTGTCAACTTGATCGGTGGACACGTCGATTACAACGACGGTTGGGTGCTGCCCCTCGCCATCAATCGAGATTGCTTCGTGCTGGCCGGCCCTCGCGGCGACGGGCTGCTCCGCGTCCGTTCCCGCGAGTTCGGCGAGACCGTCGAGGCCGCACTTCCCTCCAAGCCGAGCGCTGAGCACCACTGGAGCCACTACATCTTCGGCGTGGCCTGGGCGCTTGGCGAGGCGGATGTTCCCGTCGTCGGCGCCGATCTGTTGATCGCGAGTGATGTACCCACCGGGGGTGGGTTGAGCTCATCGGCGGCGCTGGAAGTCTCGGTGGGCCTGGCGCTCAGTTCGCTGGCCGGCACAAGACTCGACGCCACGGCGCTTGCGCGCGCCTGCCAGCGCGCCGAAAACGAATTCGTCGGGATGCGCTGCGGAATCATGGATCAGCTCGCGGCGTGTTACGGGCGGCGCGACCATGCCCTGCTGATCGATTGCCGCACTCTGGCCGTACACCCCGTTCCGCTCGATTCCACGCGGGTTCGGGTGATCGTGGCCAACACGATGACCCGGCATGCGCTGGCCGCCTCGGAATACAATCGGCGGCGCCGGGAATGCGAAGAGGCGGTAAGGCGCATCTCCGCCGCGCGGCCGGGGGTTACCGCGCTGCGCGACGTTACTTGGGAGCAGATTGAGGCGCTCGCCGCGAGCTGGCCCGATCCGATCCGCCGTCGCGCGCGCCACGTAACCACGGAAATCGCCCGGGTCCGTGCCGCCGCCGAGGCGCTGGAGCGCGGCGAATACGAGACGCTTGGCCGGTTAATGCTGGAGGCTCACCACAGCCTCGACGAGGATTACCAGGTCAGTTCCGCCGAGCTGAACCTGATGGTTGAGCTGGCTGGCGAGCTTCCCGGCGTGCTCGGCTCGCGCATGACCGGAGGTGGGTTCGGTGGTTCGACGGTTCACCTCGTTCGCGCCGCAGCAGAAGACTTCTTCGCCCCCGAACTCGCCCGACGGTATGAGGCGCGAACCGGTATCCGCCCGGAAATTACCGACTGTCTGCCTGCCGACGGCGCCAACGAGATCACCTGAGAGAGGAGGCCGGACGCTTTGCCGCAAGGTATGTCGACGCCAATGCGACGAGGCAATCCGCGCCAAAAGCGTTCAGGCCGCGGCTGCGGGATTTCCGCATCGCCTGAGGCGCATTCTCTTTCGAGGCTCTATATTAGTAACGCTGCCGGCGACGCTGGGCAGTCTCCGGTACCCGGGAGGGGGAAGAACACAGCGATGGGGCGCGGCTGCGGATGAAACGGATGACCAGGAGGGAAGCGCTGTGGAGGCTGGCAGCCGGATCCGCTCTGGGGATGTTCCCGGGCCTGGTGACAGCCGCATTCGGGGCGCAGCAGAGGCAGCCGGTCGAGACTCCTTTTCAGCGGGTCAACGTTCTCTTCCACGGGCTGTCGGTCATCGAATTCGGTGCCGGGGAAGTTCACGTCTACTTTCCCGCCGGTTCCGGCCGGGCCTATCTTGCTGGTACCTGGATGCAGGAGACCACGCTGGCCCAGGGTACAAAATACCGGCTTTCCGGCGTGATGACCGGCCCACGACCCGTGCTCAGCAGCATCGATCCGGAACGTAATGCCGTCTTCCGCCGGCGGGCAGTCAAAACGGACGATTCGTTTTGTACGCTGGTCTTTCCGTTTCCCGACTTTGTCACGCCCCTTCGCCCCCTGCACAAGCGGCACGGAAAGAATTTCTTCACCGGCTCGCCGCGGCCGATCATCGAGCCGAAAAGCATTCCCCAAGTCACCGCCTTCACCTATGTCCATCCCGACCGCACAACTCCGATCGAGTTCCTGCCGGCTAACTGGACCCCGGTGGTGGAGGAGGGCATCGTCAACCTCCACGTTTGGGACGCGACGGTGAAGACGCCCCGGCCGGACGCATCGCTCCAGGCATTCGCGCAGATGGCGAAAATGATTGACGCACCCCAGTTGGGGCTCAATCCCGTCTATGACAAGATCAAGCTGCCGCGGCCAAACAAAGATCCAGTTGTCGAAGGACTGAGCTGCCAGGAAGAGTGGACTCTGGCCGAGCGGACGGGTGATCCGGAAGGTTGCGCAAAGCACAGCAGATACCACCCGAAGGACGATTCCGGCCTCGATTGTTTGTCGATCATCCTCTATTGAATCTGTGCCGGCGATTTTCCGGTGCGACATGCGGCCATTCCCCTTGTGGTGGTAGGCTGGCCGCCGCGCAGGAGGCTACAGAATGACCGCAACCACTGAAAAGGCCGTGATTCTGGCGCGCGGGCTTGGCAAACGGATGCGCCGTGCCGAGGAGGGAGTCGCGCTCGAAGCCGGACAGGAAGCGGTGGCCGCCAGTGGGGTGAAAGCAATGCTGCCCTTCGGCCGGCCGTTTCTCGATTACGTGCTGAGCGCGCTGGCGGACGCAGGCTTCCGGCGCGTGTGCCTGGTGGTGGGGCCCGAGCATCACCAGATACGCGAATATTACGCGGGGGTCGGCCGCCCCCGCCGCCTTCTCATCGAGTTTGCTGTACAGCCCGAGCCACTGGGCACTGCCGACGCGCTGCTTTTCGCGAAGGGATTTATTGGGACAGACGAATTTGTGGTGCTCAATTCCGACAACTACTATCCGGTGGCTGCGCTGAGCACCTTACGCGAGATGGGCGAGCCGGGAACGGTGCTCTTCGAGCGAGAGGGACTGCTGCGGGGCAACGTGCCGGATGAGCGGATTCGCGAGTACGCGTTGGTTGTGGTGGATACCGACGGGTATCTTGCCGATATCGTCGAAAAACCGGATGAAGCGGCCTTGCGCGCGGCTGGGGAAAATCCGTTGATCAGCATGAACGTGTGGCGGCTTTCGCCGCCATTTCTTCAGGCTTGCGCCCAGGTGGAGGTTTCCTCGCGGGGCGAGCGGGAACTGCCGCAGGCAATCCGCCTGGCCGTCCGTTCGCTGGGATTGCGACTAAAGGTGGTGCGATCGCACGAGCCCGTGCTCGACCTTTCGCGGCGCGGCGACATCGCCTCGGTTGCCGCTTGGCTCCGCGGCATTGAGGCCAACCCGTGAACCCTCGACTCGCCAGCTGTCTGGTGGAAGCAGGAATGAGCCAGGGAGAAGCCGCCGGCAAGCAGGTGCTTTTCGCGCAGGCGGAAGAGGCGCTGGCCGGTGGCAAGTCCCCGCGAAGCGGCGTGCTTTGGCGCTGGTTTGTGCCGGGCCGAATCGAGGTTTTCGGCAAGCACACCGATTACGCGGGCGGTCGCAGCCTGGTTTGCCCGCTGGAACGCGGCCTCTGCATCGTTGCCGCCCCGCGCGACGACGCGATCCTTCACGTCACCGACGCTGTCTCGGGCGCATCGACGAAGATTCCGTTGGCAAAGAAAGACGCGGACGGCAGCGCGGACTGGACTGTCTATCCGCGGACCGTTGCGCGCCGCGTGGCACGTGATTTTCCCGGCCCGCTTGCCGGAGTGGATCTCGCGCTGGCCAGCGATCTGCCGCGCGCCGCGGGACTCAGCAGCTCGAGTGCCCTGATCGTAGCGGTTTTCACCGCACTCGCCGAGCGCAACCGGCTCGCTGAACACCCGGTGTGGCGCAAAGCGCTGGTCAGCTGCACGGAACTGGCGGAGTATCTCGGCGCGGTCGAAGGCGGCAGGAGTTTCGGCCCGCTCGCGGGCGGATCGGGCGTGGGCACATTTGGCGGGAGCGAGGACCACGCGGCGATCCTGTGCGGCCAGGCCGGCCACGTGAGCCTGTTTTCGTTTTGCCCGGTGCGGCTGGAAAAAACGATCCGGCTGCCGGCAGGTCTGACATTCGTCGTCGGCGTAAGCGGTGTGGCGGCGGAGAAGACCGGCAGCGCGCTGCAGCTATACAACCGCGCCTCGCTTGCCGCGGCGGCAATTCTCGAACTCTGGCGCTCGGCAACCGGCCGCGCCGATGCCACGCTAGCCGGTGCGGTGCGTTCCTCGGCCGAAGCGCCCGAGCGCATGCGCGAGATCTTGCGGCAAACAGGTCATCCTTCTTTTCAGAGCGGCGAACTGCCAGGTCGTTTCGAACAGTTTTACCAGGAAAGCGAACTGATCGTGCCCGCTGCGGCCGAGGCGCTGGCCGGAAACGTTCTCGACGCGCTCGGGGAGCTGGCCCGGCGTTCCCAAGCCGGCGCCGAGCGGGGATTGGGCAATCAGGTGAAGGAGACGACCGAGTTAGTGCGACTGGCGCTGGAGTTGGGTGCCGTAGCGGCCTCGGCTTTTGGGGCAGGTTTTGGCGGCAGCGTCTGGGCGCTGGTTGAAAGCCTGAAGGCGGCAACGTTTCGCGAGGAATGGGCGAAAGCCTATCGCCGAAAGCTCCCCCGCGCCGGCGCGGGGGAATGCTTCGTGACCGGCGCAGGACCCGCTTTGCAGATGTTAACGTGACGGCCCGGAAAACAAACAGCGGAGTCAACCATGGACAAAGGGGAGCAGGAAAGGCCACAAATTTCCGAATATTCGCGCCGGGAGTTCCTCGGCCGTGCCACGGCGGGGCTGGGTGTGATCGCCGGCCTGCCGCTGCTTGCCGAAAGCGGCCTGCGCGGCTGGCTGGGACGACCGATCGTGGCGACGCGCATGCGCCAATCGGGAAACCAGTTGGCGCTCGAAAACGAAGAGTTCCACGCCGCCTGGCAAATTTCGCCGACAGGCGTACGCCTGACCGACGTTAGGGACCTTCGCAGCGGCCTCAGGCTTTCGGAACTGCCACCGGTGTTTACGCTGCACCTAGGCGACGGTACGCGAATCGATGCCAGCAACCTGAAGCTGGAGGGGAAGCCACAGACACGGCGGCTCGATGCCGATAGCAAGGCCGCGCGATACGCCGCACGCGTTCCCGGGCGCGAGATCACCGCGCAGTTCAGCGCGGCGGGTGGTCGGCTCCGGATCGGCTGGCGCGGCATTCTGCGCGACGGTTCCCGCTACTTGCGGCAGGAAATCGTGCTGCATGCACCCGGCCAGGATGTGATGATTCGCGAAATCCGCCTGCTCGATCTGGCTTTGCCCGGCATCGCGGCCGCCGGCACGGTGAAGGGGACACCGGTGGTGGCAGGCGACTGGTTTTTCGGCTTCGAGCACCCGCTTTCGCACACTGCGGTGGAAGATGGCCGGGCGCAGGCCTTTCTGATGCGCGACCTGCCGCTCGAAGCAGGACACACGATGCGGTATTCCTCGGTGATCGGCTGCGCGGATTCCGGGCAGATGCGCCGAGACTTCCTGCACTACGTCGAACGCGAGCGGGCCCATCCGTACCGCACTTTCCTTCATTACAACTCCTGGTATGACCTGGGCTTCTTTACTCCCTACAACGCGACCGAAGCAGTCGGCGCGATCCGCGCGTTCGGCGAGATTCTGCACGTCCGGCGTGGCGTGACGATCAGCTCGTTTCTCTTTGATGACGGCTGGGACAACCACAAGGTGTGGGGCTTCAATTCCGGATTTCCGGACGGATTCACGCCGTTGCGCAAGGCGGCAGCCGTCTACGGGGCCGCTCCCGGCGTCTGGCTTTCTCCCTGGGGAGGTTACGGCAAGCCACGCCAGGAGCGGATCGCCTGGGCCCGCGCTCACGGCTACGAAATCGACCGCGAGGGGCTCGCGTTGGCTGGACCGAAATATTTCGCCAGGTTCCGCGAGGTCTGCCTGCGATTCATCAACAAATACGGCGTCAATCAATTTAAGCTCGACGGGACTGGCAGTGCCTCGACCACCGTTCCCGGCAGCCATTTCGACAGCGACTTCGACGCGGCAATCAGCCTGATCGGCGACCTGCGTACGGCCGAGCCCAACCTCTTCATCAACCTCACTACCGGCACCTACCCGTCGCCCTTCTGGCTGCGCTGGGCTGATTCGACCTGGCGCGGGGGCTACGATCACTCGTTCGCCGGGGTCGGTTCCGACCGCCAGCGTTGGATCACCTATCGTGACGGCGCTACCTACCGGCACGTGGTGCTGCGCGGACCGCTTTATCCACTGAATTCGCTGATGCTCCACGGGCTGATCTACGCGCGCTATGCCCAGGGATTGAAAAACGATCCGTACGACGACTTCGGTGACGAGATCCGTTCCTATTTCGGCACGGGAACCCAGCTCCAGGAGATGTACATCACCCATTCGCTGCTGAACCAGTTCGATTGGGATACGCTGGCCGAGGCGGCGAAATGGTCGCGGCGAAACGCCGAGGTGCTGCGGGACACGCACTGGGTTGGCGGAGATCCGGAGAACCTCGAACCGTACGGCTGGGGCTGCTGGTCGAAGCGGAAAGCGATCCTGACGATGCGTAACCCGGCGGCCGTCCGGCAAACGTTTCCAGTAGACCTAGCCGAAGCTTTCGAGTTGCCGGCCGGCGCGCCCGGCCACTACCGTGGGCGGAGTCCGTGGAGGCGCGACGCCTCCCTGCCCGCCATCACACTCGAGGCGGGCAAACGGCATTCGTTCATGCTCGAGCCTTTCCAGGTGCTCAACCTGGAATGCACACCGCTAACCTAACGAACGGGCGACCGGCGGGCTTTCACCGGGCGCCAAACCTGTGGGACTATGGATTTGTCGTTGCAACGGGCACGAACGCGGAGGAACCGATGAGTGAATCGAAGATCAAGGACGTGGTTCGGGAACGATACGCCGAGGCGGCCAAGCGCGTCCAGGCCGGCCAGCACTCATGCGGCTGTGGCACGGGTAGCGCTTCCTCGTGCTGCGACCCCATCACCTCGAACCTCTACGGTGCCGACCAGATTGCCGGAATTCCTGAAGAGGCGCTTCAGGCGTCGCTTGGGTGCGGCAACCCGACCGCGCTGGCGGAATTGGTACCGGGGGAAACGGTGCTCGACCTCGGCTCCGGAGGCGGGATCGACGTTCTGCTCTCGGCGCGGCGAGTGGGGCCCACGGGCAAGGCTTACGGACTCGACATGACCGACGAGATGCTGGCCCTGGCGCGCGAAAACCAGCGGAGATCGGGAATCACGAACGTCGAATTTCTCAAGGGTGAAATGGAAAACATTCCGCTGCCCGAGCGATCGGTGGACGTGATCGTTTCCAACTGCGTGGTGAACCTGGCGGCCGACAAGGACCGCGTCTTCAGCGAAGCGCTGCGCGTGTTGCGGCCGGGAGGCCGGCTGGCAATTTCCGACGTGGTGTTCCGTGGCGGAGTACCGAAAGAAATCCGGCGGAGCGTTGAGTTGTGGGTCGGCTGCGTGGCAGGGGCGCTGGAGGAAGACGAGTACCGCACCAAGCTGAAAACGGCAGGCTTCGAGGCAATCGAGATCGAACCGACACGAATCTACCAGATCGAAGATGCGCGCCAGGTGCTGGCTGTGAAGGGCATCGACGTGGATGCGATCGCGCCGCTCATCGAAGGCAAGGTGATGAGCGCTTTTGTGCGCGCCCGCAAACCGGCCGCGGAAAGCTGACCGCAGACGATGACCCGGCGCCAAGGGGCGCCGCCTTCCGCACCTCTTCTTGCAATGGTTCCTTTCGCCGAGTCCTGACGATTTCCGTTGGCCCGGATTTCCCGCAAATCCTTTCCATAGCCGCTTTCCCAGGAATTTCCCTCCCTGTGGAAACCTTGCGTGCCCGGACGCATAGCCCGCCGCATTCTTTCGCGCTTTGAAGCACTCCCGGACGAACTGCCCGTGGCTTGGCATGGGGCGAGCGGTGTACAATCCCACGGGTTTTGCCAAGGGAGGATTTCATGGTCGGTGTGGACCGCAAAAGCCATGGCTTGCGTTACGGTTTTCTTTTCCTGCTCGCTCTGATCGCCTTCGGTGTCGCGGCGCGGGCGCAGCAACTGCAGAAGGACACGCTCCACGGGATGAAGTACCGGCTGGTCGGGCCGTTCCTCGGAGGACGCGTGGAATCTGTGGCGGGTGTTTCCGGCACCCATATCTTCTATTTCGGCGCGGTGGGCGGAGGCGTCTGGAAAACGACAAACGACGGCCAGGGCTGGGAACCCATCTTCGACAAGGAACCGATCTCTTCGATTGGAGCGCTGGCAGTAGCTCCGTCGGACCCGAACGTGATCTACGTCGGCACCGGCGAGCCCGACCTACGGGGCGACATCTCTTACGGCGACGGCGTTTACAAGTCGACCGACGCCGGCAAGACCTGGACTCATATAGGACTGACCGATACGCGCCACATCGCCAAGATCATCGTCGATCCGCACAACCCAAATCTGGTGATGGTGGCAGCAATCGGCCATGCCTTCGGCCCCAACGCGGAGCGCGGTGTGTTTCGTTCGACCGACGGGGGAAAGACGTGGCAGAAGGTGCTCTACAAGAACGAAAACACCGGCGCGGTGGATCTGGTCTTTGACCCGAAGAATCCGCACATCGTCTACGCCGCTCTCTATCAGGTGCGGCGGCAGCCGTGGACGTTCACCAGCGGCGGGCCGGGCAGCGGCATCTACAAATCGACCGATGAGGGACTCACCTGGAAGCACTTGACCGGCCACGGACTGCCGAAAGGCGTGCTCGGCAAGATCGGGTTGGCGGTGGCGGCCAATGGCGAGCGGGTTTACGCACTGATCGAAGCGAAAAAGGGCGGCCTGTACGTTTCCAATAACGCCGGCGAGAGTTGGCATTACGTGAACGGCGACCATCGCTTCCGGCAACGGGCCTGGTATTTCACCAAGGTTTACGCCGACCCGAAAAACGTCAACACGCTCTATATCCTCAATGTGAGCTTTTTCCGCTCGACCGACGGCGGCCACCTCTGGTCGCAAATCCATCCGCCGCACGGCGACTGCCATGCGCTCTGGATCGATCCGAACAACCCCAAACGGATGATTCTCGGTGACGACGGCGGCGCCACCGTTTCGATCAACTGGGGCAAGACGTGGAGCACGGAATCCAACCAGCCGACTGGGCAGTTCTATCACATCGCCACCGACAATCGGTTCCCCTACTACCTCTACGGCTCTCAGCAGGACCGGTCGAGTATCGCCATCGCCAGCCGCACTCCCCACGGCTACATCGGCCGCCAGGACTGGTATCACGTCGGCCCGAACGAGAGCGGCTACGTCGTGCCCGATCCGGCCAATCCCGACATCGTTTATAGCGACAGCTACTTCGGTATCCTTACCCGGTTCAACAAGAAAACCGGCCAGTCGTTCCTGATCTCGCCCTGGCCGGACGATCCCGACGGCTGGCCTGCCGCGGACCAGAAATACCGGTTCACCTGGACCATGCCGATCGCGATCGCGCCCTGGAATCCGGATGAACTCTTTTTCGCCGGCCAGGTGCTCTTCCAATCAATGAATGGCGGTCAGAGTTGGAAGGTGATCAGCCCTGATTTGACGCGGAACGACAAGGCGAAGCAGGGTCCTTCGGGCGGCCCGATCACAAAGGACCAAGCGAGCGCGGAATACTACGACGTCATTTACACGATTGCTCCGTCTCCCCACCAGAAGGGAACGATCTGGGTGGGCACCGACGACGGGCTGGTGTGGTTGACGCGCGACGACGGCGCCCATTGGGAGAACGTCACTCCCAGAGATCTGCCGGCCTGGAGTAAGGTGAGCATGATCACTCTTTCGCCAGAGGCAGCCGGGACGGCTTTTGTAGCAGTCAACCGCTTCAAGAACGATGACCTGCGGCCTTACATTTGGAAGACTACCGACTACGGGAAGACCTGGACGTCGATCACCAACGGAATTCCGGTCGGCGCCTTCGTGCACGTCGTTCGGGAGGATCCGAAGCGGCCCGGGCTGCTCTTTGCCGGAACCGAGTTGGGCGTTTATGTCTCGTTCAACGACGGCGCCGAGTGGCAGCCGCTGAAGCTGAACCTGCCGACCGTGTCAGTGCGCGACCTGGTGATTCACGACAACGATCTGGACATCGCCACCCACGGGCGCGCCTTCTGGATCCTCGACGACATCACGCCGTTGCGGCAAATGACCGCGGCCACGCTCGACCAGCCGGTGCACCTGTTCACGCCGGCGCCGGCGGTCAGGTTCCGTGGGCCCAGCTACGGCTTTTATGCTCGAAGTCATGCAGTGGGCCAGAACGCGCCTGACGGCGTTATCATCGATTACTACCTGAAGACGAAGCCGCAGGGCCTTGTCTCGCTCGATATTCTCAACGCCAAAGGCAAAGTGATCCGGTCGTTCACCAGCAAACCCCGGAAAATCCCGAATTGTCACCCGGATTCCCCGCGATTGGAGAATGAAGCGCCGGGACTGCCGGATCAGCCCGGGCTGAATCGATTCGTGTGGGATATGCGGTTCGAATTGCCGGTTGCGGTGACGTGCGCTGTCTACGACGAAGGCGGGCCGCTCGCTCCGCTCGCGCTTTCCGGGCACTACGAGGCACGGCTGACGATCGAGGGCAAGAGCTATACCGCCCCGATCGAGATCATTCCTGATCCGCGCGTCAAGGCAACTGCGGAGGATCTGGCTCAGCAGTTCGACCTGATGACGAAACTGAACGATCTGATGCAGCAGGACCACGTGGCTGTGCTCGAAATCCGCGATGTGCAGAAGCAGCTCGACGCGCTGAAGGAGCGCCTGAGCGGCAATCCGAAAGCGAAAGACATTGTCGCCGCGGCCGAGCATGTGCGGCAGCAGATCACTGCGGTGGAAGATTCTCTGATTCAATCGAAAGCCACCGCAAGCGAAGACATGCTCAACTATCCGATCGAGCTCAACAGCAAGCTCGGTTACCTGATCAACGGTGTCGACAGCGGCGATTCTGCTCCGCCGACTCAGGATTGGCAGCTCTATCAGGTCTATGAGAAGAGGCTCGATGGCCTGGTGGCGCAATGGAAGAACATCCAGGCCACTTCCCTGGCGCAGCTGAACCGGAAAATACGGTCGGAGAACATCCCGGCGGTGGCGCCCCGGCCGATTCCTTCGAAAGGAGAATCGGGCACGCTGCGATAGTTCCGTTCCGAGGCCGCCGGGCCGCGGAAGACAGACGTAGTTTCGGCCGTGCAATTGAATGGCGTGAGCAGGAGGCGGCCTTGTGCCGCCCCCTGCAAGCGTTTCCCGTGTGCCGGGGTACCCCTCGAACTTCAGCACGATGTCGGCCCGTCCGAGCCGTTGCGGTTATCCGAAGTGACACCAACGATCGATTCGCCCGGTCTGCTGTCCAACTCGGAGCACGAGTTTGCGCTGCGTGGGCTGCGGAAAGGCCAAGCTGGAGTTGAAATCCCTCGACCGTCCTGTCCTGCTCGGACGGCATCCTGTCGGCGTGCTTCCGGGTGATGCAGCCAAGACGAATGCTCGTGCACAGGCACGCTTTGTGGGCCGAGCAGCTTAGCGCGTTCGCCTTCCGAAATCGATCGCGAACACACGTGGCTTCATGTGCCGGCGAACGGTTTCCTTCAACTCGATCTCTTCGAAGCGGGAAATCGGCTTCGGCACGTAGCTGGCCACTTCGGGTCGAATGGAACGATAGTCCTCGGGCAGTTGGGGATCGTTCACCAGCAGAACGACGGGCACTTGCGGGTTGGCAGCCCAGGCCCATTCCACGACTTCCCGCTCCTGAGCTGCGTTGCTCCCCTGGCCGACGAGAACGATGTCGAAGGATTCGTCAGCGAGCAAATCGATAGCCTGGGAGCAGGATGAGCACTCGCGAACCTGGTGCCCTTCGGCCGTGAGCATCGCGGCCAAATGGGTCCGGTCGTCGCCGCGCTCCTCCACCAAGAGAATCTTTCCCTGCCGCAGCACTTCGATGGCAGGATTCATCCGCCGAACCGTGTGTACCGCCATGGCCTTATCCTCCCGCAGTTGGAGCCGGCCGCGACGTTGGGCCATCGGCGGCCAGCATAGGGGAAACCGGGGAATCGCGCTTTCAGGCGGGCATTCCGGTTGGGAAGTGGTGCGCCGCCCCAACTCTTCGATCAGGTTACTACGGCGCGCCTCGTGGTCCGGAACAAAGGCGATTCCCCGATTCTGCCGCTACCGGTCCTGGGCGGGCAGGATCGGCGTTGGCTCCCCATCCCTCAATTCCTGGTGGCTCCGTTTTCTCCCCAGCCCTCCGGTAAACGGATCCGCCCGTAACCGGCCGGGGATGAAAACAAGCCGAACGTGCAACAAGCGCCCGGCGTGAGATGTGGCCCGGCGCGGGTGCCGAGTTCTTACCCAACACCCGCGCCTTCACCATTCGGCGCGATGCGAGCGTTACGATCGCTCGTCGCTTCCCCGATGGTGACCCTTCCGGCGAATGCTGCGCCGCTTAACGGCTGACCCTGGCGGACGGGGGAGCGAGCCACTCAACTCTTCAGGACGTCCTTTCTTTGTAGGGCAGACTAGCGAAAGCGCCGGATTCCAAAAAGTAGATAATGATTTGAAATCCGTTAGATTTTCGCTAAGCTAGGCAAAAAGAGCAACCGCGATGGAATGGCTGAACTACCACCACCTCTACTATTTTTGGACTGTGGCGCGGACTGGCAGCGTGACCAAGGCTTCGGCCGAGTTGCTGCTGGCCCCGCCCACCATCAGCGCGCAGATCAAGCGGCTCGAAGACAGTCTGGGCGAAAAGTTGTTCGAGCGGTCGGGCCGGCGCCTGGTGCTTTCGGAAGCGGGGCGGCTCGCCTTCCGTTACGCCGAGGAAATCTTTGCCGCGGGCCGCGAGATGCAGGACGCACTCAAGGGCCGTCCGACGGGCCGTCCGTCGAAGCTACTGGTCGGCGTAGCGGACGTATTGCCGAAAATTATCGTGCATCAGCTGCTCGAACCGGCATTCCACCTGCCCGAGCCGGTGCAGTTGATCTGCCGGGAGGATCCGCCCGATCGTCTGCTGGCGGATCTGGCGACGCAGGGCATGGACCTGGTCCTGACCGACTCGCCGATGAGCCCGTCAATGCGTGTGCGCGCCTTCAATCATCTGCTGGGCGAGTGCGGCGTAGCATTCTACGGCGAGCGGCGGCTCGCGGCCGCCTACCGCCGCCAATTTCCCCGCTCACTCAACGGCGCGCCGGTGCTGCTACCCACGGAAAGCTCGGCGTTGCGGGCCGAGCTGGATCAGTGGTTTCAGTCGAGCGGCATCCGGCCACGAGTGGTGGGCGAGTTCGATGATTTCAGCCTCGCGCGAACATTCGCGGAAAAGGGGCTGGGCGTCTTCGCCTCGCCGCTGGTGCTCGACCGGGAAATGCGGCGCCGGTACGGATTCGCGCGACTGGGGAACATCGAGGGAATCCAGGCCCGCTTCTATGGGATCTCGGTGGAAAAACGACTCAAAAACCCCGCAGTCGTCGCGATCTGTGAAACCGCGCGGCAGCGGCTCTTCGCCTGAAGCGACAGCCCCATCGCCCGGCTTGGTTGGGTGCTATTGGGCTGAGGCCGTGTGGCTTCCTCAGATGGCGCGGTTGCGGAAACAGGATGGGCGGAAGCGCTTGCGCCGCGTCCCTCTTTTCCCGTCATTTGAATCCGGGAACGAAGAGCTGGCTGATACCGCCGGCCGCGGCCTCGCGATTGAATGCGGGGAGGTCTTTTCGGACGAACTCGCCGAACCTCCTCCGTTGCACTGCGGCTTCCCGTTCCAGTATTCGCAGCTCCTCGATATTGGCCGCCGTGGGTCGTTGGGCGTAGCCGATGTCCAGCAAGGTCATCAGTCGCAGGGCGCGGCCGTGCAGGCGGGAAAGCGAGTGAAGATAGGCCTTGCTGTCGCCCGCGGCTGTGCTGTTGTAGACCGGTGCCTCCAGTCGGTCGAGCTTTCGCTGCATCTGGCGGGCCAGCTCGAAAAGCGCCTGATACGTGACGTTTTTCGTCGCGTGGGTAAGCAGGATATATTCCAGCGTATCGAGCTGCTGCCGCAACGCGCTGATGCGGTTGATCTCCTGATCCACCGAGGAAACCAGATCGCGGGCCTGGAGTGCGGTGCGAGTCTGGGCCTCGAAGTCAGCGCGACTGGCGTGGGTGCGTGGATCGGCTTCGACCTGAATCGTGGCGGATCGCTTTTTGCCCTCGGCGAGAAGCGTGACCCGGTATTTGCCGGGAACCACCGGAGGGCCTGGAAGAACGCCCGGAAAGCCTCCGCTCATTTCCTCCTCGCCGACGAGAGCGAGCGGCCGGGCGTAGCTCAGGTTCCAAAAAACGCGGTGATAGCCCGGAGTGGAAGGCCCTTCGAGCGTACGCACCAGGTGGCCGGCGGCATCGGTGATGACGATCTCCACAGGCGGCGCGAGGGAAGGACCGGAAGGATCACCCGTTGCGCCCAGGTAGTAATCGAACACGGCGCCTTCGTGCGGGTTGGGCGCGGCGAAGCTGGCCAGTTCGAATGTGTGACGGTTGAATAGCGCCCAGCGCACCGCCGGCAATGGCGTGAAGAGTTTTGGGGAGGCAGACGTCTCGGCGCCGGCCTGTTCGAGCGGGGTCAGATTGTCGAGCACGAAGATGCCGCGGCCGTGGGTGGCGACGACCAGGTCGTGCGTCGATTTGTCGAATTTCAGATCGTAGACCGGGGTGGTCGGGAAACCGCAGTGAATTGGTTTCCATGGCCCGTTGTCGATCGAGTAGAAAAGACCGGTGTCGGTGCCGACGACGAGCAGGCCACGGCGGTTGGGGTCTTCGCGAATGACGTGCGCCGGGGCGTCCTGAGGCAGGTTCCCGGTGATGTTCTTCCAGGTGGCACCGAAATTGTCGGTGCGAAAGACGTAGGGGTGGTCGTTTCCCATTTCGTGGAAGTCGACGGAGACGTAGGCGCTGCCCGCGGCAAAAGGAGAAACGCCAATCTGCGAAATGCGCCCCCAGGGCGGCAAATCGGGAATATTGGCGGTGACGTTGGTCCAGTGCCGGCCGCCGTTGCGGGTGACTTGGACCAGACCGTCGTCGGTGCCCACCCAGATCACCTTCGGGTCAACCGGTGAGATGGCGATCGAGAGGATCGTGTCGTAAGTTTCAGCCCCGCTCAGATCGAGAATCACCGGCCCGCCGCTGAGCTGCTGTTTTGCCTTGTCGTTGCGGGTCAGGTCGGGACTGATCGGTTTCCAGCGCAGCCCAGCGTCGGTCGACCGGAGCAGAACGTTGGCGCCGAGATAGATTTCCTTCGGGCTGGCAGGCGAGACGGCGATCGGCGAGGTCCAATTGAAGCGATATTTCAGATCGGCCGCCGGCAGGTCCCCCACGCCCGGAAAATAGGGGCGGAGATAGGCTGTCTCGTTGTTGTCGCGATTCAGGCGAAAGATCATGCCGTTCTGGGAGTCCGCGTAGATGTAGGGAGTGCCGCGGGCGGGAACGGCATACTGTCCGTCACCGAAGCCCACCGAGAACCATTCCGCGCCGGTGATCGGGGTGCGGCTGAGGCTGTTCGATGGGCCGCACCAGGAGCCGTTGTCCTGCAACCCCCCGCAGATGCCATAAGGAGTGCGGCCGTGGTCGATCGAAACGCTGTAGAACTGCTCGATCGGGATGTTGTCGAGGTGGCGCCAGGTGCGGGCGCCGTCGGTCGAGAGGTAGACGCCGCCGTCGTTGCCCTCGATCATGCGGTTGGGATTGCGCGGATCGATCCAGAGCGCGTGCTGATCGGCGTGGATGCCGCGGCCGATCGCGTGGGCGGTGTGGCCTCCATCGGTCGATTCCAGAATGTTGACGGAGAGGAAGAAAATCTTGTCGGCGTTGTTCGGGGCAACGTAGAGGTGGGAAAAGTAGAAGGGTCGGGCGTCGAGATCGCGCGAGCGGTTCACCAGCGACCAGTCTTCCCCACGGTCATGCGAAGCCCAGAGCACGCCGTGCGCGGAGCCAATCAGTGCGTAGACGCGGGCCGGATTGCTCGGCGCCACCGCCAGCCCAATGCGGCCCACATCGCCCTTCGGCAATCCGTGGTTGAGCTTCTGCCACGTGTCACCGCCGTCGGTGGTGCGATAGATGCCGCTCCAGGGCCCTCCGCTCTTGAGAATCCAAGGCCGGCGCACTACCTGCCACATGCCGGCGTAGAGAATGTTGGGATTCCCCGGCTCCATCACCAGGTCGGATACGCCGGTCGTCGCATTCACATACAAGATCTTCTTCCAGGTCTTGCCGCCGTCTGTGGTGCGGAAAACGCCCCGCTCGGTGTTCGGTCCCCAGGCGTTGCCAAGCACGCCAACAAAAACGGTGTTCGGATCGAGCGGGGAAACCAGGATCGAGGATATCTGGCCGGCATGGGCGAGGCCCATGAAGCGCCAGCTGCGGCCGCCGTCGGGGGAGAAATAGACGCCGCGCCCGGTGACAATGTCGTTGCGGAGATTCGCTTCGCCGGTTCCCACCCAGACCAAATTGGGATTCGAAGGAGCCAGAGCCAGCGCGCCGACCGACGAAACCGGCTCGTGCTGAAACTGGGCCGTCCAGGAAACGCCGCCGTCCTCGGTGCGAAAGACTCCTCCAGCGGCGGTGCCCACGTAATAAAGATTCGGGTCGCCCGCGACGCCGGCAACGGCCGTCACGCGGCCCCCGGCGATCGCCGGCCCGAGATTACGGAAATGCAGGGCCTCCAGCGGGCTCGGCGCCGGATCGGCTGCCCCGGACGGCACCGGACGACTCCGGGCGAAGCCGCCCAGAGCGGTGAGAATCAGGACCACAACTACGGCCGGAAGTGTCCACCGGACGCTGATTTTCCTCGGCATCGATCGCTCCTCAGTTTGTGTGCATCGGCGGGGCGTATTCTCGCTCAATCCTGGCATTGATGGAAAGTGCGCCGTCGGTGCCGCGATCCCCGGCCCGATTTCCGCCACAGCCAAAGCAGGGGCGACGACCGAATTCCAGCCGCCGCTCACCCGCGGCGGCGTGTTGATCGGCGCGCGGTTGTGATTCCTAAAGGCGGAATTCGCGGTGGATCGCGTTCACGGCCGCAGGTAACAGTAGTGGAGGCACGGCAAGCGCCATCCCCTGTCCGGAAGGGCCATTGGCGGCGGCCAGGACATGGACGCGACGGCGGGCGAGCGCGCTGAAAATTCGGGCGGTGACCCCAGTGGGATGGCGGATCTGCGACCCGATTGCCGTGACGAGCCCGACCTCTTGCGCGGAGTGCAACACGACACCGTTGCTGGCAGGGAAAGGGGAAAGTTGCTGAGCAAAGCTGGCGAGCGCCGGCGCTTCCTCGTGCGTGAGCGCAAAAGCGAGCGAACTTTCCGCCGAGGACTGCACGAGCAGCAACGGATGAACGCCGGTGGCTGCCAGCCAGCCGAGCACCCGCGTTGCCAGGTCCACCGGGCCGAGCAAGCGATCGGCGCGCACCGTCACCAACCGAACGCGCGCCACGGCGGTGACCGCGGCAACCGCCGGGCGGCTGGCGGAGTCGGCTATGATGAGCGTGCCGGGTACCGAGGGCCGCAACGAATTTCGCACCCGCAGAGGCACGCCGCGCTCCATAACGGGCAGGATCGCCTTCCAGTGGATCACCTTCGCGCCGAAGAAGGCCAGCTCGATCGCTTCACCGTAAGTGAGCTTCGGGATCACCCGGGCGGCACGGACCAACCGCGGATCGGCGGTCATCACCCCGTCAACGTCGGTCCAGATCGTCACTTCATCGGCGGCGAGCAGCGCGCCAATGAGCGTGGCTGTGTAATCGGACGAGCCGCGGCCAAGCGTGGTCGGCACGCCTTCCCGCGTGGCGCCGCGGAAACCGGTGATGACGGGCAGAATCCCGCGGCCGAGCAGCGGCAGCAGCCGCCGGCGCAGGCGAGTCTCAGTTGCTCCGGTCAGCACGTTCGCGTCGCCGTGCCGCTCATCGGTCACAATCAGTCTCGCAGCATCCACCGCCTCGGCCCGCACGCCGCCCGAACGGAGCCGTGCGGCAAACAGTTCGGCCGAGATCACCTCGCCGAGAGAGGAAACCGCATCGAGGCCGCGGGGAGTGGCTTCGCCGACCAGATCGAAGCCCCGGCAGACTTTCTCGAAAACCCCGAGCGACCGTTCCAGTTGCGCGGCGAAGCGCGACTGTTCAGCGGGCGTCAGCAGCGAGGCAGCCGCGTCGCTGTGCCGTTGGCGGATCTGTTCGGCCGCTTGTCGCCAGCGCGGTTCGTGAGCGGCGGCCAGGCGTGCCGATTCGAGCAGCAGGTTGGTTGTCCCGGCCATCGCTGAGACAACGACGATGGTGCGTTTGCGCTTGGCTGTTGCCGCGGCACGCTGGGTGGCCCAGGCGATGCGGCCGGCGTCGCCGACCGAGGTGCCACCGAATTTCAGCACGGACAGGCGCCGGCCCGAGCGGGAAGCCATGGGATTCCCGCTCAGGCCGCCGGCGGGCAGCCGCCGGCGATCGACGGCACCAGCATCACTTCGTCGCTGTCATGGAATTGGTATTTCTCGCCGCCGAGGAAGCGGATGTCCTCCTCGTTGACGTAGACGTTAACGAAAGGCCGCAGCCGGCCGTTGTCGTCGCGCAAATGGCGGTTCAATTCGGGGTGTTGCCGGCCGAGGTCGTCGAGCAGTTCGGTCAGCGTGGTGGCGGAACAATCGACAGCCGCAGTGCCGCCGGTGAACCGGCGAAGCGCTGTCGGAATTTGCACGTGAATCGGCATCAACTCACTCCTTTTTGTTTCCGCGAGGCCGCGAGCTCGATACACCCCGAGAACTCCGGCCTGTTTCGCCGGTGGGCTGACACGTAGAAAACCAGCGCCGGAACATCGAAAACGCCGACTATGGCTACCCGTGAGGGATGAGAGGTTACCAGTGACGGTTTGGCCTCATGTTCCCCCGCTCTTCGGGGCGGGACTTGGCACCAAGCGCTCGGATCGTCTCCAAGCCGGTTGCCGTGGCGTCTTCGGGCCCGTTCCCTCGGCCACTCTTCATGAGACTCAGATCGAAGGGACCTGAGTCTGGAAGCGAAATCGAGTTTAGCAGCCGGATCGAACGAGCGACAAGAAAACTGCGGCCAACGGAGCGCTCGCGCGGTCGAACGGCGCGCGTGGGCACATGAACGCTCATCCATCCGGCCGAGGGCGGTTCGTCGCGTGCGCTTTTGGCGCGTCCAATTCCAGTCGCTGCGCGGACGCCGGCGTTGATTGGGAGTCGGAATCGCGCCGCTTACCCTGCGTTTCGTCTTTCGGCAAAGCCGCCTTGCGGCACTCGAAGCTTTTTTGCACAATGACCTTGTTATGTCGCACCGCGGCCAGAACGGCACGATCATTCGCGCCTGTTGCATGCGTAAGCGTCCGCCGTCTGGCGCGGGGGCTTTGCTGGCCTGAAGACAAGAAAAGCCGGCAGTCTTCCTCGAACCCGCAGCCAGGGAACCTGGCGGCGGGTTTTTGTTTTTGTCTCGGTTTTCGAGGGGGATGCCGACATGGCCTTTTTCCGCCGATCGCTCTAAGGCCGGAGCCGCGACGAATCGAAGGATAACGCGAAGCGAGGAACAGGAAGGTGAAAACAATTTCTGTCGCGAGGAGAACGATGTGACCAAACGATGTAAGGTGGCGGTTCTCGGTGCAACCGGGCTGGTAGGCCAGCGTTTCCTGCAGTTGCTCGAATCTCATCCGTGGTTTGAAACTTCGACGGTCACCGCTTCGGAAGGCTCGGCCGGCAAGCGCTACCGCGACGCGGTGAACTGGCTGCTCGAAACGCCGCTGCCCGAGGGCGCCGGCGAGCGCGTGGTGCGCCGCACGCGGCCCGAGGAAGTGGATGCGGATTTCGTTTTTTCGGCGCTCGATTCCAGTGTCGCCGGTCCGATAGAGGAAGAGTTCGCTCGCTCCGGTGTGCCGGTGGTGAGCAACGCCTCGGCACACCGCATGGACGAGGACGTGCCGCTGTTGTTGGCGGACGTCAATCCGGAACACGTTGCCTTGCTGCCCGCTCAGCAACAACGGCGCGAGTTTTCCACCGGCTTCCTCGTCACCAATCCCAATTGCTCGACGGTCGGCCTGGTGACCGCGCTCAAGCCGCTCGACGACGCCTTCGGCGTCGAGGCCGTTTCAGTGGTGACGATGCAGGCGGCTTCCGGTGCGGGTTATCCCGGTGTTTCTTCGATGGAACTGTTGGGCAACGTCATTCCCTTCATTGCCAAGGAAGAGGAAAAGCTCCAATCCGAGCCGCGCAAGATTCTCGGCCGCGTCGCCAAAGCAACGATCGAGCCAGCCCGGATAGTTCTCACCGCACAGGTGAACCGAGTGCCGGTCGTCGATGGGCACCTGGAATCGGTTTCGGTGAAGTTGCGCCGAAAAGCAAGCGTCGCCGAACTCGAACAGGCCCTGTCCGAATATGTCTCCGGGCCGCAGCGCGCCGGCCTGCCCAGCGCCCCCGAGCGCCCAGTGATCGTGCGTGCCGAGCGCGACCGACCGCAGCCGCGGCTCGACCGTATGGCTGCCGGCGGTATGGCTGTAGTTGTCGGGCTGATCCGTCCCTGTCAGATTCTCGATTTCCGTTTCACTCTACTGGTCCACAACACCATCCGCGGCGCGGCTGGAGCAGCGTTATTGAACGCCGAGTGGTTGGTGAAAAAGGGCCTGCTCGGGCCGCGCGACGAAATTTCCCCGGCCCAAGCAGGAAACGAGGCGACGCTCGTGTCCTAGCTTCACGCACGGGCGCAGGGAGGAGGATGCACTTGCGCCCGGACGTTTCGGTCAAGCAGCCCGCGACGCCCAAGAGTAGCAGCTCGAAATGCAGTGTGTGCCGACGCGACAATTCGCATTTCACTCGGTAATGGGTCAAGCTCGCGTAGCACTTGCGTAGCGGCAGACTTCGGCCCCCTGTCTTTATGCCCCCCAGGAAGTTTCCGTATCTTGGAAAACGAAAGCGCTTCCCGCGCTCTTGTGTGGAATCCTCGCTCAACGTAGCTGACCACGATAGACGGCCAGGCCGACGGCTGCGTCCATGCCGAGCCGCTCGAGCGCGCGCACCTCGAGCTGGCTGCGAATTCCGCCGGCGGCCGTGATCGGCAAGGGGGTGAGACGGCGAAGGCGCCGAAACCAGTCGAGATTCGTGCCTTTCATCGTTCCTTCGGCGTCCACGAAGGTGCAGAGAAATCCGGAGCAGTAGGGCTCGAGCGATTCGATCACCTTTTCCGGGCCCTGTGCCAACTGCTGTCGCCAGCCGCGCACGACAATCCGGCCGCCCCTACTATCGAGCGCGACGATCAACCGCCGCCGTCCCACTGCTGCCCGCAATCGTTCGAGGAACGGCCGATTCGCGCGGCCCTGGCGAAGCGCGGCCGTTCCCACAATCACTTTCTCGGCGCCGCAGCCGACAAGCTGGCGGGCGCGCCGAACTGTCCGAATCCCTCCGCCCGCGCGGATCCGCGGTCCCTGGCTCCGTCGCGACCATTCACAGATGGAGCGCACCAGCCGTGCGTTGCCGCCACGGCGCATCGCAGCATCCAGGTCGATCACGTGCATCACCGGATAGGAGCGGAACTGCTCGGCCACGCCTAGCACGTCGTCGATCGCGAGCAGCCGGCGCCGGCCGCGCTCGAGTTGCACCACGCGCCCCTGCTGCAGGTCTATGCAGGGGATCAACACCGCTGCGCTCCCGATAACTGACGCACCGTGACGCCGCAGCCGGCAAGGAAGCGTTTCAGCCCGGCGATCGGAACGAGGTTCTCGTGGAAGATCGAGGCAGCGAGCGCGGCGTCGGCCCGTCCTTCTTCGAACACCTCCCGGAAATGCTGCGGCGTCTCGGCACCTCCCGAGGCGATGACCGGCACGCCGACAGCGCCGCTCACCGCAGCGGTGAGCTCCAGGTCGAAACCGCTGCGAGTGCCGTCGCGATCGATCGAGGTCAGCAGAATTTCTCCCGCTCCTTGCCGCGCGCCCTCGATTGCCCACGCAACGACGTCGAGCCCGGCCGGCTCGCGGGCACCGCGTGTCCAGACCTGCCAGCCGGATTCGCTGCGCCTGGCATCGATGGCGAGCACCACAGCCTGCGAGCCGAATTCCGCCGCCAATTCAGCGAGCAACTCCGGGCGCTCGACGGCGGCCGTGTTCACCGTTACCTTGTCGGCCCCGGCGCTGACCACGGCGCGGGCATCATCGAGTGTGCGAATGCCGCCACCGGCGGTGAGCGGAATGGAAAGCGAGTTGGCGACGCGGCGGATGGTTTCGAGAAATGTGGGCCGGCGGTCGCGCGACGCGGCGATATCGAGCACGACGATTTCGTCCGCGCCCTCACGGTCGTAGCGCGCCGCGAATTCGGCGGGATCGCCTTGGCGTCGCAAGCCGCGAAACTGCACACCCTTGACAACCGATTCGCCATCGGTATCGAGGCAGGGAATGATTCGACGCGCAAGGCTCATCGGGCCAGCTCCAGGAAGTTGCGCAATACCGCAGAGCCCGATTCCCCCGATTTTTCCGGATGGAACTGAACGGCAGCCAGCCGGTCGCGCTCGATCACGGCAGCGAAGCTCTCGCCATAATCGCAGACGGCCACGGTTGTCTCGCCGCCCTCGGAAGCCCCGTAGCTGTGCGCGAAATAGAACCAGGCATCCTCCGGGATGCCGGCGAGCAGCCGGCTCGGGTGCACGCGGCGGAGCCGATTCCAACCCATGTGCGGCAGCTTCACGTTCGCGGGCAGCGGCCGCACCACTCCCGGGATCCAGCCCAAACCGGCTTCAGCCGGCGCTTCCTCGCTGCTCTCGAAGAGCGCCTGGAGGCCAAGGCAGATGCCGAGCATTGGTACGCCACGCTCAAGCGCCATGCGGAGTACCGGGCCAAGATCGTTGCAGGCGAGCGCTCGCGCCAGGGCGCCGAAGTGGCCCACGCCGGGCAGCACGATGGCTTCGGCGCCGGCGAGATCCTCCCCTCGAGTGGCCCGGCAGGTTGGGGCTCCGAGTCGCTCGAAAGCGCGCTCGACCGAAGGGAGATTTCCGGCACCGTAATCGACCAACGTGAGCTTCACAGCAACTCCTTCGTGCTCGGTAGCACGCCGCGCAGGCGCCGGTCACGCGAGACGGCAAAGCGCAAGGCCCGGGCAAAGGCCTTGAATAGAGCCTCCACTTTATGGTGCGACGAGCGGCCCTCGACGATGCGCAGGTGCAAGGCGGCACCGGCAGACTGCGCAAACGCCTGGAAGAAATCGGCGAGCAGTTCGGTCTGGAAATCGCCGACGCGGCGAGCACCAATCCGCCAGCGGCCCACGAAAAACGGCCGGCCGCTGAAATCGATGGCCGCCACGGCCAGTGTTTCGTCCATCGGCATCACAAAATAGCCGGCGCGCAAGATGCCCCGTTTAGAGCCGAGCGCACGGCGCACAGCCTCACCGAATGCCAGACCGACGTCCTCGACCGTGTGATGCTGATCGACGTCGAGATCGCCACGGGCGGCGATCTGCAGGTCGAAAGCGCCGTGGCGAGCTACCTGCTCGAGCATATGGTCGAAGAAGCGAATCCCGGTGGCGATGCGCGCCCGCCCGCGTCCGTCCAGATCGAGTCGAACGCGAATGTCGGTTTCTGCGGTGCAGCGGTGGATTGCGGCGTGCCTCATCAGAGCCAGTTTCCGATCTCGTTCACCGATTCCACTATGCCGCGAGCGCCGAGTCGGCGGATTTCGCGCAAACGCAGGGAGCGCCGCGGCGCATCCTGAGCGAGCACGGCGAGAAAATCGATGCGGGCGCGGCGTGCGGCGAGCGCGTCGTCGACCGTGTCGCCCACATAGAGGACCGATGCATGCGGGCGGCCATCGGCAAGTCGCAGCAGGCCGTCCGGCCGGGGTTTCGTCGGACCGTCTTCGAGGCCGATCAACCGGCCGAAATGCTCCCTCACGCCGAACCGCTCGAGCGTGAAGAGCGCCTCCGCGCGGGGCCGGCCGGTGAAAATCGCCAGTTCCGCCCGGCGTGCCAGGCGCGGCAGCCGGCGCCGGTCGGCGAGCCAGCGTTCGCTCCGGATGTAGCCCTGAAAATTCGTCCCGAGGTAGAGCTGCTGGAAATAGGCAACCACCTCGCGGAAACGTGCGCGGACCCCTAGCTGGCGAATCCAGGTGTGCGTCAGCTTCCAGTCGTCATTGAAGCCGGGCCGTGCCTTGAATCGCCCGATTTCCTCGATCGAGACGCGGCGGCCGGTGAAATGGCGCACGGTCTCCACAATGGTGCGGTGATAGGAAGGGCCGACGTCAACCAGAACACCATCCATGTCGCAGATCACGAGCGGGCGGGGGTCCACAGCCTCTCCAGTTCGCGGATCAGCAGGCGTGTCTGCGCCCGTGTCCCGATCGTGATGCGCACCCAGCCGGGGCGCCCGAAATCGCTCTTCCGGTCACGCAGCAAAATGCCGCGGCGCTGGAGCCGCGCGAGCAGCGAGGGCCCGCGCTCACCGAAATCGGCCAGCAAAAAATTAGCGGCGCTCGGATAGACCGGGACGCCAAGGCGCGTGAGCGCGCGTTCGAGTTCCCCGCGCGCGGCGGTTACCTCGCGCACGTAGCGGCGCATTGTGCCAGGACTGGCCGCGACGGCGAGGCCGGCGGCAAGCGCGGCGGCGTTGACGGAAAATGGCGCGCGGAGCCGCCGTAGCGCGGCTATCACCTCGGCATTCGAAATCAGGCAGCCCAGCCGCAGTCCTGCCAGCCCCGCCGCTTTGGAAAAAGTCCGGGTGACGATCAAATTCGGATACCGGCGAATCCATGGGGCAACGGTGACGCCGGAGAATTCGTAATACGCCTCGTCCACCACCACCATGGTTCGCTGCCCCGCTTCGAGAATCCGGCGAATCGTGCGCGGCGCCAGCAGATCCCCGGTCGGATTATTCGGATTGGCCAGAAAAAACAGGCGAGGCCGCTCGCGGCGCAGCACGCGGAGAACGTTGTCGAGGGGAAAGCAAAGGCGATCGTCGTAGCGCAGGGTGATCACTCGGGCACCGAGCAGGTCGGCGTAGAAGCGGTACATCGTGAAAGTCGGCTCAACCAGCAGGAGCGGCTTATCCGCTTCGGCGAAGCCATCGGCGATCAAGCGAAGCGCATCATCAATGCCGTTGGCCACGGTCAGTTGCTCGGGACGGACACCGAAAAAGTGCGCCAGTTTGCTTTCCGCAGCCAAATATTCTGGATAGAAAGAAATTCGCTCCGGCTTGAGCCGGGCGAGCGCCCGCAGCACGGCGGGAGCGGGGCCGGCCGTATTCTCATTGAAATCGAGCCGCAGCCGGCCGGCTCGCCCTTCGGGCGGGGGCTGATACCAGCGCATCCGCTCGACCTGCTTCCGCAACGGAACCACTAGACTCATCGTCGCACCTCTACAGCTCGGGCATGGGCTTCGAGACCCTCGCATCGGGCGAGCGTTGCCACCGAGTTTCCCAGGCGGCCGACTCCCTCGCGGGTCAATCGTTGCACATCGATCGGGCGAAGGAAATCGACGGCCGAAAGGCCGCCGCGGGCGCGGGCCCAGCCAGCAGTGGGCAGCACGTGATTGCTGCCGGTGGCGTAGTCGCCGGCGGGCTGCGCGCTCCACGGGCCGAGGAAGACGCTGCCGGCGGCGCGAATGTGGTCGAGCAGCGCGGCCCCGTCGGGCAGGCTCAAATGCTCCGGCGCGAAGCGGTTGGCGAATTGCAGCGCTTGGTCGAGGCTCGCGGCCACGTAGATGGGCCCGCTGCGGTCGAGCGACTGGCGGGCGAGGTTGGCGCGCGGCAGCGCGGCGATCTGCCTTCTCAATTCCGCCAGCACGTCGCGCGCGAGCGAGCCCGACGTGGTGACGAGCAGCGAGACGGCGTCCGGATCATGCTCGGCCTGGGCCAACAGATCGGCGGCGATGAACGACGGATTGCCGCTCCGGGCCAGCACCAGCAACTCGGTTGGGCCGGCCGGCATGTCGATGGCGCACTCGCTGCTCACCAGAAGCTTTGCGGCGGTGACGAATCGATTGCCGGGGCCGCAAATCTTGTCGACGCGCGGCACCGTGTGCGTGCCCCGCGCCAGCGCGGCTATCGCTTGCGCTCCGCCCAGGCGCAGCATCCGACGAACACCAATCAGATCGGCGGCGGCGAGCAGTTCGGCGCTGGGCCGCGGGCACGCAACGATGATTTCCCGCACCCCGGCCACCTGTGCCGGCACCGCCGTCATCAACAACGTCGAGAGGAGCGGGAAGCGACCGCCCGGTACGTAGCAGCCCACGCGGTCGAGAGGTCGGAAGAGTTGGCCGACACGCACGCCTGGGACGACATCGATCATCCAGGGGCGCGGCATCTGCCGCCGCGCCACCCTCCGGATATTTCCGGCTGCCTCGCGAACCGCGCGGAGAAGAGCGGCCGGCGCACTGCGGCGGCTGGCCGCAAACTCGGCGGCGGGGATCCAGAACTGGCCGAGAGCCATGTGCGTGTCGTCGAGCTTGGCTGCCCACTCCGCCACAGCCCGGTCTCCACGGCGTGCGACATCGGCCAGGATGCGGGCCGCGACGCGCTCGGCTTCCCGGTCGCGGCGGCGGCGACCGGCTTCGAGTCGATCGGCAGTCTGGCGACTGAGTTTCGTGATGCGCATCACAGCACGATTTTATTCAGCGGGTATTCGACCAGCCCGTGAGCCCGCCGTTCTTTCAGCCGGGGAACGATGTGTCGCACCACGTCTTCCTCGAGGATCGTGTTCACCGCCACCCATTCGGGATCGCTGAGCGCCGAAACGGTGGGCCGCTTGAGGGCCGGCAGCACTTCGAGCACGCCGGGCAAATCTTCGCGGCGCACGTTGAGCATCAGCCCCACCTTGCCCATGGCGCTGATGGCCCCTTCGAGCAACATCACCAGGTGAGAGATCTTGGCCTGTTTCCAGGGATCGGCCCAGGCCGCATGGCTCGCGATGAAAACGGTGCTCGATTCCATCACCGTGTCGACGATGCGCAAGCGGTTGGCACGGAGCGATGCGCCGGTCTCGGTCACTTCGACGATCGCATCGGCCAGTTGCGGCACCTTGACCTCGGTGGCGCCCCAGGAAAATTCCACTCGGGCGCGAACGCCGTGCCGCTCGAGATATTGCTCGGTGATGTGGACAACCTCGGTGGCGATGGTTTTGCCTTCCAGATCGCTCACCGACCGGATCGGGGAATCCTCCGGGACGGCCAGCACCCAGCGCACCCGACCGAGTCCCTGCTTGGCGTAGGCGAGTTCGACGATCTCGCGGACGTCGGAGCCTGTTTCGAGCACCCAGTCGCGGCCGGTGAGGCCGGCATCGAAGGCGCCGCTGGCGACGTAGCGCGCCATTTCCTGCGCTCGCACGACCATGCATTGCAATTCGGGATCGTCAACGCCGGCGTGGTAGCTGCGGGAATGGAGAACGATGTGCCAGCCGGCGCGCTCAAACAGCCGAAGCGTCGCTTCCTGAAGGCTTCCTTTGGGTATGCCGAGTCGCAGCGGATTCATGCCCGTTTCCCCGCATAGACCGCGGCCGGGTCAAAAACCGGTTCAGCGACCTTGGCGACTTGGCCGTCGGGCTCCATGCGGCGGAAGAAGCAGGAGCGATAGCCCTCGTGGCAGGCGCCCGAGCCGCGTAATTCGACCCGAGCGAGAACGGTGTCGGCATCGCAATCGACCAGTAACTCGACGAGGCGAAACGTGTTGCCGCTCGTTTCGCCTTTCTTCCAGAGTTTTTGCCGCGAACGGCTGTAAAAAGTGACGTCGCGGCTGCGCAGGGTTTCCGCCAGCGCTTCGCGGTTCATGAATCCGAGCATCAGTACCTCGCCCGTGGTCGATTCCTGGACCACGGCGGGCACCAGCCCATTCAACTTGTCAAAATCGATTTTCATGACAGCTCCTGAAAAATTTGCCCCTAAAAAAAGGAGAAGCCCGCCAGCATTGGGGGTGCTGGCGGGCTTATGAGTTCGCGATACCTGGCTACTAACTGAACTCCCGCGAGCACCGCACGACCCCGTGGTGGTGAGAATGATGATGATGCTGTGCTCGCGGTAGCATGACTACTTATTATCTAGCGCAATGCGCGATTGACGTCAAGAGTCTGCCGCCCTACCCGCCAGGAAATCCCGTGCCCCCCGATTTTCCGGCCGCAGCAGGAAGACCCTGGCATTCACGCCGCGCCCCATGAACTCACTCGCCAGGCGGTCGCCGATCTCGGCGGCGCTGGCGCGAGCCAGTGCCAGCACTGCGGATCCCGCTCCGCTCAAAAAAACGCCGAGCAGGTCGGGATGGCGGAGGGCGAAGCAGGCTTCCAGGCCGGGCACGAGTGGGGCGCGAAAAGGTTGGTGCAAACGATCAAGAAACAGTTCCGGAGCAAGCCGGAATTCGCCGGAAAAGCAAGTGGCCACGAGCAAAGCGAAACGCTGCAGGTTGTGCACCGCGTCCGCGCGGTCGTAGCGCGCCGGCAGCACGGCGCGGGCGCGCGCCGTGGTCAATTGAAAATCGGGAACGACGGCAATCAACTGCAAATCTTCGGGCAGCGCCGCGCGCGCCACGCGCACTTGGCCGTCGGGCTGCGGCGCCGCCACAACCAGGCCGCCATGCCATGCGGCGGCAACGTTGTCGGGATGGCCCTCGATCCGGCAAGCAAGAGCGAGCAGAGCCATGGGATCGGGCGGCTCGCCGAATTGCCGCGCTGCCAGCAGAATGCCGGCGACGATCGCCGCGGCACTCGATCCCAATCCCGCGGCGATGGGAATTTCGTTTTCGATTTCGATTTCACCGCCCGCCATTCCCACGCCGATGCGCTCGGCGGCGCTACGTGCGGCGCGAACCACGAGATTCGAATCGTCCAGCGGAACGCGTTCGGGATGTGGGCCGCTGTAGCGGATGCGGAAGCCCGGCGTCGCCTCAAGATGGCCTCGGACCCTCATATAGAGGCTGAGGGTGAGCGCGCCGCAATCGAAGCCGCAACCAAGATTGGCCGAGCTCGCCGGAACGACGATCGAATCGTTTTCCCGAACCATCAACGTGTAGTCAGCGGCACACCAACCCGGGCGAGCAATGCCTCGAAGGCGGCCAGGCGGGGCTCAACGGCGGGCAGGAATTGCAACCGGCCGCTCAGTGCCTCGGTCGTCTTCAGGCCGTTGCCGGTGATTGCGAGCACGGTGGTTTCCTCAGGCCGGATGCGGCCCTGGGCGATCAATTTTTTCGCGACGCCGACAACCACTGCTCCGGCGGTTTCGGTGAAAACACCCTCGGTCTTTGCCAAAAGTTCCATTCCGGCCAGGATCTCCTCGTCGCTCACGTCCTCGGCCCATCCGCCGCTCGACCGGATCACTTCCACCGCCTGGTGGCCATCGGCCGGATTGCCGATGGCGAGCGAATGACAAATCGTGCTCGGCTTCTGCGGTTCGGGGAACTTCAGCCCCTGTTTCACCGCGCTCGAAATCGGCGAGCAGCCGCTCGCCTGCGCGCCGAAAAATTTCACGGGTTTCGGCTCGACCAGTCCCACCGCGACCAACTCGTCGAATCCCTTGCGAATGCGGCCGATTAGCGCGCCGCCGGCCATTGGAACGACAATGTTGTCGGGAAGGCGCCAGCCAAGCTGCTCGGCAACCTCGAAACCCACTGTTTTCGACCCCTCCGCATAATAAGGGCGCAGGTTGACGTTTACCAGCCCCCAGCGAAACTGGTCGGCAACAAGCGAACAGAGGCGGTTGACCTGGTCGTAGCTGCCGCTGATCGGCACGACGTGCGCACCGTAGATGGCGCTGGCGATCAGCTTGGTTGGCTCGATCGCGGCGGGCACGAACACCCATGCTTCCAGCCCGGCGCGCGCCGCCTGGGCGGCCACCGCGTTAGCGAGGTTGCCGGTCGAAGCGCAGCCGACGACGCGCAATCCAAACGCTCGCGCCCGTTCAAGCGCCACGGCGACAACACGGTCCTTGAAAGAAAGGCTTGGCAGGCAAACCGCATCGTTCTTGACGTAGAGGGTTTTCAGTCCGAGCTGGTCCGCCAGGCGTGGCGCAGCCAGCAGCGGCGTGAAGCCGACCGGCAGATCGGGGCTGGCACCCTCGGGAATCGGTAATAATTCGCGATAACGCCAGAGGTTCTCAGGTCGCGCGGCGATCTGCTCGCGCGTCAGGCGGCCGCGCAGCCCTTCGAGGTCGAAGGCGACCTCGAGCGGGGCGATGCATTCGTCGCACATCGCCACCGGCGCATTTCCCAGTTGCCGGCCACATTGCCGGCAATGCAGTTCATAGGTTTCACTCATTGGCCACCGCCTTTCTGGTTTGGCACCAGCAGCTGAGCTTCCGCAAAACGGAACGCGCCGCTGCGTCATTCCGAGCGTGGGAAGAGACTGTTCAAAGCTGAGGGCAGGCGTCTCATGTCCCCCGAACTCGGGGCGGGAATTGGCACCGCGCTTGGCTTGCCGCCTAAGCCGGTTGCCGTGGCGTCTTCGGGCCCGTTCCCTCGGCCACTCTTCATGAGACTCAGATCGGCCAGACCTGAGTCTGGGAAGTCACAATCAGAATAGGGGAACCGGTTCGGAGCGAGCAAGGGAGCGGGGGCGAAAGGTCGGCTCTTGGGGCTGAGCTGTACCGAATCGCCATCGACGGGATTTCTCGTCTGCCCGGAAAGGGCCGGTTCATGCTAACGTATTGCTAACTTCGAATCACCGCTTCCCGATTTACGGTTTTTCCCAGAGTTGGTCAACTCGAGATAAAGACTACGCAGGAGGCAAACACATGTGCCGCAAACACTGGGCGTGGGTACTCGTGCTCATTGCGGGGTTCCTCGTCGCCGGTCCGGCGCGGACGCAGGAGATGCCGCAAGGACGGTTGCTTCGTTTTCCGGATATTTCCAGCCACCAGATCGTTTTCAGCTATGGGGGAGACCTGTGGCTGGCGCAGCGTACGGGCGGGGTAGCGCGGCGCATCACCACGTCGCCGGGACTCGAGCTCTTCCCGAAATTCTCTCCCGACGGCAAATGGATTGCCTTCACGGCCCAGTACGACGGAAATTTCAACGTCTACGTCATGCCGGCTTCCGGTGGCCAGCCGAAGCAATTGACCTGGTGGCCTGACGTCGGCCCGATTCCCGAACGGATGGGCCCGAACAACGAGGTGATCACCTGGACGCCCGACAGCAAATGGATCGTCTTTCTTTCCCGCCACGATGCCTTCAACACCTGGTTCGGGCAGTTGTGGAAAGTGAGCGTCGAGGGCGGCCTGCCCGAGCGACTTCCGCTTTTCCGCGGCGGGCTCACCTCCTATTCCGCCGACGGAACGAAGATCGCCTATAACCCGATTTTCCGGAATTTCCGCACCTGGAAACGCTATCGCGGCGGGATGATGCAAGACATCCTGATCTACGACCTGGTCCACAACACCTTCACGCGGCTGCCGCAGGCCAATGGCACCGACACGTTTCCGATGTGGCATGGCAATACAATCTATTTCGCCAGCGATCGCGGCCCCAACGAGCGGATGAATCTTTACAGCTACGATTTGGGCAGCCATCAGGTGCGCCAGCTCACCCATTTCACCGATTTTGACGTGGAATGGCCTAGCCTGGGCCCCGACGCGATCGTCTTTCAGAACGGCGGCTGGCTCTACACCTATGACCTGCGCAGCGGCAAGACGACGAAGCTCTCCATCGAAGTGCCCGGCGACCGCGACTTGGCGCGCAGCGAATGGAAAAACGTAGCGCCCTGGATCCAGTCGTTCGACATCTCGTCGAACGGCAAGCGTGGCGTCTTCGAGGCGCGCGGCGACGTCTTCACCGTTCCCGCCGAGCATGGCAGCATTCGCAATCTGACGCGCTCATCGGGCGTCTGGGAGCGCTATCCCACCTGGTCGCCCAACGGGAAATGGGTGGCCTATCTCTCCGACCGCACCGGAGAATACGAACTCTACATCACGCCGCAGAACGGCATGGGTCAGGAGACGCGGATCACTTTTGACGGATCGATGTTCCGCTACGGACCCGTCTGGTCTCCCGACAACACCAAGCTGCTCTATGCTGACAAGGATCTCCGCCTCTGGTACGTCGATATTCACGAGAAGAAGCCGGTGCTGATCGATCAGGGGCACTACGGCGAAATTCGTGACTACGCGTGGTCGCCCGATAGCCAGTGGGTGACCTATTCCAAGCAATCGCGCAATCAATATGGCGTGATCGAGCTGTATTCCCTCGCCACGAAAAAAATCACGCCGGTCACCACCGATTTCACAAACAGCTGGCAGCCGGTGTTCGACCCGGCGGGTAAATATCTCTATTTCCTCTCCAATCGCGATTACAACGAAGTGATTGGGGCGTACGACGCCGATTTCGCCAACCCGAAAGCAACGCGCGTCTACATAGTGACGCTGCGCGCTGATGAGCCCTCGCCTTTCGCTCCGGAAAGCGACGAGGCGACCGTAACGTCTGCTCCGGACGCCAAGCCGGCCGAGAAGAAGGAACCGGCCAAGCCGTTTCGAATCGACTTGGAAGGCATCGGCCAACGAATCGTGGCCTTGCCGATGCCGGTTTCGAACATCGATACGCTGGCGGCGGCCAAAGGGCTGGTCCTTTATTCCACGCTACCGGTGATGGGGCTTTCGGGCCCGCTGCCGGGGGAAGCGCCACAGATCCACGTCTTCGACATGGCCCAGCGAAAGGACTCGGTGCTGCTCGTGGGCACTTCGCGTTTTGCCGTCTCTTTCGACGGCAAAAAGCTGCTCTATGGCGCACCGCCCCAAGGCGGTGGCGAAGGCGGCACGCCCGTAGCCGGCGTCTTCGGCATTCTTGCCACCACCCCGCCGGCCACGCCTCACAGGGTCGGCGACGGACGCCTAGACCTTTCGGGGATGAACGCGGAGATCAATCCCCGCGCCGAATGGCACGAGATGTATTTCGACGCCTGGCGCCAGGAACGCGACTTCTTCTACGCAAAGGCGATGAACAGCCAGGACTGGGCGAAAATCCGCGATAAATACGCGCAGCTGCTTCCCTACGTCGCCGATCGCTACGACTTGACCTACCTGATCGGGGAGATGATCGGTGAGCTCTCGAACTCGCACACCTATACGGGCGGCGGCGACTATCCGAATCTGCACTCGGTGAACGTTGGGCTGCTCGGGGTCGATTACGAGGTCGATGCCAGGACCGGACTCTACCGCTTCAAGAAGATCTATCCCGGGCAGAACTGGGATCCGTCGCTGCGCTCACCGCTCACCGAGCCTGGCCTCGGCATCCACGTGGGTGATTACCTGCTTGCGGTCAATGGCCAACCGTTGCGCTCCCCCGAGACTCCCTCACAACTGCTCGTGAATACCGCCGGCGAGAACGTCACGCTGACGGTGAATTCCCAGCCCGGCACCGAGGGCGCGCGCGAGGTCGTCGTCCGTCCGATTCGCAGCGAGCTTGGCTTGCGCGAACTCGACTGGATCGCCACCAACCGCGAGAAGGTTGCCAAGGCGACCGCTGGACGCGTCGGGTACGTCTACCTGCCCGACATGGGCGGCCACGGGCTCGACGAATTCGTGCGCCAGTTCTTCCCTCAAATCCGCAAGCAGGGGATCATTTTCGATGTCCGGTACAACGGCGGCGGCTTCGTCGACCAGATGATTCTCGAGCGGCTGCGGCGAATCCTGGCCGGGATGAGCGCGGCGCGAAACTGGGCCAGCGGCACGGTGCCCGACGTCGTCTTCAACGGGGCGATGGCTTGCCTCACCAACCACTACGCTGCTTCCGACGGCGATTTCTTCACCTACTTCTTCAAGTTCTACAAACTGGGTCCGGTGATTGGCACGCGCACCTGGGGTGGCGTACGCGGCATCCGTGGCGACATGCCGCTGATGGATGGCGGCTACGTTACCCGTCCGGAATTCGCGCTCTACGGCCTCGACAGTCAGTGGATCATCGAAAATCGCGGCGTCGAGCCCGATATCGTCGTGGAGAACACACCCGATCTGCTGCGCGAAGGCCACGATCCGCAGCTTGAGAAGGCAATCCAGGCGGTGCTGCAGGAAATCCGCAAACATCCCAAGAAACTGCCGCCGCGCCCGCCTGATCTTCCCGCCTATCCGAAAGGGCCGGGGCTGTGAACACGAAGCGGTAAACATCCACTCGAGTGCCCGAGCGCTGCCGCGCCGATTCGGCGGCAGCGCTCGGAAAAAATCTTCCGCGGATCGCTTCCCTTCTGCCGGTTTGGACCAGTGGTGAGCGTCGAGAAGGAGTCGTGCGCGACCAGGCGCATAGTTAGACTTTCTACTTTTCTGTGCACAACAGTATTGCACTTGGGAATCTTCTTGCGTATGGTTGAGTTACGCGCGCGCAAGCGCGCAGCATCCATTTCGAGAGGAGAGCCGATGGCCAAGAAAAAGGCGAAACCCGCGAAGAAAGCCAAGCGGGCGAAAAAGGCTCCGAGCAAGGGCAAGAAGAAGTAGTTCGCTTGCGGGCGGGAAGCCCGCGAGCTGAGCTTCTTTCTTCTGATTTTGCCCATCGCTTCCGCCCGGAACGCTCACCAGCGTTCCGGGCGGAAGCGTCAGTGATGGAGAGTTCCCTTCCCTCTTGATTCACAGCGGCCCACCGGTTTCCTGAACCCGACGCCTCACCCATCGTTCCAGAAGCCGTGCCAATGCAGTTGACTTCTTCTCGTCCTTTTTCGCCCTTCTCAACAGAGGCATCATAAAGTTGATGGCCTTCGAGCGCTTCCGAAGCCGGACCTCGCGGGCTCGCTTGCACGGAGCGGCCTGCTCGGCGCTCCTCTTCCTGTTGCTCTTGTGGGGCGTGCCCTCGCTTCGCGCCCGCAGACAGCCTAACCACTTAGGCCAGGTGATCGTCATTGTTCACGACGAAAACGGTGTGGCCGTCGCCGGCGCTCAGCTGCTGCTGACGCCGTCGGCTGGCGGCAAGTCGATTCGCGGGGAAACCGATGTAGTGGGGCGGGTCGAATTCCCCTCGCTGGTTCCAGGCCGCTATCGGTTGACGGTGGAAAAAGAAGGTTTTTATCCGATTACCAACCGCACCGTCGACCTCACTCCCGGGCACAGCCTGGAAGTCACTTTGCCGCACCGGCGGGAGTTTGAGCAGCGCGTCGAGGTTCACTACACGCCTCCGCTCATCAATCCGCAACAGACCGCCGCGGTCCAGAAGCTTTCGAGCCGCGAGATCGTCAATATCCCCTATTCCACCAGCCGCGATTACCGCAACGTTCTGCCGCTGATCCCCGGCGTCACGCCCGGAAACGATGGCCAGATCCATATCAACGGCTCCAGCTCCAGCCAGATTGACGAGCGCCTCGACGGCTTCGATATCTCGCAACCCGTCACCGGGCTGCTCAATCTGCGCGTGAGTCCGGACGCGCTTCGCTCGATCCGCGTGATCGGCAGCCGCTTGCCGGCCAATCTTGGCGAAGGCTCGGGCGAGGCGCTCAGCCTCCAGACCGGCATGGGCAACGACCGCCTCCATTTCTCAGCCACGAATTTCATCCCATCGGTCCAGGATCGCCGCGGCATTCACCTCGAAGCCTTCACACCTCGTTTTTCCCTCTCCGGACCCATCCGGAAGCACAAGGCCTGGTTCTACGACGCGGGGCAAGGCGAATACGATTTGAACATTGTCCAGGATCTTCCGAGCAATGCGGACGAGGCGCCGGTCTGGCGCTGGAATGATCTGGCAAAGGTGCAATGGAACCTGAACGCGAGCAATCAGCTCACCACCAGCTTCCTGGTCAACCGCTTCGATTCGCCCCGCAACGGCCTCGACCCGCTCGACCCGCTCGAGACCACCACCAACCTGAGCGAGGATGCTTATCTGGGCACGGTCCGGGACCAGATCGTGCTGTCTGGCGGCTCGCTATTCGATTGGGGATTCGCCGTCAGCCAATTCGGCTCCAATGAGCAGCCGCGCGGCTCGCTGCCCTATGTGATTTTGCCCGAGGGAACCAGCGGCAACTATTTCGAGACGAGCGCTTCCACGGCACGGCGCCTGGAAGGGATTGCCAATCTTTCGCTCGGGAGCTTCCACTGGCACGGACGCCACCAGCTTCGCTTCGGCATCGACCTCGACCGCATCACCTACCATCAGTCGCTCGCTCGCGGCACGATCCTCATTTATCGGGAGGACGGCACGCTTGACCGTCAGGCGACCTTTGCCGGTCCGCCCGCCTTCGACCAGAACAACGTGGAAACCAGCGGCTACGCCGAAGACGGCTGGCAACCTGCCAAGCGCCTCTTCGTCGATGCCGGTCTGCGGTTCGACTGGGACGAGATCCTTCGCCGCCCGCTGCTCTCACCGCGCCTGGCCGCCAGCTACATGCTCGGCTCCAGCGGCACAACGAAACTTTCGGCTGGCATCGGCCTGTCTTACCCGGTGACAAACCTGGCGCTGCTGAGCCTGCCGCTCGAAGGCGTGCGCCAAGACGTTTTTTATGGCCCCAGCGGCCAGACGCCGCTCGGTCCGCCAGTGGTGACCTCGTTCAGCGCCAATCCCGCGACACTCGAGGCGCCCCGCTTCCTGAACTGGAGCGCCGGTTTCGAGCACATGCTGCCGCACCAAACCAAACTGGAAATCGATTACATCGGCAAGCGTGGCTCCAACGGCTTCGATTATCAGAACGTGGGGAGCGGTCCCGCTGCGGGACTGCCGAGCGGCCAATTCGTTTTGCGCAACGACCGCAACGATACCTACGACGCCGTGCGCGTCACGGTTCGTTATCCCTTCCACCGCAGCGACCTTGTCATGGTTTCCTACACGCGTTCCCGTGCTCACACCAGCGCCGCCCTCACTCCCTCGTTCAGTTCGCTGCTCTTCAGTCCCCAGCTCCCCGGTCCCTTGCCGTGGGATTCGCCCAATCGTTTGCTCTCATGGGGTTGGGCGCCGTTGCCCGACAAGTTCCAGATCTCCTACGTGGTCGATTGGCGCACCGGCTATCCCTTCAACACCGTCAACCAGAATCAGCTCCTGGTTGGCCGGCCGGGCTCGCGCCGCTTCCCCGATTTCTTCTCCCTCAATCTGTTTCTCGAGCGGCGGTTCCGGATCTTCGGATACGAATGGGCGCTCCGCGGCGGATTCGACAACATCACTGACCACCAGAACCCTACCGTGGTCATCAACAACATCGATTCGCCGCGCTTCCTCACCTTCGAGGGTGTCCAGGGCCGTTCCTTTACCGGCCGCATCCGCTTCCTCGGACGCAAGTAGCTGGTTTCTATCAAGGCGTCTGCATCGCCCAAACGCCGCAGCGAAATGGTGCGAACGGGAAGCCCCGGCGCCCGGAGCCTGGCTCGCGCCACGACCGGGATTGGTGTACAGTAGAAAGTTCTAAGCCCTCCAGGAGCAGACACAAGTGGAAAAACCTTCGTCAGCTGCAAGTTCCGCAGAGACTCGGTCCGCCCAACAGGAATCCATCACTGTCATTGATAATCGCACCGGCAAGCGATACGAGTTGCCGATCAACAACGGCTGTATCCGCGCGATGGATCTTCGCAAGATCAAGAGCAACGAGGCGGATTTCGGTTTGATGAGTTACGATCCGGCCTTTCTCAACACAGCCTCGTGCACCAGCCGGGTCACCTTCATCGATGGTGGTCGCGGCATTCTTCGCTATCGTGGCTATCCCATCGAGGAACTCGCCGAAAAGTCGTCGTACCTTGAGACCGCCTACCTTCTGATCCACGGAGAACTGCCCCACCGCGAGCAACTCACCGATTGGACCTACCACATCACACATCACACCTTCATTCACGAGAGCATCAAGAAGTTCCTGGACGGCTTCCATTACGACGCTCACCCGATGAGCATGCTGATCTCGAGTGTCGCGGCCCTTTCGAGTTTCTATCCGGAGTCGAAGGACATTTTCAACGAGGATTCGCGGCGCAAACAGACCTACCGCCTGCTCGGAAAACTTCCCACAATCGCGGCGTTCGCTTATCGGCACAGCCTTGGCCTGCCGTTTGTCTATCCGGACAACGAACTTAGCTATACCGGCAATTTTCTCAACATGCTGTTCAAGACCACTGAGCTGAAGTATCGGCCCAACCCGACGCTCGAGCATGCCCTCGATGTGCTCTTCATCCTGCACGCAGACCACGAGCAGAACTGCTCGGCCAACTCGATGCGGGGCGTCGGTAGCTCCCACGCCGATCCTTACTGCGCGACCGCCGCGGCGGCCGCGGCACTTTATGGCCCGCTGCACGGCGGGGCCAACGAAGCCGTCCTTCGGATGCTGATGGAAATCGGCTCGATCGGGAACGTTCCCGAATACATCAAGCGCGTCAAATCGGGTGAGGGGCGACTGATGGGCTTCGGCCACCGGGTCTACAAGAACTACGATCCGCGCGCGAAAATTATCAAGCGCGTCGCCTATGAGGTATTCGACGTCATGGGGCGCAACCCGCTGCTCGAGATCGCCCTCGAAGTCGAACGCATCGCGCTCGAAGACGACTATTTCGTTTCACGCAAGCTCTATCCCAACGTCGACTTCTACAGCGGACTGATCTATCAGTCGATGGGTCTGCCGGTGACGATGTTCCCGGTGCTGTTTGCCATCGGCCGCATGTCCGGCTGGATCGCCCAGTGGGAGGAAATGCTGCTCGATCCCGAGCAGAAAATCGCCCGGCCTCGCCAGGTCTACCTCGGCTACGGCCAGCGCGAATACCAGCCGCTCGACAAGCGCGGCTAGCTTCGTATCCGAAGCCGGCGGGTTCGCCCGGGGAGCTGAACACTCTTGCGAAACGCCGGCTTTTCTGTCTGGCGCCGGCTGGGCTTGCTCCCGGCGCTGAGTCCCGCTAGGTATTCGCCAGCCGTAGCCAGCCTGATCCCCTCCGAAAGCCGCATTTCCACAGCCAAAAGCGCACATCTGTAGCGGCATCAGGAGGTGCTCTCTCCGTCGCGACGACAACCACCTGCTGTTTCTCAGGGACCTACGAATGCAGGATTTTACGGGTGGCGCCGCCCAGCTGCCCTGCCGCGCTTGACGGCCCCGACAAAGTGATCGGCCTCGCGAGTGGGGCGGGGGATGCGGTAGCCGTCGCAAACGGCGAGGGCCAGATCAACGGCACGTTCGAGGCTGATCCGGTGCCCCTGCGAGATGTAGATCGGCTTCACGCCGGTCCGCGTTCGCAGCACCGCTCCAATCCGTTCGCTCTTGTCCTCGAGCGGTGTCCAGTTGCCACGTTCGCTGGCTGGTTCCTTCGCCTGGCCGACCAGGCGGGACTTTGCGCAACCGATGGTGGGCCGATCCAATATTATGCCCAGGTGGCAGGCGATGCCGAAGCGTCGCGGATGGGCATAGCCGTGGCCATCGTAGAAGATAAGGTCCGGCTCCCGCTTCACCCGCTCGAATGCCGCCAGGATCGCCGGCATCTCGCGAAAACTGAGCAGGCCGGGGATATACGGGAAGGTGATGGGAGTTTCGGCCCAAACGCGCTCAAGTTCCTCGAGTTCGGGGAAGCTGAAGACCACGATCCCGGCAATTGCCCGTCCCCGTGCCAGATCGAGGGCAACATCCGCGCCGGCCACACGCCGCAAGGTCCCCAGGCGGTCGTGCAATTCGACCTGATCCCGCAACGAGAGCTGAATCTGCCGCGCTTGAGTCGGGGTCACATCCCAGCGGTTGGCGAGCTTCGGTCGCACGACGATGAGGGTAATGTGGAGGGACAGAAGGGTCAAGAAATAGAGAGAATGAATAAGCCTTGACTTTTCTATAAGATATAAAGCCCGATGGAAAGTTGACGACTCATCCTTCTTTTGCTAACCTCAGCGAGATGGCACGCGCCGGCAAGGCCCGCGAAGGGCGTTCTTCCGGTGCTTCTAAAGACCGGTCGTCCCCTTCGAAGTCACTGAAAAACCGCTCGTTATCGGAGACTCCGGTTTCCCGGGGAGGGGCCTTGGAAGTCACAAATCCCGACGTCGAACGGCAACTCAAACTTTACGAAGAAGCCATCGGATATTTCCAGCAGCAAAAATTCCTGAAGGCCAAACAGGCCTTTGAGCGCGTGATCGCCGGCCCAAGTAAGGAACTGGCCGACCGCGCCGGCGTGCACTTCCGCATCTGCGAGCAGCGGTGCTCGAAAGTGCCCGAGCCGGCATTGCGGACTGCGGACGACTATTACCATCACGGCGTGGCGATGATGAATTTGGGACGCTGGGACGATGCGCGGGCCGCACTCGAAAAGGCGCAGAAGACGTCGCCAAAAGCCGACTATGTCGTTTACGCTCTGGCGGCACTCGATTGCCTTACCGGCGAGACTGAGTCGGCGATGGAAAATCTGAAACAGGCCATCGCGCTGCGGCCAGAAAACAGGTATCTGGCCCGGAACGACGAGGATTTTGCCTATCTCCAGGATGATCCCCGCTTCACCGAACTCCTCTACCCGGAAGGCTCGATCAGCTAGCCAAACGGGCGAACGCGCCGCTGCTGTGGTGCGTGTTCCCGCCCGCGTAGTGGCCTTTGGCGGGGGAACGGGTCTCGCTTCCCTGCTTCGGGGACTGAAGAAATATGTGGGCAGCCGCCGCGGAGCGCTTTCGCGCATGCCGCTCGCTGACCTGGCAGCCGTCGTCACCGTTACCGACGACGGGGGCAGCTCAGGCCGGCTGCGCCGTGGTTTTCATGTCCTGCCGCCCGGAGACATCCGCAATTGCATGGTTGCGCTTTCCGCCGACGAGGCCCTGCTCAGCCGGCTCTTCCAATATCGTTTCCCTCGCGGGCCAGGGCTGGGAGGGCACAGTTTCGGCAACCTGTTCTTGGCCGCGCTTACTGGCGTGACCGGGGATTTTGCCGAAGCGGTTCGGCTCTCTTCGGAGGTGCTGGCGATTCGCGGGCGGATTTTCCCCTCCTCGGTCGAAGCGGTTAGTTTGGTTGCGCAACTGGACGACGGTCGTATCGTGCGCGGTGAAACCCGCATCAGCCGCTCGAATTGCCCCATCCGCCGCGTACGTCTCCGTCCCCGCCATGTGCACCCGCTGCCGGAGGTGCTGGAGGCGATTCGCCGGGCCGACCTGATCCTGATCGGCCCGGGCTCTCTTTACACGAGCGTGATTTCCAGCCTGCTGGTCGATGGCATTGCCGAAGCCGTTTGCAACTCGGCGGCGTTGCGCGTTTACATCGGCAATCTGATGACCCAGCCGGGCGAGACCACCGGATTTTCCGCTGCCGACCACCTGCAGGTACTGGTCAACCATTTCGGGACCGGGATGATCGACCAGGTGGTGCTCAACAATCGGACTCCTTCCCCGCGGTTGGTGCGGCGCTACCGTGCCGAGGGGTCCAGCCCGGTGATTCTAGATACGGCGCGGATTGAGGCAATGGGGTACCATTGCACTGTGGCCGACCTGATCGAAGAGGGGGACGTCGTGAGACACGATTCTGATCGGTTGGCTGGGTTGTTGGTTCGCCGTTTTGTTGCCCGTTGACACGTGGGACCGGATCGGGTCGTCGAGCAGCCGAATCTTGCGCGCAATCGCCGGGCTTCGTAAAATGGCCGTCCGCCGGGGGATCGGATAATTGTGCGTTTCTGGTGAGCAAAGATGAGGAATGACGAGTCAGTCCTCAAGAGAACTCTCGGGGGTCTTCAATGACAGCCATAGCGACACACGAAGAATTGAATGTTTATGAGTCTGCTGAAGCGAGATTTGAGATAGCGGCCAAGCAACTGGGGTTGGAAGAAGGTCTCTACCGGTTCCTGAAATATCCCAACAAAGAAATCACAGTCTATATTCCGGTGGTCATGGATGATGGCCACATTGAAGTTTTCATCGGTTATCGCGTCCAGCATTCGCTGGTTCGTGGTCCGTGCAAGGGTGGTATCCGCTATTCGCCCAACGTCAGCATCGACGAGGTGCGTGCTCTGGCCAGCTGGATGACCTGGAAATGCGCGGTGGTCGACATTCCCTTTGGCGGAGCCAAGGGCGGAATCATCTGCGATCCGGAAAAGCTCTCCCGTGCGGAGATTGAACGGCTCACGCGTCGTTATACCGCGGAACTTTCCGAATGGCTTGGCCCGGAAAAGGACGTTCCCGCGCCCGATCTCGGCACCGATCCCCAGGTGATGGCTTGGGTGATGGACACCTATTCCATGCACCTTCGGCACACGGTCACCGGCGTGGTCACCGGCAAACCGATCGATATCGGCGGCTCCCGTGGCCGCCGCGAAGCCACCGGCCGTGGCATGCTTATTACCTGCAATAAGGCGCTCGAAAGATTCCACCTGAAGCCTTCCGATTGCCGCGTCATTGTCCAGGGCTTTGGCAACGTCGGTTCGATCGCCGCGCAGCTCATGCATGAAACCGGCTACAAAATCATCGGTGCCAGCGACATTCACGGTGGCCTCTACAATGAAAAGGGAATTGACATCCCGAAGCTGATCGATTGGGTGTACGGCCAGCACAAGCCCCTGCCCGATTTCCCCGGTGGCGGCGAACGCGCTTCCTCCCAGGACATCCTTTTCCGGTCCTGTGATGTGCTCGTTCCGGCCGCAGTGGAAAATCAGATCACCAGTCAGAATGCACACCAAGTCGATTGCAAGATCCTGTGTGAAGGCGCCAACGGGCCCACTACCGCCTACGCCGACGCGATCCTCCAGGAAAAAGGTGTTTTCGTTCTGCCCGACATCCTGGCCAACGCTGGCGGCGTCACGGTGAGCTATTTCGAATGGGTGCAGGATCGCCAAGGCTTCTTCTGGCGCGAGAACGAGGTAAACAATCGGCTCAAGGATGTCATGGAACATAGCTTCGACGAGGTGGTGCAGGTTCGGGAAACCCATAAGGTGAACAACCGCACCGCCGCCTATATGCTCGCAATTCGCCGTGTCGCTTCGGCACTGCGGTTGCGCGGCATCTACGCCTAGGTGAGAGGCACGGGGCTTTTCCCGGCGTGGATTGGGCGCCTGTCGATCAATGACCGACGCAGGAAAAAGAGCGTGATGAACCTGCAGGCAATTACGCCGGGAATGGACAAGGACGAACAGGAGCACCGCCGCGAGCTCTGTGTCGCGGGGGCGTGGCTCTGTGAGCGTGCCTTCGTCGTCGCCACCGACGGAAATCTTTCCCTCCGCATCGGCGAAAACCGGGTGCTCACTTCGCCGACCGGCATGAGCAAGGGCATGCTGGCTCCCGCCGACCTCGTTGTTACCGATCTCGACGGGAGCCGCCTGGAGGGTCATCGCGCTCCTTCCTCTGAACTCCAAATGCATTTGGCGATTTACCGCCGCCGGCCCGACATCCGGGCCATTTGTCATGCCCATCCGCCGGTGGCCACTGGCTTCGCCGCCGCCGGCATGGCGCTCGACAAGGCGCTGCTTGCCGAATCGATCCTGGATCTGGAATTCATCCCCGTGGCGCCCTATGCCACTCCGGGCACGCTTGACCTGGCCGATTCCCTCAGGCCGCTTGTTACCCAGTACAACGCAATCCTGCTGGCCAATCACGGCGTGGTGACCTTCGGGCCCGATCTGCTGACCGCCTTTTTCCGCATGGAAACGACCGAGCATATCGCCCGCGTCACCTTGGTCACCGAACTGCTGGGCCATCAGGTGCTTCTCTCCAATCGCGACGTCGAACGGCTTCTGGCCTCGCGCAATCGCCCTTGCAAGGGCACCGCCGACGCTCCAACCCGCGCGCGTACCGCCGAATCGCCCGCCGAGGAGGAAACGCCGCGCGACCGGCGGCAGCTCGAGGTGCTGCTCGCCGAGGCGCTCCGCAGTCTGAACGACCGCCCCTGATCCCTTCGGCGCAACCGGACCCCGCAGCCGGGCGGCGTGTCGTGCTGCGTTGACAGCCGGAGACGCATGACGAATAATCGCGGCGAATGATTGGACGCCTTTCCGGAACGCTGGTTGAAAAGCAGCCGAACCAGGTGATCGTGGATGTCGGCGGTGTGGGCTACCAGCTGTTGGTGCCCCTCTCGACCTTCGCCGCACTCGGCGCGCTGAACGAGCCGGTGGTCTTGCTCGTGCACACGCACTTGCGCGAAGACCAATTGCAGCTCTACGGGTTCCTCACCGCGCGGGAGCGTCAGCTGTTCGAAATGCTGATCACCGTGACGGGCGTTGGGCCGGCCCTCGCACTCAAGATTCTCTCCGGAAGGCCTGTCGACGAACTGCTCGCCGCCATCGGCGGAGGCGACACTGCGAGGCTTGTGACCATTCCCGGCATTGGGAAGAAAACCGCCGAGCGCATCATGATCGACCTCCGCGACCGGCTGGCTGAGCTGGTCCCCGAGGGCCCTACGGCGGTTCCGGCCGGTGGGCCCGGAGCCGATGTCGCCTCGGCGCTCGCCAATCTCGGTTACGAACAGCGCGAGATCGACGAAGTGCTCTCCCGGACATTGCGTGCCCATCCCGGCGCCGGTTTCGAACTGCTATTTCGCGCGGCGGTCGCCGAGCTTTCCGCGGCATCGCGGTTGGGACCGCGCGCGCGAGTGAAAGGTTGATCGGTGGAAAGTCCGCGCCAGCGCCTCGTTTCCGGCCACGTGCACGAAGAAGACGCCCGCGTCGAAGCTAGCGTGCGGCCGCACAGTCTCTCCGAGTTCGTTGGCCAGTCGCGGGTGAAGGAAAACCTGGAAATTGCCGTGCAGGCCGCTCGTTCGCGCGGCGAAGCGCTCGATCACGTTCTGCTTTTCGGGCCGCCGGGGCTTGGCAAGACCACGCTTGCCCAGATCCTCGCCAACGAACTGGGCGTCCCGATCAAATTCAGCTCCGGCCCGCTGCTCGAGAAGAAAGGCGACCTGACCGCGATCCTCACCGCGCTCGATAAGAGCGAGGTTCTCTTTCTCGATGAAATCCACCGCTTGCTGCCGGCGCTCGAGGAGATCCTCTATCCGGCCATGGAGGATTTCCGGATCGACCTGATCATCGGTCAGGGTCCCGGTGCCCGCGTGCACCCTTTTCGGCTAAACCGCTTCACTTTGGTCGGAGCCACCACGCGCGCCGGCTTGCTAACCGCGCCGCTCCGCTCGCGCTTCGGCATCGTGCACCGCCTCGACTTCTATACGCCGGATGAAATGAAGACGATCGTCACCCGCTCGGCCTCGATCCTGGAAATTTCGATCGACGATGGCGGTGCCGAAGAGATCGCTCATCGTAGTCGCGGCACACCCCGCGTGGGCAACCGGCTGCTGCGCCGTGTTCGTGATTTTGCCCAGGTTCGGGCCGACGGCCACGTCACCCGCGACGTCGCGCGCGAGGCGCTCAGGATGCTCGGCGTCGACGAACAGGGCCTCGACGAAGTCGATCGCAACCTGTTGAGCACCATCATCGACAAGTACGACGGCGGCCCGGTCGGCCTCAACACCATTGCCGCCTCGCTCGGCGAGGAAGAGGATGCGATCGAGGAGATTTACGAGCCTTATTTGATGCAGCTCGGCCTGCTCGACCGCACGCCCCGCGGTCGCGTCGCCACTCCCGGCGCCTACCGGTATTTCAACCGCGAGCCTCGTCAGGGCCAGAGCCGCATGTTTTGATCAGCGGCCTTCCGCGCGAACACTCCAGCGGGGCGGCGCATCATTCCTCGGCTGGAGCCGATTTTTCAGTGAGGATCGGAACGAAGATTCCTCGATGAGCGCTTCCAGGATCGTCTATTTTTCGCTTGGCTCGAATGTGGGCAATCGCGCCCGGCAGTTGGCGCGCGCCGTGGAGGCACTGCGCTCGACGGGGATTCGTCCGCGCCGCCAGTCATCGCTCTATCTCACCGAGCCGGTGGGAGGAATCGAGCAACGGCAGTTCCTCAATTGCGCGCTCGAGGCGGAAGCCACTTGTCTTCCACTCGAACTGCTACGGCAGGTGCAACGGCTGGAGTGGGCGCTGGGCCGTCGTCGCATGGTGCGGCTCGGCCCGCGCTCGATCGACATCGACATTCTTTTCTACGGTTCGAGCGTTGTCCGCCTGCCCGAGCTCGTCATCCCTCATCCGCGACTGGCCGAGCGACGCTTTGTCCTCGTTCCCCTGAACGAAATTGCCCCCGGCTTGCGCCATCCGCTGCTGCAGCTGAGCGTGGCCGAAATGCTGGCGGCCACACGGGACCGGAGCGCGGTTCGGCGCTGGCGCCCCCGGGAAGCCGAGGCCGACTGACCCGCTGGCGAGGCCCTCGCCTCAAGGGTTCCCGCAATCCGCCAAATTCAGAGACAATAGAGCCAACAAGAATTCACCACAAGGAAGGATCCCGTCGGTGCCGAAATGAAAATCGTGATTGCCGAAAACGTTTCTCCGCGCACAACTGAAATCCTGCAAGCTGCCGATCCCTCCTGGCAGATCGTCAATCTGGTGGGGACCAAAATTCCGGTTGCCGAGGCCATTGTCGACGCCGACGCGCTGCTCATCCGCACGGTCACTCGGATAACCGCGGAACTGCTGGCAGGAGCGAAACGGCTACGCGTTGTCGGCCGCGCCGGCGCCGGCGTCGACAACGTCGATCTGGAGGCAGCCACTCGCCAGGGAATCGTGGTGATGAATACACCCGGCGGCAACGCCGTCAGTGTGGCCGAGCATACCTTCGCCTTCCTGGGCATGCTGGCCCGCCACATGCTGGCTGCCAACGCTTCCATGAAGCGGGGTTTGTGGGAAAAGAAAAAGCTCACCGGCAGCGAACTGCGCGGCAAGACGCTCGGCATCGTCGGGCTGGGCAGGGTGGGCTCGGCGGTGGCCCGGCTGGCGCAGGGCTACCAGATGAAGGTGATCGCCTACGATCCGTACGTTTCCCCGCGCCTGGCGGCTGAGCGCGGCGTGCGTCTCACCGGTTTCGAAGAACTGCTCGCGTCGTGCGATTTCCTCACTCTCCATTGCTCGCTCACCGACGAAACGCGTGGCATGATCGATGCCCGCGCCTTGGCACTCACTCGCCCCGGCGTGCGTGTTGTCAACTGTGCCCGCGGCGAGGTGCTCGATGGAACGGCCTTGCTCGCCGCGCTCGAAAGCGGCCACGTCGCGGCCGCTGCCCTCGATGTCTTCGACCCCGAGCCACCGGGAAAGTCGACGCTCGTCGGGCATACGAGGGTCATTGCGACGCCTCATATTGCCGGTTCCACAGCCGAGGCACAGGAAGTCATCGGCGTCACGCTTGCCGAACAGGTCCGCGACTACCTGCAGGCCGGCGTGCCACGCAACGCCGTCAATCTGCCGGCGTTGTTGCCCGAGCAGCAGCGGCACATTGCTCCCTATATCGAGCTGGGCGAAAAGCTCGGCTCTTTTCTCGCGCAAATCGCCGGCGAGCGGATCGAGCAGGTTCGCATCAGCTACGACGGAGCGCTCGCCGAATTCAACACGTACCTGGTCAGAAACGCGGTGCTGGCCGGGCTTCTGCGTCGTTCGCTTTCCGAACGGGTCAACTTGATCAACGCCGGCGCTCTGGCGGCCGAGCGCAGGATCGAAGTCGTCGAGGTGCGCAGCCTGCGCCGCGCCGCGTTTTCCCACACGCTCGGCGTCGCGCTGCGCACCGATGCCGGCTCCGCCTCGGTGCTTGGCATGGCTGGCCTGCAAGGCGGCCAGTGGCTCCTCGGCATCGATGATATCGATATCGAAGCGCCGCTTCGCGGCACGATCCTGTTCATGCGCAACCAGGACGTGCCCGGAGTGATCGGCAAATTGGGCACGCTGCTCGGCAGCCACGGCATCAATATCGCCAACTTCGCCCTGGGCCGCCGCCCCGAACTCGCCGAGGCCATCGGGCTGGTGAACCTCGATCAGCCTGTGCCTCCCGCGGTACTCGCCGAGCTCCGCGCCATTCCCGCCATCCGATTTGCCACTGCCGTCCATGTGAGCGGTACCGACACGGTTGGGAAGCTTTGAAGCGGCGCAGTTTCGCCGCTTTCACCGGCGCGCTATATCCCGCGCCACTGCAATCTGTATGGCTGCTTCCGCAGCCGTCCGGCCCGAACCGTGTTGCGCCCGCAGGGCGATCACGTTGGCGGGCCTACTGGAGAACTTCGCGGAGACTCGTGACAAAACTCCCGTTGCTCAGCCGGCTGCGATCCAATTGGATACTCTTTGACCCGCAGGCCAACGCGACGATGCGGCCCCGGACGCCGTCGGCGAGGTATGGCTTCGTGCTCAACGTGCACTGCGTGCGACCTTGGCGGGCGAATTCCCCGGCGAGCCGGTAGAACTGCTCGGCCAGCGTGGCCGCGTCGCGCCCCGGGGTGGAATCCCATGTCTTGGCCGCCCGGATGAGCTTGCCGTCGCGAAAGGAAATCATGGCAATCGTGCTGTCCGCGCCCCGCATCACCGCCCAAGTGTCCCCGGCGCCACGTGCACGCTCCACGCGGAAGTAGCGTGCAAGCGCGGCAAGTGCCGGCTTTTCCGGCATGCCGAGACGGAGAGCCACTGGACCAACCGCGAGCCGCTCGCTTCGTCGAGACTGCGCGTTAGCGGCAGGCGCGAGCGCAACCACCAGGGCAAGCCAGCAAACCAGACGCATGGTGAACCTCCTCCGGAAAAGGGTATCACCCGGCAGCAGGTCGCATGCATAGCCGAGGCCGTCTTTTGCCGCCGATCGGAAGCGAGCGCAAGGTGAAGGCAAACGGCCCCACGATCGGCGGCTCGCCAACTCCATTTTCGCCCTCATCATCGCCGAGAGGAAATATCCGTGCCCATGCGCGAAGCCGAAGCGTTGCTTGCGCCCGTGCCCGCTTCGCTCTGTGCCGCAGTGGCGCTAACGTCTTTTCTAATCGTGGGGGCGACAGGACGGTGCACGTTGGTTCACTTTGTTTCGCCGCCTGAAGATTGCCTGCCGCGCGCGTTGCCGCTGCTGCATCTATAGAAAGGGTTTCTTCGCGTAACGCGTTCCGACCAAGGGGAACGCTGTTACTTTTGTGACCGCTTCAGTCTGGTCAGACCGGGGGAAGGCATCGCGGTGGGCGAGTTTACACGGCTCGCTTCTCACGAAACCCATTTTCGCCGCACACGTGCAAAGGGAGGTCGCCACGAGACTTCTGAAGATTTGCAGGGAGGCGCGCCATGCTCTGATTGGTGCTGCGGTTCTGGCGTTCGTTCCGGTAGCCGCACGAGCTGCCCATCCTTCTGCAAAGCCATCCCGGAGCTCACACGCGCTTGGCCGCAAGGCTCAGGCAGCCTCTTGCAAGGCGAAACCTTCCGCCTTTTCCACGCGCCACACGGCACGTCAGGTCGCAGCGTGCGTTTCTCCCTCTCGGAAACCCAATCACGGTTTTTCACTGGCCAAGTTTCGCGCGGCCTCTGTTCCGGCGGATCACAGGCCCCATTTTGATGCCGCAAAAGCGGCGGGATCGTTCGGCAAGACTTCGGCTCCCCTCCGTCTTTCCGACCGTTTCTGGATTGGCGGCCAGATCAACGAAGTTGCTCAGGGACACCTGTCTTTTCCCGCTCTCTATTCCGGTCCCCACAGTTTTGATCATCACCCGGAAGACGCCGTCACCAGCGTCGAGGACCTCTTTACCGGCGTCCGCGTTACCCGGGATTTCAGCGTGCTCTTCGATGCCGAGGACGTTCGAGGCAACGGCCTGAGCAGCGCTGTTGGCATGGCGGGTTTTCCCGACCTCGATGCCCAGCGCGCGCCCGCGCCTGGTGTGGCCGCTGTGCACACCTACATGTCCCGCTTCCTGCTGCACTACGTGGTGCCCCTGGGCGAACACATGGTGCAAAACACACCCTCTTATCTCGAACTCGCTCGCTCGCTTCCCTCTCGTCGCCTGGAAATCTATTTCGGCAAGTTCAGTCTGGCCGATTTCTTCGACCAGAACGCCTATGCCAACGACGACCACTCCCAATTCCTCAACTGGACTGCCGACGAGGATGGCGCCTGGGACTACGCCGCGAATACCCCCGGCTACACCTACGGCGCCTATCTCGAATTCGACGACAACGCTTGGAGCTTCCGCTTCGCCGAAGCCCTGATGACGCGCAACCCCAACGGCCGCTATCTCAGCCTGAAAATCGGCACCAGCCGGGCCGAAAACGCGCAGGTTGGCTGGGCTTACAGCCCTTCCACCAACGGCAAGGTGCGCGTGCTTGGTTTTGTCGACGAGGCTCCGATGGGAAGCTTCGCCAACGCCCTGGCCGCTTGGCACAAGGGGCTAACGCCCGTCCCCGACGTCAATGCCGTTCGCCAGGTGGGAGCTCACGAATATGGCTTTGGCTTCAACTGGCAGCAGGGTTTGCCGCACGGCTTCGGTCTCTTCGCCCGCGCCGGCTGGAACAACGGGAAATTCGAGAGCTACTCGTTCACCGAGGTCAACAACACTTTTGAAGGAGGCATTCAGATCCCCGGCGCGCTTTGGCACAGGCCCAAGGACCACGTGGGCACCGTCTTCATCTCCAATGGCATTTCCCGCCTCCATCAGGAATATTTGGCAGCCGGCGGTCTTGGCTTCATGCTCGGCGATGGCGGCCTCACCTACGGGCGCGAGCAAATCTTCGAAACCTACTACAACCTGCATCTCCCCTTGGGTTTCTCTTTCGGCCCCGACATCCAGTACGTCACCAATCCCGGCTACAACCAGGCCCGCGGTCCGGTCACCATTTTCGGCATGCGCATGCACATCCACTTCGGATTCCACCACCTTCCGATACACTGAGCCTCTTTTCGGCTTCGGGAAAACGCGCTGGATCGCGGAATCGGCAGGTTCGTCCCCGCCTTCCGCCGGCGAGAAAGCGTCACGCCCGCGGGTGCGATTTGTCGTAGGTTTCCATCAGCTGCCGGATGGAAACGTGGGTGTAGCGCTGGGTGGTCGAAAGCGACTTGTGCCCGAGAAGTTCCTGAATCGCTCGGAGGTCGGCCCCGTCGGCGAGCAGGTGGGTGGCAAAAGCGTGACGCAAGGAATGCGGATGCAGATCCCAGCTGACCTCCGCCCTTTGCGCATAGCGTTTCACTAGCCGGCCCACCGAACGCTGGGTAAGCCGTCCGCCGCGGCTGTTGAGGAACACGGCTTCCCGCTGCCCGCGCCCTTTCGCGGCTTCGCGGAACGCTTCGCGCGCCGGCCAATAGTTTTCGAGCGCTTCTTGCGCCTTCGTGCCGTACGGCACGATCCGTTCCTTGCCGCCTTTGCCAAGCACCCGGAGCGACTGCTGCTTCCGGTCGATATCGTTTTGGTTGAGTCCGGTGAGTTCGCTGACGCGCAGGCCCGAGCCGTAGAGGAACTCGAAAATGGCGCGGTCGCGCAGCAACAGTCGTCTTGCCGTTTCGGGGTCCACCTGTGGATCGGACGGAGGCTCGAGCTTGCCCATCCAGTCGAGGAAGCGGTTGATCTCCCCGGCGCTGAGCACGCTCGGCAGCCTCCGGGGAACCGAGGGCGTTGAAACCAACCGCCCGGGATTTCGCTCGATCATCCCCTCCCGCACGGCGAAACGGAATAGCGAGCGCAACGCCGCCAGCTTGCGCGCAATCGAGCTTTTTGCCAGTTTCTGGTCGTGCAGGTGCCCCAGATATTCACGGATCAGCAGGTGATCGACTTCGCTGATGGCCGGTGCTTTCCCGCCCGGCGGTTGAAGGTAAACGAGAAACTGGTTGAGGTCCGACTCGTAATTGCGCAGCGTGTGCTCAGAGGCGTGTCGTTCATAGCGTAGGTGGTGAAGAAACTTTTCGACCGCCTCTTGCACGCTGGCTACCCTCCGCGCCACCATCGGAATCCCGGAACCGGCTTGCGGCCCTGCCCTCGTACCGGCCTTGCTCCCGTTTCCCAGGTCCGGATTCCGCTATCGCTCGACCGGCGCTTCCGCCTTGGCCGCCTTCGTTTCGGCGTCGGACGTTTTCTCGGTCACCGGCCCCTCCCAATCGCACTCCTCGCGCAGACAGGCGCGGAAACTGCCGTGCCGGGTGCGCTTCTCGACAACCAGGGGTGCATGGCATTTCGGGCACGGCTCCGCGATGGGCCGGTGGGGCGTCGTGAAATCGCAATCGGGATAGCGCGAACAGCCATAGAAAACGCGGTTGCGCCCCTTGCGCGCGCGGCGTTCCACCAACTCTCCCTGGCCGCACTTCGGGCAGGGGATGCCGAGCGTCTGCGGCCGCGTATAGCGGCACTTCGGGTAGGCCGAGCAGCCGATGAATTCTCCGTAGCGCCCGTGCCGGCGCACCAGCGGCGCCCCGCACTCGGGACATTTTTCCTCGAGCACCACATCAGGTTGGCGAGGCTGCTTCGTGCCCGCTACCAGCCGCCGCGTCGTTTTGCAATCCGGGTAGCCGCTACAGGCGAGGAACGCCCCAAAGCGGCCGCGCTTCATCACCATCTCCCGGCCGCAGTTCTGGCAATACTCGGGCCCGCCTTCGCCCTCAGGTTGCTGGCCGAGGGGCTCGGCAAGATCGCGCGTGTAGTCGCAATCCGGGTAGCGGGAGCAGCCAAGAAAGAAGCCGTGCCGGCTGATGCGCTCCATCAGCTCGCCCTCACCGCATTTCGGGCATTTCTCCCCGGTCGGGATGCCGGCCTTGTAGGATTCCATGGCGCCCTTGGCCTGTTCAAGCACCTCGCTGAACCGTTTGTAGAAATCGCCCACCGCTTGCCGCCAGGCCAGTTTGCCCTCTTCGATTTCGTCGAGTTCGTCCTCCATGCGGGCGGTGAAACCGACGTCGAAGATCTCCTTGAAATTCTTCACCAGCAGATCGCTGACTTTTTCTCCGAGCAGGCTGGGCAGGAAGCGGCCCTGCTCCTTGCTCACGTATTCGCGTTCCACCAGCGTCGAGATGATCGCGGCGTAGGTGGAGGGCCGGCCGATCCCCTTTTCCTCGAGTTCGCGCACCAGCGTCGCTTCGGTGTAGCGCGGGGGCGGCTCGGTGAAATGCTGGGTCGGCCAGAGTTTTTCGAGCCGCAACTGCTGTCCCTCGCTCACGCGCGGCAGCCGCCGGCCGTCGCCTTCGCCTTCATCCCCGCGCTCCTCGTCTTCGGACTGCTGGTAGACGGCGAGGAAGCCGTCGAATTTCAGCACCGAGCCGGTGGCGCGGAAAAGGAAATCGCGCGCTTCGATGTCGATTGTCGTCTGATCGAAGAGGGCCGGGACCATCTGCGAGGCGACGAATCGCTGCCAGATCAGCCGGTAGAGCTTGTACTGATCTTCCTTCAGGTAACGCCGCACCTCTTCTGGTGTGCGCGCGACGTCACTCGGACGGATGGCTTCGTGCGCCTCCTGTGCCTCCTTCTTCGATTTATAAACGTTCGGCCGCTCGGGCAGGTAGCCGGGTCCGAAAGCGCTCTGAATGTGGCCGCGCACGTCACGGATCGCTTCGGCCGAGACGCGCACGGAATCGGTACGCATGTAGGTGATCAGGCCGACCGAGCCTTCCGATCCCAGCTCGACGCCCTCGTAAAGTTGCTGGGCGAGCATCATCGTCCGCTTGGCCGAAAAGCGCAGCTTGTTGTAAGCCTCCTGCTGCAGCTTCGAAGTGGTGAACGGCGCGGGCGCGTATCGCCGCTTCTCCTTCAATTGCACCGAAGCGGCTCGCCACGATGCCCCTTCCAGCTGTGCCAGAATCTGACCGGCCTCCCCTTGGTTCCCGATCTCCACTTCGGCGCCGGCCCGCTTGATCAGCTTCGCCTCGAACGCCGGACCTTCGTCCGCCAGCAGCAAGGCGTGGATCGTCCAGTATTCCTTGGGCACGAACGCGCGAATTTCCCGCTCCCGCTCGACAATCAGCCGCAGTGCCACCGTTTGCACACGGCCGGCGGAAAGCCCGCGCCTCACCTTGTCCCACAAAATCGGCGAGATCTGGTAGCCGACCAGCCGGTCCAACACCCGGCGGGCCTGCTGCGCTTCCACCAGGTTTTCGTTGATCTCGCTCGGGTGCTGAAAAGCTTCTCGAATGCCGCGCTCGGTGATCTCGTGGAAAAGCACGCGCAGGATCGGCTTCCCGGGAGCCGCTTCCGCCCGTGCGGAGGTTTTCGTCTTTTTGCCCACCCGCTTGCCGCTCGCGGGCTTGTGCGCGCCCTTTTTCCCGTTACCGCCGAGCGACTCGCGCAGCACCTGCGCGAGATGAGCGGAAATGGCCTCGCCTTCGCGGTCCGGGTCAGCGGCCAGATAGATCGCCTCGGCCGTCTTGGCAGCGCCCTTGATTTCGCTCAGGACTTTCGTTTTTCCAGGAATCACCTCGTAGGTCGGCTCGAAAGACTGGTCCTCGACCTCGATGCCGAGTGTGCGCTTGGGCAGGTCCTTGATGTGGCCCAGCGAAGCTTTGACCGTGTAGTTGCGGCCCAAGTACTTGTTGATGGTTTTCGCCTTGGTGGGCGATTCGACGATAACAAGCGACTTTCCCATGTTCAGTACGTTAAATCCCTTTAGAGCATCACCTTCACGAATTACTTCCCCGGCAATTGCCGGATGTAGCCCTTCATCTCCAGCTCAAACAGGGTGGCCAGTGTTTCCGACGAGTTGAGGCCGGATCGTTCCACCAGTTCGTCGATGTGGCGCGCCTCGTCCAGACCGAGCAGTTCGTAGAGCAACCGCTGCGACCCCTGTAGGCTCTCCGTCACCAGCGAGGCTCGCTCGCCCACTGTAGCGGTCTCGACCGGTTGCAGTCCCGCTCGCACCGGTGTCGGCAGTTCTTCTACCACGTCTTGCCAGCCGGTCACCAGCTTCGCACCCTGCTTGATCAGTTGATTGGGCCCGTAGCTGGCCGGCTGCGTCGTATTGCCTGGCACGCCGTAAACTTCGCGCCCGAATTCCATCGCCAGCCGTGCAGTGATCAGCGAACCGGAATGCTCGGTTCCCTCGATCACCACCGTTCCCAGCGCCAGGCCCGCGATGATCCGGTTACGCACCGGGAAATTCTGCGGCGTAGGGGGTGTCCCCATCGGAAACTCCGTGACGATCGCGCCGCCGCCATTGACGATCTGCTCGAAAAGCTTCTTGTTCTCTTTCGGGTAGACCACGTCAATCCCACATCCCAGCACTCCGATGGTCCTGCCCGCCCCACCGGCTAAGGCTCCGCGGTGCGCCAGGGTGTCGATTCCCCTGGCCAAGCCGCTAACCACCACCAGGCCGTGCTCGGCCAGGTCCCGCCCGAGCCTTTCAGACATTTGATTCCCGTACGGGGTCGGGCGTCGCGTGCCAACAATGGCAATCGCGTGGCGGCTTAACACTTCCGGGTCGCCGCGAAGATAGAGGAGCGGCGGCGGATCGTAGATCTCGCGCAGCAGCCGCGGGTAGGCCGTGTCGTTCCAGGTGACCAGCCCGCAACCCAACTCCTTTGCCCTCGCCAACTCCTTTCCTGCCCGTCCCAACGCCTCCTGCGAGTGAATGGCTTGAGCGACTGCGGCGGACAGTCCCTGTGCCTCCAGTGCGGTGAGCGAAGCCGCGAAAATCGCCTCCGGCCCACCGAAGGCGCTCAGCAGCTTGCTCGCGCTCCGCGAGCCCAGCCCAGGAACCAGTCCGAGCGCCAACCAGCCGAGATGGGTGGGGGAATCCAGCATCCAAGCTCGGTTTGAGCGTAGGCAGAGGAACGAACCAGTGTCAAGTAGCCTTCCGGGAGGGAGTTGACAAACTGAGGTCGTTCGCCGTTGCTGAGAGCACCGCCATCCGCGCGATTTTCCCGCTCACCCTGGCGCGTTTTTCAGTTCGAATTCCCTGCCAATTGGTTGTCGGCGTTTGGGTTGATCGGAACATCTGCCCGTGGTGAGCGCAGCCTTTATGCCCCCACGGCGACAGGCTTTTCTGCCTTCGCCTAGCTCGCGGCTTCCTGCACCTCGCGCGCCGTCCGCAGCCCGGAATGGATCGCTCCCTGCATCCAGCCGGGCCAGGGCGAGGTGTGCTCGCCTCCGAAATGCACCCGGCCAACCGGCGAGGCCATGTAGGGCCAGAACTCAATCATCTGGCCCGGACGGAACCATTGCATCGCCCCCTTAGCCCAGAAATCGTTGTTCCACGCCTTGCTCACGCCGCCCTCGAAATTCTCCCGTGCTCCGGGAAAGAGCGTCTCCATCTCGTTCAGCACCGTGCTGATCCGCCGGTCTTCGGGCAGTCCCGCTTCGCGCAGAGCGATGCTTCCGGTCAATGTGGCGGCCAGGATTCCCCGAGGATCGGTCTGATCGAACGTCGGTTGGCTCACCGCTACCGGCCAATCGCTCAGCGCAAATCCATTCAGCCCGTCCGCCTGCCAGTAGCGCCGTTCCTCCTGGAAGAAGAGGACTGTGGCGGAAAGATAATGCGTACTGTCGATGGCGTTCAGTCTTTCGTCCGAGAGCGGCGGCTGGAACTGCACCCGTTGCAGCACGGGGAAGGGAATCGTGCAGATGAGGTGGTCGGCTTCGCTTTGGTGCACCAGATTGCCTTGCAGAAAGAAGGCTCGCACCCCACTCCGGTCCTGCTCGATCCGCTGAAGCATGGCGCCGTAATGGATTCGCGTGGATAGCCGTTGGGCCATCGCGCGGGGAAGCTGGTCGTTGCCGCCTCCGATCTTGTAGTTCTCGGTCACGTTGCCGTTCACCGCCAGGTCGGCCAGGATGCGCAGGGCCGAAGCGCCGTCGTAGTCCATGCCCAGCGTCATCACGCGCACGGCGGCCGCCGAAGCCCCCTGTTGCCGCAAAAATCGGGTGAAAGTGACTCCGTCGAGCGAGGCAAATGGCTTCGGCGACCACCCCGGCGCGGCCGGATTGCCCAGCTGTTTCGCCGCGCTGAGCGCATATTTTTGCCACATGCCTGCGCGGCCTAGCCGCTGCTCTTCGGCCGTAAGCGCTACCGGCCAGTGGCTCGCGGCGCCCAGCTTGCCGAGCAGCCTCTCGCCGGCGATTTGGTTCACATATTGGCCGCTCGCCGGGTAAAAGGGCACCAGCTTCAGCTGGAACTCATGCGCGTAGCGAATCGTCAGGTCATGCGTGTTCGGAATGCGACTGGCGCCGGCTTCGGCATATAGCCCGTCGGAAAATGGTGCCCGCAGCGTGAGGACGCGACCGCCGGGACGCAACTGCGCCTCGAGTATGGTCACCTCGTGCCCCGCTTGGTCCAGTTCGTAGCCGGCCACCAACCCGGCCAGCCCTGCTCCTACAACGATCACCTTTTTCCGCTTCCCGCCCGGCCCCGTCGCGGTCGGCGACGCCTGTCGCTGTCCTGCGGGCGTCATGCCGGCCAGCTTTCCCGGCACCGCCAACGCCGCGCCCGCCAGTCCCGCCGTCTTCAAAAAATCCCGTCGCGTGTATTCAGACACTTTGGTTTCCCCCTCGTTTTCCCGCACAGCCCGCCCCATTCTACGGCAAGCGCGCAAGCCGCCACGCGAGCCCTCGAGCCGCCGGCGAAGGACAGGGGCCCGCGATGAATGTGCTAGTATGGAAATCTTTCAGCCAAAACGAGCGTCAGCATGAGCCAGTTCCGCGTCTCCGTGGTCGAATATTTGAATACCGCCCCGCTCGTCTGGGGATTCACCGATGGGCCGCTGGCGGGCCGTTACGATCTGCGTTTTACCGTGCCGTCCCGCTGCGCCGAGGCACTCCGCGCCGGCGAGGCCGACATCGGCATCATCCCGGCCATCGAGTATCAGCGCATGAGCGGAATGGTGGCCTTTGCCGACATGGCGATCGCCAGCAAGCGCGAGGTGCGCAGCCTGCTCGTCGTTTCCCGGAAGCCGATCGAGCGCGTCCGGACGCTGGCCCTCGACACCAGTTCGCGCTCCACGGTCGCCCTGGTCCGGCTGCTCGCGCGCCATCGCTGGAAAATCGAGCCGGAATTCTTCGATGCCGATCCCGATCCTTCGGTCATGCTGCAGCGGGCCGATGCCGCGCTGGTGATCGGCGATCCGGCGCTGCGCGTGGCCGTGAAAATCAACGCGCTCCATGCCAAGACGGCCGCGCCCGCCGGCGAGCCGTGCTGCACGGACGATCCGGACGCCGCGCCAGTGCCCGGCGTGACGATCCTCTTCGTCTACGACGTGGTGGCCGAATGGCGCGCATGGACGGGTCTGCCGGCCGTCCTCGCGATCTGGGTCGCACGCCGCGAAGTGGCCACGCCCGAAATCGTGGCCGATTTCCTCGCTTCGAAGGCATACGGACTGACGCACATCCCGGAAATTGTCCGCCAGGCGTCCGACCAGTTGCAGCTGCCCGAAGAAGAAATCGACGCCTATTTGCGCGAGAACATCAATTTCGATCTCGACGCGGAGAACCTTGCCGGTCTTCAGCGCTATTACGAGGAATGCGCCAAAGCGGGACTGATCGACCGCGTGCGGCCGCTCGAATTCGTCCGCGGAGTCGGCGCGGCCGGGGTGCCGTCGCAGGGAGCCAGAGGATGAGCCTCGGTTTTCAGGAAGCGCTCGACCTGTTCCAGTCCGACGATCTGATCGGCATCGGCATGGCCGCCATGGAGGTGCGTCGCCGGAAAACCGATCCCCGCATCGTCACCTATCAGATCGACCGCAACATCAATTACACGAATTTCTGCACCGAATACTGCTCCTTCTGCGCCTTCTATCGCCCGCTCGGCCACGCCGAAGGTTATCTGCTTCCGTTCGAAACCATCCTCCAGAAAATCGAAGAGACAGTCGCCTTGGGCGGCACGGGAATCCTGATGCAGGGCGGCTTGCACCCCGACCTCCGGATCGAGTTCTACGAGAATATGCTGCGCACGATCAAACAGCATTTCCCGCAAGTACACCTGCACTGTTTCTCCGCGCCGGAGATCATCAATATCGCCGAACTCTCCGGCCTCACTGTTCGCGATACGCTCGCCCGGCTCCGCGACGCCGGCCTCGACTCGGTTCCCGGCGGCGGAGCCGAAATCCTCGACGACGAGATCCGCCAGCGCATTTCGCGCCTCAAGTGCACTTCGGACGAGTGGGAGCAGATGCACCGCGACGCCCATGCGCTCGGCATGCGCACCACGGCCACGATGATGTTCGGCAACGGCGAGGAAATCCGTCACCGGATCAACCACCTCGAGCGTATTCGGCGAATCCAGGAAGACACCGGCGGCTTTACCGCCTTCATCCCTTGGATGTTCGCTCCGGAAAACACCGCCCTCGGCAAAAAGGTGCCGCAAGCCACCGCCGTCGAATACCTGAAAACGCTCGCCATCAGCCGCCTCTACCTCGACAACATCGACCACGTCCAGTCGAGCTGGCTTACCCCCGGCATCAAGGTCTGCCAGATCGGCCTGCAATTCGGCGCCGACGACGTCGGCAGCATTTTGATCGAGGAAAACGTTGTCTACGCCGCTGGCGTCCGCAATCGCACCAATGAAGCCGAGTTGCGCCGCATCATTTCCGATGCCGGCTACATTCCCGCCCAGCGCGACACCCTCTACCGCGCCTATTTCCTGAAATAGTCTGGAAGCCGAATTTCGAGTGCTTCCCCTCGCTTGGCACAGTCCTTCGCGCTCGGAAATTCTAATGGGAGAGGAATGCCGCAGGAGGGACAACCGAGAATCCTAAACCGATTCTCCGATTCCGAAAACCCTTGCGCTACTTCTAGCTTCCCGCTTCCGCCACCGGAGCTTCCTTGGTTCCTTCGGCCGGCTTTTGTTCTTCCACGAAATAGAGGATGCGGGTGCAGGTTTCGCAGTGGTAAATCTCTTCGTTGTCGGGCTGGCGCAGCAGTTGCACCACATGTGGCCGGATGCGCACGCTGCACATCGAGCAGGCTTCGTCGCGAACCGGCGCCAGCGCAATCCCATCGTGCCGGCGAGCAATGCGCTTGTAGTGGTCCACCAGGTCACCGGGCAGCTCGGCCAGGCGCGCTTTCGATATCGCCTCGACCTCGGCCAATTCCTTTTCGACGACCGCCTTTTCCGCCGTCACGCGCTCGCGATCTTTCTTGGCCGCCGCTTCCACCTCGACCAGCAATCGCTCGGCCTCCTTCACCTCGCGGTCGGCGTCTTCGGCTCCCACCATTTCCTCGAGCAGCCGGTCCTCGGCGCGGCCCATCTCCGCCTCGGCTCCGCGAATCTCTTCTTGAAGCGCCTTGTAGGCCTCGTTGCTTTTTACCTGGAAGAGCTGGTCCTTATACTTCTTGATCTTGCCTCGCCAGTCTTCCACGTCGAGTTCCAGCTTCTTGCGATCCTTCTGCAGGTCCAGCACGTGCTGCTTGGCCCGAGCCACAGCTTCGCGCCCCGCGTGGACGGTATGGTCGATCTGGGCGATCTGTTGGGGGAAGGCGTCGATCTGCTTGCGAAGATCGGCCGCTCGTAGATCTACTGTTTGCAGCTCGATCAGTTTCTGAATGAGTGCATTCATTCGCTCTTTGATTTTAGCACACGGTCCGAAACCGCTTTTGGCGAATAGCCCGCGGCCGGAACCGTTGCGGGAAGCGGTGGCGTGGAAACTCGGCCGGCAGGCACGCACGCCACACGATTTCGTGTTGACAACCCCAGCCTTGACGAGCCTCCCTTGCTTTGGTAGCGTTCGCCTCCAGCCCGACAACCGCCCTCTTGCTAACTATTGTCTGTCGCGGGTCGCCGGTGCGAACGTAAGGCGGGAATTGTCATGCCCGAGGATGCGGCACTCATCGAACTAGCCACCCTCTATTACTCGTGTCGTGACACGAGCACGCTGCTGCGCACCTTTGCCGCGCGTCTGGGCACCGCAACCGGCGCCGAGGCGGTGCTCGTCTGGTTGCCGCAAGCCGGTGGCCGGCTGGCCTGCCGGGCTCGTTGGCCCGGCACCGCGACGGGCATCGAGCCGGACGCCGCCGAGGAAGACGAGGACCCACTGGCCGAGGCGATGGCCACCGGGGAAGCGGTCGAATGGCGCAGGGAAGGCCGAGCCGACAACGAACTCTCGCACCTGGCCCCGGCGGACCGGCCGCGGGTGCGCGCAGCCGTATATCTTCCGTTGCCCGGGCCGCGAGGAGCGTTGGGCGTTGCGGAAATCCTGAATCCGCCAGCGGGAGCCTTCGATCTCAAGGCTGCGCGCGAGGCGGCCCGCATCACTGCTCTCGCCCTCGAGCGGCAACGGGAACGGGAAGCCGAAGAGCAGCGGCAATGGCTCACTATCGAGCGACTGACAGCGCTATACGACCTGAGCCGGGTCTTCAACTCGACGCTCGAACTGAACGATCTGCTGCCGGTCGTGGCGGACAAGATCCGGGACATCCTCGAGGCACAGGCGGTGAACCTCTGGCTGGTGGACTCTGGTTCGCGCGAGCTCTACTTCGCGCAGCAATCGGGCGACGATCCCACAACGGAACCGGGTGCTCGGACCAAACTGGGCGAGGGTTTGCTTGGGGAAGCCGCGGACCGGGGCGAGCCGGTCGTCGTGGGCGACGCGGAAGGGGAGCCAAAGCTCGTGGACCGGCGCGAGCGGGCCGGGGATTTTGCGCTCCGGAGCCTAGCGCTGGCTCCGCTGCGGATGAACGACCAGGTGCTGGGCCTGGTCGAAGCGGTGAACAAGGCCACCGAGGATCCTTTCAGCGAGGAAGAGCTGTTTTTTCTGGCCAGCATCAGCGAGCAGGCGGCGATCGCGATCCACAACGCGCAGCTGCTTGAAGCCGAGCGCAAGCTCGACCAGCTCGACGCGCTGCTGCAAATCAGCCGCGAGATCACTTCGACCCTCAACCTCGACCATGTGCTCGCGGCTGTCGTGCAGCATGCCGCTTCGGTGGTTCCCTTCGACCGTTGCGCGATCGGATATTTCGACCGCGGGCGGTTCGTGCTCGGCGCGGTTTCCGGCGAGGAGGAGGTGCCGAAGACCGACGAGATGGAAGAGTTGCGACGCCTGTTGCAATCGGTGGCCGGGAGGGAAGAACCGGTGGCGGCCAACCGGGGCGAGGATGGCTGGGTGCTGGAGCCGGAGCACGAAAATTTCCCTCCGGTCGAGTTCCTGGAGCGGTACGAATACGGGGGATTTTACGCGGTGCCGCTGCGTGACGAGCAAGGGGCACTCGGAGCACTGGCGCTCGTCGCGAGCGAAGCCGAGTTCCTGAACCGGAATCAGCAGGAAGCGGTGGGCATCCTCGCGGGCCAGGCAACGGTCGCGGTGCGGAACGCGCAGCTCTACCAGCAGGTCCCTCTTAGCGGGCTGCTGCATCCGCTGGCGCGCAAGCAGCAGAAATGGATGGCCCGGCCGGGCGGGCGCTGGCTCCAAGCCGGACTGAAGATCGGCGCCGTGGCTCTGCTGCTGGTAGCGGTGCCGTGGAAGCTGCGGTTTGGCGCCGTTAGCCGCGTGGTGCCTGCCGAGCGGAGGCTGGTGACGAGCGATGTGGCAGGGCTGGTGAACGGCGTCTTCGTCCGGGACGGCAGCCGGGTGAAGGCCGGCGAGCTGCTCGTCAGCCTCGACGACACCCAAGACCGCCTGCAGTTGGTTCGCGCCCAAACGCAGCTGGCTCTGGCGCAGCGCGCGCTTTCCGAAGCCGAAGTCCGTGGTGATAGCGGCGCCGCCAGCCGGGCGCGTCTCAACGTGGAGCGGTACGGCGTCGAAGCCCGGCTCTACGAGTTGCGGATGAGGGAAAGTCAGCTCCGTTCACCGATCGCCGGAGTCGTCGTGACTCCGCACATGGAACGGGAACTGGGCGAGCGCGTCCAGCCCGGCGACCGGATATGCGAAGTGGTGGCTGAGGGCCGGATGGCTTTGGAGGCGCGCGTGCCAGAGGGCAACATCGCGCTGGTTCGGCGCGGGGCTCCCGTGGCGCTGAAGCTGAATGCGTTCCCCCTCGTTACCTTTCACGGCACGGTGGAACGCATCGGCGAACAGACCGCTGCAGCCGGCGGCGACCAGTATTTTTTGGTCCGGGTGGTCTTTCGAAACCTCGGCGGCCGGGCGCGGGACGGAATGCTCGGTGAGGCGAAGATCACCGCTGGCGGGGGATACGGGAACAGCGGATGGTATCCGGTCGGCTACGTTTTGCTGCGAGCGCCGGCCAGGTGGATTTGGGAAGAACTCTGGGCCTGGTGGCCGTAGCAACGGGAGCCATGCGGGAGAAAGGAAAACCCTGGGGATGCCACGGATGATCGGGCTGGTCACCTGCGAACTTGCCTGCGGTGGGCCGAGCAGCTGGCCGGAAGCGGCCGAGGCCGAAGCGCGGCCGATGAGCGCACCCGCTGCGGTGCCAAGCGAGCGGTCGGCCCCGCAGTCGGCGAAAGCCGCGCCCGCCGCGCAGGAGATCCCGAGCGTGCTGACCGTGGAGCACGAAGTGGACGTGCTCGCCCGGTACGGAGGCGTCGTGAAGACTAGCCTGAGCCGCGAAGGGCAGCCGGTCCGGCAAGGCGCTCATCCGGCGCAACTCGATGACCGGACGCTGCGCGCGGAACTGGCGCACGATCAGGACGACCTGAGCGTTGCTCAGGACAACGTCAAAGGCAACCAGGCCGAATTGAAAGCGAAACAGGCCAACTACCGCCGCAAGGAGCTGCGCCGGCCGGGGCTGAGCCGCGAAGCCGACCCCGACAAGGCGAAATTCGAAACCGAAGGCGCGCAAGATGATCTGAAGTCGTGGGAGTCGATCGTCAAGCGGACCACGTCGCAGATCCAAATCGGCGAGCCGGTTGGCCAAGTGCCTGAAGAGCCGCGGCCCGGCATGGCCGTGGAAGCGCGTTGGCCGCCCGAGCCGGAACGCGGCCGACGCTGAGCAGGGTTCGATGCGCATCGGTCCCTCCAGCCTGCACACGACCAGCGTTATCGCCAAGGGGTACCTGCGTCCCAAATTGCGCGCCGATCTGAAGGTCAGCCGGCAGGAGATTGGCGACGAAGCCGCCTACATCGTCAAGATTCCCGAGACCGAAACCTACGCCCGCTACGGCGAGCTGGAATTCACGCTGCTTTCGCTCGCCGACGGCATGCGCACGCCGGCCGAGATGGCCCAGGCGCTCGCGGAAAAAGATCCGGATAGCGCTGTGACCGAGGGCGACGTCCTCGAATTCCTCGACAATTCCGATCGCGGACTGTGGGAACAGAGCCCGGCGGAACGCAATCTGGCGCTGCTGGCAAAGATTCGCGACGAACGGAAGGGGTACGTTGGGCAATCGAGCTTGCTCTACATGCCGGTGACTTCCTGGGACCCGGACAAACTGCTCGAGCGGCTGCATCCCTACGTGCGCTGGATGTACACGCGAGGGTTCGTGATCGCTTCGCTGCTCTTGATGCTGGCGGCGGCGTGGATCATCGGTGGCGATTTCCACCGCATCGCTCGCGATACGGCCGCTTTCTACACCTTCAAGAACAAGAGCTTTTACGATGTGTGGACGTTCTGGTTGGTGCTCTTGGTGATCGGCGGGATTCACGAATTCGGGCATGGGATGACGTGCAAGCACTTCGGCGGTGAAGTGCACCACATGGGATTTCTGCTGATCTACTTCACGCCCGCCTTTTACACCGATACGACTGACCAATATCTGTTTCCCAGCGTGGCGCAGCGGGAATGGGTGATCTTCGCCGGCATCTGGGTGGAGTTGGTCTGCTGTGCGCTGGCGACGCTGGCTTGGCATTTTCTGCCGCCGGGGACGCTGTGGAGCGACCTGGCCTACAAGGTCATCCTGCTGAGCGCGCTTTCCGGCGCGTTCATGAATCTGAACCCGCTGATGAAATTCGACGGCTATTACGCGCTGGCACAATGGCTGCGAATGTCCAACTTGCGCGAAGACGCCTTCGAATATTTGCGCGCATGGCTGCGGCGGAAGCTGCTGCGGCAAGCGGTGGAACTGCCGGCGGCCAGCCGGCGGCAACGGCGGATCTTCCTGCTCTTCGCACCGGCCGCCGCCGTCTACAGCGCGCTTGTGCTGGTGATTGTGCTGGTTTTCGTCAACAACATTTTCGTGATTCATTTCGGCGACTGGGGCTACGTGGCCACCTTGGCCGCGGTTTATCTGCTGCTGCGGAAACGACTGGGGCATTTTTTGCCAGAACTGCGGCAGGGCATGGCGCACGCCAGGGAGCGCTGGAGGGAGTGGACCATGACACGCACACAACGCGTGGGACTCACGGCTCTGGTGGCACTGGTTGCACTGGTGCCTGTGCCCACAACCACCACGGGTAATTTCCTGCTGGAACCCGTGCGAAAGGCGGTGATTCGGCCGGATGCTCCCGGAGTGGTGCATCAGGTGCTGGTGCGCACCGGCGAGCATGTTCGCGCCGGGCAAGCGCTCGCCGTTCTCGCAAGACCCGCGCTCGAGGAAGCTCAGGTGCGCGATGAGAGCCGCCTCGCCGGGGCCGAGCGGATGGTGCTGGCCGCCGAGAGCGATGGCAACCAGACATGGATCGGACAGGCCGAACAACAACGCCGGCGAGAGGAAACGGAGTTGGCCACGGTGGGGCAAAAGCTCGCCGGACTCAAATTGCGCGCGCCCTTCAGCGGCGTGGTGACAACGCCGCAGGTGAGCCAGAAAGTCGGACTCTACCTGCGCAAGGGCGAGGGCTTTGCCGTCGTCGCCGATCAGGAGGAGTGGAAAGCCCGGCTGCTCGTGCTCGATCGCGACAGGCAGTTCGTCCGCCGAGGGGACGCGGTAAAGCTGAAACTGGCCCCTTTTCCCCTCCGCACCTTCACCGGGCATGTCGCGCAGATCATGCCCGCCGCCACGGCGCGGCCCATCGGCGAACGAACGCGGCCGGAACGCTACGGACTCGACCTGACCAACTATTTCGCGGTAATCGTGAAATTGCCGGCTTCGAGGGGGCTCCGAGCAGGAATGACCGGCACGGCCAAGATCTATTCTCCCGCACGACCGATCGCTTGGCAGGCAGGCAGGAAAGCCTGGCTCTGGATCAGATCGCTCATGTGGTAAATCGGGCAGGAAATGCGTGCGGCAGCGCCCGCCGCGAACCCGACTCCCTGCCCTCCGTCGAAACTCACTTCGTTCGTTGCCGGGCTGATCGCTCGGGACTTTCGGATTCAATTTGGGGGACAGCGGATCGCGCGGTGCACGCCTGGCAAGGTCGGCGTGCGAAGACGGCGGGACAAAACTCGATTTCGATGTGAGGAACGATCAGCGCAACGAGCGCAATGTTTGGAATCGTTCCAATTTCTTTTTCGGCCGGAGCTTCTTTCCGGGTTTCGCGCTTTTTTCTGCCGGCTTGTTCGTGCCCTTTCGCTTGGGCGCCATCGAGTTCCTCCGCGATGGAGTAGTCTCCACCCGAATTGTACTGCGGCTGTTTTGGTTTAAATGATCAAATTCAGACCCGAAAGTCCGGGTTCCCGTCTCCCCACATAGGAGGCCAAGGGGCAGGCAGTCATCCCCAAATGGGCGGAAAAATTCAGGAACGACCACCCGCCGCCTTCCAGCCATGCTGCCCTGTACCGAGAACAGGCTCCGCGGCTTCGGCACAGAGACCGCAGGTGTCTCGGCCATTGAGCCGCGTCAACAGGGCCAGCAGCCATAGGCAAATCAAGGAATGCATGGCCTCCTTCTCGCGACGGGAACCCGAACTTCGAGCTGGGCTACCGACTGTATTTTGGTTTGGCACGTGGAGGGCCACTTGAGAACCGACCCGAAGGTTCACTAACCCCTTTGCTGCCAACAGGGCAAGGATGGTGAGCTCCGCATGAGCTCTGCCAGATCGTAACTTTGTCAACTAGTGGTGAATTATTAAACCTTCTTCCAAACCGCGAGGCGATTTGGCTTTCGCAGAAGCACCGTGAGGAGTCGTGCCGAAGTGGGCGACGAAACAAGCGGATCCCGGTCGAAACAAAGACCGGCAAGCGGCAGCCAGCCGTCTCCCGGCCTTCGTTATTCGTTCCGTCGCAGCTAGAACCGAACTACGAGCGTTTGCGCCTAGGCAGATTTCTTTTTCTTGCCGAGTTTCCTGCCCTTCCTCGAGCCTTTCGTCGCCAGCTTGTTGTTTTTCGCGGCGATGTCGGCGCTCTGCGGCTTAGTTTGCCCTGCCGGGTGAAGAGACATAAAAAGGCCGGAAACCGTCCTTTCCCCGTCAACGGCCTCCGGCCTTTGGCGCTGGCCTGCTCAGAACATGGACCGGAGGCTCCGGATGCCCATCAAAGTCTGCGCCTTGGCGAGTTCTTTTTTCCCGGCCAGTTCCTTTTTCTTGCCAACCTTCTTCGCTACCGGCTTGTCTTTTTTCTGGGCCATCGCTTTCTGAGCCATGACCGCCCTCCACCTGGAATTCCTGCCTTTGGGGGTGTGCCCTGCCAGCAACAGGAGCCTACTTTACCACCCGCCCACTCGCATCAATGTCTGGGGCTTGGCGAGTTTCTTATTTCTTGCCGAGTTTCTTGCCCTTCTTGATTTTTTTGCTTATCGGTTTTTTCTCCTCTTTCTGCGGCATGATCCCCCCTCATTGGACTTGCCCGACCCCGGGCCGCGCGTTTTTTATCGGACGCGCTTTTATCGCATTGCACGCAAAGTGACGGTCTTGCTGGGTTTCTTTTTCGACGCCAGCTTCTTGCTCTTCTTCGACCCTTTGGCTGCCGACTTGGTCTTCGTGCCCGCCATTCCTGTTTCTCCTTGGCTCAGGCTGCCCCCACGGGCGATTTCCTTTGCTGCTGCAAGCAGGCTGCCACTCTTCTCCAGGAGGGCAGAAGCGTTTAACTGCTTTGTTTCCTTGCTATTGAAACGCCGGACCGGAAAAACAGAGATGGATCAAACTCCGTCACTGGATCATTTTTTCATCTTCGTTGAATTTTTAAACCAAGCGAAGAGGTCCACGCGATCGAGCCTCACAGACGGCGTGCGGGCTAATGGCGCCGATTGAAGCCATGTTTGCGGCAGAGGTATTTCATGCGGTTCGCGTCAACGCCGAGCAGGCGCGCCGCCTGGGCCTTGACTCCGCCCGTTTGCTCGAGCGCCGCCTCGACCAGGCTGCGTTCGTAGGCATTGACCTGTTCGTCGAGGCGTAGGCCGCCGGCAGGAATAGCCGCCGTGGAGCGTGCGGAGGGGCCCGTGGCGGCGAGAATATCGGGCGGAAGATCGGTAAGTCCGATCTCGTCGTGCTCGGTCATCAGCACCAGGCGCTGGACGACATTTTCGAGTTCGCGGACGTTGCCGGGCCAGGGGTAGCGCTTGAGGACGGGCAGCGCGTCGTGGCCGATCTTCATGGTGGCGAGGCCGTTGGCCGCGCAGTAGACGCGCAGGAAATAGTCGATCAGCAGCGGAATGTCGTCCACGCGCTCGCGCAGCGGTGGAACGAAGATGGGGACGACGTGGATGCGGTAGTAAAGGTCTTCGCGGAAATGGCCTTTGCGGACCGCCTCCTCCAGGTTTTCGTTGGTGGCGGAGATGAGGCGGAAATCGACCTTGATCTGCTTCTTGCCGCCAAGGCGCGTCACCGTGTGCTCCTCCAGCACGCGCAGCAGTTTGCTCTGCAGCGAGGGTGGGAGGGTGCCGATTTCGTCGAGGAAGAGGCTGCCGCGATGCGCCAGCTCGACGCGACCCTCCTTGGTGGAGGCGGCGCCGGTGAAGGCGCCCTTTTCGTAGCCGAACAGCTCCGCCTCCATCAGCCCCTCGGGAATCGCGGCGCAATTCACGCTGATGAAAGGACCGGAGCGGCGGCGGCTGTTGATATGGATGGCGCGCGCGACCAGTTCCTTGCCCGTGCCGCTCTCGCCGCGAATGACGACGGTCGTGTCGCTCGGTGCGATGCGCCGGATCGTCTCGAACACGTGGTGCATCGCCTCGGTCGAGCCAACCAGGTCGCCCTCTTCGTTTTTGCGGCGAATCTCCTCGCGCAGGATGCGATTTTCGCGCTGGATGCGGAGCTGCTCCACGGCGCGATCGAGCAGCACACGCAGGCCGTCAGGATCGATCGGCTTGCCGAAGAATTCGTAGGCGCCGGCGTCCAGCAGCGGCATCACATCGGCCTTGCGCAGGTTCTCGCAGAGAACGAAGAGCAGCGTGTCGATATCGGTCTTGCCGAGGCTTTCGATCAGCTTGCGGCATTCGGCCATGCCGGCCGAAGGCAGGCGGGTATCGAGCAGGAGTACGTCGAGGTGCTCGGCCTCGAGCAGGCGGTAGGCATCGGGCAGATCGGAACCCTGGAAAACTTCGTATTGGTCGCCAAAGGCCTCGGCGATCCGAGAACGGACGGCGGGATCATCGTCGACGATGGCGATCTTCGTTCTGGGATGGGCAGCGGGCACGCAGATTTCCCCCTCGCCGGGATCGAACCCGGCGGGCCGTGACTTCGGCGGCCCGATTCTAGGGACGCCGGCAGGCAAGTGTCAACGGAAACGGCGCGGGGAGGGGAAACGGCGCGGGGGCCAGCCCGAGCCGGACGAAGCGTCCGGAGGTTGTCGAGGGCCAACTCCCGCAGGATCGGCCGGCCGGCGAGGCGCGCAAAAGCTGGCGCCGAGAAATTCGATGGCGGGCGACCGTTGGGAAGCCACACGAAGGGTTGCAGAGCAACGGCCGATGCTGCCGCAGATTCTCTCGCGAACTCGTCGTCCTACCGCCCTCGGCAAGAGCGCTCCAGCGGCCTCGGAAAATGGCGTTCACGGTCCTGTAATGCAGAGCAAGCGGACAATTGGTATGATCGAGCCGAATGTACCCCGCACCGAAGCACCATCACGCCGGCAAGTTGCCGGACAGCAGACCGAGCCGGTCTTGAACCGCATTCTCATCATCGAGGATGATCGCGACATCGTCGAGCTGGTCCGCTACAACCTGGAGAAGGAGGGATTCCAGGTCACGGCGGCCTATGACGGCATGAGCGGCCTGGCGCAGATCCAGAAAGCGCCTCCCGATCTGCTGTTGCTCGACCTGATGCTGCCGAAGCTCCCCGGCCTCGAGATCTGCAAGGCAGTGCGGCGCGACGAGGGACTGAACCGCTTGCCGATCCTGATGCTGAGCGCGCGCGGCGAAGAGGCCGACCGGGTGATCGGACTCGAACTGGGCGCCGATGATTACGTCACTAAGCCGTTCAGCCCGCGAGAGCTGATGGCGCGGGTGAAGGCGCTGCTGCGCCGGGTACAGCCGGCCGAGGGGCAGGAAAAACCGATCGAAGCCGGGCTGCTGCGGATCGATCCGGCCTCGTACCAGGTGACGCGGGAAGGAAAGCCTCTGCCGCTGAGCACGCTGGAGTTTCGGCTGCTCTACTACCTGGCCTCGCGGCCGAACCGCGTCTACACGCGCGACCAACTGCTGGATGCCGTATGGGGTACGGGGCGATTCGTCACGCCGCGGAGCGTGGACGTCTATATCCGGCGGCTGCGGGAAAAGATCGAGCCCGATCCGGAAAAGCCGGTGCACCTGAAGACCGTGCGGGGCGCCGGCTATCTGTTTGAGACCCGTGCGCACTAGCTTCCTTTGGAAATGCGGATCGGCGTGCCTGGCGGGGCCTCTCGCCGGGGCCGTTACGCTTGCGTTGCCGGCCAAGACGGGGTGGGTTTGGCTGCTGGCTGCGTTCTTGCTGTTGCTGCTCGCCTCGCTCCTCACAATCTTCCTGCTCTCCCGCCGTTTCTCGCGCCGCCTCGACACGCTGAAACGGTTTTGCCGCCGCATCGGGAGCGGGGATTTTCGTCCATTGGCCGAAACTGATCTGCGCGGCGAGCTGGGCGACCTGGGCCGCTCGCTCAACGAGACCGCGGCGAACCTGGCGGCCACGATCGGGGCGCTGACCGAGGAGAAGAATCGCTCGGCGGCGATCCTGCGAAGCATGGTGGAAGGGGTCGCGGTGATCGACGTCGGCGAGCACCTGGCGTTTTGCAACCAGGCATTTTCGGAAATCGTGGACATGAGCCCGCAAGTGGCGCAGGGGCGGCCGATCCTGGAAGTGATCCGGCAGCCGGAGATTTTCGAACTCGCGCAGCGAGCGCTCGGAGGCGAGGAAGGACTCACGGGCGAAATGGAGGTGGGTGTGCCGCGGCGGCGCGTCTTTGGGGTGACAGTGTCGCCGGTTTCTCCGGCAGCGGCCGAAGCGGCAGGCGCAGGGCCGGGCCGCCCCGTGGGCGCGGTGGTGGTGCTGCACGAAATCACAGAGCTGCGGCGGCTCGAGCAAGTGCGCCAGGATTTCGTCGCGAATGTATCGCACGAGCTGAAGACGCCGCTGACCTCGATCCAGGGTTTCGCGGAAACCCTGCTCGCCGGCGCGCTGGAAGACCCAAGTAACGGCCGCCGGTTCGTCGAGATCATCCGCAACCACGCGCTCCGGCTCAGCCGGCTGACCGACGATCTGCTGAAACTCTCGCGTATCGAAGCAGGTAAGCTGGAGCCGGAATTCCATGCCGTTTCCTTGCCCGAGTTGATCGCCGCGGCAATGGAAGCGGTGCGGCCACGTGCCGAGCAGAGCCGGCTCTCCCTCCATTTCGCCTGCCCGGAGCACCTGCCAAGGGTGCGCGGCGACGCCAACTTGCTGCGCGAAGTGCTGCGGAACCTGCTCGACAACGCCATCCAGTACACGCCTGCCGGCGGCCGAATCGATCTGAGCGTGGGAACTGAAGACGGCTTTGCCGTGGTGACGGTGGCCGACACCGGAATCGGAATTCCCGAGGCGGAGCAGGCGCGCATCTTCGAGCGCTTTTACCGCGTGGACGCGGCCCGCTCGCGCGAGCTCGGATCGACCGGGCTGGGACTCTCGATCGTCAAGCACATCGTGGAGGCGCACGGCGGACGGGTGGGCGTCGAGAGCGCGGTCGGGCGCGGCTCGAAATTTTTCTTCACGGTACCGCTGGCCGGCTAACCGGAACCCCTCACCAACTCCGGGCTGGGCGCTGATCTTCTTTCGTTCCATGGCGTTGGCGTGTTTCCCAAATTACACGGTCCTGCAACGTAACCGTCACAATCCGCCGATATGCTTCATAGCGTTGAGGGGGACTGACGTCTTCCCTGCACTTACCTGGCTGCTTTAACTAAACAGAGGAGGCCAACTTGCTGCTTCTTCGGAAAAGAATCTCGGCCCCAATGCGCCGCTCCGTCTTGCGAAGGGGAGTCCTGGCCATCGCGCTTGCCGCCGGCGCCCTGGTCTTCGCCGGCGCCGCCTGGGCCGCGGGAACGATCAATATTCTAGAAACCGGCTCCAGCCTGCTGTATCCGCTTTTCAACCTGTGGGTTCCCGCCTACGGGCACGTCGATCCGGGAGTGAAGATCACTACGCAATCGACGGGCAGCGGCACCGGCATTGCCCAAGCCGTTGCGGGCATCGCGCAGATCGGCGCTTCCGACGCTTACATGAGCGATGCCCTGATGAAAGAACACGCCGATATGCTGAACATTCCGCTCGCCATCTCGATGCAGATGGTGAACTACAACTTGCCCGGCCTAAACCGCCGGCATCTGAAGCTGAGCGGGCCCGTGCTGGCCGGGATCTACCAGGGCAAGATTCGCTACTGGGACGACGCCCAGATTCGCGGGCTCAACCCCGGCGTGCGCCTGCCCCATCACCTGATCATCCCCGTGCACCGGACCGACGGCAGCGGCGATACCTTCATCTTCACCCAGTACCTTTCCTTCAGCACGCCGGATTGGGCGAACAGCATCAGTTACGGCACCACGGTGAGCTGGCCGGCCGTTTCCGGCGAACTCGGCGCCGTCGGCAACCCCGGCATGGTGACTGCGACCAAGGACGACCCTTACGCGATCGCCTACATCGGGACGAGCTACCAGAACGCGATTGAAAGGGACGGTATCGGCATCGCCATGCTGAAGAACCGCTCTGGCCACTTCGTTCTGCCGACGGCGACGACGGCGAAAGCCGCGGCGGCGGTGATGGTGCCGAAAACGCCAAAGGATCAGCGCATCAGCCTGATTTTTGCGCCCGGCGTCGACTCCTATCCGATTATCAATTACGAATACGCGATCGTGAACCGCGAGCAGCCCTCGGCTGAAATGGCGGCGGCCCTGCGCAAGTTCTTCAACTGGGCGATCAGTCCGCGTGGCGGCAATGCTCCACATTTCATGGCAGAGGTGCACTTCGTTCCGCTTCCGGCGCCCGTGGCGAAGCTCAGCGCGGCTCAAATCGCCCAGATCCAGTGAACTCATCCCGTCTCGAGTTCCGCCCTCCCACCCGCTCGCCGGCGGCAATGCCGCCGGCGAGCGGCTGATTTTCCTTTGCCACGCCAAATGAAAGCTATCGCACACCAATCGTCGTTTCGCGCTTCTTCCCGCTTTCGCCGGGCGGCCCGGCTTTGGAAACGCGTGATGACTTTCCGCAAGTTCACGGCCTTGCTTGCCTGCGTGGCAGCGGCAACCCTGATCGTCATCGTGGCATTTCTGGCGATGCACGCGTGGCCGGCCATGCGATTCAACGGTCTCGGCTTCCTGACCGGGAACACCTGGAACTTGGGGAGTCTCTACGCCAATCCAATTACCGTTCGCGGCCAGCAGATTCTGCCGGGCGCCCATTACGGCATCCTGTTTCTGATTGTCGGCACGCTCCTGAGCACGGCGATCGCGCTGGTATTTGCCGTTCCGGTGGGGGTAGGCGCAGCTCTCTTCCTGGCGGAAGGGGTGCCGCGGCGGATGCAAACGTGGTTTTCGTTCTTCGTCGAGCTGCTCGCGGCAATTCCGAGCGTGGTGTACGGCCTCTGGGGCTATGTGGTGGTGATCCCCTTCCTGGGCCACCACGTGTTTCCCCTCATGAAGAAGTGGCTCGGCTTCCTTCCGTTCCTCGGCGGCCCGACGGGCAGCGGCTACGGGCTGCTCACCGCCGGTTTCGTGCTGACGTTGATGATCGTACCGCTCATCACGGCAACCTTGCGCGATGCACTGGTCAGCCAACCCGTGGAGCTTCGGGAGGGTGCCGTCGCGCTTGGCGCGGGGCGATTTGAGGCACTGTGGACCGTACTGTTGCCGGCGACGCGCCGGGTACTGATCGGCTCCAGCATCCTCGCCACGGGCCGCGCTCTCGGCGAAACCATGGCCGTTCTCATGGTGAGTGGCAACGCGCTGAACTACCTGCCCAACAATATCTACACGCCGATTTCCACCATGGCCTCGTTCATCGTCTCGCAACTCGATAGCGCGCTGCAGGATCCGACCGGGATGGCAGTCCGGTCGCTGGCCGAGGTGGCGCTGGCGTTGTGCCTGATTTCGATCGTCGTGAATGGCTTCGCGCGTCTGTTGCTCTATTACGAAGGCCGGCAACGGGCAAGGATCCTCTGATGGGCGCGACGGCTACCGAGTTCCGGCCCGCCAGCGTCCATGCCAGCAGGGCTCACGTCATCCGGCGTCACCTCTTCACCTATCTCGGCTGGGGCTTGAGCGCGCTCGCCTTCCTGCTGCTTGGCAGCGCCACCGTGTGGATTCTCGTCACCGTGTTTCACCGCGGGTTCAGCGCCCTCACCTTCAAGGTGATCACCCAGGTGACGGTGGGAACTGGTGGCGGTCTTCTCAACGCGATCGAAGGGACCGCGCTGCTGGCTTTTGGCGGCATTCTGCTGGCCGTCCCCCCTGGGCTGGCGGCCGGCATCTATCTGGCCGAATTCGACGACGGACTCCTGGCTCCGCTGATCCGTTTCCTGGTGGATGTGCTGGTCGGCGTGCCATCGATTGTGATCGGCTATTTCGGCTACGTGACGATGGTCGTGGATATCGGCTGGAAATTCTCGCTCGCCGCGGGCAGCATTGCGCTCGCCATCATTGCGCTGCCCTATATCTGCCGCACCAGCGAGATGGCGATCCGGCAGGTGCCGAATGGACTGCGGGAGGCGGCTTACGCGCTGGGCGCCGGTGACGCCAGGGTCGTGATGGGCATCTGCGTGCCGGTGGCGCTGCCCGGTATTCTCACCGGCATTCTGCTCGCCCTCGCCATCGCGGTCGGCGAGACGGCCCCGCTGATCTATACGGCCGGCTGGTCCAGTTTTCTCTGGACCGGTCATCTCACCAACGAGCCGATCGGCTACCTCACCTACGCAATCTGGGCCTTCATCACAGAGCCCTTTGCCGGTGCTCATGCGCTCGCTTACGCCGCGGCGCTCTTCGTCACTCTCTTCGTGCTGGTGATCGGCGTCGCCGCGCGCCTGTTGTTCGACGAAAACGCGGGCTGGCGCCGACGCGGCCAGGAACGCTAAGCCGGATTCTTTTCCGGGCACGACCGAATCTGCCAAAAGTCCGGCTCGCCTCACGACGCGTTCTCCGAGAATTCACAGAAGCGTCAACGCCATGCAACTCTCCGTTGCCAGACTGAGGGGCACGGGGGAAGGTCGCGGGGCTCCTGGCACCAGACGCAAGGAGCCGGCCAGCAAGCGAATTCCTCAAACAGGGGAGAGATTGATGATCCCGACGTCTGAAGGTTCCCGGACGGTCTACCAGACGGCCCTGGAAAGTTATCTGATTTCGATGGCTCGCGCCGTGGAGCGTTCAATCAACCGCGCGATCGAGGCGCTGCTCGCCCGCGACGACCGTACCGCCAGCTCCGTCTTCCTGCTCGAACCCCGCATCAACGAGATGGAAATCGTGATCGACGATCACGCTGTGCGCTTGCTGCGGGCCGGCGGACTGGGCGAGGGCGAGCTGCGCCACATCGTCGCCACGCTCAAGATCAACAACGATCTCGAACGCATCGGGGATCTCGCGGTGAATATCGGGCAGCGGGTGATTGCGCTGGCCCAGATGGGGCCTGTCGAGCCGCCGCCGGAACTGGAGCCGATGAGCGCGGCGGTTCGCTCGATGGTGGGGCGGAGCCTGGGCGCCCTCATCTACCGAAACCTGACGCTGGCGCAGGAGGTGCTCGAAAGCGAAGAGGCGGTGGACAGCTACCGCGACCGAGTTTTCGACCGACTGATGAGCGCCATGCGGGACGACGCTTCGCTCGTTGGGCCGCAGGTGCAGTTTCTGCTGGCCACGCGGCATCTCGAACGCATCGCCGATCACACCACCAACATCGCCGAAGACGTGGTTTTCTGGCTGCGTGGCCTCGATATCCGCCATGGCCGGATCCACGACGACCCTGCCGATCCCCCGACGCATCCCCAACCCGGCGAAGAGCTGTAACCAAACTTTCATTTTCACCTGACCCTCCGTTCACGCGCATCGGGGATACTTCGCCACAGCATGAGATACCTGGAACTGGCGCGTGTCCTGTGGTAATCGATATGGGTTTCCGCACGAACCGGTCCCGCGGGCCGGCCTCTCATCGCCTTCCGTGGGATATGCGGTTTCGCTTCGGATCTTTGAGTGTTCTTTCGGTCTCCCTCATTCTGCCCCAAGTCTTTTTTCCGGCCTTATCTGCGACACCTTGGAGGAGGACCGATTCGAATGCGAAGAATATGGGTTTTTCCATTGGCGCTGGCGCTGCTGGGGGCGGTGCCCGCTTTCGCCCGCAGCGGAAGCGGGAACCATACGCCAGCGGCAAAGAAAAACAAGGAAGCCGGCACGACCGCGGCGACCCCTGAATCCCCCGCCAAACATGCTGAAGCGATCAAGCCGACAGGCTCTGCCGTAGCGGCGGAGTTGGCTCAGCTTCAGCAGATGATTCAGGCACAATCGAAACAGATCGCGGCACAACAGCAACAGATCGAAGCTTTGCAGCACCAGATCCGCGGTGAAGCCGTGGCACCGGGTCCGGCGCCCCAACCGGCGGTCGCTCCGACCGGCCCTGCGCCGGGCGCGGGCGACGCCGTTGTGCCCGTCGCCATGACACCCTCGAGGCAACCGGCCACGATCGTGCCGGCTAAAGTGACAGTCGAAAGCCCTTCGTCCGCGTCGAGCGGGACGGCGCAACTGCCGCAAAAGAAACCAGAAGCGATCGAACTGGCGGGCGGCAAGATCAAGTTGGGTTTCACGCTTTATGGCGACTGGGGGATGTACTTCAAAACCGGGTTCGGCCCGCAATTCTTCACGCAGATCAACCAGCCCGGGCCGGGCAACGACTACTTCAATTCGTTTGACATCAACCGGACGTACATCAACTTCTTCTACTCGCCGAACAGCGCGATCACAATGCGCATTACGCCCAACCTCTACCGCCAGCTGGGCAGCGCCGGAGCGGTTCGGTTCGGCAAGTACGGGGCCGTGGACTCGAGCGTCAACGGGAATCTGGCCCTCCGCATCAAGTACGCCTATATCGACTTCAACCATCCCTTTGCCAGCTCGGAAGCCTTTGGGAAAGACAAGATCACCATCGGCCAGCAAACCAACCCGCTGATCGACTGGGAAGAGGCGCTCTACGGCTATCGGTTCACCAGCCTGGTCCCGTGGAACTACCTGAGCCTGAGTTCGACGCACGCCGGGGTGAAGGTGCACGGTCCGATCGGCATAAACGGGAAGAACCTCTTCGACTACGAAGTAGGCGTTTTCGATAGCGGCAGCTTTCATAACCAGGAACAGGCGGCGGAGAAGCAGGTGATGGCGCGGTTGAGCTACTACCCGCTGGGAGCCCATGGACGACTGGATGGTTTTGGGTTGACCGGCTTCGTCGATTACGGCTACGCCAACGCCGCACCCGATCTGCCCAGCCACGACCTCTACCGCGTGGCCACATTGGTCCACTACACCAACAGCCGGTTCGGGCTGGCTGGCGAATTCGACTATGGCAAGAACGCCTTCGGCGTGGGCAACCTGTTCTCGGGCAGCGGGCCGGCCGAGGCGTTTGGACTGGCCGAGCCGGCCCCGGCCCCTTATGCCGGGCTCGTCACGGTGGCCAGATCGGTGCTGGGGCTGGGAGCGCAGCAACGTGGCTTCGATTTCTTCGGCCACGTGAACATCCCGCACAGCCCACTCTCGATTTTTGGCCTCTATCAGTACTTTCAGCCAAACATCAACATTGGCAAGGACCCGCTGGACTTTTCCCGGCTGGTGGCGGGCATCGCCTACAGGTACAACTCCCACCTGCAATTCGCGCTCGATTCCCAGAACCTCATCTACACGCACAGCCAATTTGCCTACAACGGCATCCCGAACGCGGTGCCGACCAACACGAACGCCTTGTTCATCAATGTCGAGCTGGATTACTAGCAAGCCCGGGGACGACCGGCAGGGACGGCATTCCGGAGGCAGGAGCTTGGCCGTAGCTTCCGGAACCGCCCGAGGCTGGCGGCGTCCTTCGAGCTGTTTTGTAACCTAACTGTAACAAACGCGGAGCACACTGACCGAAAGGGATGGTTCGTTCGCCGGCCGCTTCGTCCGTTGCTCCCGGCCGCCGGTCCCGGCGAGCCAATCACTGGGCCGGGGAGGAAACTTGGATGAACTCCCCCATCCCCATGAAAGGGAGAAACGAAGTGCAAAGAGAGAAGGACAAGATCGAGAAAAAGCAGCGTGGGCGCCTGTTCTGGGTGGCAATCTTCGCGGCCGCGCTGGCGGCAGGCTGCTCGTCGAAGACGACGATGAAAAAGGGCGCCGAATCCGCCACGATCCAGCTGACCGGGGCGGGCAGCACTTTCATTTACCCTGCGATGACGCAATGGATCAGCAGCTACCAGAAAATGCATCCCGACGTGCGGATCAACTACCAGTCGATCGGCAGCGGCGGCGGCATTCAGCAGGTGAAAGCCGGGCTGGTGAATTTCGGCGCGAGCGACGCGGCGCTGGACAACATGCAACTGGCCGCCATGCCCCCATTGGTACAGATCCCGGAAAGCTCGGGACCCGTCTGCCTCACCTACAACCTGTCCCAGTTGAAAAAGCCGCTGCGGCTCACTTCGCAGCTGATCGCCGACATCTACTTGGGCAAGATCAAGAACTGGGACGACCCGCTGTTGCGTCCGCTGAATCCCGGCGTACACTTCCCGAACGAGCCGATTATCGTGGCGCATCGCGCTGATGGCAGCGGCACCACCAACATCTTCACCACCTACCTTTCCACGGTGAGCCCGGAATGGGCCAAGAAAGTCGGCCACTCGATTTCGGTGAACTGGCCGGTGGGACTGGGCGGCAAGGGCAACGAAGGGGTGACCGGGATCATCGAGGAGAACCCGGGCGGTTTCGGCTACGTGGAGCTGGCTTACGCTATCAGCAACCACATGCCGGTGGCTCACGTGGAAAATCGGGCAGGAAAATTCGTGGCACCCACCGTGGCCGGAACAACCGCGGCGATTGCCGCCTTTGCTGATTCCATTGCCAAGGACGTGCGCAACCCGATCGTCGATCCGCCCGCTTCCGCTCCCGAAGCCTATCCGATCAGCGGGTTCACCTTCCTGCTGGTCCCGACAAAAGCCAACAGTCCCCGGCAGGCCCAGGCGCTGGCCGGTTTCATCCGCTACATCCTCACCGACGGTCAGCAGGTGGCGACCAAGCTGGACTACGCTCCGCTTCCTGAGTCGGTGACCCAACTCGACGAAAAGCTGCTCGCACAGACAGTACCCGCAGAGAAACAAACGCCTTAACGAGCCAAGCGGCCGGGCGACCGCCTCGCGGTGGTCGCCTCGCACGCCCCGCTCGGATTTTTACTGCCCAAACAGGAACCGGCCTTTAACACAACTGTAACAATCGACCGTCAAAATCGAACTTCGATCCTTCATGGCTACAGCCGCGCATCCTGCCGCTCCCCAAGTCCGGTCTCACGCCCATCCTCCCGGCTTTTTCCGGAGTTTCCGCAATCGGTTGCGAAAGCTGATCGGCACCGACTGGCTGGGCTACGTCTTGAGCCTTGTGGCCGCCGTCCTGATCCTGGCGATCACAACGGCGCTGGTGTGGCAGCTGTGGACGCAGTCGGCCCTCTCGCGGGCCAAGTTTGGCTGGGGTTTTCTGGTAGGGCGAACCTGGAGCCCGCTCTTCGAGCACCTGGGGGCCCTCCCGTTCATCTACGGGACAGTGGTGACCTCGGTGATCGCTCTGCTGATCGCCGTGCCGCTGGGACTGGGCGCGGCCATATTTCTGGCTGAGCTGGCACCGCCGCGCGCTTCGAGCTGGCTGGCGTTCCTGATCGACCTGCTGGCGGCGGTGCCGAGCGTGATCTACGGCCTGCTGGGCATTTTCGTCATGGTGCCGTTTCTGCGGCAGGTGGTGGACCCGGCGCTGAAAAGAACGCTCGGATTTCTGCCGCTGTTCCAGGGCCCGATCTACGGCGTCGGCCTGCTGGCGGGCGGACTGGTGCTGGCGATCATGGTGGTGCCATTCATCATTTCGGTCTCGCGGGAAGTGCTGTTGGCCGTGCCGCGCGATCAGCGGGAAGGGGCGCTGGCACTGGGCGCGACACGGTGGGAAGCCACCTGGGGCGCGGTGGTGCCGTTTGCGCGGACCGGAATCTACGGCTCGATTTTCCTGGCGCTGGCGCGGGCGCTGGGGGAAACGATGGCGATCACGATGGTGATCGGCAACGACCCGAAAATTCGCGCTTCGCTCTTTGCGCCAGGGGCGTCGATCGCCGCCGTGCTGGCCAATGAGTTCGTCGAGGCGACCACGCCCACCTACATCAGCGCTCTGATCGAGCTGGGACTGGTGCTGTTTTGCCTGACGATCGTGCTGAACGGGCTGGCGCGGCTGCTGATTCTGGCCACCAGCCGGCGCGGAGGGGCGCCGGCATGATCACCCGGCACCGCTTCCGCAAGATCACCAACGCCGTGATGCTGACGCTGACCGGCCTGTGTGCGCTGGTGGCCGTCGGCGCGATGTTGGCGATCCTGGGTTTCCTGGTGTGGAAGGGCGCGGGCTCGCTGAATTGGGATTTCTTCACCAAGCTGCCGGCGCCGGTCGGCGAGCCGGGCGGCGGCATGGCCAACGCCATCGTGGGGACGGGGAAATTGCTGCTGATTGCCTCGCTGATCGGCCTGCCGATCGGCTTTCTTTCCGGCGTCTATCTCTCCGAGTTTGGCGGCCGGCCGATGTCGTTCCTGATCCGCTATGTGACCGACCTGCTGAGCGGCGTGCCGTCAATCGTGATCGGCATTTTCGCCTACGCAATGGTGGTGGTGCCGATGAAGAGCTTCTCGACGCTCGCCGGCGGCTTCGCCCTCGGCGTGATGATGATTCCCATCGCGGTACGCGGCACCGAGGAGTCGCTGCGGACGGTGCCGCCGAACCTGCGCGAAGCCTCTGTGGCGCTGGGCGCCAGCCGGACGACGACGATCCTGCGAGTAGTGATCCCGGCGGCTTTCCGGGGAATCCTGACCGCGATGATGCTGGCGCTGGCGCGAGTGGCCGGGGAGACCGCGCCGTTGCTCTTCACTGCTTTTGGCAACAACGACTGGAGTCCGGGCTGGACGCACCCGATCGCCTCGCTCCCGGTGATGATCTACAATTACGCGATTTCCCCGTTTCGGGACTGGCACCGCCAGGCGTGGGCGGCCGGGTTGGTGCTGCTGGTGCTGGTCCTGCTGACGAATATAGCCGCGAGACTGCTGTTCATGGGCCGCGCGGCGGAAGCGGAGCGCTGAGGCATGTCGTCGCCGGGCATCGGCAGGGTTCCCATCGTGCGGGCGTCCGCGCGCGCCACGGAAGCGGGCGCCGTGCCCGAGGCGCCGCCGCGCATCGAGGTTTCGCACCTGAATTTCTACTACGGGTCGAAGCAGGCGCTCTTCGATATCTCGCTGCAACTGCCCACCAATCGCCTGACCGCGCTGATCGGACCCTCCGGCTGCGGCAAGTCAACCTTTCTCCGGACGCTGAACCGGATGTACGAGACGCAACGGCACACGCGGATCGAGGGCGAGATCCTGCTGGACGGCGAGAACATCCTCGGGATGGACGTCGTGGCGCTGCGCCGCAAAGTCGGGATGGTGTTCCAGAAGCCGAATCCGTTCCCGAAATCGATTTTCGAGAACGTCGCCTACGGGCTCCGGATCAACGGCTACGAGGGCAAACTGAGCGACGCGGTGGAACGCAGCCTGCGCCGGGCTGCTCTCTGGGACGAGGTGAAAGACCAGCTGCAGAAATCGGCTCACGCGCTCTCGGGCGGCCAGCAGCAGCGGGTGTGCATCGCCCGGGCGCTCGCGGTGAATCCGGAAGTGCTGCTGCTCGACGAGCCGTGCTCGGCGCTCGATCCGGTCTCGACGGCCAAAGTCGAGGAACTGCTCTTCGAGCTGAAGGAGAGCTGCACGGTGGTGATGGTGACTCATAACATGCAGCAGGCGGCGCGGGTCAGTGAACTCACCGCTTTTCTGCTTGACGGGCACCTGATTGAGTACAATCCTACCCCGCAGCTGTTCACCACACCTTCCGATCCGCGCACCGAGGCCTACATCACCGGACGGTTCGGCTAGGAGCGAGCGTGGAGCGAAGACATTTCGAACGCGACCTGGAGGAGCTGAAGCAGCGGCTGCTCTGGATGGCCGGGCTGGCGGAAAAATCGGTGCATCAGGCGGTGCAGGCCCTCTTCGAAAAGAACGAGGACCTGGCCCGGAAGGTGCTCGAGGAAGAAGCCGCCATCAACGAGATGCAGATCGAAATCGACGACCGCGTGCTGCGCCTGCTCGCGCTGCAGCAGCCGATGGCAGTCGATCTTCGCTTTATCCTCTCGGTTTCGCGGATCAACAACGACCTGGAGCGGATCGGCGACCAGGCGGTAAACATCGCCCAGTCGGCGCTGCGCATCCTGCGCCATCCGCAGGTGAAGCCCTACGTCGATCTGCCGCGGATGAGCGCGCTCGCCGAAGGGATGGTCCGCGACAGCCTCAACGCCCTCGTCCAGCACGATTCCGAACTCGCGCGCTCGGTGCTGGTCCGCGACGACGAAGTCGACCGCCTGCGCGACCAGATCTTCCGCGAGCTGCTCACCTACATGATGGAGAATTCCGCGGTCATTTTCCCCGCGTTCGAGCTGATCCTGGTGGCGAAAAATCTGGAGCGCATCGGCGACCACGCCACCAACATCGCCGAGGACGTCATCTACATGATCGCCGGTCGCGACGTCCGCCACCTGGCTCCCGACCGCCGGTAGCCGGGCTTTCCCTAAACTCTTTCGTTCTAGAACCCTATACGCAGAAATGCGTATTGCCTCCCGGGCCGACTTCGGCGAACTTCATGCGAACGTTTGGATGAGGAACGAACCTGATGCTTGTGGGGAAAGCCGGGTGACGCGCCCTGTGCATAGGATTTCAGGCGCCTAGAGTCCGGGCCCGAGCCGGCCGTCGAAGTCGGGCCAAGAGAACGCATCCCCGAAGGAGAATGCGTCGCGCGGGCTTGTCGGGCAGGGCGCGTCACCTCGCAGTATCGTTGCCGTGGGCCAGGCCTATCCCGGTGGCGCATCCCGACAGCGCGTCCTTGACACCATTCCTCCGCGGGGACTAGCTTGAAATTGTCCCTCAGCGGCCGCCCCGCATACGGCCACACACTATCGAAGGAGGACGAGGATGCGCGTCTATCTTGTCGATCGAAACCTTCCCGGCATCACCAAGGAACAGCTGGCAGCCGCCCAGGCCGCCGCAATCAAGCTGGGCCAGGAAATGAGCGCCCAGGGGAAAAAGGTGCGCTACATTCGCAGCACCTACGTGCCGAGCGAATCGCACGTCATGTGCATGTTCGAAGCTGAGCGGCCCGAATATGTCAAGGAACTGAACGAGACGGCCAAAATCCCTTTCACCACTATCGTCGAAGCTGAGGACCTGAGCCCGCGCTAAGGGCGCCGGGCTTGCGTTTTTCCTGATCGCCCTTGCCGGTCATCATCCGGATGGCGTATAAGCGGTCGGGTTGTGCTCGATGATGGCGACTCATACCAATTCCCGCACATCTGCCGACGCACCCCCGGGCGTCTCCGCGCGGCTGTGGAACCGCGACCTGGCGGCCATCCCCATCGAGCGCCGCTCGTGGGGGACCTACAACTACACCGCGCTGTGGGTGGCGATGAGCGTCAACATCCCCACCTACATGCTCGCCAGCGGCATGATCGCCGGCGGCATGGACTGGCGCCAGGCGATCTTCACCGTGTTCCTGGGCAACGTGATTGTGCTGGTGCCGATGCTGCTCAACGCGCACGCCGGCGCCCGCTACGGCATTCCCTTTCCCGTCTTCGCCCGTGGGTCGTTCGGCGTGTTGGGGGCGAACCTGCCCGCGATGCTGCGGGCGCTGGTGGCCTGTGGCTGGTTCGGGATTCAGGCGTGGATCGGCGGCGAAGCTCTGAACGTGCTGATCGGGGTGCTGGCGCCCGGCTGGAACCATCCGTGGCTCTGCTTCTTCGGATTCTGGTTGCTGAATCTGTTGGTGATCGTGCGCGGCATCGACACGGTGCGCCGCCTGCAGGGCGTGAGCGCGCCGCTGCTGGTGGCGCTGGGAGCGGCGATGCTCTACTGGGCCTGGCGCCACGCCGGCGGCTTCGGGCCGATGCTCTCGGCGCCGTCGAAATTCCACACATTCCCCCAGTTCTTCCGGTTTTTCGTCCCTTCGCTCACCGGGGTGGTCGCCTTCTGGGCCACGGTGGCGCTGAACATCCCCGATTTCACGCGCTACGCCCGCGGGCAGAAGGAGCAGATGCTCGGCCAGGCCATGGGCCTGCCGACGACAATGACCTTCTACGCTTTCATCGGTGTCGCGGTCACTTCGGCGACGGTCATCGTTTTCGGCCACGCCATCTGGAACCCAGTGACGGTGCTGGCCAAGCTCGGCAATCCTTGGGCGGTGGTGGTGGCAATGGTCGGGCTGCTGGTGGCGACGCTGAACGTGAACGTGGCCGCCAACGTCGTTTCTCCCTCGAATGATTTCTCGAACCTGTGGCCGCGCCGCATCAGCTTTCGCATGGGCGGAGTGATCACCTGCCTGGTGGGCCTGCTGATGCAGCCCTGGCGCCTGCTCGCCAGCTACGGAAACTACATCACCGGCTGGCTGGTAGGTTATTCCAGCTTCCTCGGGCCGATTGCCGGCATCCTGATCGCCGATTATTACGTGGTGCGGAAAAAGGTGATGCTGCCCGAGGACCTCTACCAGCGTGGCGGCTTCTACGAATTTTCTCGCGGAGTGAACTGGCGCGGAGTGGCGGCCCTCGGCGCGGGCATCGCCGTGGCGCTGGTCGGCCTTGCGGCGAAGCCCTTCGAAGGACCGGGCCATGCGGCCTGGCTGCGCATCTTGGCCGCCGTGGTGGCGAGCTTTTACGACTACGCCTGGTTCGTGGGCTTCGGCGTTTCCTTCTTCGTCTACCTTCTTCTGATGCGGCGGAGTGGAGCGGTCGAGAAGAGATGAAGACAGCTACCTTTCGCTTTCGAGATGCCGCCGGATGCGGCGCAGGACGGCGAGCAGCATCGGCTTGGTAAGCCGCCCGGTGAACGTGTTCTGCTGGCTCGGGTGGTAGGAAGCGAACAGGCGCGGCAGATCCCCCGGCAGCCGGTAGCTCGCTCCGTGAGCGAAGGGATAGCGAGCGAAGCTTTCGATCAGGCCGCGATCCTTCAGCATCGCCAGATAGCCGCGCAACGCGATGCCGCCGAGCGCCAGCACCGCCCGCGGCCGGATCAGATCGAACTCCCCGGCCAGATATTCGCGGCAGTTGAGTATTTCGGAAGGCAGCGGCTTGTTGGCCGGGGGAGCGCACCGGCAGACGGCGGTGATGAACAGGCCGGTGAGGCGCAGGCCGTCGTCGCGACCGACCGAGGTCGGCTGGTTGGCAAAACCGGCCCGGTAGAGGCAGTCGTACAAAAAATCTCCCGCGCGGTCGCCGGTGAACATGCGGCCGGTGCGGTTGCCGCCGTGAGCCGCAGGCGCCAGGCCGACGACGAGCAGGCGCGCGGCGGGATCGCCAAAACCGGGGCTCGGCCGGCCCCAGTAAACGTCGTCGCGAAAGGCGCGCCGGCGCGTCAGTGCCACCTGCTCCCGGTAGCGCACCAGCCGCGGGCATTTTCGGCACTCGACCACGCGCTCTTCGAGCACCCGCAACGCTTCGAACCGTTCACCCTTCCCCATGGCACCGAAGAATACCGCAAAACGCACTTCGCGTGCCTCCTGCTACCGTACGCTCCGCGCCGATTGCACCCCTCGGAACCGGAGTCGTACAATCAAGTTTGAGAGGGTGGGATCCATCCCCCAGCATTGACGCCGCAAAATTGCGAGGGCGGCAGAAGCGGCGAAGCTGAAAAATCCTCATGGCGAACCTCATCCAGATCGGAGTCACCGATCCGCCGGCTCCCCGGCCGGAAAGCATTGCCGTACCGGAAGTGGAAAAGGGCGTGGCTTGCGATTTCGATAGCTACCTGCTCTCGCCCGACCGTTCCTACGACGAACAAATCGCGCGCGCGAAAGAGCGGCTCGGCCGGCGCGTGGTGATCCTGGGCCATCATTACCAGCGCGACGAAGTGGTGAAATTCGCGGATTTTCGCGGGGATTCGCTCAAGCTCTCGCAGCAGGCGTCCGACACCGAAGCCGACTACATCGTTTTTTGCGGCGTTCATTTCATGGCCGAAAGCGCCGACATTTTGCGGCAGCCGCACCAGGTGGTGGTGCTGCCGGACCTGAGCGCGGGCTGCTCGATGGCCGATATGGCCGAGATCGGGCAAGTGGAAACCTGTTGGGAGGAATTGGCTGCGGCAGGCATCGACACCGGCCGCGTGGTTCCGGTCACCTACATGAATTCCGCCGCCGCGATCAAGGCCTTCACCGGCCGGCACGGCGGCGCGGTCTGCACCAGCTCCAATGCCGGCAAGGTGATGCGCTGGGCGCTAGCGCGCGGCGAGCGCGTCCTCTTCCTGCCCGACGAGCATCTGGGACGGAACACGGCCTGGCAGATGGGCATCGAGCTGGACCGGATGGCCGTCTGGGACCCGGCGCAGGAACTCGGCGGCAATGACGAGCAGGCGCTCCGGCGCGCCCAGGTGATCCTGTGGAAGGGCTACTGCTCGGTGCACCAGCGATTCCAGCCCGAGCACGTCGACGGCATGCGCCGCCGGCATCCCGGGATTCGCGTGATTGTGCACCCTGAATGCCGGCTGGAAGTCGTGCAGAAGGCCGATCTCTCCGGTTCGACGGAAAAGATCATCGACGTCGTCGAGGCCGCTGCGCCAGGCACAACCTGGGCAATCGGCACGGAAATTCACCTGGTCAACCGGCTGGCGCAAGAGCACCCCGAACAAAAAATCCTTTCGCTCGACCCACACGTCTGTGTCTGCACGACGATGTTCCGGATCGGTCCCGAGCACCTCGCCTGGACCCTCGAAAACCTGGCCGAAGACCGCGTGGTGAATCGGATTCAGGTCGACGACCAGACGCGCCGCTGGGCGCGCACGGCGCTCGAGCGGATGCTCGAGCTGCGGTAGGGCAATGGACCCCAAACAGCCCGAACACGAGTCCCAGAAGCTCTTCACGCTTGACGAAGCCGAACGCGCGCGCGTATTGATCGAGCCGATGCTCGCCGAGGCAATCGAGCACCGGCGCGTCGCGCTCGATTTCGAACGCCGGCTGGCGGCCCTTACACATCGGATCCTGCTGCTGGGCGGGCTGTCGCTGCGGCACGAGAAAGCCGTGGCGCTGCGCCAGGGCTTCGAGGGCGCCTCGGAAAAGACGCGCTCGGCCGTCGAGGAGATCGAAGCGATCGGCTGCAAGGTGAAGGACATCGATCTCGGCCTGATCGATTTTCCCGGCCGGCTCAACGGCGAAGACGTTTTCTGGTGCTGGCGCCTGGGCGAACACCGCATCCGGTTCTGGCATCGCCCTGACGAAGGGTTCGACGGCCGCAAGCCGATCTCACCCGGCGATGCCGGCGCCATACCACCCGTCCAGTAGCCGCCGGTCTCCGGGCCGGCCCCGGCACGCCTCATTCCAGCAACGAAGGGGGAGGATTTGGCTCCAGCAAAAGAAAACCGCCTGAAAGATTCTCGCAGTCCCTACCTGCGTTCGGCCGCTCATCAGCCGGTCGACTGGTACGAATGGGGCGAAGAGGCCTTTGCCCGCGCCCGCGGCGAGGACAAGCCGGTGCTGCTCGATATCGGCGCGGTCTGGTGCCACTGGTGCCACGTCATCGACCGGGAAAGCTACGACAACCCCGAAATCGCCGCGCAGATCAACCAGCTTTTCATTCCGGTGAAGGTCGATCGCGACGAGCGGCCCGATATCGACGCGCGCTACCAATCCGCGATCGGCGCGCTGGCCGGCCAGGGCGGCTGGCCGCTCACCGCTTTCCTCACGCCCGACGGCCGGCCGTTTTTCGGTGGCACCTATTTCCCGCCCGACGATGCGATGGGCCGCCCCGGTTTCCGGCGCCTGCTCGCCGCCGTGGCTTCGGCATGGCAAAACAAGCGTAACGAGGTGGAAACGACCGCCGGCGCGCTGATGGAAGCGGTGGCCAAGGCCGAGGCGGTCGGCAACGGAAGCGGCCACGCGGACGCGTCGCTGGCCGACGCGATCGTCGAGCAGAGCACGCGGCTCTTCGATCCGAAGAACGGCGGCTTTGGCCAGGCGCCGAAATTCCCCCATCCCACCGCGCTCGATCTGTTGCTCGAACGCTACCAGGCCACCGGCCGCCAGTCGCTGCTGAACGTCGCGGCCACCACGCTCGAAAAGATGGCCCAGGGCGGCGTCTACGACCAGGTCGCCGGCGGCTTCCACCGCTATTCGGTCGACGAACACTGGCACGTTCCGCACTTCGAGAAGATGATCTACGACAACTCGGAACTGCTGCGCAATTACGTCCACGCCTTCCTGGTCACCGGCAATCTGCTCTTCCGCGCCACCGCCGAAGGCATCCTCGGCTGGAGCGGCAGCGTGCTCTGCGATCTCGAGCGCGGCGGCTTCTACGCCAGCCAGGATGCCGACTTCTCGCTCGAAGACGATGGCGATTATTTCACCTGGACGCGCGACGAGCTGCGCGCCGCGCTCTCGCCCGAGGAAGCCCGCGCCGCCGAGCTTTACTACGACGTCCGCGAGTCCGGCGACATGCACCACAACCCGGCGAAAAATGTGCTGCGCGTCGCGCTCCGGCCGCAGCAGGCCGCCGGCCAGCTCGGCCTGAGCGAAAGCGAGCTTCAGGAAACGCTCGCCCGCGCGAGGGCCAAGCTGCACGGGGCCCGCGTCTCGCGGCCCACGCCGAAAATCGATGCCACGGTCTACGTCGGCTGGAACGCGATGATGGTTTCCGCCTGGCTCGACGCGGCAAGCGCGCTCGGCCGCCCCGATTGCCGCGAGTTCGCCCTGAAAACGCTCGACCGGCTGCTCGCCGAGGGCTGGGACGCGCAAACCGGCTTCGCGCATTTCCTCGGCTCGCCGCGCTCGGCCGGCCTGCTCGACGACCACGTCTATCCGGGCCTCGCTCTGCTCGACGCCTTCGAGCAGACGCTCGATCGCCGCTATTTCGACGCGGCCCGCGCCGCCGCCGATCGCCTGCTCGCCCATTTGTACGACCGCGAGTCTGGCGGCTTCTTCGACCGCCCGGACGACGCGCCGCCACTCGGCGCTTTCGACATTCGCCGCAAGCCGTTTCAGGATTCGCCCACGCCCGGCGCTAATTCCGCGGCGGCAATCCTGTTCGACCGCCTGTTCGATTACACCGGCGAGCCGTCCTACCGCGAAGCCGCTGAGCGAACCCTCGAAGCCTTCGCCGGCGTCATCACGAATTACGGCATGTTCGCCGCCAGCTACGGCCTCGGCCTCGTCGTCCACATGCGCCGCCCGATCGAGGTCGTCATCACCGGCCGCGCCGGCGATCTCCAAGCTTTCGAGCTGGAGAAGGCCGCCCACGGCGTCTTCCGCTACGCCAAGTCGGTGCTGCGCGTCACCCCGGAAGCCGTGCAGTCCGGCGCGCTGCCGCCGGCCTTGGCCGAAACCCTCGGCGCCTTGAACGCCGAAACCACGCAGGCCCTCGTCTGCGTGCAAAACACCTGCCATCCCCCGGTGACGCGCCCCGAGGAACTGTCATCCCTCATCGCCCGCGCCGGAAACACAACCGCCGCTTCCAGCTAGGCACGTCACACAGCCGCCTGCGTTCCCCAACGGGGTGTTGCCGTTGGTAGATTCTCTCTTGGTTTTCAAGTTGTTTTTTTCTTTGAGGTGGTGTGGAGGAACTTTCTTTTGCTCATGGGCGCGCCGGCGCAGTGGTGAGTTCGGTATGAGGCACGGCGGGTTGGGCGAAGAGCCTGGCGCCGTCGTAGGGTTGACGGTACTTCAGCATGCCGTAGAGGCCGTGGAGCAGTTTGCGCATGACCGCCACCAGGGCCTGCATCTTGGTCTTCCCAG
>JAKBLM010000038.1 GCA_021832085.1 Acidobacteriota bacterium | reverse complement strand
CAGGTACTCCCGTCGTCCTTGCTTGCCCAACCTGGTCGCCTCCTTTTCGCGTTTGGGTTGGGTAACATCCTAAATGGCGCGATGTTGCCCCCTTCGGTAACATTTTCGACGGCGCGATACGGCATCTCGCATACGGGTAGGCGCTTATGTTATTGTGAATAGCACGCTTGGGCCCGGTTTCGCTCGCCGGGTACTCAACCTGCAGGTACTCTAAGGCCCCGGTAATCCCGCCGCTCCGCGCGACGGAATGGCGAGCCGAGCTGCTTCCCGGAGAATTCGCCAGGTGGAATTTCGCCTGGATGCCGCTCGGACGCGCAACAGCAGGAGACAAATCGAATGAAAAAGGCCTACAACATGATCCCGGTTCCGGCCGATGGCGAACTCATCGAATACAAAGATGGCAAATTCCACGTTCCCGACCGGCCGATTATTCCCTTTATCGAGGGCGACGGCACTGGCCGCGACATTTGGCGCGCCTCCCGTCGCGTTTTCGACGCCGCCGTCGAAAAGGCTTATGGCGGCAAGAAACGCATCGCCTGGTTCGAGGTGCTCGCCGGGGAAAAAGCCTTCAATGCGACGAAAACCTGGCTGCCCGACGAAACCGTAGAAGCGATCCGCGACTTCCGCATCGCGATCAAGGGCCCGCTGACCACGCCGGTGGGCGGCGGCATCCGCTCGCTCAACGTGACGCTCCGGCAAGTGCTCGACCTCTACGCTTGCGTGCGCCCGGTGCGCTATTTCTCCGGAGTGCCTTCCCCGGTCGCTCATCCGGAAAATATGAACATCGTCATCTTCCGGGAAAACACGGAGGACGTCTACGCCGGCATCGAATGGCGCAGCGGCACGCCGGAAGTGAAGAAAGTGATCGATTTCCTTAACAAGGAGATGCTCAAACCCGTCGGCCGCGAGATTCGCACCGATTCCGGCATCGGCATCAAGCCGATCTCCCCATTCGCCACCTCGCGCCTGATGCGGCGCGCCTTGAACCACGCCATCGAGCGGAAGCTTCATGTCGTCACCCTGGTCCACAAGGGCAACATCATGAAGTTTACCGAGGGCGCTTTCCGCGACTGGGGCTACAAACTCGCCAAGGCCGAGTTCCGCGAAAAGATCGTCACCGAGCGCGAGAGCTGGATCCTCGGCAACCTCGACAAGGATCCCAAGCTCACCATCGAACAGAACGCCGCGATGATCGAGCCCGGCCTCGAAAATGCCACCGAGTCCTTCAAGCAGCAGATCTACGCTGAGGTCAAGGAAGCCCTCGATTCAATCCGGAAGACCCACGGCCAGGGTCGCTGGAAAGAGAAGATTCTCGTCAACGATCGCATCGCCGACTCGATTTTCCAGCAAGTGCTCACTCGTGCCAATGAATACCAGGTTCTCGTCACTCCCAACCTGAATGGCGACTATCTCTCCGACGCCTGCGCGGCCCAGGTTGGTGGACTCGGCATGGCGCCGGGCGCCAACATCGGCGACGGCTTCGGCATTTTCGAGGCCACGCACGGCACCGCCCCGAAATATGCCGACAAGGATGTCATCAATCCCAGCTCGGTCATGCTGTCGGGCGCGATGATGCTCGACTTCATGGGCTGGGAAGAAGCCGCCCGCCTCGTCGAAAATGGTATCGAAGAAACGATTCGCCAGAAGCGCGTCACCTACGATCTCGAGCGGATGATGCCGGGCGCCACGCGCCTGCACACCTCCGAATACGCCTCTGCCGTCATCGAAAACATGGGACGGAAGATGGCAGCGCACTGAACCGGCGCGCTTCCGGAACAACCCACTGCTCAAAGGGTCCGGCCGCCGCTTCCCGCGGCCGGCCTTCGGCAAAACAACTTCAGATTCCTCCAGAGGAGAAATGCTCTCATGCGCAAAAAAGTGACGGTCATCGGTGGCGGATTTGTCGGCGCCACCACGGCCCAACGCATTGCCGACGCTGGCCTCGCCGACGTCGTTCTCACCGACATCCTCGAAGGCGTCCCGGCCGGCAAGGGGCTCGACATGCTCGAAGCCATGCCGGTGCTCCGCAGTGACTCCCATGTGCTGGGCGTCAGCACCCAGAACGGCGATTACAGCGCCACCGCCGGCAGCGACATCGTCGTCATCACCGCCGGTTTTGCCCGCAAGCCGGGGATGAGCCGCGATGACCTGGTGAAGGCGAATTTCACGGTGGTCAAGGAAGTGACGGAAGCAGTAGCGAAACAGTCGCCTCAAGCGATCCTGATCATCGTGACCAACCCGCTCGACGTGATGTGCCAGGTCGCCTTCCGCGCCAGCAAATTCCCGAAGAACCGCGTCATCGGCATGGCCGGCGTGCTCGATTCGGCTCGTATGCGCGCCTTCATCGCCATGGAACTGGGCGTCTCGGTGGAAAACATCCATGCCTTCGTCCTCGGCGGCCATGGCGACGACATGGTTCCACTGCCGCGCTATTCCACCGTCGCCGGCATTCCGTTGCCCGATCTGCTCCCGAAGGAACGCATCGAGGCCATCGTCGCGCGCACCCGCAAGGGCGGCGGCGAAATCGTCAATCTGCTGAAAACGGGCTCGGCCTACTACGCCCCTGCGGCTGCCGTCTATGAAATGGCCGACTCGATCCTCCGCGACCGGAAAAAGATCCTGCCTTGCTCGGCCTATCTCGAAGGCGAATACGGGATCAAGGACCTCTACATGGGCGTGCCCGTGAAGCTCGGCTCGAACGGCATCGAGAAGATCATCGAAATCAAGCTCACGCCCGAAGAGCAGGCCGCTCTCGACAAGTCCGCCGCTTCTGTACGCGATATCGTGAAAGGACTCGGCATCTAAGCCGCGCCCGCGCGCGTCGCTTTCAGCATCCGCAGGGGCGGCTTCCACGCCGCCCCTGCTCAAATCCGCGGTCATTCCCGCCACAGGGCAACTCACCGAAGTCCCCGCCCAAATCCCACGGACGCAGGATTCCCACTCGACTCCGCATAGGTCGTCAGGGCACGCTTTCCATTGCTCCGGGTGGCTCTTGTGCTTCCGCCGCATCCGGGAACCGGACAACAAATCTGAGGCCGGTAGCCCCGGCTGACGGAAATAGAACGCTCAGCCGAGAATGACCTGCTCGTCGCGATTGGTGAACTTGATCAGATTTCCATTCGCATCGGGGCCGGAAGGCATGTCGAGCTGTGCCCACAGTGCCGACGGTCTGCGGACCCAGATGACCGTTTCCGGGCAGTCGAATCCAGTGACTTACACTTACGACAACGGCGATCGCCTATCCGGCATCGTCGCGGCACGGCAGGCGTATCGTTCCACCATGCCGTGGGGGAAGTCGGCAACGTGACAAAGGACTCTTTACTTGGTTCCCCGGCGGGGCTCTAGCAACTCCCGGTCGATCTCCGCTCTCCGCGGATGCCGCCAAATCCGGCAATGAGCGTCATGCACCTTCCGCTGCGGCCGCGTCTTCGTTTCGGCATCCGCGCCCGGCCAGCCGATTTTCCCTTTCGCTCTTGCGTTGGACCTCCCGCACCGATCGTCCCAGCAATTCCCGCCCGACGCCACCGCTCCGTCTACGTAAACGCGATCGTTGCCTCTCTTACGTAGACCCAGTCCTCGCACAGTGTCGCTTCGCCTGCTATGCTGGCGCCGTCAGGCGAATGCGCCTTTTCGCCCGAAATCCGGCCATTCTCGTCCGCACGCGGCTCCAGGCCACCCCGAAAATGTGACTTGGCGAAACGAAACTGCCAGAAAAGCGGCGGCTTACGGGGATTTCCGATTTTCACCGTGTGACACTTCGGGCGCACCCGTGACGCTTCCCCAAACGCGCCGCTCTTCTTCCCGGAAGCCTCGTTCCTTGGAACAGGTGCGGGCCGGCGCCGAACCGACGCCGAAAAAATTCTCGGGGATTCGCTGCTCCAAACGGTAGCTGCTCGGTGTAGAATCCCGCGGACCCCGAAGGGAGGGCAATGCTAATGAAGCTAAGTATTGGTCACAGGGCTGGTCTCCGTTGGAGCCTGGCTCTGGCGGCAATTTTGTCTTTTTGCCCGCTGGCACGAGCGCAGCAGTTGCAGAAGGGAACGCTCGCGGGCATGCAGTGGCATCTGGTAGGACCCTATCGCGGCGGGCGCGCCGAGGCCGCGACGGGCGTACCCGGCACGAACATCTACTACTTCGGCGCGGTAGCGGGCGGAGTGTGGAAAACCACCGACGCCGGCCAACACTGGAAACCCATTTTTGATAAAGAGCCGATTGCCTCGATCGGGGCAATCGCCGTCGCTCCATCCGACCCGAACGTCATCTACGTTGGCACCGGCGAAGAAGCCCTTCGCGGCGACATCAGCTATGGCGACGGCATGTGGAAATCCACTGACGCAGGCAAGACCTGGACCCACATCGGCCTGACGAAGACCCAGCATATCGGCGCCGTCATCGTCGATCCTCACAATCCGAATATCGTGCTGGTGGCCGCGATCGGCGACGCTTTCGGGCCGAATCCCGAGCGCGGCGTGTTCCGCACGACCGACGGCGGCAAGACCTGGCAAAAGGTGCTCTACAAAAACGACAAGACCGGTGCCATCGATATCGTCTTCGATCCCCATAATTCCAGCATCGTGTATGCGGCCCTCTACCAGGAGGTGCGGTACCCGTACACCTTCATCAGCGGCGGCCCGGGCAGCGGCATCTACAAATCGACCGATGGCGGCGTCACCTGGAAGCATCTCACCGGGCACGGCCTGCCCGCGGGCATTCTCGGCCGGATCGGCTTGGCCGTCGGCGCCGATTCCGAGCACGTCTACGCCTTGATCGAAGCGCAAAAAGGAGGCCTCTACGTTTCCGACAACGCCGGCGAAAGCTGGCATTTCGTCACGGGCGACCACCGCTTCCGCCAGCGCGCCTGGTATTTCACCAATATCTACGCTGATCCGAAGAACCCCTACACCATCTACATCCTGAATACCAGCGTCTATCGCTCCACCGACGGCGGCCACACCTGGACCATGGTTTTCGCGCCCCACGGCGATAACCACAACATGTGGATCGACCCCACCGACCCGAACCACATGATTGTTGCCAGCGACGGCGGCGGGTCTGTCAGCCTGAATTGGGGCCGCACTTGGTCCACACTCGACAATCAACCGACCGCGCAGTTTTACCATGTCGCCGTGGACAACCGGTTCCCCTACTACATCTACGGCGCCCAGCAGGACAATTCGACTGTCGCGATTCCCAGTCAGGGCAATCCCAACGATTATTATGCGGTGGGCGGCGGCGAGAGTGGCTGGGTCGTACCGACTCCTTCGGGCAACACGGTTTACGCGAGCGGCTACGACGGCTCGATTACCCGGTTCAATCGCCAGACCGGCACCGTGACCGACATCTCCCCTTGGCCGCTCAATCCCATGGGGCATGCCGCCGCGAATCTAAAGTACCGCTTCCAGTGGACCGCGCCGATCGCCATGTCGCCCTTTGATTCCCACACGATTTATTTCGGCGGCAACGTGCTGTTCAAGACGACCGATGGTGGCCATAGCTGGCAGGTCATCAGCCCCGACCTCACCCGCGACGACAAGGCCAAGCAGCAATCGGCCGGCGGGCCGATCACACAGGACAATACCAGCGCCGAGTATTACGACACCATCTTTTGCATCGCGCCCTCGCCGGTCCAGCGGGGAGAAATCTGGGTCGGGTCGGACGACGGCCTGATCCATCTCACCCGCGATGACGGCGCTCACTGGCAGAACGTGACCCCCAAGGGCATGCCGGAATGGAGCAAGATCAGCATCATCGACGCCTCTCCTTTCAGCGCCGGCACGGCCTACGTCGCCGTCAATCGCTCCAAGAGCGACGACTTCGCACCCTACATCTACAAAACCACGGATTTCGGCCAGACCTGGACCCGCATCAACAACGGCATTCCTGACGGCGCTTACGTTCACGTCGTCCGCCAGGACACCGTGAACAAGGACCTGCTCTTCGCCGGAACCGAGTTGGGCGTCTACGTCTCGTTCGACGACGGGGCCCAGTGGCAGTCGCTCAAGATGAACCTGCCCACGGTTCCCGTTCGCGACATGGTTATCAAGGGCTCCGACCTGGTCATTGCCACTCACGGCCGCTCCTTCTGGCTGCTGCACGACATCAACCCGCTCCGCCAGCTCACCGCGCAGATCCAGAACGATCCGGTGCATCTCTTCAAGCCACCGGTCGCTTATAGCGCGCGCATAGGCGGTGGTTTCTTCGGCGGTGGCGCCTCTGGAGCCACGATCGACTATTGGCTCAAGTCGGCTCCCAAGGGCCCGATCACCCTGGAGATTCTCGACGCACAGGGTCATCTGGTCCGCAAGTTCTCGAGCAAGAGCTCGGGCCTTCCGGCGGGCATTCCCAGCGAATTCGCCCGCTTCTTCCATTTCCCCCATCTCACTACCCATCCGGGGGTCAATCGGTTCGTCTGGAATCTTCGCTACACTTCAACGCTCATGGTGCCTCACACGGTCACCTGGGGCGGCTCGCCTTTCGGGCCGCTTGTGGTTCCGGGCACGTATCAGGCAAAGCTGACCGCCGACGGGCAGACTCAGACTCAGCCCATCGTGGTGAAACTAGACCCGCGCGTTCACACGACCCAAACTGCTCTTCAGCAGCAACTGGCGCTCTTGCTACAGATCCAGAAGGTCGTCGATGCCGCTCATAGCGCCGTCATCGAGATCCGGGGCATGCACGAGCAGCTCCTGGCGCTCGAAAAGCACGTCGGCTCTTCACACCAGAACATCGCCGCGGCGGCAAAGGCCCTCGACCAGAAAGCCTTGGCGATCGAAGACAAACTCATCCAGCCGAAGTCGCAGAGCGGCGAGGATCCGCTGAATTACCCCATCGAACTCTCCGACCAGATGCTGGCCCTTGGCGGTTCGGTCGAGAGCGGTTATTCGGCTCCCACTGTCGCCGAACACACCGTCTACAACCTGCTCAAGGGCAAGATCGACCAACAACTCGCCGACTGGAGCACCTTGCAGAAGACGGACATGGCTTCGCTGAACCGGATGATGAAGCGCGCCAACGTTCCTTTCATCTCGGTGGCTCCGCCGCACCAGCCCGGCTCGATGTAATCCGCCGATCCGGAAAAACCGTAACTCACCGAGAGGGCCCTGGCAGCAATAGCCGGGGCCCTCTCTTTTTGTTCGGCCACCCGCAGGGCCCTGGCCGCGATTGCGACTTTGGCAATGCGGGTTTCGTGCATGGCAAAGCACGGCGCCTGGAAGCGGGCAGCGGGGATATCGCAGTCGTGTAAGGGAAGGGAACTATGTTGTTGCCAAGGTGCCCGGAAATGCGTGCGCGGCGACCGGGCGCATGAAGTCAGAAGATTTCGGTTCCCTGAGTTTCCGGCAGCAGCGCTGCGCTGCCGGCCGCCAGGGCAAAGGCAATACCACAAAGCAGGAACGCACCGGAAAGCCCGTGCGTCTGGCCCACCGTGCCGATGACAAGCGGAGCAAGCGCGCTCAAGCCGCGCGCGACGTTGTAGCTGGCGCCGAGAGCCGTGGCTCGAATTGCGGTGGGGAAGAGTTCGCTGCCGACGATGCCTGATCCGGTGAAGAACCCCGTTCCGAAAAACGCCACTAGGCACGCTGCCACAAGAATCATGATGGGCCGCCGCGCCAAGGCCAGCCAAGGCACCAGCAACGCCGCCGCCACCAGATAGATCACGAGCGAGCGCTTACGGCCGTAGCGGTCGGCAAGTACGCCAAACAGCAGGTAGCCCGGCAGCATCCCCACCAGGTTCAGCGCCAGCAGAAACCATGTCGTGCCCAGCAGGTTGAAACCGCGGCCACCCTGCGCCAGCGGCAGTTCGAGATAGGCCGGAATCCAGGTGAAAAGACCCCACCAGGCGAACATGCCAAACGTGTTCATCGCAAGAAGCACGATCAGATTGCGGCCGTGCCGCCGCCAGATTCCGCGCTGCTCGGCCAGCACATGCCTGGCACGCGCACCGATTTGTCGCTTCCACACTTCCGGCTCGGGCACGCCGTGCTGCACCCACAGCGCAACAAGGGCAGGGAAGACGCCGACGAAAAACACCCAGCGCCAATTCGCATGGGCCAGCACAATTCCCGCCGTTATGGCCGCCAGCGCGTAGCCGACCGCCCAACTGCTCTGCACGATGCCCAGCGCCCGGCCGCGCCACTTCCCGGGCCAAGTCTCGGCCACCAGTGCCGCCCCCGAATTCCATTCACCTCCCATGCCCAGCCCGAGAACAAACCGGAAAATAGCCAGAATGAAGATGGTGGGGGAAAGGCCACACGCAAATGTGGCGAGCGAATAGATCAGGATGCTCAAGCTGAGCATGCGACGGCGACCGTAGCGGTCGGCAAGGATGCCGATGACGACGCTGCCGATCGCCGAGGCAACCAGCGTGAGGGTGTTGAGCAGGCCGGCTGTCTCCTTGCTCATCCCGAACTCGCGAATCAGCGTCGCGAGCACGAGCGAATAGAGCATGACGTCGTAGGCGTCCAGCATCCACCCGAGCCCTGCCGCCGCGAGCGTGCGGCGCTGCGTCGGAGTGGTATCGCGCCAGCGAAGAGGAGCCGTTTCCGTCATCGGTTGCGAGCCACGCGTTATTAGCGGTCTGTAACGCGCGTGGGCGCCAAGTATCCGCCGGGTAAAATCTCAGGGCAAGCCCTTCCACGCGGCGATGGCCCGCCACATGAGCATTCGTCCTGTGGAAATCCCGGCCCTGTGGAAATCTCGACGTGCCGCCACAGCTTGTGCGTGCGTTACGGTGCCGAAAACTGAATTCTCAGGAAAGTAATTAGGACGAGGCCGCTGGGGAACTTCTTGCTTCCGCTTCTGACCTGAGGATGAGGTGCCCGCGGGAGGCGAAAGCAGGTTGGCTGCTTTGGCTGGACATGGTCTCCTCCCAGTGCCCGGGGTCGGCCTGGTCTTCAAGAGACTAACGGAGGAGTCGCGGGGAACGCCACGCCGCGGGCAGCCTCAGGTCGTGTTGTATGCTGCCTGTATACTGGAGTGGGAAACCCGGTGTCAAGATTTTTTTTGCTTCGGCGGTTGAAAGGGTTGCGCCACCCTTAATCTTGACAATTCCGGTGCGCGGAAAGCAGACTACGCGAAGTTTTCCGCGGGAGCAAAGCAAAATGAGCCCGAATTCCTTGCCCGCCCAAACGAGTTCTCAGCGAGTCTACCGCAGCCTCAAGCACGATATCGTTACGTGCGAACTACTCCCCGGAAAATCGCTCTCCGAACAGGAACTTTGCCGCCGTTATCATACGAGCCGGACGCCGGTCCGCGAAGCCTGCCATCATCTCGAAAAAGAAGGTTTGATCAAAATCATTCCGTTCCGAGGTTATTTCGTTGCGCCGCTCACGATGACCGAATATCACAACCTCAACGAGGTGCAACTCGTCGTCGAGCCGGCCGCCGCCGCCCTGGCTGCGCAGCGTGCGACTCCCGAGCATCTGAAGCAGATTCAGGACTGGGCCGAGTACACCTATCGGATCGGCAACCAAAAGAGCTACTACACGTTTCTTGAGCGAAATTACAGGCTGCATGTGGGGATTGCCGAAGCCTCGGCGAATGAATCCCTCTGCGAAATTATCGCCGAGATTCACACGCGCCTGATGCGTTTCTTTTATCTGGTCATCTCCGTCGATTCCTACGGCCCGGATTTGGTCGCCGAGCACCGTGAAATCGTCAAGGCAATCACCCGTCGCGATTCCGAACAGGCCCGTATGCGTTCCGCCGAACACATCGTGCGAACGATACAGCGCAGCGCCAACCTGCTCCTCGCTTCCACGCGTTCTCAGCTCGGCTTCCTCGGCCCAGCTGGAAATTGGCCATCGGGCTTCCCCGGAGCTTCCACAGACTGGCGCCAGCTTGCCGGGGAAGCGGGCGGGAATGACGAGGAGCCGTCGCGCAACCGAAGACGCAAGCGGAAGAACCATTGAGCCGTGCCTCGGCCACGCCCCCGGGGGCGCGGGGACAAGGCCGAAACCGGGCATGTGTTTAGCGAAAAACAGCCAGCGAAAGATTCCTGTATACAGGGGTTATCTGAAAAGACAATTGCTACCCAAATGATCAATGCCCGGTATACAGCTTTTCCAAAAGGCGCGCTCCACGGCAATCTGCCCCGGAGCAGGCGTTGCGCCGGAAGCCGTGGTGTTACCGGCCATTACTCCGTTTTTCCCTTGCGACTGACCGAACTGGGCAAACCGGGCCGGCAGCTCAAGAGCAATCTGCCAAGAGAGGCTTCCGGGCGTCTCCGGGCAGTTCGGATGACCAGGCCGCAAGCCTTGATGTAAACTTTGGTTGCATCTCAAGCCGGAAGAAGGAGCCAAATGAATTTTCAACTGGATGCCTACGATATCGCCTACAGCGACCTTGGGCAGGAAATTCTGCACAAGGTTGGCCAGGATATCTACGGCGAATACGTCGGGCAATTGAGTTGGATGACCATTGAAGAGTACCGGCGCTTTATTGCTCGTCTGGCGCCAACACCGGAGTCGCATGTTCTGGAAATCGGCAGCGGCAACGGGGCAGCGGCTGTGTATTTGTCTACTACCACGAAGGCCCGGGTGACCGGCTTGGACAACAACGAATCCGGCCTACGGCTGGCCACGGCCCTGGCCAAGTCGAAAGGCCTAGAAGGCCGCGTCGACTTTCGCTTCGGCGACGCAGCCCGTCCACTCCCGTTCAAAGACAACAGCTTCGATGCGGTTTTCGCGAACGACACCTTCAGTCTGATCCCGGAGCGGCCGACCTTGCTGCGAGAGTGCCACCGCGTGCTGCGCCCGAATGGCCGTCTCCTGTTCACGGATCCGATGGTACTTGTGGGCCTCGTTACGAGCGAGGAAATCGCTGTCCGCACCTGGGCAGGCGCGTCGTGCCTCACGCCTGTAGGAGAGAACGAGCGGATGCTGGAAGCGAGCGGGTTTGAAGTGGTCTCCTGCGAGGACCTGACCGAAAGCGTGGTGCTGGTGGCGCGCCGGCAAGCCAGTGCCTTCGAAAAATACCGGGACGACATTGTCAATAACCTCGGGCAAGAGGCCTACGACGGATTGACGAGTTCGACTGGCATGGCGCAGACTCTGGCCGATCAAAAGCGGATGATTCGCGTGGCCTATCTCGCGCGGAAAGCAGTCACGCGCTAGCGCGCACTGCCCGCCAGGTTGGTACTCGGTACTGCCCGCCATCGCACGTTCCATGATTCGGCCAGGATGGCCAAAGGATCTCGGCGTGGAACCTGGCCGCAACGGGTGAATGGACAACCGGTTGCGCGCTTCTGTCCGCGAGGAGTGGGTGTCCGGTTACCGCTCGAACCTACCTCAGCAAGGTGCCGAGGCGGCATAGAGCCGCAAGGTCCCAAACAACGTCGAGTAGTGAGCCGTCTCGCGCACCTTTCGCAGACCGGCGTTCAGGAACATCTCCACCAGCCAACCCTGGACGTTATCCTCGGTATTCTCCATGCCCTCGAATTTCCGCACGAGCGAGAAGCCGGCGCGCATCAACCGATTGGCGGGCCGGCCGAAATCGGCTAAATGCAGTTCGCCCGCGGGCGCCAGCACTCGCGCCACTTCACGCAGCGCAGCCAATTTGCCGTCGTGCGATAGGTGGTGCATTAGCAGGGTCGAAAGGACACGGTCGAAGCAGCGGGCGGGATAGGGAAGCTGCTGTGCAAAACCGAGGTGAAGAGCGATGGAGGCTCCCTCCCGGACGATTTTTCGCTGCGCCAGTCGGATTGCGGCCGGATCGCCGTCGAGAGCGACTACGGTGGCACAAGGCTCGGTACGTTTGGCCATCAGGGCCAGTGTCCCTGTTCCGCAACCCAGGTCGAGCACACGGAAACCGGGGCGGAGTGCCGCCTCGGCCAGCAACCGGCGTTTGAACCGGCGCTCACGCACGGCCAAGCGCACGAGCGGGTCGTAGAGGTCGAGGCGGGAAAAGTGCCCCATCGCGCCGATGTATTCATCGCGTGGCGCCATGAGCTGCCATTCTAACCGAGGGGCGCGTTTCCGTTGGCAGGATACGAGGTAGAGCTCTCCAAAATCGGGCCCCGTACATGTTGTGGTCGGCACCTTTCAGGTGAAATTGACCCAAGGTGGTCGCAGTTTCTCAGTTCTTCTGACGGGTGCGCAATATTTCGCAGACGCTCTGCGCCAAATGGCTCTGGGCAGGTCTACAGTCCTAGGGCATAGATTCTCAACTTTCCGCAAGAAATGAAGCTTGAGGAATGGGACTCTTTCGGCTCGCCGATTGCACCTGTTCGGACAAATTTGGCTTTGCTAGAGGTGGCCTATTCGTAGATCCTGCCTGATATTGCTGGCGGCGACCCTGGGCACCGGCTTGATGGTTTCCTGCGGCGGTTCCACTTCGGCGCCTGCCTCGACACTGACTCCCAAGCCTTCCACAGCGGCGCTTAACCTATCCATGCGTGACATGCCCATGTGGGGCATCAACGTTCTCGCGTTTCGGGTGACGGTGACCGGTGCGGCCCTGCAACCTGGGAATATTCCCCTGATCAACTCGCCAATGACCGTCGAGATGACCCAACTCCAGTCGATGGCGGCATACCTAAATACGGTACCTGTGCCGCAGGGAAACTACACGGGTATCACCTTCACTTTCGCCAATCCCCGACTGACATTCTTTAACAACACGGGTTATGGCGGCATGATGGGTGGAGTTTCCTGCCCGACAGATCAGATTTGTGAAGTGACGCCTCCCACGCTTTCCGGAAGCACAACCATCACTGGTTCCCCTTTTCCGTTCGATGCTCAAGGCGGCACTTCTCTCGGGTTGATGATGGATTTCGATCTGACGGATTCGTTTCAAGGAACCAACTTCTGGGGCATGGGCTTCAGTCCAATGATGTCGGGGTTTTTCCAAACCCTCGGGACGGATGTCGGAGGCTTCGGCGGCTTCTTCGATGAAATGCCCGACATGATCGGCCAAGTGACTTCAGTCGACACAGCCGATAACAAATTCACGATGCGATTCATGCAGTTTGCGCCGTCGCTGACGTTCACGGTGGACGACAAGACGACTTACCAGGGCTTCGATGCGATCGGGAAGCCCAATAACCTGTCCGGGCTTGCCGTGGGCCAGATCGTGGAAGTCGATGTGGACCTGTTGGGGCCCGGCACGCTCTATGCGTCCGAAGTCAATCTGGAAAGTCAAAGCGCCGAGGAGACCGAAGGGCTCGTCACCGGAATCGACAATGCCAGCGGCTGGTGCGAGATCGTGGTGATGAATGAAGTCCCGGATTTTTCCGGCGTCAGCGTCGGCGACGTCATCCGGATGGGTTGGCAGACGGGAACAACTTTCGATATGGATTTTGACGGCATGCCGATGAGCGGTTGGGGGTTCTCGGGGATTTCCGATCTGATGCCGGGGCAGGTGATTCAATTTCAAACCGGCTCAGGGCTCACTCCCGGAACGCCGCCGGAAGCTAGTGTCACCAGGATGCGGCTAATGAGCTCCTGGGTCACAGGCACGATTTCGCAGATGCTCAATTCCAGCGATTTCACCATCAAGCCGTCGACCGGGATTTTTTCTGCGGCAGGAATCAACAGCCTGCACGTCACAACGTTGCCACAAACGCGGTTCGACGGTGTTTCCGGAGTGAGCGGGCTGAGCGTTGGCACAACGGTCTCGCTGCGCGGGCCGTTGTTTGCCAACGGGGGCAAGCCAGTGCTCGTGGCTTTGTACGTTTTGAAGCGATAACCGGGATTTTTGGGGTCGAGTGGGGCGAGAAACCAGCAGATGTTCCCCGACCGCCATGCTCTGCCTGTCGCGACGGTAGTCTCGATAATGAAGCCGCGTGCGTGACCCCTGGGTTGCCCCGGCGGATTCCCCATGCCTGCCCACGCCCCGTTTCGCCTTTGTGCCCGCCCCGCACCACAACATGTTGCGAAGTGGGCCGCTTTTGCGCGGCCCTATCTCCTATCCTCCCCTGCGTTTCCGTTGACACCCCGAATCGTGGTGCCTAAGATGACAGCGCCATTATTTGGGGCAAGGAGGTCTTCATGAAGCGGTTATCGGCCAAACTCATTCCGATCGTGGCCTTGCCGGTCATCGTGGCAGTGGCGGCTTTTGCGTGGGGCGCCCGACAGGCGCCAGCCCTTGCGGCGAGCCTCTCGGCGAGAAACCAACTGTCGCCGCAAGAGCAAGCGGAGCTCAAGGGCGCCTATCGGTTTGAGAAGAACGGCTGGATCTATGTGTATCTCCACGGTTCCCCAACCGACATTGGCTTTCAGCACGGTTATCTGCTCGCACCGGAGATTGCCGACGCTTTCCACGCCGTCCAGATGGAGGATGTTCACAACACCCACAGGCCGTGGTCGTTTTTCCAGAAGGCAGCGCAAGACATGCTCTGGCCGAACATCGATCCGGAATATCAGGCCGAGTTGAAAGGGATTGTTGCCGGGCTGCACGCCCACGGCGTCAACCTCAGTCTCGACGACATAGTCGCGCTAAACGCCTTTGAGGAACTGCCCGGCTATTACGTGCCCTGGTACGACGCCCACCACAAGAAACAGGTGGCTTCCCTCGAATTCAAGCCGAATCCGACCCTGTACGAGCATTGCAGCGCCTTCGTCGCCACCGGCAGCTGGACCAAGAGTCATGGCATCGTGATGGCCCACAATAACTGGACCACCTATGTTGACGGAGAGCGCTGGCGCATCATCTTCGATATCGTGCCGACGCACGGCTATCAGATCCTGATGGACGGCTTTCCCGGCGTCATCACCAGCGACGACGATTTCGGCATCAATTCCGCCGGCATCATGATCACCGAGACGACGATCTCCGATTTCCACGGATGGAACCCGAATGGCGTGCCGGAATTCGAGCGCTCACGCCGGGCGCTGCAGTACGCGAATTCGATTGCCAGCTACGTCAAAATCCTCAACAAGGGCAACAACGGCGGCTATGCCAACGACTGGCTGATCGGCGACGAGAAGACCGGCGAGATCGCGCGGTTCGAGGAGGGGCTGACGTATACGAAGCTGTGGACCACGAAGAACGGCTATTTCGTCGGCTCGAATTTCCCCAGCGATCCGGACGTCATCAAGTACGAGACCACTTTCGATCCCCACAACATGGCCAGTTCGGCCAATGCCCGGCACGTCCGCTGGCTCCAGTTGATGAAGAAGTACAAGGGGAAAATCGATCTGCAGCTGGCCGAGAAATTCGAGGGAGACCACTACGATACGTATGAGAAGAAGATCGATCCGGACCAGAGGACGCTCTGCGGCCATCTCGACACCAGCTCGCTTCACGAACCTTTTGGCGCGGTGCAGGGCAAGGTGACCGACAGCCGGCTCGTCGCGCATATGAGCCTGATCGCGCACCTCGGCCACCCGGGCGGCCAGAACTTTTATGCGAAGCCGTTCTTGAAGAAATATCCGAAGTGGGACTGGGAGAAGTCGATCCTGCACAACATGCCGGCGTATCCGTGGACTTTGTTCAAGGCCGGCGAGCACCCGTCACGCTAGGCCGTTGCTCGGTTTGACAGCGGAAGGCGGGGATACCTAAGATTACGCCGCAAGGTTCTCCCCGGAGGTGCGCGGTGCGCTTGAGCACGAAACTGGTTTTCCCGGCACTTTTGCCGGTGGCTGCGGCGGTGGTCGCATTCTCTTGGGGCGTCCGAACGGCACACCCCAGGGCGAATCTGTCCGCTTCAGGGGAAACCGAATCCATCAGCAAGCTGGCTCTGGCTCCGGGCCCACGGCTTGACGGCTCCTATCGTTTTGAGAAGAACGGTTGGATCTACGTGCACCTGCAAGGCTCTCCCGCCGACATCGGCTATCAGCATGGCTACCTGCTCGCCCCGGAGATTGCCGACGCCTTCCGCGTCGTCCGGACACAAGACGTCCACAACACTCACAGGCCATGGTCATTTTTCCAGAAGGCGGCGCAAGACATGCTGTGGCCGAAAATCGACCCGGAATACCAGGCCGAATTGAAAGGGATCGTCGCCGGGCTGCACGCCCGCGGGGTCAACCTCAGCCTGGACGACATTGTCGCGCTCAATGCCTTCGAGGAACTGGCCGACTACTACGTGCCCTGGTACAACGCCCACCACAAAGAGTCGGCCTATAACGCGCCGCACCTTTACAGCCCGGGCAATTGCAGCGCCTTCATTGCGACCGGCAGCTGGACCAAGAATCACGGCATCGTCATCGGGCACAACGCCTGGACCAGCTACACGGACGGGGAGCACTGGCGCATCATCTTCGATATCGTGCCCGAGCACGGCTACCGCATCCTGATGGACGGCTTTCCCGGCGTCATCACCAGCGATGACGATTTCGGCATCAATTCCGCCGGCATCATGATCACCGAAACCACCATCTCGCAGTACGCCGGCTGGAATCCCAACGGTGTGCCCGAGTTCGAGCGTTCGCGCCGCGCCCTCCAGTACGCGAACTCGATCGCCTCGTACGTGCGAATCCTCAATCAGGGTGACAATGGCGGCTACGCCAACGACTGGCTGATCGGCGACCGGAAAACCGGCGAAATCGCCCGGTTCGAGGAGGGCCTGACGCACACCAAACTCTGGACCACGAAAAACGGCTATTTCGTCGGCTCGAATTTCCCCAGCGATCCGGCGGTAATCAAGGACGAGACCACATTCAACCCGCACGACCTCGGAAATTCGGCCAACGCGCGTCACATCCGCTGGAAACAGCTGATGAAGCAGTACAAGGGAAAGATCGACCTGCAACTGGCGGAGCAATTCGAGTCCGACAGTTACGACGCCTACGCCAAGAAACAGGGCCCGGACCAGCGTTCCCTTTGCGGCCGTGTCGACCTCAGCGCGCACGGCGTGCGGATCTGGGGCTGGGGACCGTTTTATCCGGGAGGGACGGTGCAGGAGAAGGTGACCGACAGCCAAATGGCCGGTCGGATGAGCATGATCGCCCACCTGGGTCCTGCGTGCGGGAAGAATTTCTACGCGAAGCCGTTCCTCGCCGCCCATCCGCAGTACGACTGGATGAAACCGATCCTCGGCAACATGCTCCAGTGGCCGTGGACCACCTTCACTTCGGGAGAAACGCAGAAACAATAAGCCTGCCCGCTGCATCTCACCAAGCGAGGCGGTACGCTCGCCGTCGTGCATCCCTTGGCTGACCGGCAACAGGAAACAAACTCCACGGACGAGGCCGAGCACCGCGCCATTTTCCCCGGCTTCGCTCGCCTGCTCGCGCTGGTAGTGGCCTGCATTTATCCGGTTTACTGGTGCGCTCAGTTCGCTTTCTCGTCTCTGCCGACTTTGCTGCGCGTGGCTTGGTCCGCGTATCGACTCAAGGTTGTGCGTATCTCCGTCTACGGTTCGTTTCTGCTGAGCGGCCCGCGCGGCGATCCGCCGTTGGAGCCGAATTTCAGGCCGTTCGCCTCCGAGACGCTGCTCGGCTTGGCCGTTGTGTTAGCCCTGGGCGCATGGGTGCTCCACGGCACGCGACGGCGCGGGACATTGCTTGGCGGGCTGTTTGTCGCGATGCTCGGTTACGCCGGCTTCGAGCGGCTGCTGCGCGAGTTGTGGTTTGAATCGCCGGGGGCGGGCTGGGTCCTCGGCGCACTGATTTTTGGGACACTTTGGACGATCGGCCTGCGGCGCGTGATCGGGGCTACTGTCCGGCCAGGAGCCGGGTTCGGCTGGAGATTTGCCGCGGCGCTGCTGGGTTTCACGGTGCCAGTCGGCCTGCTGTTGCTAATCCTCCACTGGGCGATTGGGATGCGCGTCCTGCGGCCTTTCGTCTGGCTGTTCTTCCCCGGCCTTGTGCCGGCGGCGCTGGCAAGCCGGCCACGGAAGGCCGGCCGGAGTTCGCGGCCCCAGCCGATCGGCTGGAAATGGGTAGCCGGAGGGGTCGCCGCGACAGCATCTCTCGCTACCGTACTAGCTTTGGCCGGTTCGCCACTAGAGCGTTTTTTCGTTCACCGGCGTGCGGCCAGAGCGCGAGCGATGGTGGCGTCGCTGACCAAACCTTCGCCCAATGCTCCCTATCCCAAGGTATTTTTTCAGCGCGGCGTGAATTTCACCGCCGAATTTGGGGCGCCGTATGCCTCGGGAGCGGCCCTCGACGCTTTGGGACGGCTGCCGCAATACGGAGTAAACGCGGTGGCGCTGGTGCCGTACGGCTGGATGAGACCCCACCAGCCGGCCGTGAGAATCAGCCGCGGATTGAACGTGTGGGAGAGCGACCAGGGGATCGAAGACCTGGCGCGGATGGCGCATTCGCTCGGGATGAAAGTGTTCCTGAAACCGCAGCTGTGGGTGCGGGGCAGTTCAACGACACAGCTCGACTTCCGCGATCCCGCCGAGCGCAAAGAATGGTTTGCCCAGTACGGGAAGTTCATCGACCACTACGCGCGGCTAGCCACGCGCATTCATGCCGATCTCTTCGCTGTCGGGGTCGAGTTGACCAACCTTTCCCGATACTCCGCCCCGTGGCGCACGATCATCGCTCACGTTCGGCGGATATATCCGGGGCCGCTCGTCTACGCCGCAAATTTCGGAAGCGAGTTCGACCACGTCACGTTCTGGAACGATCTCGACTATATCGGGCTCGACGAATATTATCCGCTTCCGCCTAACCTTTCCACGACAAGTCTGGTCCGGCGGGTAGAGCGAGTCGCGGTGGAATACCGGCGCCCGGTGCTGTTCACCGAGGTTGGCTTCCCGAGCCTGGTCAACGCCCAACAGCAACCCTGGAACAATTCGCCACGCGCCATTTCCCTCGAGGAGCAAGAGCGTTGCTATCAGGCGATTTTCCGGGCTTTTTACAGACAGCCGTGGTTTGAGGGCATGTACTGGTGGAAAGTGGGTACCAATGACGCCGGCGGCCCTGATGACGGCTCATTCACGCCCTGGGGCAAACCCGCGATGCAAGTGGTGCGCGAATGGTACAAGAGCGACGGTCGCTGAGCGAGATTGAGGAACCTTTGTTTCCCCCAGGCGGGAGAAAGCGCCAACGCTATCGCGAACGCTGGCCAATGTGAGACGCGATTGTGCGCGATTTTCCGCACAGGCCTTCGGCGCCGCCGGAGCCGGCGCGCCGGGTGGGCACGCCGGGCGGCAGCGGCAGGCTGCTCGGTACGTTGAGTTGTTTGTGAGCCTGCAAAAGCAAAAGAGGCCTAGAAAATCAGGCCCACGTCGAGATAGAGCGAATTGTTGTTGCTCGCCTTTCGACCGAAACCGTCGTAATTGATTCCGGCGCCGTTGAACGTTGTGTAGGCGGTGTACTGAGCGGCCAGACGGACGTTTTGCACCGGCCAGTACGTGAAGTTGAAGAGGAAGCCCTGACTATTGGGACTGCCATTGCGGCTGCCGCCAACGGCCGCGGGCGAGTAGAGAAGCGGATCGGGATTACCGGTCGTGACGAAATACTCGATTCCGGGCGCGTAGCGGTAACCGAAGTGACAGAGGCCGGTAAGAGTGAACGTGTTCAAGTGGTGTGCAATCAGACTGGCATCGCCAAGGTCGGAGAAGGCGTTGAGGTCGGAATTTTCGTGGATGTAAGTCGTATCGATGCTGACGATGTCGTTGTGAAGCTTCGGTAGCGTCTGCTCGAATTCCGAGTCGAAAGCCACGTCCGTATAGGTGTTCGTGGGACCCACAACCGTCAAGGGCGAGCTATCCACATGCATGCCGTAGGTGCCCACCTCCAGGAAGGAGTTGCCCATGGTCTGTTGCCAGGCAAAACGCCAATAGGGAGCCGCGCCCCGAATGTTGTATTCGAAGCCGTCACCCGTGTTGGGGAGGGGCTGACCCAGATGGGCGGAACGGTAAACGGCGGCGTCCCCATAGAGGTGGTTGTCCCACATGGCGTAAGCGCCGAAACCGGCGACGTCCTGAGCCAGCGGGCCATCGATGATGGGGGTCGCCGTTGGCGTGGGAGCCGATGGCGACGCGACCCACGGGAAGCCCCAGGCCGGCGTATCGTTCCACAGATCTTCGACGGTGGGGTTGTTGTTCATGTCCAGTCCGTAGACGATTTCTTTATTGCCGAGCGTGCCGGTTCTGGCGTAGCGGATATCGGTGTTGTCCCAGGAAAAATGGTCATCCTGAGCATCGTAGGTGGCCTGGATGAATCCGCCGGCGTGCGGAGTGAAAGCTCCGGCGAGGAACAAGCCGACGTCCTGGGGGAGGGAATAATCCCAGTTGGAAGAACCCGGTTCCGGTTTGTTCAGGCCAGTGGTAGACATCTCCAATGCCGCGGAGAGCGGGAGGTAAGAGAGAAGGGAAAGGCCGGGAGTGCTTTTGCCGGCTTTCGCGCTGATCACCTTGATTCCGGTCATTGTGTAGCCGTTCAGTTTGAATTCCCGCCCCAGCGGCGTGAGCTCGGGCGGATCGATGTGGCAGGCCGAGCAGGGAAGACCAGTCTGCCGGGAAAAGCTCGGGACGGCACTTGCGCGGTGCGGAATGAACACGAATAAGGCGAGAAGGGCAGCGACCGGCAAGAGCAGTGAGCTGATCCAACAGGTGAGTTTATAGTTGAAGTAGACGCGTTTCGCTTTGGCCACAGTAAGATTTCTCCTTTCCGCGTTTTTTCGTCCGATGGAGGATCAGGAGCCGAGAGGAAAGGTGGTTGCTGTGACCGGGGGGCTGTAGGGGTTTGAGAGTGTAGACCGATTTGTTGGACTGTGCATGGAGACACTTCTCCCTTCCATTTGTTTACTTTTTGTCAACTGTCGATTTTCGCGTCCGCCGCTCTTGCGTCGAGCAGCCGGCCCGGGTGAACGGGTCTGAAGCGTGCCCGGAACTGCAGAAAGCCTGCGCAAAAATGCGAATTTATTTTAACGAATGCGTGGCACGAAGAGAAGGTTGCCCTGGGCAGAACGAAGAAAAATGTGCGATTGGCGGCGCGAATTCGCGGTTGCACCCGCCACCGGCCGGCGGAGGAACGCCTGTTGAACTGCCGGACCAGGCACAACTGAATTTCGGTCGCCGCGCATCCAATGGCACGGAGTTCCAAGGAACTCGGAGGTCATACGTGTACTCGTCATCGAAGCTGGTACGAACTCTCAGTCATTCCCGTCGCGGAATCCTCTTCAGCCTCGGAGCGGGCGTCTGCCTGCTCGCCGCAACAACTCTGTTTGCCCAGAACGCCCCGCAAATCCCGACCGTCAATGCCAATGTGGGCGGGTGCACCGCAGACTTTATCGTCATGAATGGGAATCACAAGCCGCTCTACGACGCGAAAGTCGACGTCAAGTTTCGCTATGGACTGTTCGGCCTGCACAAGATTTCGCTCGCCGTTTACACCAATTCGAAGGGCGAGGCCCGTTTCGAGGGGCTGCCGGATGCGCCGAAGAAACCGCTGGCCTTTCGGATCCATTACGGCGGCCAGCATAAAACCGTCGCGGACAATCCCGGCAACGTGTGCAATGAGGAATTTCGGGTGACTTTCCCCTAGACTGCCCGACTACCGGCGTGCCGCCACGAATGCCACGCACGCCGTCGGCCGTCTCCCCTATTCAGCGACGACTCCCCAGCGCCGGAGAAACCGCAGAGTCCAGCGACCGGAAGCAGCGTCGGTGGCGGCGTGGGCAATGATCGAGGGCAAGAGCGAACCGGTCGCTACCACGGGGATGGCCAGAACCAGTCCGAGGACGGTTGCACGCGCCGCGCCACGCGGCCCCTGGTAGAGGTGGGCCAAGCCGAATGAGAGCGTGGTGACCGCGACCGCCAGCAGCATCGATCCGGTCGTGAGGGCCAGCAATCCCAGGCAGTAGCCGCGCAGCAGATATTCCTCAGCGAATCCCGCCGCCAACGATACGCCAAAAAACGCCGTGAATTCCCGCCGCGTTCTCGGCAGCATCCCCAGTACAACCTGATCGGAATCGCTCGGGTGCGCCTTCGCTTCGAGAAGCATGGCGACCCAGACCACCAGGCAGGCAGCTACGGTACCCAGCGTCCAGAAAAGCAGGCGGGTGGCGGGAAGGCCAGCGAGAAGGAGATGGATGCCCGCGCGATCACCGGCCAAATCAAGCAGCAGCGTTGGTGCAAGAAGGACGACCTCGCTCAGAACACTGCTCCGATACATGTCCATGCGCCCGACGGGCGTCTCGCGCAGCAGACGCCCGAGGGAACGGGCGGAGAGCGGCAGGCCAACGAGCATCACGATCGCCCAAACGAGTTCCAGGGTTCGCCAGATCATGTTTTCGAGCCTATTCCCCCGGCAGCGGTTTCACAGTTTAGCGCGGCACACGGCGGCGGAGGCGAGGGACAAAAATCTCAGCGATTTGGCGGAGAAATCGTCGGTGCGTTTGACACATCCGGCCACAGGGTATAACGTCGCGGCAAGCTTCGTTTGTCTAAAGAGAGGTGATCATGATTGTCGCGAGCCTGGTAATTGCGCTTGGAACACTCCTGGGGGTCAGTGCGCCGCCACCGGCTGCGCAAAATGCCCCGCTGCGGATCAGCAGCGTAGTGATGAGTTCGAAACTGGTGAAAACGGTTCAACCGAAGTATCCCAACGAAGCGCGGAAGAAAGATGTGCAAGGGGTGGTCACGCTCGACATCATCATCGGAAAAACAGGTAAGGTGGAGTCGATGAAGGTGACCGACGGACCGAAATTGCTCGTGAAAGCGGCCGAAAATGCGGTTAAGCAGTGGCGTTACCAGCCCATGCTCGTCAAGGGCAAGCCGATCGAGGTCGAAACATCCGTTGCAGTCGGCTTCAAGTTGCTGCCACCCAAAAAGACAGCGGGGAAGGGCAAGGCAAAGAGTTAGGGCCGAGGGCGGCCGGAGATAAGGGCTCCGCCGATTGCCAAAGGGCGTTCGGCGGCGCACATTCCGTGTGAACATTCAGGCATTCCAAGTGTCACAGTTTGTAGATCACTTTTCCGGGCAAGCGCTTTCTTTTCAGCCACATAATTTTGGGCAAGTTCACAAATCGGATTTGTGACGATCGGTGTGGGGCAGGGTTTTTCGCGTTTCGGCGCGGATGGAAATCTGGCTTGGGGCCCGCAGGATAGCAGATGAGAGGGAATGGCTGCCAGGGAAGCGTCTGAGTGGACAGGGATTTGGCAGCTCGAGGGGCGGTCAGGCGGAAGGGAGGATATCCAGCGACATCATGGTGAGGTCGTCGCGTTGGCGCCAGCCGAGGTTTTTCCAGAAGGCGACGGCGGCCGGATTGCTGTTGTTGACGAAGAGGTGGCAGCGAAGAACGCCGCGGGTGCGCAATTCACGCACGCAGCGGGCGACGAGCGCGGTGCCGATACCGCGACGCCTTTCTCTCGATGCCACGGCAACGTGGTGCAGCAGACCGCGACGGCCGTCGTAACCACCGAGCACAGCAGCTACCAGACGGCCCTGCCTGCAGGCGACGAAACTGAGGCCGGGATTGCGATCGAGAAAACGAGCCAAGTTTTCGCGGGAATCGGAGCTGTCGACGGTGATGCCTTCGGTGGCTTGCCAGAGGGCCAGGGCCTGCGGGTAGTCTTCCATGGTGAATTCCCGGATTTCGACGTCTTGCGGGGTGGAGCTGGGCATAGGCTTGCCTCGACGACCGGCAGGATGCAGTCCCTGCTAGAACCTTGTAGGGATCAAATTCAGAGCATAGCAAAGCCAAGGAGCCGGTTGAGGGGGGCGCGGCAAGGATCGCCACGCGCGGCTGGTTTGTCGCTTGGCGAGTCCTCGCTGGACGTTTCGCTGATAAGCGGTTTGGGTTAGTGGGCCCTCGAATAGCGCGGCAAGGGATTGAAGCCCTTGGGCGGGGGCAAAGTGCCCTTCAGCTTGACCGGCGTGACGCCGACCTGCCTGCACGTCATGGGAGCCGGAATCGTGTTCACCACGTGATTGGGGATCTCCGCGGCGGAAGCGGGGATGGGCGGCTTCTTGCCGGCGAGGCGGGCGGGACTGAATCCGCCGAGGAGGTTGGTGAGACGGGGATTCGTGTCACGCGGGCCTTCGGGCAGATAGGGCTTCTCGTCGGGCAGGGAAGCGAGCGGCGGCAATTTGAAAAGGGCGTCGAGGAATTTGGCGAAAGAGGCCTGATCGCCAGGATTCGAGACGATGGCGCCCGAGCGGGCGTAGGGTGAGATCAGGATCAACGGGATGCGGGGGCCGTCGCCGCAGGGGTGGTGATCGGGGCAGGTTTCGAATGTCGGCGGGGGAACGTGGTCGTAGAAGCCGCCGGGATCGTCCCAGAGGATGATGATGGCGGAGGATTTCCAGTAGGGGCTGCGGGCAATGGTGTTGACGACCTTGGCGACGAGTGCCTCGGAGATCTGGGAATCGGAATAGCCGGGGTGATCGTCGTCTCCCATGAAATGCTTCAGCACGAACGACGACCGATTGGCCGGAAGCCAGCCGAAGGGGTTGTGGTAGCCGCCCTTGACGAAATCGACGCTGCGGGGAGGCAGCTTGCGCTGGTCGACGAGCTTGAAGAAATCGCGGAGGCCGTGAACGCCGCTCCAGAGCGGCGGATTGAGACGGATGTAGCCGAAATACTGCGGGGCATCATGATGGGCGACATAGGATGGGTGATGATTGCCCTTGCCGTTGCCGAATCCCTCCTGATACCAGCCCCAGGGGATGGCGCTGGCATGGAGCTTGGTCAGTTCGCCGATGTCCTTGCGGACGTCGTCGGTATCAACCTTGGCGAGAGCGGCTTTGCGACCGAGCAGGGTAAGCATGAGCGTGGCGTAGCTCTGGTTGAGCTGGCGCACCTTGGGCACGCCGTCGCGGTAGGGGCCAAAGGCGGGGTCGAGATCGTTCAGCACCGGCTCGCCTGGGCCTTCGATATCAGGCTTGACCGCTTCGTTGGGATGGCGCGCCCATTGCGTTTGCCCGGTCTGGCCGGCGATCAGGTCGATATTGCCAGGAGTGGAGGGGCCGTACATGGCGTCGAAAATGTGATCGTAAAGGGCGAATCGGTGGGCGTAGAGCCAGAGGAAGGGGATGGTGCGGCAGTCCCAATGCGCCATGGTGAGCAGGCCGAGCTGATGAGCGTAGGCGCGTGAGAGGCCGTAATGTAGCAGACTATCCTCCTCAGCGGAAATGAAATGGTTCATGCGGCCGCCGTTCGCCTTGGCGATCAGGACGGGGCGGGCGTGGTTGGGATCGGCAGAGTCGGGCGTGGTGATGGCGAAGGGCGTGACCCAGGTTTTGCCGAGGGGATCGTATTCGCGGAAGCCGTGCCTGCGGGCCTGGGCGGTGGCGAGATTGTCGGCGCCGGGGAAAGTGCCGAAATAGGAATCGAAGGAACGGTTTTCCTGGTAGATAACGATGACGTGACGAATATGGAGGCGGAGATTTTTGAGAAACTGGCTTGCCGGGTGGCGCCGATGCCGGGCCGGATGCCGCGAAGCGTGCGATTTGGGGCTCGCGGCGGACGGGAGGGGAATGAGGGCGAAGGCAATGAGAAATGACCCGGCCAGCAAGAGCGCTTTCCACTTCATCCAGACCTCCGAGCCCGAATAACGGGCAATTGAGACGAACATCTTTATTACACTCTTGCGGGAGATGCAACCAATGACCGCCGACTCTCGCTTGCGTCACCACGGCGGGATGACAGCGCTTTCTCAACAAAAGCCGCTCTCGGCTGTTGCCGCCGGCCTGCGCGGTGTTCGAGGAGTTGCGGGGCGACGCGGCGGCGGAAACGGCGTCGCGGATGAAGCTTGATTCGCCAATGGACTTGTGCATAGATTGGTTCGCAGCATTGGGAGGAGGCTTGGCCCGGGCACCGGGCAGGAAAGACGCTCTCGGGCAACCTTCCGATGAAGAAAAGAGAACTCAGCGCAAACGACTACGGGATGGCGTGGCTGCGGATCGCTATCGGCATCCTGTTTCTGATTTTCGCCCAGTACAAGATCCTTGAGACGAAATTCGTTGATGGCGGCGGATTCGATAGCTGGATTCACCGCTTCCTGGCTGGCGGGGCCTATCCCTTCATGGCGCCGCTGTTGCGCGACTTCGTGCTGCCGCATGCGCACGTCCTGGCGCTGGTAGTTGCCTACGGCGAATTGTGCATCGGGCTGGCACTGGTGGCGGGCATCCTGGTAAAGCCGGCCGGCTTTTTCGGATTCCTCTACATGCTGATACTGCTGTTTTCGTCCAACTATCCGGGGGCGCAGGCTCCGGTGTGGGAGTATTTCGGGGCAGCCCTGAATCATCTGGTGCTCGCGTTGTGCTTCCTGGCTTTTGAGATGAGCGACGCGGGGCGGGTGTGGTCGCTGCCAGCGTATGTGCGGCGGAGGTACATCATTCAGAGACGCACAGAGAGCGCGCAAGAAGCAGACCTGCCTTCGGGCGCCTCGAACGTCTTCGGGAAGTAGGACCGAGGCCCGGCCAACGGGCTGCCGCAGTATTTCTCGTTTTTCCCGCGAGGGTTGCCACACTTCAGTGCCTCCCGGTTGTAACCAGCGAAGCCGTACAAAGCGCAAAGCGATTTTTGTTTCCCGCTGAATTACCGAACAGTAATAGATTCTTGTGCGGGCGGGTCGGGCAAGGGCCGGTTTCCTTTTGCTTTTGGCATCCCTCCCGGGTTAGATTCGCACTGAAGCGGGGGAGTGCCTTCCTCTGAATCAAAAGGTCGTGAATACCCGGAAGTCGTGTAGACGGGGGACTAGCATCCCAAGACCTCATCATGGATGAAGGCTCGGGGCATTCGCACGATCTATCGGGAAGTTTTGTCGGCCGGTTCCGGATCCTCGAGCGACTCGGCGCGGGCGGGATGGGTGAAGTGTACCTGGCCGAGGATTCGCAACTGCGCCGCACCGTGGCGATCAAGCGCATGGCGCTGCGCTTTGGCACCGACGAGCGTGCCCGGCAGCGCTTCCTGCGCGAAGCGCAGTTGGCCTCGCGGCTGAACGATCCTCATATTGCGACAGTCCACGACGTCTTCGAGCGCGAAGGCGAGATATTCCTGGTGATGGAGCGCGTGCAGGGAGAGATGCTGCGCCGGCGCCTGGGCGAGCCGATGCCGACCGAAGAGTTCCTGCAACTGGCGGTGCAGTGCGCCAAGGGACTCGCCGCAGCGCATGGACAAGGGGTGGTGCACCGCGACATCAAGCCGGAAAACATCATGATCACGCCCACGGGCCAAGTGAAAATCCTCGATTTCGGGCTGGCCCGGCGGCAGGTGCTTGGTGAGGAGACCGTAGGCTTCGAGACCGAGCCGGGAACTTTGAGCGGCACTTCGGGCTACATGGCTCCCGAAGTTCTGCTCGAAGGCCAAGCCGACGAGCGGGCGGACATCTTCTCGCTAGGAGTCGTTTTTTACGAAGCGCTCACCGGCCGCCATCCTTTTCGCGCAAAAACACACATGGCGACGTCCAACCGCGTGCTGCACGAAGAGCCGCCGGCGCCCTCGGAAATCAATCCGGCGGTGCCACCGGAACTGGACCGAATCGTCGGGCGAATGCTGGCCAAGAATCCAGCCAATCGCTACAGGAGCGCGTCGGAAGTGGCCGCCGATCTGAAGTGGATGGAGCAGAGCGGAACGGCACCGACGCTGGCGGCAGTGCCGGCATCGAGGCCGGAGCGGGGAAAACCGCGTCGCCGCGCCCTGTGGATCACGGTGGCGGCCCTGGCGCTGGTGGCTCTTTCGCTGGCGGCGATACCCCAGGTGCGGCGGACGATCGCGTCGTGGATGGGAACGGGAGCGGCAGGACATCGCGAACGGGCACTGGCGGTGCTGCCCTTTACCGCGCTGGGTGGAACGGCCTCCCAACAGGCATTTGCCACTGGACTGACGGACACGGTGACAGCCCGGCTGACCGAACTCACCGCTACGCATGCGCTGGCAGTGGTGCCGTCGAGCGAGGTGTTTGCGAATAAGGTGGATTCGCCGGAGATGGCACGGCGTCTGTTTGGCGTGAACTTGGTGCTGACAGGAAGCCTGCAGGAGGCGGGCGGGCGAATCCGGGTGACCTATGCGCTAGTCGACACCAGAACGCAGCGACAACTGGCGGCGCAGACGAGGACCGTGGCGGCGGACAACCCTTTCCGGGTGGAAGACGATGTCTCGGCCGGAACGCTCAACATGCTCCAGGTGCAGCTGCGGCCGGGCGAGCGCAGGACGCTAGAAGCCAAGGGAACCGACAAGCCAGGGGCGTACGCGTTTTACCTGCAGGGCATGGGATACCTGGAGAACTACCACCGGGCCGAAAACGTCACCAGCGCGATCACCGTGTTCAAGCATGCGCTGAGCATCGATCCCCAATACGCACGGGCCTACGCGGGACTGGGACAAGCTTACTGGCATCGCTACAACCTGACCGAAGACGCGAGGTGGACGACAATGAGCCGGCAGGCTTGCGACCAGGCAATCGGCATCAATCCACGGCTCGCGGTGGCGCACGTGTGCCTCGGCACGTTGGCAAACGGGACGGGACAGTACGCCGAAGCGGTCAAGCAATTCCGGCAAGCGCTCCGTGCCGAACCAACGAACGACCACGCCTACACGGGGCTGGCCACAGCCTACGAGAAGCTCGGGCTGACGGCCCAGGCTGAGCAAACCTACAAGAAGGCGATCGCGCTGCGACCGCAATACTGGGCGGGATACAGTTGGTTGGGCGCCTTCTATTTCAATCTGGGGCGCTACGGGGACGCGGCAAAAATGTTCCGACAAGTGGTGGGTCTGGCGCCGGACAGCTCAAGCGGCTATTCCAACCTCGGCGCCGTCTATTTCGAGGTGGGTGAATTCGCCAAGGCGGCGGGGCCATTCGAGAAATCGATTGCGATCTACCCGAACGCCATAGCGTATTCGAATCTGGGTTCGACGGTCTTCTTCCTGCACCGGTACAAAGAGGCGGTGGCGAATTTCGAAAAGGCGGTGCAGATGGCTCCCAAGGACTACACGTCGTGGCGCAACCTGGGCGACGGTTATTTCTGGATGCCCGGCAAGCGCGCTCAGGCGGACGCGGCTTACCGTAAGGGGATCTCGCTGGCCGAGGAGGCGCTGCGCGTGAACCCTCGAAACGCCGACGCGTACTCAATCCTGGCCATCTGCGAGGCGATGACCGGCGAAAAGCAAGCGGCGGTGAAGGCGGTTGGGCAGGCGGTGGCGCTCGCGCCAGACGACCCGGACACGATGTATAACGCCGCGCTGGTGTATACGCGCGTGGGTGAACGTGAGCAGGCCATAGTGTGGCTGAAGAAAGCCATCAGCGGAGGCATATCGGCGGGGATGGCGCGCAACGATCCGGCTTTCGATCCGCTGCACGAAGTGAAAGGTTTTCCAGGCGATTGACCCAATGCCAATCCATGCCAAGGAGGGAGCCATGAGCTCCAGACGGCCCATCACGAGACTCACGCTTTTCGGCCTAGTCGCCACGTTCGCGCTTGCGTTCTATGCGGTGGGAGCCAGGACCCAGACGACGGAGCCGAAAACGGTCACCGTCACGATCAAGCCGGCCCATCCGATCACCGTTACTCCGGACCCGGCGGTGATCTCAAAGAGCGAAGGCGACCAGATCGAGTGGGTTTGCCCGGCTTGCACTTCGGGTTTCAGCGTCCACTTTCCCAAAGGTTCGCCCTTCGCGAGTGGAATCTTCAACCAGAAGAATCCAAAGTCGGGAAAGGTGCGAGCCGATGCCGCCGAAGGTCTCTACCATTACACGGTCACCGTCAATGGGCATACGCTCGATCCGGGAGTGAAAGTGAGTCCTTGAGTCGCCTTTGCCGCAGCCGGCCACTGGCAGCGGGCAGTTGAGAACCGTCCAGAAAAAGGCAAGGTTTATGCCGGCCATATCGAGCTGACCCGAGGCGGCAAAAACACCCTGATGGTGAATTAACGGACGCACCGGGGTTGGTATGTCAATGACCAGGCGGCGGCCGAAAAATATACCGGCAAGGAGGTGCGCGTCCGCGCAGTGCTCGACCCGCGGACGATGACACTGCACCTCCTCAGCATGCAACCGGTGCAGGGTAAGGACACCGGGAAGCGGAACGGGAACTAAGAGCGGGGCTGCCAGGCTTGCTGGAGATCGTCTGGGTTAAAGCCTGGCGGCACGCTTTTGGTGATAGCGTAGCCGTAAAGCGCGGCCATGAAGATGCCCTGCACGGTGGAATTGACGACGGCGAGCAGCAGCCAATAGATTACCGCCAGGATCGTGCCGAAAATCATTTCGCGTGGGCCGAGTGTAGAGCCGTAAAGCGGAAGCAACAATCCCGGCAGCGCCAGCAGCATGAAAATCAGGCCGAAGCTGAACCCGCCCACCAATTCCTCGCCCCAGGTTTCCCGAAACAGCTCAGCCGAGCGGGACAGCGCTTCCCAAGGACCCAAATCCTCGGAAGCGAGCAGCGGAACGACAAAGAAGGTTGCGAGCGTCCACGCGATACCGACAAGATCCACCATGAGGCGGCCAAGCCAACTGAGGCGCTCTTCGAGTGCGCGAAGCAGGATGCCCACCGTGGCGGCTAGCAGAGCCCACTCGAGTACTTTGCCTTTGCGCTGCCATGCGAGCTGCAGTCCGTCGTTCAGCACGGCATGGCCGCCGGCCAGGCGATTGGAAGCGATGCTGACCAGCGCTACGTTGAAGAAAACCACGATGAAGTAGTTGACCAGATAGAAGAGGAAGACGAAGAGCAACATCGCCGGCGTGAACTGCGCCGGACCGCGGGCGGCATGCGCGGCACGCAATTGCGGAAGAAAGACGAGCGCCCCGCCGCTCAACATCACGACCGAAACCGCGACGCAGGCGATCGCGGAGAAAATTGGCAGCCACAACAGTTCCTTGTCGGATTTCAGGACAGCGATGCTTTGGCCGATCAAGTCCCAGGTTCGGAAAATCCTGCCCATGGCACCTCGCTCGAAGCTCAGGAACGACAGCGCGGGAATTTTAGCATGGGGCGGAGTGGGCGCGGCTTAAGCGCAATAGGGGCGCATTATCCATACGCGCCAGTCCGGCGTCGCCAGAAGATTGAGGCGCTGATCATGCAAGTGGAGATGGAAAAAGAGCAGTACGGAACCGAGGGTCTTTGGGACCTCTTGCCGCCGATTTCCTGGCATGAACGGGTAATGGAAGCATTGGCAGCCTAGGACGGGACGTTTAGAAAGCTTCTTCTTCGCCAGGGCCGGGAGTGGGGATTTTCTGGATGCGGCGGTAGTAGGCCCAGGCGACAAACCAGACGAGTACCATCAGCACGACCACGATCGTACCGAGCGCACTGAAATTGAGCGACTGCAAGAGGGCGCCGAAGCTACCGCGCCAACCCTCCTCGAGCCAAAGCAGCTGCAACCATTCGATTGTGCCCACGACCAACGCGATGAGGACGCCGAGGCCGGTGATGGCGGTGTTGAAGAGCAGCTTGCGCATGCGGTCAATCATCGCCCAGTCGTAGATTCGCAACATCGCTAGGCCGTCGGCGGTGTCCATGAGCGTCATGCCGGCGGTGAAGAGCAGCGGGAAGACCATCACTCCCCAGAGCGGCAAACCACCTCGGCGGGCCATGGCGGCGGAGATGCCGATAATGGCGATTTCGGTCGCGGTGTCGAATCCGAGGCCGAAAAGGAAACCGATCGGATACATGTGCCAGCTGCTGTCGATATGGCGATAGACCCAGCGGAAAAGGCGGGCAAGCAACCCGCGCTGCTGGAGCAGATCGTCCATGCGGGCGTCGTCGCCGGCGCTCGTGTCGCCGCGCTGATAGCGGGTGAGCAGCTGCCAGAGGCGCACGAAGATATAGAGGTTCACCAAGCCGATCAGGGTGAGGAAGGCGGCCGAGATGGTGATGCCGAAGGAGCTGCCGAACCGCTCGAGCTGGTCCATATGGATCGAGGCGGCGCGAGCGAAGAGCACGACGCCGAGCGAGAGCAACACCACAACGGTGGAATGGCCGAGGGAAAAGAAGAGGCCGACGGCGGCCGGGCGACGGCCATCCTGGCGGAGCTTGCGGGTGACGTTGTCAATGGCGGCGATGTGGTCGGCGTCGAAGGCGTGGCGCAGACCGAGGAAATAAGCGAGGACCGCCATGCCCAGCGTGGCCGCGTCGAGCGAATGCAGGCCGAGCGCGCCGGTCCAGGCCGCAACATTCAGCACGGCCACCACCGAAACCGCAGCGATCAGATTTCTTCGCAAGGTATTTCCGTTTTCCCCATTCCCAGCCTAAGCCAGTCGGCATCGGGTGGGGACCAAAGATTTCTTTCTCGCCCTTCAAGCCGGCAGCGCTCCATTATGCAGCAAAACCCGGCACCGGCTTGAGAAAAGCTCCGCGGCGCGAGGCGGCGAATGGCAAGGGTTGCTGCCGAGTCATTTTCCGAAATGGAAGACGAGGCCGGTGGAAAGCCGGACGCTATTTTGCGTCTGCTCGCCAAAGCGTGTGAGCAGGTAATCGGCCTGGGCAAGCCGTAGCGAGACATGTGGATCGATTTTGACGTCAAAACCGCCTCCAGCAGACAAGGCGATTGTATTGCGACTGATCGCCGTGTCGTAGACACCGCCGAGGAGGACTTGAGCAAAGGGCGTGATGCGCTCGTCCGAGCGATAGGAGACACGAGGACCGAACAGGTAGGAAACCAGGTCCGAGCTCTTGAATCCGCTCTTGACCGCCTCGTGATAGCCGCCGACGTCGGCCACCAGACCGAGCCACTTGTTGGTGTTCAACGCGAAAGAGACGCTGGCACCGTTGTAGTTGGTCTTTTCAAACCGGACGTACGAATAGGTACCGGAGAGATCGACAAGGGGCGTGGGACGCGGCTGAGCGAACGAGGAGAGACACGACAAACAGAGGGCCAGGACAAGCCACGAGATCCTGCGCATGGGGGTTCTCCTTGGCCGAGGAAGAGGCATTTTGCTGGCCAGAGCGCGGCAGACCCGGCAGGCGGGTATGTGATTGCAAGGACGAGGGTTGTCTCTCGCTTCTTCCTGCACAGAGGAGGGACAGGGCGAAATAACCCATTTGGCGGCGCAAAATCACGGATTCGGGAGCCACACCCTCCAGGAGCAGCCGCCTTGCTGAACGTTCAACAGTTCGCAGTTTCGGCGGGAAGCGCGCGTCAAGCCCCGGGACTGGCTAAACCACGTGGTCCTGTGGGCGACCGAGCACGGGCCGAAGCCCGCGCTCGGGGCCGGGCAAAAGATCAGTTCGACTTGGCGACGGCCAGGCGGCGCTGAAGGAGCCAGCGATCGGCCTTCTCGAGCAACTGGCGGCGATGATGACTCATGTTGCGACCACTACGCACCTTCGGAAAAGGAGCGCTCTGGCCCAGGATGCCGTGCCAGAGGATGCGGTTGAAGAGCGGCGCGTCGAGGTGGTCCGCGACGTCGAAATCGAAGCCACGGGTTTTCGCCGCCCAATAGGCTGCCGTGTGGAGTGGATGGGTGTAAGCGGGATATTTCAGGGCTTCGGCTTTTTCGGCGGCGGTTTCCGGAGGGAGCGGAAGCCTGGTGGTGCGAAGAATCGGCGGGACGAGCGCGGTGTAGGTCCAGGGCTTGAAGTGCGTGGTGAAAACCGCGGCCATCGGCGAGAGGTCGGCGTCGTTGATGCCCATCGGGCCCATGTGGAGGACGGCTTCGATCGTGGCGAGCATGTTGACCGTGGTGTAGTGGGCCGAGACGACAACGTGCTGCCTGACGTAGGGGCCGGCGATGAGGGCCACGGTGCGATGGGCGTCGACATGATCGGGACCGTCCTGGGCGTCGTCTTCCACCATGAAGATGAGCGTGTCGTTCTTATAGGGGCTGTGAGACACGGCCTGCACGAGCAAGCCTATGGCGTAGTCGTTATCGGCCATTTCCTTCTCGACCGTATTGACGCCTTCGATGGCCCGGCTGAAGCTGCCAAAATGGTCGTGGGGCAGACGCACTAACTCGAGAGCCGGGAGATCGTGATGCTTGACGTAGAGCTTGAACTCGCGGTCCCACTCCCTGTACCGCCAGTAATCGGGGAAGGCCTGGTCGAAGCCGCGGAAGTAGGGATCGGTGACGTTCATCAGCGCGGTTTTCGCCGGAAAGGCGACACGGGTCTTCGTGGCGTAAGGATCGGTGAGGGGAGGGATGTAGGCGGGATTCGAGCGCCGCAAGTAATACCGCTGGAGGTCGAGGAAGAAGCCGTAATTGCGCAGGGAAAGATGGGCGCGGAGGGCGTCGTTCCAGAGATAGCCGGTACCGGCCTCGCCGCCCGGGCCGGCGGGAGCGGAAATATCTGCGGTGCCGGGCAGCAGGTTGGGCTGGTTCGGCGTGTCGGGATTGGCGGCACGGCGCTCGGCGAGAGTCGCAAAACCGACGTTGATATTGCGGTTGTCGCCTTCATAGTCGTAGGTGAAACCGCGATTGGCGTACTCCATCGGGATGGTGCTCTCGACCATGTCGTTGGCGCGGGCAGCAGTGGACCAATTCCAGCCGCTACCGCTCACCTGGCCGCTGGCATAGAAATTGTCGAGATCGACGAATTTCAGGGCGATCTTGTGATGATTCGGACTGATGGGCTGTGGGAAGAGCGTGAGCTTGGGATCGCCGTTGCCCTCGGGCAGGTCGCCGAGCACCTGATCGTAGGTGCGGTTTTCCTTGATGATGTAGATCACGTGGTGGATGTGCCGATGGAGGAAGGCCATCATTTTCTCGGCCGCGGCGCGGCGGGGGCTGGGGATATATCGGTCGTTACGCGCAACCTGGGTGGTCAGGCTGGCGAGTTCGGCGGTGCTGGGAACGGGGATGGTCCAGAAACCGCCCTTGCTGAGCTGGAGGATGTATTGGTTGGCTGAGCGACAGGGCACCTGCGAGCGGAACAAAAGGCCGACGGAGGTGCGGCAGCCCTTCGGGTTCGGACCCGGATCACTGCGGGCATTGACGAGGTAGAGCATGCGGCCGCCGGGACTCACGGCGATCGAATCGGGCAGCCAACCGGTGGGAATCAGGCCGAGGACGCGAGCTTTTTCGTGGCTGGCGGGAGCGGTCGAACCAAGCCGAATCACGGCGATGGAATTGGCGCCACCGTTGGAAACGTAAAGGATTTTCTGGTTGGGCGAGAGGGCGAGCGCATCGGGATTGCTGCCGGTGAGCCGGCCGGGATTCGGGAAGACCGAGCGGGGCGCGGTGGTGTGGATCTCCTCGAGCACGCGGCTGGTGCGCGTGTCGATCACGGCGACCCTGTCGACGGTGCCGAGGGCGGCGTAGAGGCGTGTGGCGTCGCGATTGAGGATCATCCGGTTGGGCTGGCCCGGCAAGGAGATCCGGCCAACAACGTGAGGCTTGGGCAACAGGTCCAGAACGACGATCTGGCGGTCGCGCGGACTCGATACCCAGGCGCGGTTGTTGCCGTGGATCAGCACCCAGAATGGAAATTCGCCGCCGGGAACGCCGGTTTCGCGCGGATTGATCTTGCCGGGGCGGAGGTCGAGTTCGTCGATTGTCCGGCGCGCGCGCAGGTTGACCAGGCTGACCGAATCGTTTTCAAAATTGGCGACGAGCAGGCGTTGGCCGTTGGCAGTGACGGCGAGGTCGGCAGCTTCGGGCTTGACGTCGGTGCCGAGGCCCTTGCGGTGACCAAGCCGGATCGGGTGCCCCGATTGGCGCCAGCGATCGCCCCGGCGAGCGAAGGTGTAGACGTCGTCGTTGACGCCGCCGGAGGCATAGAAGGCCGTGCCGGCCTGGTTCCAAACGATGCCGTCGAAAGTGTTTGGAATGCGGAGGACCTGCACCTGGTGCGGAACGTCGTGCGAGACGTCGAAGACAAAAATGTATTGCTCCGAATCGCCCTTGATCCATCGGCCGTTGCGCCCGCTGTTGCGATTGTAGCCGCTGGTAAGGACCAGCAGGGTTTTGCCGTCTGGGCTGGGGGCGATCGTCACCGGCTGGCCGGCGACGAAGGAGGGGAAGCGCCGCAAATGGGGATTGAGAGGGAAATAAGAGACGCCGCGGGGCGCGAACGGGGTAATCGCCAGACCGGTGGGAAGAACCTCGGCGGTGGGAATCAGAGGATTTTGCACCGCTTGCTCAGCCACAGGTGTGCGGGGGCGGTGCCGCGCTACGAAAAAGACAATTATGGCGACGACCACTACCAGCAAGGCTATCCACCACTGTTTTTTCAACTCTACCTCCCGGGGACCGAAATCATTTGAGGACGATGCCCCGGCACCGAGCGTGTGCCGACATCCATCCGCGCCTTGCTGGAGCTCCGCCGGAGTCTATATATCAGAAATTCGGCCTCCGCGGGGCTAAACCTGCCGGGTATCACAAGCGGAACGCCTTCGGCAAGAGCTGATGGTCCTTGCCGCCAGAAGACAGGTAGGAAATGGCGGATGAAGGGGACCTGCCACTTCTGACAGGTGCGGCGGCGTGGCGGCAGGGCTACAAGGAAAGGAGGGACACGCCGGCGAAGGACCTGCGTGGTTCCCTGCGCAAAACCTCATCGAGGGAAGAGATCGAGGCGCTCGGCAATGGGCCAAAGCGGCGAAAGCCCCGATCGGGAGGCGAAGATGAGCGAAGCTCCAACGTCAGTGCTGAAACGCGCTTCGGGGTGGTCGATCCTGTGGGCGTTTGTGCTCATCCTTTTCGGCGTAGTTGCCCTGGTCTTGCCCTGGGCAACGTCGCTCGGTGTGGTGATGATTGTCGGCTGGCTGGTCTTCTTCAGCGGCGTGGTGCAGGTGCTGCACGCATTCCGGTCGAAGGGGATTGGCAGCATCCTCTGGAAGCTTTTCGTCGCGGCACTGTACCTGGCGGTCGGGATCTACTTTCTGACCCACCCGATCCAGAGCGTCGCGGCGATTGCGCTGGTCCTCGCGATTTTCTTCTTCGCTGAGGGCATAACGGATATAGCAACCTATTTTGCGAGCCGGAAGCTTTCCGGAGCGGGATGGATCCTTGCGGATGGAATCGTTACGCTGCTGCTCGGGGTGATGATCTGGGCGCACTGGCCGTCGGGCTCCCTGTGGGTGCTCGGAACGCTAGTGGGCATCAGCATGATCATGACCGGCATGGCACGGCTGATGATTTCGGTGGCCACGCGCAGGCTGGTAGCGCAATTCGCCGACTGATTGCGCGCGAAGAGCCAAATATGTGGCAACCTGCCTGGTTAGGGAGCCGGTCGGAGCAAGAACTGTGCGGGGCGACGCGGTTGGAGCGTGAAGAGCCGGTATTCGCGGGCAGTTGACTTTTGGTTTCGAGTTGGTACTATGTGCGGAGTGGCGAAGGAGTTCGCCCCTAAGCGCTGTCCTGCCTTTCACCGGGACAGATGATAACTCCTAGCAACCTATACTAGGAGTTTCTGCCCGGTGGTTACCGGTCGAAAGAGACGAAGTGGAGGCGTGCAAGCTGGCACCTTTGTAGGTGGCGTGCCTGCTGATGGGTGCGGTGCTTCCGTCACTTTGCTTTTCTCATCCCTTTCCTTCCTTCGGAGAGTTGCGGCATGAGGCTAAGCATTGCCTACAATTTGCTCCAAATCCTGTTTGTGCTCGCCTTCGCGCCGCTCTATGCGGGTGTCCTCTCGCGGATGAAAGAGATCGTGCAGAGCAAGCGCGGGCCAAGCATTTTCCAGCCTTACCGTGACCTATGGAAGCTATTCCACAAAGACGAAGTGGTGTCGTCGGAGGCGACGTGGATCTTCCGTGTGACCCCGTACCTGGTATTCGTGACACCACTTTTCGTAACCACGTTGATCCCCGTTCTGACTAACTACCCGCTGGCGTTTGCCTTCATGGGCGACATGTTGGCGGGTGGATTCTTCCTGGGGCTTGGAGGCTTTTTTGCGGCGCTGGCGGCGGTGGATACGGGGAATCCATATGGTCCGATGGGGGCCAGCCGCACAAGGATGGTGGGCTTTCTTGCCGAGCCGGTTTTTATGATCGTCTTTTTCACGGTGTCTTTCGTCGCGCAGTCCACGATTCCTTACATCGTGCAGCAAAAGTGGGTCGAGAATCCGGCGTCGTTCTTCTCCCCGGATCATGTCTTGCTGCTGGTCGCATTTCTCATGCTGATCCTGGCTGAGGGAGGGAAGATTCCGGTAGACAATCCGACCGGCCACTTCGAGTTGGCGATGATCGACGAATCGAAGGGACTAGAGTTCTCCGGACGCGGAGCGGCTCTCATGAAGTGGGGCGGGCAAATGAAATTTCTCGTGCTGGCCTGCATTTTCCTGAACGTGCTGCTCGCTCCCTGGGGCCTGGCGCACGGACGCGAGATCGGCGCCGTATTGACGGCGGTTCCCTGGATTCTATTGAAGATTCTGCTGTTCGCGATCGTCCTGGTGGTTATTGAAACCTCCCTCTCGAAATTGCGTCTGTTCCGAATCAGCGAGTTTCTCGGAGCCGCCTTCATCGTGTCGGTGAGCGCGATGATCGTGAGCATATTCGTGGGTAGATAGGGAAGGAACAGGCATGCACGCCATTCCAATGTCGATCGCCGTCCCGCTGAACACCTTAAGCGCAGGACTGATTCTCATATGTGCGTTCGCCATGGTCGGCACGCGCCAGGTGAGGGGCGTCGTGCGGTTCTACGTTGTGCAATCGCTCTTGCTGGCCGCGTCGTCTTTCGTTCTGGCGTCGGCTGAACATTCGATTGACCTGTGGGCCCTCGGCGCGATCGCGGTTGGCGCCAAGGCCTTGGCAAATCCCTGGGTTCTACGGAAGATGCTTAGCAGGGATTTATACGCTCGCCGCGAAATCGTGCAAGTCATCAATGTGCCTGCGTCGCTGCTTGTGGCCTTGCTGTTGGCGATCGCGGCCGAACTTCTGATTGGGCCTCTCGCGAAGGCGAGCGGCGACCCGGTCATCGCGGTCAATCTCCCGATCGGGCTCGCCTGCGTGTTGATCGGAGCTTATTCGCTCGCGTCCCGGCGTGAGGCGATTCCCCAACTCGTAGGCATACTGGCGATGGAAAATGGGGCGTTTTTTGCGGGCATCGGCATCGCGCCGGACCTGCCGATTATCGCTGAACTGGCGATCGCCATCGATGTGGTGTTGATCGTGCTGATCGTTGGCCTGCTGACGCGCGACATCAAGCGGCGGATGGGCATTACGGCAGCGGGGACTTTGAGGGAGTTGAAGGAGGAGCCGCTTTCATGGCGCTGACGGCCATCATTTTTCTGCCCTTGCTTGCGGCATTGTTGTGCTGGCTGCTGTTCGTGCGAAAGGCCGCCTGGCATGTGACGGTATTCTTCCAGGCGGTTGAATTCCTGCTGGCGGTTGTCATCGGCGCCGAGGTGATCTCCCATGGCCGGGCGACAGGTGCCGCGGGATGGCTGGAAGCAGACGGGCTGAGCGCGCTCGTGATCGTGGCCGTAAGCTTTGTTTGCGGAGTTGCCGCGATTTTTGCCGGCGGTTACATGCGGCAACGCGGGGAAGAGAAAGAGCGGCTCTGGTGGTTTTACGCGAATTACAATCTGCTGGTCTTTTCGCTTTTGGCCGTGCCGGCGCTGGCCGATCCCAATCTGGTGTGGGTCGCTGTCGAGCTGGTGACCTTGTTCTCGGTATTGCTGGTTGGCTATGAGAGCAACGCTCCGGCACTCGAGGCCGCCTGGAAATTCTCCGTCCTGACAATCATGGGCGCGCCGATCGCCCTGCTTGGGTTCCTGACGTTGTTTTGGGCCTACCATGCCGGTGCCACGGCGCACGAAACCTGGCAGACGCTGCACCTGGCTGCCCCATCGATGTCACCGACGCTTTTGCGACTGTCGTTCCTGCTCATTCTCGTAGGTTTTGGCACGAAAGCGGGACTTGCCCCCATGCACACCTGGCTGCCGGATGCGCACAGCCAGGCGCCGACGCCCGTCTGCGCGGTTTTGTCGGGAGTGAAGACAACGGCTCCCCTTTACGCGATTTTGCGCATGCTCGGACTCGTGCTGGACTCCCCGCAGGCGCGCATGGGCCCATGGATGGAGGCGATTGGATTATTCTCGGTCGCCGTCGCCGCGTTCCTGCTTCTTCAGGTTCGCGATTACTAGCGCATGTTTGCCTATTCCACCGTAGAGCATATGGGAATCATCCTGACGGCCGCTGGAATCGCAACGCAGAGATCGGATTTCGGGGCTGTCTTTCAAATGCTGAATCACTCGATCACGAAAAGCCTCTGCTTTCTTGTGGCAGGCATCGTGCTGCTGGCGCTCAACACGCGGGAGATTCGATCGGTTCGCGGCTTGCTGAAGGTTTCGCCTTTCGCGGGAATCGCGCTGGTGTTCTGTTCACTCGCCATTGCCGGAGCACCACCTTTTCCGATTTTCCTGAGCGAGTTCTCGATTCTCGCCTCGGGTTTTCGCGCGGGGCATGCCGCCGTCACGGGCCTGCTTGCCGTCCTGATCGTCATAGCCTTTGTCGGCATCCTGATGCACGTCAATCGGATGGTCTTTGGCCAGCCGGAACGATCGGCAATGGCCTCCGTTGGGAAACTACCGCTTTCGTGCCGAGTGGCCGTAGTGCTGGCGGCTGTGCCGGTGCTTTTCATGGGGGTGTATGTGCCCGCGCCACTGCATCACCTCTTGCATCTTGCGGCGATGCAATTGGGAGGGCGTTGAGATGAGCGCGCAGCTTCCGTTAGTACCTTCCGCCGAGCCCATGGAGATTCGCGCATTGATCGAGGCGGTTCGGGAACGCTTTGGCCTGGCAGAAATTCGGGATGGCGAGGCTGGAATCATCTACACCGTCGTCCTGGAGAAGAGGGAAATACTGCCTGAGCTTTGCCGATTCCTTTTCTGGGATTGTGGTTGTGGATTGGGTGGACTGATCGTCGAGGAACGGCCAAACGGCTGGTCTCTTTCCTGTCTTTTCCTCGTGCCGGGTTCAGGCTGGATCAGCGTTTTGCTCGAATTGCCCTCCGGGGTGAATTCGGTTCCGAGCATCAGCGCCCAGGTCCACGCGGCCGATTGGCACGAGCGCGAAGCGGAAGATCTTTTCGGGTTGCAATTTGAAGGGCATCCTCGTCTGGGGGACTTCATTCTCCATGACCAGATCTGGCCGGAGGGTCTCGCACCGCAGCGCAAGCAGGTGGACGCGAACCGAGCGCGTTTCGAGCGGCGCCCGAATTCCGAATGGCGCCCCTTGCTCGTCGTACAGGATCCCGGGGCTTTTGCCATGCCGATGGGACCCGTGTACGAAGGCGGGATAGGCGAGCCGTTGCATTTCATTCTTGAGACCGTGGGCGAAGACGTGGTGCGCGCGGTGCCAAGGCTTTTTTACAAATATCGCGGCGTAGAAAAAGTCGCCGAAGGCGAGACAGTGGACCAGGCGCTGCTGCTCGCCGAACGGTTTGCGGCCACGGCCTCTTTTGCCCATTCGCTGGGCTTTTGCCAGGCAGTCGAACGAATCTGGAATCTCGACGTCCCGCCGCGCGGCAGGCAACTACGGGTTGTGCTGGCTGAACTCGAGCGTTTGCGCCACCACGCAGGAACGATCGCGGGCATTTGCGAATCGACCGCGCTGGCTGTGGCCGGTTCCCAGGTCACCATCATCGAAGAGCAGCTGTTGCGGGCTTCGTGCCAATTCACCGGCCATCGCTACCTGTTCGGCATGAACGTCCCGGGAGGGTTGCGGCGCGATTTCGAGAAGACTGCGCTTGACGAGCTGAATCGGGAAGTTTCCGAGGCTGTGAAACGGCTTCATGCGATCGAAGGACGGTTGTATTTCACCAGTAGCTTCCTCGATCGACTGGAAGATGTCGGCAAGGTCACACCAGAAAGTGCCAGGGATTTGAATCTTCTCGGGCCAGTGGGACGAGCATCCGGAATCGGCCATGATCTCCGCCGCGAGTGTACCTACAGCGGCTACGAGAACTATCCATTTGAGATTCCGCGCGAGATGGAAGGCGACGGCTACGCGCGGCTACGCGTGCTCTTTCAAGAGGCATATCAATCCTCAGCGCTGATCCGGCAGGCGAGCGAAAGTCTCAAACCGGGGCCAGTCGCTGTGGCGGGTACACCCCGCCCGGGAGCAGCGCTCGGGTGGGTGGAGGCACCGATTGGCGCCGCCCTACATTGGCTCCGCCTCGACGACGAGGGCCGCGTGGAGCGGTATCACGCGATCACTTCTTCCTTCAATAACTGGCATGGGTTTCGTGTTGCGGTCGAGAATTTCGCTTTCCAGGATTTCCCAATTATTTTGGCGACCTTCGGGCTTTCGGCAGCCGAATGTGACCGCTAGTTTCAGGAGCGACTGAATGAGTTTTTGGTTTTGGCACGGCCTTCGATACGGCGTCCGGTCCATGCGCTACCCGAATGTGCCCGAGAGCGCTACTGGAATAACGCCCGGCCGACCGGTAACAACTGAATTCAGTTCCGCAGCCGACGCCGCAGACGCAGCGGCGAGCTGCCCTCCCGGAGCCATCGTAGCCTCCGGCAAGATTGCCAAGGTAGATTTGCGGAGTTGTGTCCGTCAAGTTCAGCAAATTGGGTCTGACGTTTTCTTTGTCGGCCGCTGATTTCGCGAAGGGCCTGCAGCCCGGTTCGAAACGCCGGGGGGTGGCGTTTCGAACC